>JBCCEJ010000121.1:0-4163 GCA_039030335.1 Pseudomonadota bacterium | reverse complement strand
GACACCCACGTGCCCTACTGGCGCGTTGTGGAGGACTGAGCATGGCGCACCCACTCTACAAAGCCGCGGCGATTGTCGGCGCCGCTGAAGCGGACGAAATCGGCTACCTGAAGGAACCGAAGACGTCACTGCAATTGCACATCGAGGCGATCCAAAACGTCAGCCGCCAGACTGGTATTCCGATCGCGAAGATCGACGGCATCTTCTCAACTGGCTGGTCGAGCGAACTCTGTGAACATCTCGGCTTGAAGCCGAAATACATCGATACAACGGCCTGCGGCGGCTGCTCTTTCGAGATGCACGTGCACCATGCGCTCGCGGCAATTCACGCCGGCATCATCGAAGTCGCGCTCGTTACACACGGTGAGAACGGCTTCTCGTCGCGCAAGATCGGTGCCAAGGGCAGGCCGAGCTACGGACCGGGCAGCGGTGATGCGTCACCGGCGCTGGAGATGACCGCGGCCTACGGCATGGGTGGCGCACCGAGCGCTTATGCACACGCGATGGTCCGCCACATGCACCGCTTCGGCACGACGTCGGAGGATTTCGCGCATATCGCGAAGGTGTCGCGCGACTGGGCAACGCTCAACCCCCGTGCCGCCATGTACTCGAAGGAAAAGCACCCGTTTGGCGGGCCGATAACCGTCGAGCAGGTCCAGGCATCAACGGTGATCACGTGGCCGTTGACGATCCTGCATTGCTGCATGGTCACGGACCACGGCGGCGCGGTGCTGATCGCAAGTCCGAAGGTCGCGGCAGGCCTCAGCACGCGCCCGGTGTGGATTGCCGGTGCGGGCGAAGCCATGGGTCACCAGAACATGCTGGAGATGGCGGACTTCACGGCTACGTCCGCCGCCCAGTCGGCCGCTACGGCCTACACGATGGCCGGCATGGGTCCCGCCGACATGGAAATGGCGATGATCTACGACTCGTTCACCATCACGGCCGCAATCACGGCGGAAATGCTCGGGCTCGCGCCGCGTGGCGAAGGTCACCTGCTGTGGAAGGACGGCCGTGCGGCGCCGGGCGGCAGCTTCCCGATCAACACCAACGGTGGCGGACTCTCGTTCAACCATAGCGGCATGTACGGCATGCCGTTGCTGATCGAGGCCTACCGGCAATTGTCCGGTACGGCTGAAGACGGCGTGAATGGGGATGCCGGCAAACAGACCGGCGCGCGCACGTGCGTCGTGAATGGTACCGGCGGGCATCTGTCCACCACCGGCACGCTGGTGCTGATGGCCGACGACTGAACTCCGCCACACCGAACCCGCCGCGCGACGCGGCGGGTTCTGGGTAGCTCTGGCGACGACGGCGCTCTAGTCGTGTCCCAGAATCTCCGCCAATACCGGCTGCAGATATTGCTTGAACAGCGCCGGGTTCTCGGACATCGGGAAATGTCCCATGCCTTCCATGATGGTCGCTTTGCTGCCTCTGATGCGGGCCGCCGTCGCTTCCGTGCGTTCAGGCGTGCACGACGAGTCATATTCACCGGACAGCAGATAAACCGGACAGCGTGATGTATCGATCTGCGGCGACCGGTCGTCGAAATGGCCGTCGTGCCAGTAGAAGAACAGATCCCCTTTGAAGATCCCGGGGCCGCCCTGCTTGTAGTGCCATAGCGTTTCGTAGCGGTATTCGTCGGGACTTTGCGGCGCCACCTGAGCGGAGACGAACGCCGCAGCGACCTCTCCACCGTGCACATCCGGCCGGTTCAGCCAGTCGAGACCGTAGTAGGGTTCCAGCCGATCGGCCCCTTCCAGGGCGATCACGGCCCGGTATTCATCGGGCGCATGCAGCGCCAGATGCAGCACGATGCGCCCGCCCATCGAACAACCCATGACCACCGGCTGCTCGAGCTCATAGGCCGCGATGAAAGCGCGAACGGTCTGCAGATAGAGTTCGGTGGAGAGTTCGTATTCGCGCGCCTGGAAACCAACGGGCGGGTTGGACTTGCCGTGCCAGGGCAGGTCGAACGCGATCACGCGGAAGTCCCGCGTCAGTTCTTCGTCACAGAGCAGATGGCGAAACTGCCGCGCATCGGAGCCGGCCGTGTGCAGGCAAAGCAGTGGAATCCCCTCGCCCGCCTCCTCCACGTAGATGCGGCAGGTTTCCCCGGCGACCTCGACATTCAGGTAGCGCCCGATGATCGGTTCGAATTGCGGCATGTCCGGGCTACCTAGTTGACGGAGCCGCGCGGGCTCGCGATCACGTCTTTGAAGTACTGAAGATTCTGAATGAGCGGCAGCAGGTCACCGTCGACCTGCGCCAGGTCGCGCGGCAACATGCTCCAGATGTCGTGATAGTCGCGCCGCGGCACTGGCTGCCAGTGCTCCCGCCAGACCTCCGAACGGGCGCGGATGCAGAACACGCCGCTGTCCGTTGCGAGCACGCGGCGCTTTACGTCAACGACGCGGCCTTCGGCGATCCGCACCAGATAGTCGGTGTCGTCAATGCCGAACAGGAACGTCAGGTTGACCCAACGTCCGCGCCGTACCAGCGCCGCGTTGGCGTTGACGCGCGCGGTGAGTTCTTCGAGTACTGCGTCGATCACGTGTATTCGCTACCCGGGATTTGCCCTGTCGGTGCATGGTAGCAGGCGCGGGTTGCTCACCGATGGAGGACGGCGCGGCCAACAACCTCACGGTCCAGCACCGCTTGCAGCGCATCATGTACGCGCTCGAACGGGAAACGGTGCGAAATATGTGACTGGATGCGGCCTTCAGCCAGCCAGCGGTGCAGCACCGCCCGGTTTGCCTTGCCGACCTCGGGATTCTGACGGCTGAACTCGCCCGCGCGGATGCCGGTCACGCTCGCACCCTTGATGAGCAGATGATTGGTTTTTGCCACCGGGCGGCGACCGCTGGTGAAGCCAACGACGACGATACGGGAACCGTAGTTCAGGCACCGCATCGACTCGTCGAATACATCGCCGCCCACCGGATCGAAAATCACATCGGCACCGCCAGTCAGGTCTCTGACAGCATCCCGGAACGACCCTTCGCCATAGCCGAGAACATAGTCGGCGCCAAGCGAGCGGGCCACGTCCAAACGTTCGACGCTGCGCGCCGTGGCGATCACCGTCGCGCCGAGCAGCTTGGCAACCTGAACGGCCGCGAGCCCCATGCCGCCGGCGGCGCCGTGAATCAGTGCCACCTCACCGGACTCGAGCCGTCCGCCTTGCACCAGACCGTGGTAGGCGGTTTGAAAGGCCGAGCGGAAACAGGCGCCCTGCTCCAGGCTGACGCCATCGGGCAGTGCCTGCACGGCCGACGCCGGCACGCAGACCTGCTCGGCGAAGGCGCCAGGCCGCATGCCGAGCATCACGGGGGCACCAACCGCCAACCCGGTTTCCGCTGGCGCGTCCAACACATAGCCCGCCGCCTCCATGCCAGGCACAAACGGCAAGTCTGGCTTCAGCTGATAGCCGCCAGCGACCATCAGCGCATCGACGTAGTTGACGCCCCAGGCGTGCAGGTCGACCGTCACCTCACCAGAGGCCGGCACCGGCCGCGGACGCGTCTCGACGCGCAGCAACTGAGGTTCACCGAAACGGCTGCAATTCACCACACGTATGGAGTCGGCGCTCATACCTGTCATCATCTCCGCTGCTCTCAACCTGACGCACTGAGTGTAACCGGATACCTATGTACGACTTCGAACGCTTCAGCATCGATGACCTGCGCGCGCGCGGCGGATTCAAATGGCGACGCTATCCGCCGAACATCCTGCCCGCGTGGGTGGCCGATATGGACTTCCCGGTGGCCGAACCCATTCAGTCGCACATCGCGGCTGCCGCCGCCGCAAGCGATTTTGGTTACCCGTCGCGCCATGAAGCCGAGGCACTGCCCGCGCTGTTCGCCGAGCGCATGGCGCGAAAATTCGGCTGGCAAGTTCCGGTCGAACGCACGTTGCTCCTGACCGATATCGTGCAGGGCCTCTATTGGGCCGTGCTGACCCAGAGCAGCAGCGGCGATGGCGCGCTCATCCAAACGCCCATCTACCCGCCTTTTCTCCGCTCTGTGGAAGAGACCGGCCGCCGGCCGCTGCTCTGCCCGCTGGTACGCGGCGCGCAACGGTTCGAGATCGACTTCGATCAGATGCGCAGCCTCATCGACCCGAGCACGCGGCTGCTGATGTTATGCAACCCGCACAACCCGGGT
>JBCCEJ010000120.1:0-6235 GCA_039030335.1 Pseudomonadota bacterium | reverse complement strand
GCCTGAACCGACGACGGATACACCCTCCGCGCCGGCGCCGGTCGCGGTGAGTCCGGCGCCGGCGCCCGCGACACCGCCGGTGCCGGTGGCTCCTGCCCCGGCTCCGGTAGTGCCGCCAGTCACCCCCGAGGTGTCCGCCTCTGCTCCGCCAGCCGCGCCGAGTCCCGCGCCAGCTCCGCCCGAGGCGCCCGCCACGAAGACCGATCCCGCGCGGGTCGTCGCTGACGCACCGGTCGAAGTCCTGGAGAAAGCACCCGCCCGACTGCTGGCAGAAACCCTCGCTAATTCCGATGCGACCGCGCTGAAGGAAGTCGATGCGCAGACCCTTGCCGATATCAGCGACGAGATCGATCGGCTGAACGCACGGCGTGACACTGCCAAAGAAGATTCCGAGGCAAGGCCGACGGTTGAAGACCGGCTCGTCAAGCGAACCGAAGACGTGCAGGTGTTGAAGCTGCCGGCACTCAGCGCACCCACCGAGCTGCCATCACCGGGTGCGGGCAGCGATGCAGCGCGGACCGCGGCAGAGGGGGCCGGCGACGCTGACGAGCCCCGCCGTTCGATTCTGACGAAAGTGCTGCAAGCGCCGGCCTCGCTACTCGAAGAACTCCCGCGGCCGCTGCTCGCGCGCGCGCTTGCCGAGTTACCGGAAGCCGCGCTCGAACCGAGCATGAGCGGCGACGTCACGCGCGAACTGCCGGCTGCAATCGAAGCGGCCAGTGCGGATGTGCAGTTGGACAGGGAAGCACGCGCATTCATCGCCGAGCTGACCCGTGAGCGTGTCAAGCCGATCGACGCGAGAACGGCGGATAACTTCGTACTCCCGGGTCAACGATTGTCGCTTTTGCAGTCGCCGGACACCAAACCGCAGTCGGCGCGGGCCATGCTGGACGCCGGCGCGGCGCTGGATACGCCAGTGTCCGTCGTGCGCATCACCCACCGCCTGGAGCCGCTAAACGCGGCCGAACTGATGGCGCGAGCTGACAACGAAACCACTCAGCCCATCCGCATCCTCGAACGGGAAAAGGTCGTCGAGATCCCGGTGGTCGAAGCGCTGGAGCGGCTGCGCCTGAAACCGACCGAGCGCATCACCCTGGTGCGCGAAGTGGAGTATCTCGAGCCGACCACGCTAGGCGAGCTGCGTCGCGCTGGCGAACTGGATGGAGCGGTGGTGCCCAAGGTTGTCGCCGGGCCTACGGGGATCTCGCAAAAGACCCTCGATGAACTGCTCGGACTGCACAAGTCCGACAACCCGGATACGGTGTATTACGTGCGTACCGTTCGCAGTGAAGATGTCCAGGGCATTTGGGGCATCATCCAATGGGGACTCATAGACAACTTCGCCAAAGGCATGTCGGTGAGAACAGGCACGCTCGTCAGCACCTACAAGGTGACGATCCCGAGGCTCGCTGACGAGATGGTCGACAACAACACGCGAAGCTCCTTCCTTGGTCGCATGTTATTCGAGAAGACCCGGCGTTCAGCGCTGTACAACATCCATCTCGGACGAATTACGCGTTCCCCCGAGTCGTTGAAACCTGGCCAGCAGATCGTAATTGTCGATTTCTCGCCCGACGAACTGGTATCCATTTACCGCCATTTCGCCGCGCAGCAGGCCGCCTCCGGCAAGACATCCTGAAAGACGGGCGAGCGGACATTCGCGCATCCGCCGTACTACCTCAGCCCCATAAAGCGGGCGCCGCCGGGTACGCTAGCGTAACGTCGTAACGCATTGCGTCGGGCCAGTCCCTGGCGAGCCACAGCGGGCCATCGAGATCGACAACTTCAGCACCCTGGGCTACCAACACCGCCGGCGCCATGGCGAGCGAACTGGCGAGCATGCACCCCACCATGATCTTGAAACCATCCGCGCGGGCCGCATCACGCAGCGCCAGCGCCTCGGTGAGTCCACCAGCCTTGTCGAGTTTGATATTGACGAATTCGTAGCGTCCGGCGAGGCGCGCAAGATCCGAGCGCGTATGGCACGACTCGTCTGCACAGAGCGGCACAGGATGTTCGACCTCGGCGAGCAGCGCATCGTCGGCGGCGGGCAGCGGCTGTTCAATCATGTCGACACCGAGCGCACCGAGCTCCGCGCTGAAAGGTTCAACCTGCGCGACGCTCCAGCCTTCGTTGGCGTCGACGATCAGGGTACTGGAAGGTGCGTTTTCCCGCACTGCCGCCACGCGATCGAGGTCGCCGTCACCCGCCAGCTTGAGTTTCATGCGCGGCAGATGGGCACGCGCACGGGCCGCCTCTCCCATCGCCTCAGGCGTGTCCAGACTCAGCGTATAGACGCTTTGTACGGGGCCGGGCGACGGTTCGCCAACCAGGCTCGCGACTGACTGCCCGGAGAGCTTGCTGCGCAGATCCCATAGCGCACAGTCGAGCGCGTTGCGCGCGGCGCCCGCTGGCAACAGGCTCGCTGTCATCGTGTGTGCGGCTTCCGGACCTTGCCCCGCAAGAGCCTTTCCGGCGCGCTCGAGTTCGCCGATTACGGACTCTACGGTTTCGTCATAGCGGGGATAAGGCGTGCATTCGGCGCGCCCCAGTGCCCCATCGAACCGGATTTCAGCGACGACCACCTCCGCGGTGGTTTTCGCACCGCGGGAGATCGCAAACGTGCCAGCGAGCGGCCAACTCAGGTGGCGGGCAGAGAGTTCCATGGCGGTTCAATCCAACTCATCGACCAGACGCCCGGCGCCGAAGCGGTAAGCATCAACCGCCGGCATGCCGAGGTCACTTTCGATTTCTGCCAGCAGGACGTTCGCAGCCTGCTCGTCGAGCGCTGCCGTGTTGACCGATACTCCGACCACGCGGCTGCCGGGCCGCGTCAGCTGTGCGCACGCTTCGTTGAGCCGAACGCACTCCTGCAGGTCTGGGATCGGAGCACTCGGGATGCCGCGCATGTGCTGACGCGTCGGTTCGTGGCACATGACCATGGCATCGGGCTGAGCGCCGTGCAGGAGACCGAGACTGACGCCCGCATACGAAGCGTGAAACAACGACCCCTGTCCCTCCACGACGTCCCAGTGATCCGGATCGTTCTCCGGTGTGAGCCACTCGGTTGCGCCCGAGATGAAATCAGCGACCACGGCATCGACCGAAACGCCGTCTCCGGCGATGAAGATGCCCGTTTGCCCCGTCGCGCGGAAGTCGGCCTGCATGCCTCGGGCCTTCATCTCGCGCTCGATCGCGAGCGACGTGAACATCTTGCCAACAGAGCAATCCGTGCCCACCGTCAGCAGGCGCTTGCCGCTCCTTCGCACACCGCTTGCCACAGAGAACGACTGGCGCGGATGACGAACTTCGATCAGGCGCTGGCCGGTCCGCGAAGCCGCCGCCTCCAGCGCGGGAATTCCCGCCAGCTTCGTGTGCAGGCCGCTTGCGATGTCCATGCCCGACTCGAGCGCGGCGACCAGTTCCTTCATCCACGCTTCGCCGATCACGCCACCGCGGTTCGCTACGCCCAGCACCACGGTTTTCACACCCGCCGCTGCCGCTTCGGAGATCGACATGTCGGGTAATCCGAGATCCGCATTGCAGCCCGGCAGGCGCATCTGAGCGACGCACCATTCGGGACGCCAGTGCTTGACGCCGTCGGCAGTCTTGGCGGCCAGCTGATCAGGCGCATCGCCAAGGAACATCAGATACGGGCTTCGGATTGACAGCGCTTCGGTGTCCACTTCTTATGTCTCCTTCTAGAGATGTCGGCGCGCCGGCATCTTCAGTACTGGGGCAGCGCGTTTGAAGTTGCGAACCCCGGCGTTTTCGATTCTCGTCTGCGGTGACTCAATCCTGGGAACGTAGTTTGCGCCGGCGTCTGTCGGGGCAGCACGCGCGGACTTGCCCCGCCCGCTCCAAGGCCCTTGCGCAGACCGTGCACGCCGGCTGGCCGACAGTGACGCGGACCCTCACTTCAACGCAGCGAGTGCCGCCGCGATTTGCGCCTCCGTGTCGCTTTCGGCGGAACGCGTGAGAACAAATACCGCACTCGCTCCGATCCGTGCTGCGGCCGGTGGCGACGTTTGAATCCCGTTTCCGTGCCTGTCCTCATAAGCCACCGCGGTCCCGAGATCACGACTGAGCAGCGCAGTCACAACCTCGTGCCAGACGACATCTTCAACGTCGACTACAAAACGACGATACTCGCCACCTCCGGAACGGAACAACTCCTCCATGACCTGTTCGACTCCGGGGGAGCCAAGCCCGCGTACGACCATGCCCGGATAGGCACGTACCGGCCGGATAACCGCGTTGGCACCGGCCGAGTGAAGCCGGGCGCGGTTCTCGTCGCGGACGCTCTCTGCCAGTACCGGGGCGGTTGTGCCCAGCGCACGCAAACGATGCAACGTATCGAAGGTCTGAGCATCACACGCTGCGTCATGTTCCGATGCTGAGAGAACGACGATGCCGACTGCATCGCAAACCTCGACGGCCAGCAGATCGGCCTCTGAGTGCGGCAGGCCATGGTAGTGCACGACGTCTGGATAGTTGGTCAGTCCGGCCGGTAATCCGTTCGGAAAATGATCGGTCAGGATCTGAATAGGCGTCTCGGCAAAGCGGGGCGACGCGCGAAACTGTTCGATCAGTCGCTGAAAGTACTGTACCGGTGTCAGCTCCGGCGCGTTGATAATCACGATGTGGTCGCGCATACCCCACTCCCATTCGCCGCGCACCATGCGTTCGCGGCGTTCAGCCCGATACTCGAAATAATCCCCGGCGAGCTTCGCCAATACGAAAATGCCGCCCGCGTACAACAGCGTCGCCGTCGCCACGCGGCCCCAAAGCGTGCTGGCCGAGACATCCCCGTAGCCAACGGTGGTCGCAGTGGTAAGCGTGAGCCAAAGCGCGTCGCCGAGGGGCATCGATTCGAGCGTCACCATCGCAACCGTGTGCGCGCAGAAAATGGCGGCAAGGTACAGTGCCGTGCGCCAGAGCGAATCGTCCAGCCGCCGTACGGTCGCGGCGTGCTTGCGCCGTCGGTGGCGGCCTCGCCACAGGTTGTCCAGCCAGGTCAGCACCAACTGCTGTCACTCCAAATTGTGTACCCGCCAGTTCGCTCCGGCAGATGTCCAGCTGGCGCGGCGCGGCGTTACGCACCCGACGTGAACTTACGTGCGTTACACGCAGGCCTTGCCGGAGCCCGTAAAGCCCCATAGTTTATCTGCTAAATCCACGCGGCGGCGCCCCCGACGGTCAAGCCTCCCGGCCGCCAGGCGAGCGCGCCCCAATCGAGACACAACTCAGCGGTGAAACCTGCCACGAACTCAGAAGATGCACGCCAGCTGCTCCGACAGCTGCCGTCCGTCGATCGCGTCGTCCACGCTTTGCCGGGTCTCGCCAGCCGCCACGGGCACATGCGTCTGGTCGCCGCCGCGCGCGCCGAGCTGGACGCGCTGCGAGCCGCAGTGCGCAGCGGCCAGTTGCCCTCGATAGAACTCACTCAGGTATCCGACGCCGTGGCACAACGGCTGGCTCGCGATGAAAAGTCCAGCCTGACGCCCGTCCTGAACCTGACGGGCACGCTCGTGCACACGAATCTCGGCCGCGCCGTGCTTCCGGAACGGGCGCTCGCAGCCGTACAGCGCGTCGGTCAGATGGCGTGTAACCTCGAATATGACCTCCATGCAGGTAAGCGTGGCGATCGTGACTCCCATGTGGAAAGCCTGCTCTGCGAGCTGACCGGGGCAGAAGCCGCTACCGTAGTCAACAACAATGCTGCAGCCGTTCTTCTGGTCCTGAACACGCTGGCGTTAAACCGCGAAGTGCCGGTGTCACGCGGACAGCTGATCGAGATCGGCGACGCGTTCCGCATACCTGACATCATGGCCCGGTCGGGAGCCAGACTGGTGGAAGTTGGCACGACCAACCGCACCCACGCGCGCGACTACGAGCAGGCGCTGTCCGCCGATACCGCCGCTCTGATGCACGTGCATACCAGTAACTACGTAGTGCAGGGTTTCACCAAAGAAGTGCCGATGACGGAGATGTCTGCGATCGCGCACGCTAACGGTCTGCCCATGATTTCGGATCTTGGCAGTGGCACACTGGTCGACCTGGCTGACTGGGGCTTGCCGCGCGAGTTGACCGTGACCGAGGTCCTGGGCGCCGGCGTAAACCTCGTTACCTTCAGCGGCGATAAACTGCTGGGCGGGCCGCAAACGGGCATGATCGTTGGCGATCGTGACTTGATGGCCGCCATCAAACGCAACCCGATCAGACGCGCCCTCCG
>JBCCEJ010000119.1:0-6925 GCA_039030335.1 Pseudomonadota bacterium | reverse complement strand
CTGTACGCGCGTGCATCGGCTGAATGCAATGGAGCGCATGGGCGCGGCCATGCTCGGCGCGGCGCTCGGCCTGTTGCCGCTCGCGCTCTCGGCTGAGACGGGTCCAATCGTTCCCGCCTCGACCAGCCTGTGGCTGCCGATCGCCGGCATGGCGCTCGCGACGGCACTCATTCCACAGTTGATCTACTCCTACGCGGCACCGTTGGTCGGGCCGGCACGCTCGGCCGCAACCGGCAGTTTCGAATTGCCAACGATGTTTGCGGTCGGCTGGCTGGCGTTTGGGGAGACTATTGGCCTGCGCGAGATCGCAGCCGCCGTGCTGGTCACCGCGGCGGTGCTGCTGGCGCCGGCGATCGCGCCGCCGCGTGACGCCTCGAAGAAGTTGGAAGGTCGTGAACTGGAGCTGGCCCGGAGTTAACCGATGGTGCGCTCCGGCGTGCCCTCACGCTGGCGCGACTCCCACTCGGCATCGATCCAGGTTTCGGCATTCGACGCGGGCAGCGGCGTCATGCCCCGAATCAAATCGGCAGCGCGTTCACCGACCATGATCGTCGGCGCGTTCAGATTGCCGTTGGTGATGGTCGGGAAGATCGAACTGTCGGCGATGCGCAGTTGCTCGACACCGATCACGCGGCATTCGGGATCGACGACCGCCATCGCATCTGACTCGTCACCCATCTTGCACGTGCAGGACGGATGGTAGGCACTCTCGGCATTGGCGCGGATCCAGGCATCGAGTTCCGCGTCGCGCTGAATGCCCGCGCCCGGCTGAATCTCCTCGCCCCGGTATGGGTCCATCGCTTCTTGCCCCATGATCTCGCGGGTCAGGCGGATGCACGCGCGGAACGCTTCGCGGTCGGCTTCCTGTTCGAGATATTTGAATAGCACGCGGGGCGCGGCGTCTGGATCGGCAGAGCGGATCCACACCCGCCCGCGGCTCGCCGGCTTGTTCGGGCCAACATGCACCTGGAACCCGTGGCCCGAAAATGCGGCACGCCCGTCGTAGCGCATGGCCGCGGGCAGAAAGTGATACTGGATGTCCGGCCATTTGACGCCCGCGCGCGAACGGATGAACGCGCAGCTCTCGAAGTGATTCGTGGCACCCAGTCCTGTTTTCGAGAAGAACCAGCGCGCGCCGATACCGAGCTTGCTCATGGCATCCAGCTCGCCGTTCAGTGTGATCGGCGTCTTGCAGCGGAACTGCATGTAAACCTCGAGATGGTCCTGCAGGTTCTCGCCAACGCCGTCGCGTGCGACCAGAACCGGCACGCCCGCACGTTTCAGTATCGCTTCAGGACCAATGCCGGAGCGCTGCAGTATCGACGGCGTTCCGATCGATCCGGCCGAGAGAATCACTTCTGCCCGCGCGTGCACTACGCTCTGGCGCGCCCCCACGCTGTAACGAAGACCAACTGCCCTGTTGCCTTCAAAGAGCACATGATGCGCGAGCGCGCCCGTCACTATCGTCAGGTTCGTGCGATGCATTACAGGGCGCAGATAAGCGTTCGACGTGGAGCTTCGCACGCCGTTCTTGACGGTCATGTGCATCGCCCCGAATCCTTCCTGACGGTAACCGTTGTAGTCGTCGGTCAAACCGTAGCCCGCCTGGCGGCCCGCCTCGATGAATGCGCCGTAGAGCGGGTTCTGCATCCGGTTGCCGTTGCACGTGCCAACCGGGCCATCGCCGCCTCGATACTGGTCGGCTTCGCCGTCCCAGGTCTCGGCCCGTTTGAAGTAAGGCAGGCAGTTACGGTAGTTCCATCCGGCGGCGCCCTGCTCCTCCCATTCGTCGAAATCGCAGGCATGTCCGCGCACGTAGACCATGCCGTTGATCGAAGACGATCCGCCGAGCGTCTTGCCGCGCGGGCAGTCGAGTTGCCGGTTGTCCATGAACGGCTCGTACTCGGACTCGTAGCCCCAGTTGAAGCGTTCCATGTTCATCGGAATCGACAGCGCCGTTGGCATCTGAATGAAAATCGACTGGTCACTGCCGCCAGCTTCGAGCAGCAACACCTGCACCGCGGGGTCTTCGGTCAGACGGTTCGCCAGCACGCAGCCAGCGGAGCCGGCTCCGACGATGATGTAGTCGTATGCTTGGGCCATGGGAACTGATTCGATCAGTGAGATTGGACACCAAATTACACGTTCGCGGAGGATTCGTCCCGCGCGACGGCAATAATACGGTTCGAACTACAAGACTTCGTCCACCGGGGAGTAACCCATGCGCATCATGACCTTGCCGTGCGACGGCATAGGCCCGGAAATCATGTCGGCGACACTCGAGGTCGTCGAAGCCGCCAACCGACGCTTCGCGCTTGGGCTGACGTTCGAAGAAGAGGTATCCGGCTTCGACAGCCTGCGCGAATTCGGCATCACACTTCGCGACGACGTACTGCAACGGGCACGGGACGACTTTGACGGTGTCATCCTCGGCACGCAGTCGCATATGGACTACCCCCCGGTTGCCGAAGGCGGGCGCAACGTGTCGGCCGGGTTTCGCATCGGGCTCGATCTCTACGCCAATGTAAGGCCCGCACGCGCCCGCGAATTCCTGCCTTCGAAAGCGCCTGGCATGGATCTCGTGATCATGCGCGAGGCGACCGAAGGCTTTTACCCGGACCGCAATATGTGGAACGGGGTGGGCGAGATGATGCCAGACCCCGACATGGCGCTGTCGGTCCGCAAGATCACACGGCACGGTTCGATGCGCATCTGCCGCGAAGCGTTCAAGCTGGCGGCGCGGCGGCGAAGGCGCGTGTCCGCCGTCCACAAGGCCAACTCTTTCCTGATGACGGACGGGCTGTTTTTGGAGTGCTTCCGGGCCGTCGCAGCCGAATATCCAGACATCGAAACAGAAGAGGTGATCGTCGATGCGATGGCCGCTCATCTCGTGCGCCACCCCGAGAACTACGACGTTGTCGTCGCGACCAACTTTTACGGCGACATCCTGTCCGATCTCGCCTCCGAACTCTCGGGTTCACTGGGTCTGGCGGGTTCCATCAATGCGAACGCCGAAGCCGGGCGTTGCTGCGCGCAGGCACAACACGGCTCGGCCCCTGATATCGCCGGGCAGAACATCGCGAATCCAACGTCGCTCATCCTGTCGGCCGCGATGATGCTGACCTGGCTCGGCGAACGGCGTCAGATCCAGAAGCTGACAGACGCGGGCGACGCCATCGCGACCGCCGTAGACCAGGTGCTGGACGATCCTGGGGCGCGCACCCGGGATCTCGGCGGGTCGGTGAATACCGATCGCTTCGGGGAGCTGGTGGCTGAAGCCGTCGCCAGTTAGTGGCGGCGCGCGTACGGCGCTCGCGTCAGCGCCACGCAAACCGCGGCTGGTCGAAGTGCGCCACCCGCGTCGCCTCACCCCGAATGCAAACCTCGCGGAACTGATAGAGCAGCGCCGCCGTCGGGGCAGCGATCCAGGTGTCGCCAACCGGCATGCGCAACACGGGATTCGCCTCCCCTTCCTGGTCGAGAATCGGTGCGTCATCGCGCAGGAATTCATTGACGGGAATGCGATGCACGCTGTCGACCTCGGCCGGGTTGGGTACCGGCGTCAGATCGCTTCCGATCCAGACGACCACCGGCGTGATGCAAAAGCCGGAGCGCGTCACGTAGTCGTCGAGGCGCCCGAGCACGGCACCCTCATCGAGCGTCATCCCTACTTCTTCATCGAGTTCGCGAAGCGCCGCTTCCACAGTTGATTCGCCGGGGTCCACACGCCCTCCTGGTAGTGCCCACTGGCCTGGATGATCTTTCAAACGCGACGATCGGCGGGTCAGCAGCAGCGCGGCATCGCGCTGCCACGCGTCGAACGCCGGCATGCCGCCGACATCGGCCCCATGCCCGTGCTCGATAATCGGCAGCGCGACAGCGGCCGCGGTCTTGCTGTCATCATCCGCCGCGTGGCGCTCGAAGCGGTCGAGCCTCGTCTGCACGCTCGCGCGCAGCGCATCATCACAAACCAGATTCATGCGCCAGGCCTCATACGCTCACTCTCATGTGGTGAATTCCTTGTAGGATGCGTGCGCCGAACGACCAGACCGACGTCAGGACCCGATGAGCCAACTCGAAACTTTCGCGCTCGACAGCGCCGGGGTGCATCTTAACGTCTACGCGCTCGGGCCGGTGGGCGCGCCACCCGTGCTGATGCTGCACGGCATCCGCGACGTTGCGCTAAGCCTCTTGCCCGTCGCGAAGCATCTCGCCCGCGACTTTCGAGTCTTTCTGATGGATTTGCGCGGTCATGGGCGAAGCGATCGACCCGGTGTTTATTCGATGGCGGCGATGCTGTTCGACGTCATGACCGTGGTCGATAGCTTGGCAGGCGGCCGGCCGGCCATCTTCGGCCATAGTCTCGGCGGGCAGATCACCGCACGGTTCGCAGCCACCTTTCCCGACCGCGCCGGTGCGGCCATCGTTGTCGAGGGGCTTGGCCCACCGCCGCCCGATGGCGGCACGAACCCGCGCGCGCTGCTCGATCGCGAGGCGCGACGCATCCAGTCGCTGATTCCGGCGCACATGCGCACGCTGCCAGACCTGGAGTACGCAACTGGGCGGCTGTTGAAGAACAACCCGCGGCTGTCACCGGCACACGGTCGGGCCATCGCGCAAGCCGCGACGGAACCGGCCGAAGACGGACGACTCGCATGGGCCTTCGATCCGCGCGCGCAATCGGTGTTCCTTGCGAGCCGCGAGGCGCGGTTCTACTGGCCGCTGGTCGAATGTCCGGTGATGCTCGGCGCCGGCGCGCTCGCGCACGAGTACTGGACGCGCGCGATCCCGCTCAAAAACGGGTGGGATGGCCGGTTTGCCACAGGCGAGTTGGAAGCGATCGCGGCGATGTTCAGCGACGCGGAACTGGTGCATTTCGAACACTCCGGCCACATGGTGCATTACGACGAGCCGGACGCGCTCGCCGAGGCCACCCGCGCTTTTCTGGAACGGCGCTTTGTGCCAGCCTGGACTACGCACAATGCGCCAGGCGCCACCGGAGACGCAGCCACATGAGCGGCCACTACCAGCCCTTGCCCGAAGCACACCGCGCCGGTGTATCGAACGTTGGGGCGATATTCCGGAGCAATGCGCTGGCGTTTGGCGATCACGTCGCGATCGTGGACGGCGATCGCACATTCACGTACAGCCAGTTGGACGCACGCACCAACCAGCTTGCGCAAGCGCTGATGGCCAAGGGGATTGCGCCGGGCGAGCGCATCGCGATCCTCGCGAATAACTGCGCAGAGTATTTCGAAGTGGAACTCGCCGCCGCCAAATGCGGGGCGATTCTTGCCGCGCTCAACTGGCGGCTTGGCGATCGCGAACTTCAGCACTGCATCGATCTGGTCAGTCCGAAGCTCATCATCACGACGGTCGATCTGAACGACAACCTCGACCGGCTGTCGCTCGAGGGTATTCCGCGCGTGTTGCTCGGCGGCCCCTATGAAGCGCTGCTGTCGAGGGCCGAGCCAATTTTTCCTGACCTCGCGCTCGACGCGGAAGCCGGCTTCGTCATCCTGTATACGAGCGGCACGACCGGCTTGCCCAAGGGCGCGCTCATCTCGCACCGCGCGATGGTCGCGCGCGGTCTCATGTTCGCCGCCGAGCTCGGCATGCCGCGCCACGACCATTTCATCGCGTGGGCGCCGATGTTCCACATGGCATCGACCGACCAGGGCCTCGCATACCTGATGCGCGGCGGCACGGTGCACATGATCGACGGTTTCTTACCCGACCGGATCATCGACGTGCTCGAACGCCACGAAATGGGCTGGTTTCTGATGGTGCCGGGCATGGTCGCCGAGTTCTCGGCCGCGCTGCGCGCTCGAAACGCCGCGGTGAAGGGTCTCGGCTGCATCGGCGCGATGGCCGACCTCATCCCACGCGAGCACATCGCCGAGGCGACCGAACTCATGCAAGCGCCATTTCTGAATACCTTCGGCGCGACCGAAACGGGGCTTGCGCCGGCCACCAGCTCGGTCATTCCAATCGGCGCCGCACCGGAGCGGTTGCCGAAACGGCAAAGTGCGTTTTGCGACGTCAGGCTGGTCGACCCGGACGACAATGAAGTGCCGATCGGTCAGCCAGGCGAGGTCTCGATCGCTGGCCCGACGCTTTTCAGCGGCTACTGGGAAAACGACCAAGTCAATCGCAAGGATTTTCGCGGCGGGCGTTTTCACATGGGCGATGTGCTGCGGCGCAACGCCGACGGCACGCTCGACTATGTCGATCGCGTGAAATACATGATCAAGTCGGGCGGCGAGAACATCTACCCGGCAGAGATCGAACAGGTTGTGGAAGCCGACCCGCGCGTCGAAACCGCTGTCGTCGTGCGCAAGCCGCACGAGCGCTGGGGCGAAGTGCCCGTGCTGTTGGTCGTACCTCAGGATAACTCCCTCGAGGTCGGCGATCTGATGGCGGTTTGCGATCGCGATCTGTCGCGCTACAAAAGACCGCGGGAAGTCCACTTCATCGAAGACGCCGATTTGCCCCGCTCGACGACTGGCAAGATCCAGCGCCACATTCTGGAGCAGCAATTGCCCGAATGAGGACCTATTGCGCCTCGAGCATCTGCTTGCCCAGCCAGATGCAGCCTTCGAGATTCCGGTCGGTCGGAAGCATATAGACCGGCAGTCGACGCAGCAGCCCGGCCTGGGCCGCATTGTCGTGGAGGTGTTCGATGAACACTGGCGGGCGGCGCAGCACGGACACGTTGTTCCTGGTGGACGCGCCGGTCAGCCAGATGCCGGCCGTCGGGCGAAATGAACGAGCCAAAATCCTGTCCGGGACGGCTCCTCTGCTCATTGATCCTGCACAAAAAACGTTGCCCAAGATGCTCAAGGAGCAAGGCTATCATACCGGGATCGTTGGAAAATGGCATCTCGGATTGGGGGAAGGAAATGTGGATTGGAACCAACAGATT
>JBCCEJ010000118.1:0-7287 GCA_039030335.1 Pseudomonadota bacterium | reverse complement strand
GGGTCTTCTATGAGAACGTAATAATCCCCCGGCCAAATTTGCGCGCCTTCCTCCGCGGGGTTAAACTTCTTCGCGCCTAGTCGGGGTTGGGCTAACTCGGCGACGGCCTTGACGTCATCGACGCTACGCGCTCGAAAGCAGATGTGATGCAGGCCGCTGGTGTCTTGATCGAACTCGTGGTGCCGTTTGCCCGCCGGTGCGCCGCGCACGAGGATGCCGGTTCTGCCGCCGATGCAGTACATCGACTCTTCGTTTCGAAGCAGCGTGCGCATCTCCATGAAGTGACAGAGCTTCTCCCAGAAAGGTACACACGCATCCGGATTGGATACGGTCAGTTGAATATGCGCAATGCCGTTGATTGCAATGGTCATCGGGCGCTCCTCGGAAGGCGAATCGGATACTTGACGCGCGGCAGACCCGCACCGCAAAACCTGACATTCTCGACGCAGGTGGTAGATGGGTTCAAGCATGGAATTTCGTGTCCGGGCCCGGGTGCCTGACGCGCGCCTGCGGCTGCCATATCATTAGGGCCGATCCGAGACCGATGAAAGTGCCCGACCATGCAGACACTGACCAACGCTTATCCCCAGCACGACCGGATGCTGAAGTTCTTTCCACTCGGTGTGGAATCGCCGCGCGTCTTGTCGACGGAGCAGATCGCGCAGTACAACGAGCGTGGTTTCGTGGCCCCACTGGATGCGCTCGACGCAGATGAGATCGGCACCATCAGGGATTACTTCGACTGGCTCCTGCCGCGCGCCCAGTCGGCGGGCTGGAATAGTTATGAACTGACCAACTGGCACATCCACTGCCGGGGCGTCTGGGACATCGTCACGAACAGCAAGCTGCTCGACTACGCACAGGATCTCCTCGGCGACACGGTCATCCTCCGCCACAGTCACTTCTTCGCGAAGCTCCCTGGCGACGGTAAGCGGGTCAGTTGGCACCAGGACGCTTCGTACTGGCCGCTGACGCCGAGCAAGGTGGTGTCCATCTGGCTTGCGATCGACGACGTCGACGAGGAGAACGCGGCAATGCAGGTCATTCCCGGCTCGCATCTGCACGCTCAGGTACCGTTTCGCGAGAGTGGGGACGACGAGAACAACGTGCTGAATCAGACGGTCGACAATCCGTTGGACTATGGTGAACAGCCCGTCAGTCTCGAGTTGCGGGCCGGCCAGATTTCACTGCATAGCGATTGGATTCTGCACGCTTCCGAGGTCAATCAGTCGACCCGCCGCCGCTGCGGCCTGGCGATGCGCTACCTGTCCGCGGATGTGCGGGCCTTCGACGGCTGGAACAGCAACTCGATCGTCTGCCGCGGCGCCGACCCCAGCGGCCACTGGGTCGACCATCCTCGCCCGGATGGGGAGCACGTTCCGAGTCGCAATGATGCGCATACGCTCCAGTCACACGGGTGGGCGGACGGCGGGCGGCCCGCCTGAATTCGCCCTGTTGAACCAGGATGCCGCCGAGCCTGCGGGTCACGCTCGATAGGCGGGAATGCCTGTGATTTCGCGCCCGGCGATGAGCGTCAGCACTTCGTAGGTGCCATCGGGTATCGGCAACATGCGAATGTCGCGGTAGGTGCGCTCGAGGCCCAACTCGCGACTGATCCCCATGGCCCCGAATACGTGCATCGCGCTCGACACGGCCCGCTCGCATGCCTCTACCGCGTGTCGTTTGGCCATCGCCGACAGCTTGTTGGCGCGCTCGCCAGCATCGATGGCGGCGAGTGCATGCAGGCTCAGCAGGCGGCTGGTGAGTATCGCTTCTTCGATGTCGACCAGACGCGCCTGAATGAGCTGATGGCCCGCGATGACTTTGCCGAACTGCGTGCGCCCGCCGGCGTATTCGATCGCGCGGTCGAGCGCGCGTTGCGCCATGCCGGCCGCGGCCATACCGAGCAGCGGCCGGTTGCCCAGCCACGTCAATGTCAGGATCCGCGCCGCGTCACCGGCCGACCCCATGACGTTGGCTTTGGGCACGCGGCAATCGTTGAAGATCATCTCGCCCAGATGCCCCTGACGTAGGCCCAGGGTCGGAATCTCGCGTGCTTCGAACGGCGATTCGCGCCTGTCGATCAGCAAACGCATCAGCTTGCTGAGTCCCCGCTCGTCTTTGCCGATGCTGACGGTGACATTGGCAACCTCTGCGATGCTCGCATTCGATATCCACATCTTGGCGCCGTTGACGACCCAGTGGCCGTCTGCCTCGGCGGCGCGTGTCTCGACGCTCCGCGGGTCGGAACCGACGTTCGGCTCGGTCGTGGCGGTACAGGTGATGACATCCACATCGATCATGGGCTGCAGGTAGCGCGCCTTGACTTCGTCAGAACTCTCGGCGCAAACCCGGGCGACGGTAACCTCCTGACTCAGCAAAGCGAAGATCACGGGTCCCGGCAACTGCTCGAAGCACAGGCCGAAGTCGACCATACGCATGCCGGTGCCACCGAGCGATTCAGGTACGCGCGCAGAGGTCAGACCTTGTCGTGCAAGTGCCTTCAGTATCTGCCGCATGGGTTCCTGCGGCAGCGGCTGTTCGGCGTCGTGCTGCGCAAGCACGGGCTCCACCTCGCGCTCGATCAGCTGTCTCATGGACTCGCTGACCAGACGCTGTTCTTCTGAAAGCATGAATGACATGCGGTGTGTATCCTCGTCAGATGTGCTGCCTGCCGGTGCTCAGGGCATCGCGAAGCCGCCGTTCACACTGATCACCTGACCGGTAACCCAGGCGGCGCGGGCGCTCGCGAGAAACGCGATCATGGCCGCGATGTCGTCGGGTTCGCCCAGGCGCCCGAGCGGGTACCGTTTCAGCACCTTGCCCGTCAGTTCGGCATAGCGTTCCGGGCCCAGTCGGGCCTCGACCTCTCGCTCGCGCGCCTGACGCAGCTCCGTGTTGGTAGCTCCAGGCGAGACGACATTCAGCGTCACGCCGTGCCGGCCAACTTCCTGGGCGATCGATTTGCACTGCGCGATCACGCCGCCCTTCGCGCCCGCGTAGTAAGACAGACGCGCCTGGCCGACGCGCCCGGCATCGGATCCGATACACACAATGCGCCCGTAGTGCTGTTCGATCATGCCGGGCAGCGCGGCATGAATGCAGAGCATCGGACCGACAAGGCACACGTCGATCATGCGCCGCCAGTCGTCTGGTTCCGAATCGACGAAGGTCTTGTTGTCGAGGATGGCGGCACAGTGAATCAAAATGGATACCGGTCCGAGCGCGGTGCGCGCTTCTTCGAATGCCGCCGCCACCGCCTGCTCATCGGTGATATCAGTTGGCAAGGCGACCGCGCGCGCGCCGCTCGCGCTGTCCGCATTCAACGTTTCGGCCGCGGACCGTGCGGCTTCGGTATCGATGTCGACGATCGCGATGTCGGCCCCGTCGCCCATTAACATTCTGGCCGTGGCGAGTCCGATACCGCGGGCCGCGCCAGTGATTACGGCCGTCTGACCGGCGATGTCGAGATCCATACGTCGAAGACCGTCGTAGCTGATCGGGAATGGGCGCGACATGATCAACGCGAGCAGGGTGTGGTCGTCAAGCCCTTA
Organism: Pseudomonadota bacterium; assembly: GCA_039030335.1. Classification (GTDB taxonomy): domain Bacteria; phylum Pseudomonadota; class Gammaproteobacteria; order HK1; family HK1; genus JBCCEJ01. The sequence goes on along the minus strand of JBCCEJ010000118.1, from coordinate 3,733 downwards.
CGCCACCTGACTACCGGATCGCGCCGGTCTGGACGGTGCCGGCCGGTTGGCCGATTGAGCCTGCTGCCTGCAGCTGTGATGCAGCCGAGCCGTGCGAGAATGCTGGCAACCGCCCCGACTCAAAGGGTCTGGAGTCACCTGATGCAACACATTCGTATCGATCGCGGTGCGCGGCTTCGCGACGAACCGCATACCGGGCACAATCGCTGGCACCCGGACATTGAACCGATCGCGACCGTTGCCCCGGGCGAGACCATCCGACTCGAAACCCGGGACGCATCGGACGGGCAGATTCAGCCTGGCATGACCATCGCCGATCTGGATGGCCTGGATACACGGGTTGCGCATCCGGTAACAGGCCCCGTAGCGGTGGCTGGTGCCGTGCCAGGAGATCTACTGGAGGTCGAATTCGTCGACATCGTCGCGGAGCCCTACGGGTGGACTCGAATCCGTCCGGGCGCCGGTTTTCTGCGCGAGCACATCAGCGGTCCGTTCCTGGCTCACTGGCACGCAGCTGACGGTTTCGCCCGTTCTGCGCAGGTCCCTGGCGTACGCATTCCGGAAGGTGCGTTCATGGGTACCTCCGCGGTGGCGCCGTCGCTGGAGGAGGTCGCCGCGTGGAATGCGAGAGAGCAGGCTGTTCGCGATGCGGGCGGGATTGCGCCCGGTCCTGACGTGACAGACGCGGTGCCAGCCACAGGCGCGCCGGCGAGTTCTGGACTGAGGACCATCCCGCCACGTGAAAACGGCGGCAACATGGACATCAAACAGTTGACCCGTGGGTCGCGCCTGTTCCTGCCGGTGTCCGTGCCGGGGGCGCTGTTTTCGACTGGCGACGCGCACTACGCCCAAGGCGACTCGGAGTGCTGCATTACAGCTATCGAGATGGGTGCGACGGTCGATGTACGGTTCCAACTACACGCTGGCCGCGCGGCGCGCGAGAACATCGTATTCCCGCGGTTTGCACACCCGGGGTATTTCCTGGCGCCGCAGTGGGCCGCACCGTGCAACATAATCGCGACCACTGGTATGCCGATTCGCGCTGACGGCAGCAACGATGGTGAGAACGTCACCCTGGCCGCGGAAAATGCACTGCTCGCGATGATCGACTTGCTGGTGCAGCGCGGCTATAGCCGCGAACAGGCCTACGTGATTTGCAGCGTCGCGGTCGACTTGCGCATCAGTAATATCGTCGATCTGCCAAACGTCACGGTTTCCGCATTGTTACCTGAGGGTATTTTCGAATGATCGAAGGTCGGATCAATCTGTACAGCGATACACAGACCAGACCGACGCCAGGCATGCGCGAGGCGATCGCCTCGGCGCCTGTAGGCGATGAACAACACATGGCAGACCCGAGCGTATCGGCGCTTTGCGAACAGGTCGCCGAGCACCTTGGCAAAGCGCGAGCGGTGTTCCTGCCGAGCGGTACGATGTGCAATGAGATCGCGATTCTCGTGCACTGCCGCGCGGGCGATGAGATCTACGCGCACGAGACTGCGCATATCGTGCATTTCGAAGGTGGCGGGCCGGCGGCGCTCGCGGGCGCGGCAGTACATTCGTTGCCTGGCAGCCGGGGCATCTACACGGCCGAATCGCTGACCGCCGCGCTTCGTGACCCCGGCGATCGATACGCGCCGGCCTCACGCCTCGTGGAAGTCGAGCAGTCCGCTAATCTGCCAGGGGGTACCGTCTGGTCCGAGACCGATCTGCAGCCGATCCGCGATGTCGTCGACACACGCGGTCTGGTGTTGCACATGGATGGCGCGCGACTCCCCAATGCGGCGGTCGCGGCCGGTGTGCCGATGGCCGAATTCGCCCGGTTCGCCGACTCGGTCTGGATCGATCTCAGCAAAGGGCTGGGTTGTCCGGTCGGCGGTGTACTCGCCGGTACGGATGAGTTCATCGAAGCCGCGTGGAGGTGGAAACAGCGCATTGGTGGCGCCATGCGCCAGGCGGGCATGATGGCGGCCGCCGGGGTGTACGCACTGCAACATAATCTGGCGCGCCTCGCCGACGATCATGCGAATGCGAGGCGGTTCGCCGACCTCATCACGGCCGCCGATGGGGTCGAACTGGCATCGGCCGCAGTGGAGACAAATCTGGTCTTCTTCGACATTGAGAAGACGGGCGTGTCGGCGCCGGCGTTGAGCGCGGCGCTGGAAGCCCGCGGCATCAATATTGGCGCATTCTCGGCCACTCGACTGCGTGCGTGCACGCATCTAGATGTTGACCTTGCGGCCATCGAGGAAGCCGCGCAGGTGCTGCTCGAAGAACTTATGCGCCTGCGCCAGAGCTGATCGCCTCAGTTCGACTTCAGCGCTTAGACCCGGGCTTTTAAGTAGGTACGCCGAACCGCGAGCGTCGCGTAGCGCAACAGCGCACCGGCCAGCACGCCGAGAGAATCGGCGGCAAAGTCCAGCGCGTCTGCTTCGCGCGTGATGAGCTGATGCTGGACGAGTTGAATACTCGCCGACAGGGCCAGGACGCAGACGATCAGCCTCCATGCCGGCAGCGTTGGCCAGGCGTAGGCACCCACCAGCGTCAGCAGCAAAAAGGCACCGAGATGCGCGAGCTTGTCGACGAGCGAGAAAGCCGGCTCCCAATACACGCGCGGCGGGCGGACCGGCTTCGGCGGCGCCGTTCCGGCGGGCCTGGTCTGCGCCGTGCGGTGACGATCGTCGGTGGCTTGCTCTACGGTGTCCGGCCTGTGCGGCTCGCCGTCGCTCGGGAGGGTGTTCCCGCTTTCCTCCGACGGCGCGACCAGATTCGGCGAAGCGTCGTCGGCTGGCCACGCTGCCGGGCCGGTCGGCTCGGTCAGTTCGGCGAGGCGTTCGCCAGCGTCCGCGAACAGGTCCTGCGTCGTGAAGGACACACTCTTGACCAGCCCTGCCATCAGCGGCTGGGGCGTGACGCCCGCCAACGTGATCACGATCGACAGGCCGAGCACCACGAGTCCGGCATAGAGCCGCGCGCGGTAACGCAACGAGAATCCGATCGCGGCAATGGCGAGCACCGACCAACCGGCCCAAACCAACAGGCGCATCGCCGCGTATCCGGCGTGCTCGGCCGCCGACTCGACGACCAGCCGCCGCATTTGCACTTGACCGGAATCCGCGAGGACGTACGCGAGCACCCGCAACTCATCAGTTCCCGCTGCGATCGGCATCACCCCGTCGAGTTGCTGCCATCCGTGACTGCCATCGCTGCCCACCGCCATGTACGGCCAGTACCAGAGACGTTTGCCGCGCTCGTCAACGTTGTGAACCATGACGCCCGTCGGTGGCCAGTGAGGCGCTTCGCCCATCAATTCACCGGCGCGTACTTCAACGCGCACGCGCACCAGGGCAGGGCGTTTACCCATATCGGAAGAACGCAGCCCGAACTGTCGCGAAATGAAGACGAACCGCTCGACGCCACCGGCACTGAACGTGACGATCGGGGCCGGCTCGGCCGCTACACGCGTGACGCCGCGGCTCATCAGCCAACCCGGGGCCGCATCAACCCCGGGTGCGGCTTCGAGTGGTTCCGCGCTGTCGATACGCCAGTGCGGGGGCACGTGTGTCAACAAGAGCGTCACTACGCCCAAAACGCCGATGGCTGAAAGCAACAGTGCTAGCGGGTCTGTGCGACTACGAAACAACGAGTCATGACCGATCCGACTGACCGATCGGCAGCTTACACGTTGACCGATTCAGTCGCGCGGGTCTGCGCCAGCAGGTTCTGTCGGCGT
>JBCCEJ010000117.1:0-7881 GCA_039030335.1 Pseudomonadota bacterium | reverse complement strand
GGTCGTCGCCCGAACCGCCGGACATACGGTCGCTGCCAGAGCCGCCGCTAATGCGGTCGTCACCGGAGCCACCGGACATGCGGTCGTTGCCAGAGCCCCCGCTCATGCGGTCATCACCGGAGCCACCGGACATGCTGTCATTGCCGGAACCACCGCTCATCCGGTCGTCGCCCGAGCCGCCCGACATCCGGTCGCTGCCAGAGCCGCCGCTCATGCGGTCCTCGCCGGAGCCACCCGCCAAGCTGTCGTTGCCCGAGCCACCATTCAGGACGTCATTGCCGGCACCGCCATCGAGGCGGTCATTGCCGGAACCACCGCTCATGCGGTCGTCGCCCGAACCGCCGGACATACGGTCGTTGCCAGAGCCACCGCTCATGCGGTCATCACCGGAGCCACCGGACATGCGGTCATTGCCGGAGCCGCCGCTTATGCGGTCGTCGCCAGCGCCGCCAGACATACGGTCGCTGCCCGAGCCGCCGCTCATCCGATCGTCTCCTGCACCGCCGGACATACGGTCGTTGCCGGAACCACCGCTTATGCGGTCATCACCTGGTCCGCCAGACAGACCGTCGTTGCCGGCTCTCCCGCTCAGACGGTCATCGCCTTGTTGGCCGGACACCCGATCGTCGCCTGCACCGCCGCGCAGTACATTGTCATCCGCGTTTCCTGTGGCGGGAGTGTTGCTCTGTGATGTCGCCGTGGCCGCATCGTTCAAGTTGGCCAGGGACGGATCGCTCCCGGCCCCGCGCTCGCCGCGGTCGGAGAACAGGCCTCCGCTCGCGTCTTCGGACGACTGCGCGTCCTGCGCAGACTGCGGGTCGTCGCGAGACCCAGCCTCCGGATCGGCGCTCGCGGCCGATGGCTCACCCGCCCCGGGGTCGCCGTTGCGCGGATTGACTTCTACATCTGTCTGGAACGTCCCGTTGGCTGGCGTCGAGCTGTCCGCGTCAGCCCGCGACGCAGAGCGCGCGAAAGGCTCAGTCTCGCCGTCAGACCCGGCAGCGGGACCAGCCGCTGGAGTGAGAGGCACGCCAGGCGCGAATGCCGGCGATGAGACACCTGGGTCTGAGAATTCGCCTGGTGCGTTCGACCGTTCGTTTTCTCCTGAATTATCTGTACCGGACTCGAGACTTCCATCTGGCGGCTCGTCTCCTGCGCGTCGCGCTGGAGTCGCCGCCGCGTCGCTTAGCGCGCTCTCTGCGTCATCCTCGCTTCGCTGAGTGTCTTGGGCCTGCCCGGTCTCGGCGCCCCGGCTGAATCCAGTCGAACGGGTTCCCATTTGGATATTGGGATTGATGCCCTCTTCCTGGTCGGGATTGGCCGAGAGGGTTTCGCGCGGCCGTTCCGCGCGAAAGTCCTCGTCGAAAGGACGCTCCAGTTCCGTACCACTCTCGCCAGTCGGCAGTGCCGGACTGGCATTCTCGTCGTTGCCACGCACTTCACTCACGAACCAATGCTCCCGAAGCTGTTGTGCGAGGAGTCCCGCACGATTAAGCGAGCCCGATCCCGTAACCCGGTCGGCCGAATAGTGGCGATATCGGCGGCTCGCGCGCGCACGTTAATCCCAAAAAGCCAAATATCGACAAATTGAGGCCGAAACACGCACCGCCAGGCTGGTCGGAAGCCGCCGCCAAACGCGCCGACTTGGACGATCCAACGGTGCCGGCATGCTGCTGTGGCATGGCGAAAACAGCTGACTGCGTTTGCGGTTGCCCGACCAAAATGGTTCCGCTCCAGAGACGCTCGCAGAACAACATTCCGCCGCCTGCGCCGCTACCTGACTGCGTGTAGCGGCACGGTCAGCGCGGCCTTGAACGGTGTTGGGAAGGATTACAGACTCAGCCGTAGGCGGTTGCTACCGAAGGCATGCAAATGACTGATTTCTCTCACTATGGACTGGCTACGCGGGCCGTTCGCGGCGGCCAGCGCCGCAGTCTGGAAAGTGAGCACAATGATCCGATCTTTCTGACGTCCAGCTATGTCTTTGAGGATGCGGCGCAGGCTGCGCGGCGGTTCAGCAACGAGGAAGACGGCAACATCTACTCCCGCTTCAGCAATCCCACGGTCAGGGCTTTCGAAGAGCGCCTGGCATTGTTGGAAGATGGCCGCTTCTGCGTCGCTACCGGATCGGGAATGGCGGCCATCCTGTCGCTCGCAATGACGGTGCTGGAGGCAGGCGATCACGTCGTGGTTTCGCGGTCGCTCTTTGGCTCGACCATCAATTTGTTTAGCAAGACGCTCGCCCGGTTTGGGGTTGATGTGACCTTTGTCGCACCCGACGACACATCGGCTTTCGCACACGCCGTGCGGGCGCAGACGCGGCTCATATTCATCGAATCGCCGTCCAATCCCCTCGGCGAGATTGCCGATATCGAAGCGCTGGCCGGCATTGCGCATCGCCAGGGCTGCCTGCTAGCGGTCGACAACGTCGCGTGTTCGCCCGCGCTGCAGCAGCCGCTGGGTCTGGGGGCTCATGTCGTGGTGCATTCGGCGACGAAGTACATCGACGGTCAGGGACGTTGCGTGGGCGGCGCAATCGTCACTGACGACGAAGATCTGCACGCTGACCTTGTCGGCTTCATGCGAACCGCAGGCCCGACGCTGAGTCCGTTCAATGCGTGGGTCTTCCTGAACGGGCTGGAGACTCTCGTACCACGTATGCAGCTGCATTCATCTCAGGCCGCGGCAGTTGCCCGATGGCTCGAACGACACCCGGCCGTGGAGCGCGTCTACTACCCCGGCCTGGCGTCGCATCCCGGACACGAGCTTGCCAGACGCCAGCAATCGGGCTTTGGTGGTGTGGTTGCATTTGATGTGGTTGGCGGCCGCGAAGCTGCCTGGAGCGTTGTGGACGCCACCCGGCTAGTGTCCATAACCGCCAACCTCGGTGATACGAAATCCACCATCACGCATCCCGCCAGCACCACGCACGCCCGGATCACCGCGGCCGAACGCGCGCGCATGGGGGTTGGTGACAGTCTGCTCAGGCTCTCGGTGGGATTTGAAGAGGTCGCCGACATTACGTCAGACCTGGCACGAGGATTGGACCCCGTTGCCGATAAGTTGGCGAGGTCGAACCCGGTTGTCGTTGGCGCCGCCGATGCAGCTGAGTAGCGTGGTGCCAGCTGCGAAGCCGGGCGCGACATCTGAGGCATTGCGCTACGCAGGTGACCTCACCCCGGTTGAAGCTTGGCGGATTCTCTCCGAGCAGGTCGAGGCTGTGCTGGTCGATGTACGCACGGACGCGGAGTGGCGCTACGTCGGTGAGCCGGACCTTCGCGCCGCCAATAAGGTCGCACTTCAGATCAGCTGGCAGTGTTTTCCAGACATGCACCAGTCGCTGGATTTCGTCGACACTGTGCGCGCGCACGGAATCAGAGAGCACCAGCCGCTGTTGCTGCTCTGCCGGTCGGGTGTGCGCTCACGGCAGGCTGCGCACGCACTCACCGCGGCGGGTTTCAGCTGCTGTTTCAATATCGAAGAAGGCTTTGAAGGTGACAAGGACGGCCGCGCCCATCGCTCCAGTGTCAACGGTTGGAAGGTACGCGGGCTGCCGTGGCGGCAGGGATGAACCACTTCTCTGGCCGGGATTCCAGCCGGTCTGCTTCCGGCGCCTCGCTGGTCTTCGGGTTCGGGTTGACATAGCAGTTCATGCTATGGATGGTTGACGCTCGTCAACCGACGGCCGCCGCGCCGGGACCTACGACAACTGCTCGATGGCGCTTCACCCCTTGCCTACCATCTTGCTGCCGCCGGATTCGGAGATACTGCTTGAGCGGGTAGCTACCGACCAGGGTCTGCGGTTGCTGCACGACGCCGTCGATGTGGGTGTAGCCACGTCGCTGGATACTTTCGACGGACGTCTCGCCAGACGAGACCTGGCGTTGCAGCATGAGCGGTGCGGGCGGGCGCGCAATTACCTGCTGATGAATTCGGAGTCCGTTCCGCTCGAGGTACGGGCTACCGGCCGGTACGCGGGCGGACTGCGTCCAGCCGCCTTGCCTTGCGCGCTACAGGCTGCCGTCGCCGCGGCTGGTGAACGGCGCCTGCTGCCGGTTTTTGAGCACCGCTTTGAGCGGGTCAGTGCCCGGCTGCTCGACTCCCGGGACAAGACCATAGTGACGCTGACCATCTGGCGCGGTCAGGTCTGCGCGGCTGCAGGGCTCGACGCGGTGGCCGCTGAAGCGCCTGTCGACGCTCTGCAGCAGGCTCCGCTCATCTGTCGCGTGCGCGCGCTGAAGGGGTACGAACCGCAGGCGGCGCACTTTGCCGACGCGATTATTGTTGCGCACGGCGTTCGCGTAACACCATCGGGAGCGGTAGAGGCACTGGCGTTGGCAGCCGGTATCGACCCACGAGGATTCAGTTCGAAGCTCAAGCTTGAACTGCACGCGCAGATGTCGGCCGGTCAGGCGCTGGCCGAGCTGTTGCGGTTGATGTGGTGGCAGATGTGCGTCACCGAAACGGGCACATGTCAGTCTACCGATAGCGAGTTTCTGCACGATTTTCGCGTCGCAATACGGCGGGCACGCTCTTGGTTGGCGCGTTTGAAGACGCTCGTCGAGGTCGACGTCCTTGCCGAGCTGAACCAGGAACTGCGGTGGCTTGGCAGCGTCTCAGGTCCCGTGCGGGACCTCGATGTCTATGCCGTCGAGCTAGACGAATATCTAAAGCTGCTGCCAGGCGCTGACGCGCGCGCACTCAACTCTCTCGCAGCCCACGTCGCACGTTCGAGGCGGGGCGCACAGCGCCGTCTCGTTCTGGCACTGCGTAGCGACCGCTACCAGCAGTTCATGCTGCGTTTCGAGCACATTTTGCAGCGGATGGCCGAAGGTGGGGAAGGCCTCAGCCACGACGCTGCTCAGCCGGTTCGCGACGTCGCCATTGCCGCAATCCGCCGGCAGTGGCGGCGCGTGAGGCGCGAAGGTCGTCGCATCGGTCCAGAAACTGCCGCTGAGGCGTTGCACGATCTCCGGATTGAATGCAAGAAACTGCGCTACCTGTTGGAGGCTTTTGAGTCATTGTTTCCGGAAGCCGCGACAAAGGTCTGGTTGAAGGGCCTGAAACGCCTGCAGGACCACCTCGGTAGTTTTCAGGATCTGGAGGTCCAACGGGAGCGTCTGAAAGTCTTCGCCACGGAGATGGACGACCGCGGCCGGGCCACGGTGGACTCCTTGTTGGCGATGGGCCGCCTGACCGAACTGCTCTCGCAACGTCAGGCGGCAGAACGGCAACGTTTTGCCGATCGCTGGCGACGTTTTGACTGTGATGCGGTTAATGTGGCGCGAAAGCAGCATCTGCGTTGAGTCCGATGCAGGTTCTGGCGGTGTACAGCATGAAAGGCGGTGTCGGGAAGACGGCAGCCGCCATCAATCTTGCCGCGGAGGCCGCGGCTGAAGGGCATCGCGTATTGTTGTGGGATCTCGACCCGCAGGCCGCCAGCACCTTCTATCTGCGCGTCAAGCCCGAGCGCGGCGGTGCGCGCAAGGTGCTTCGCGGTCGCGCCGATCTGGATGCGCTGATCAAGGCATCCGACTTCGATGGTCTGCATCTGCTGCCGGCGCGCTTTTCTTTTCGTAATGCCGATTCGCTTCTGTCCGAAGATCGCCGCCCACACGCCCGCTTCAAGCGTCTGCTGACGCCGCTCGAAGCGGCCTACGACCTGCTGATCTTCGACTGCGCGCCGGGGCTCTCGTTGATGAGCGAGTGCGTGCTGAACGCCAGCGGGGTCACTTTGATTCCGACTATTCCGACACCGCTGTCCGTGCGCACGGTGCAGTTGCTGGCGCGGCATCTGGCCGACTCAGCGGTGCCGCAGCCATTCCTGTTCTGGTCCATGGTCGAACGACGCAAGCAGCTGCATCGCGCATTTATCGGTGAGAGCGAAAGCCTGCCCTTCCCGATTCTGGGGACGCGGATCCCATACGCGACGCATGTTGAAAAGATGGGCGTATATCGAGCGCCATTGCGTACCTTCGCTGCGCGCTCCGACGCCGGGCACGCGTACGCGGCGTTGTGGGAAGAGGTGCGGGGCCTGTTGCCGTCACGCTGAGTTTGCAGTGACTCCGGCTACCGTTGCACCCGGGCAGTTGCGCGCGCACCTAGCCGTAGAACGCTTCGCCGCCGTTGACGTGCAGTGTCTGACCGGTGACAAATCCGGCGGCATCGCTCAACAAAAAAATCGTTGAGTCGGCGACCTCGGCAACCGTCCCGCGCCGGTCCATCGGAATGCCCTTGGCTGAGGGAGGATTGTTGCCGTACCACTCCGGGTTCGCTCGTTCGGTATCGATCGTGCCTGGGGACAGCACATTGACCCGGACGTTGCGCGCCGCGTACTCCCGCGCCAGTCCGCGCGCAAGGCCGACAAGGCCGAGTTTGGCGGCCGATATATGCGCCCGGTGGGCCGAGCCGCGATAGGAGCCGATACCCGTGAACAGGACAACGCGTCCGAAACCTCGTGCGCCCATGCCGGGCAATGTACCGAGGCAAAGATGCATCGCGGAGTCGAGCACCAGCGAGCGGACATGCTCCCACTGTTCGAATTCGAGCGTTTCGAACGGTTGGTGCGGGCGAATGGCCACCGTGTGTACCAGCGCGTCGACTTGACCCATCGTTGCGGCCGCCTCCGCCAGCAGGTCGGCACAACCTTGCGCAGTAGCGAGGTCTGCCAGTACGCCGGTGGCGTTGACGCCGAATTCGCGCGCCCGCTCAACCGTCTGATCGAGTCCCTCGCGGTTGGCCTGCGCGGCGACCGTCAGGTCGCAGCCGGCCTCGGCGAGCCGAAGCGCAATACCCTGTCCGATATTTCTCGACGCACCGGTCACCAGAGCTTTCTTGCCTTCGAGTCCGGCAAAAATCGCTTGTTTGGTCATGTCGCAGCTACCCGAAGACCGACTGTACCGCGAGGTTCGGCAGCCACAGTGTCAAAGTCGGAAACAGCATGACCAGCGCAAGCACGCAGCCGTCCGTACACAGAAATGGGAATGACCCCCGCATGACCTGTGTAACCGGTACACCGGTCGTCCCGCTGACGGCGAAGAGGTTCAGTCCTACCGGTGGGATGACGGCGCCCATCTCTACACAGAGCGCGAACAGGATTCCGAGATGAATCGGGTCGATGCCGAGTGAGAGCGACACCGGATGGATGATCGGCACGATCAGCACCAGGATCGCAACACCTGTCAGGAACATCGAAAGGAACAGCAAGACGGCGAGCAGCGCGGCCAGGAAACCGAGTGGTGTCAGACCCATGCCGGTCACCCATTCAGCGATATCCTGCGGCCAGCCCTGGTTGGCCAGCAGGAACTGAAAGATCCCGACGCCCCCCAGCAGGAAGAAGATGATAGCGGTCAGGTTTACTGAGCGGTTGGTGGCAGCCAGCAGTTCTTTGAAGAAGTCTTTGCCGAGCGCGAAGTACCCGTAGATGGTCGCGTAGGCGCAGGCCGCCGCGCCCGACTCGGTGGGTGTCAGCACGCCGCCGTACAAACCACCCAGCACGATGACGGGCAGCATCAGTGCAGGTACTGCTTCGAGCGCCGCTCTGCCCAGCTCGCCGAGGTCGAACTTGCCCGCCGGCAGCTTCAGAAAGTGCGCCATCGTCAGCACGATTATGGCGTCACTGATCGCCAGCATGATCCCCGGCGTAACGCCAGCGAAGAACAGTTTGATGATCGACTCGTCGGTCAGAACACCGAACAGGATCAGCGTGATACTCGGCGGGATCAGAATGGCGATGCCACCGCCGGTTGCGACGACGCCAGCAGCCATCCACTTCGGATAGCCGCGCTTGATCATCTCCGGATAAGCCACCACGCCCATGGCTGCCGCCATGGCTGTGCTGGAGCCGGAGATCGCGCCACGCATTATGATTACGTGTGTGGC
>JBCCEJ010000116.1:0-8002 GCA_039030335.1 Pseudomonadota bacterium | reverse complement strand
TGACTTAGTAACGGAGAGACATCGATCTCCCGGTTCGCGATCAAACGCAGCGCTTCCCGGAAAGAACTCGCACCGGCTTCAAACTGCGCGCCGTACTGACTGTTTGCGCGGAGCCGCTTGCGGAAGAATTGATTGAAGTCCATTGGCATGCTGCCATCTGTACCCGGCAGTCCAAACCACATGATCTCACCGTCTGTCGCCGCGACGTGTACCGATTCGAGAAAGGTCTCGGGACGCCCAACCGCTTCAACGACAAACCCGGCACCGCGGCCCTGCGTAAGGTCCTTGACCACGGTTTCCAGATCGCCGTTTCGAACGTTCACACAGGTATCCGCGCCAAACTTCTGCGACGCCGCAAGGCGCGCGGAAGACAAGTCCGAAACGATGACCTGTTCCGCGCCGGCACGTTTGCACAGATAACTCCAGAACAGTCCGGCAGAGCCCTGCCCCATCACAACGGCGGTTTTTCCGATGAGCGAGCGCGGAAATGCCTGCATGGCGTACATGACAGTGCCGAACTGCTGGGCCATCATCAGCTCGCCCGCCGGCACATCGGTTTCAGGCAGCGGTACACAATACGCTGCCTTGATGCGCTGATAGGCCTGGAAACACTGCCCGTTATACGGGTTTGGACACGTCAGCACGCGCGTACCTTCGGGAAGCTCCAGCGCGCGGCTCTCCACTACGGTGCCAATCCCTTCGTGGCCGGGGTAACCATGTGGGCAAGGCAATGGATGCCCAACGCCCGTGCCCATCATCACGACGTGCAGGTCGCTGCCGCAAATCGATGACATCTCGGTGCGCACCAGCACTTCGCCATCTTCGATTCGGGGCATCTCGATCGACTCGCACACCATCAGTCCAACTTCGACCATGCGCGCGGCGCGGATCGTTTCCATCAGTCGATTCTCCAGGCGGTTTTGTATCGGACGGCTGTCTTCGAGACTGGAATGCGCGGCCTGGCTCGACCCGCTGTCGCGTGTCGCCGACGGTGCAGTTCCCTGGAGGCCCGGAGGTTAGCACGCGGCCCGGCGCTGCCTCTGGTGACCTCGGCATGCGGATGGCGAGTAGGGTCACACGACGTCGTGGTCCAACAGGGTTATGCCAGATTCAGCGTTGTCTCAGGCGCGGGGGTTCGCGCCACCACCTTGCCGCGCGAGATCACGTGCGTGCGCACCGGCCGGCGCCGAATTGCTTCGACCGGATCTTTGGCATCGACGATAACCAGACTCGCGCGCTTGCCTTCAGCGATGCCCAGATCGGTCAGCCCCAAGATCTCGGCCGACCGCGTCGTGACCATCTCGTAACACTCGCGCATCGCGGCCGGGGCCGTCATCTGTCCTACGTGCAAACCCATGAACGCTGGATCCAGCATGTCGCCGGTGCCGAGCGAATACCACGGGTCCATCACACAGTCCTGACCAAACGCGACGTTGACGCCCCCCGCCAGCAGTTCGGGCACACGCGTCAGACCGCGGCGCTTCGGATAGGTATCCATGCGCCCTTGCAACGTGATGTTGATGAGCGGGTTCGGGACGGCGGCCACTTCGGATTCAGCGATCAGCGCGATGAGCTTGCTGGCGTAGTAGTTATCCATCGAGTGCATCGACGTCAGGTGCGAACCGACCACCCGGCCCTGCAGGCCGACCCGATGCGTCTCGGCGGCCAGCGTTTCGATGTGACGCGAGTGCGGATCGTCGGATTCATCGCAATGCAGGTCGACCATCAAGCCGCGCTGCTCAGCCAGTTCGCACGCGGCGCGCACCGACCGCGTACCGTCTTCCATCGTACGTTCGAAATGCGGAATCCCGCCGACGATGTCGACACCCATATCGAGTGCCCGGATGACGTTGCGCTCGGCATTGGATCGATACCAACCATCCTGTGGAAATGCCACCAACTGCAAATCCATGAACCCACTGACGCGCTCACGCACTTCGAGCAGCGCCTGCACGCCGAGCAACCGGTCATCGCACACGTCCACGTGGGAACGGATAGCGAGCAGACCATGCCCGACCGCCATGTGGCAGTAGGCGAGCGCGCGTTCAACCATCTCTTCGACAGTCACTATCTGCTTCAGCTCACCCCAGAGCGCGATGCCTTCGAGCAGCGTGCCGGACTGGTTGATGCGCGGCAGCCCGTACGACAGCGTTGCATCCAGGTGAAAATGCGCATCGATGAAAGGCGCACTGACGAGGCGACCAGCCGCGTCGATAACCTCTCCAGCTTCAACCGGCAACCCGGGCGCGATGGCGCTGATGCGCTCACCGTCGATCGCGATGTCGGTCGCGGTTCCGTCCACGAGTGTGGCGTTGCGGATCAGCAGGTCGGTCATCGGCGTACCTCGGCGTCTAACGGGTTCAACAACGAATCGAGACCGCTCAGCGCTGCGGGCCGTCGTAGTAGGGGAGCTTCTCAACGCGCACGGCTTCACCGTTCGCGTGACGCTCGCGCGTATGGGCGGCGATCTCAGCCATCGTCGCAAACCAGACATCGCCGCGTTTCAACACGGACTCCAGCCAGCGCTCGACAACGCGCCAGCGGGCGCGGCGCCCGGTCAGGAACGGATGCCACACCGCGTGCCAGAGTCCGCCTTCTTCACGTGCCGCTTCGTATTCTTCGAAAAACGGCGCCAGGCCCTCCGTTGGCCCGCGCACCGGCATCAGGTAGCCAATTTCTTCGTAGTGCGCAAACGGCGGCCAGTCGTCCACGCCCCAATGCGGCGGGATCTCGACGAGGTACTTGCCGTTGACCTCGACCAGGTACGGGTCGTCGTCGGCCATCATCGAACTCTCGTAGAGAAAGCCGCGATCGATCAGCAACTCCGGCAGTTCGTTGGTGATCTGGTAGACCGGTGCGCGATAACCGACGGGGGTGGTACCGCTGATGCGCTTTACGGCTTCGGTCGTGCGTTCCAGATCTTCCGTCTGCTGCTCGAGGCTCTGCTCCAGCGGGTTCTGGTGAATCCAGCCGTGACAGCCCACTTCATGTCCGCCCGCGACGATCTGCTCAACCGCCTGCGGATACTGTTCCGCGCACCACCCGGGTATGAAAAAACTCTGGCGCAGACCGAGGCGCCGGTAAGTCTCCAGGATGCGGGGAATGCCAACGTTCGGGCCGTACCGACCCATCGAAATTGGATACGGCCGGCGCCAGCCGTCAGGGGTGGCGATATGGATCAGACAATCCGCATCCATGTCGAATGTAATCGCGGCGGCAAACCTTGCACCGTCTGGCCACTTACTCATCGATCCGGATCCACGTTGGACGAACACACCGGAAAAACGCCCATCTCAGTCTTCCAACCAGTGCGCCGCATCCGATGCAAAGCTCACCCAAACCTGCTGGCCGGGCGCCAACGTAAGCGCACTCAGCTCAGCCTCGTTGAGCTGCACCTTGATCTCCGTTTCATCGGGCGCCTCGAGATAAACGATCACACCGGCACCGGCAAATTCCTCGGAGATCACGGTGCAGGCAAACCGACTGCCGGCATCGGGTTCGTCACTCGATACTTGCATGCGGTCGGCGGCTACGCATACGCTGCCGCCGGCACGCTCCGTGGGCGGTGCCGGCACGGTTAGCGTGCCGACGCCACCGGTCAGAACCACATCGCCACCAGAGCTGGATGCGATGGTGCCGCTCAGAATGTTATTGCGGCCCACAAACTCCGCAACGAACCGATTGGCGGGCCGGCGGTAGACCTCGCGCGGTGGTCCTATCTGCGAGATGTGCCCGGTATCCATGATCACGACCCGGTCGGCCATCGCAAACGCTTCAGACTGCGAATGGGTGACGTACACGAACGTGATACCCAGTTCGCGTTGCAGACGCGTGAGTACACCCTGCATACGAACAACGAGATGCGCATCGAGAGCCGACAGCGGCTCATCAAGCAACAGCATCTGCGGTTCCGTCACCAATGAACGGGCCAACGCGACGCGCTGACGCTGGCCGCCGGACAGTTCATCAACACGCCGCTTTTCGAAACCCTCAAGACCGAGACGCTGCAACCATTCGAGAGCTTTCGTGCGCCGGGCGGCGGCGTCCACACCGCGCATGCGCAGGCCAAACTCCACGTTGCCCAGAACATCGAGGAACGGAAACAGTGCCAGCGACTGCCAGACCATCGGGGTATCGCGCGTATGGGCCGGCACGTCGTTCATAACCTGCCCGTCGATCAGGACTTGCCCAGCGCTTGGCTGTTCGAGACCCGCCAGCATTCTGAGCGAAGTCGTCTTGCCGCAGCCGGACGGACCCATCAGCGCCACGAATTCGCCGGCGTCGATCGTGAGGTCCAACCGCTCGACGGCGACGATGTTCCCGTAGCGCTTCTCGACTCCGCGAAATTCAACCAGCGGCGCGCTCACGCTTTTCTCCCCTGCCGATTCATGAGCAATATCTGCGCGACGATAACGAGCGTCATCGACGTGACAAAAACCACGGTGCCGATCGCATTGATCTGCGGGTCTACGTTGCCCTGCAAAATCTCGAGTATCACGACCGGAACGGTCTTGTTGAGACCCGATACAAACCAGGCGACAGCAAACTCATCAAAGCTGACGGCCGCGGTCAGGCAAAACGCCGACACGACGGCGGGCAGGCAAAACGGCAGAACCACGTGCCACATCGCGCGCCATTCCGACGCGCCGAGATTCCAGGCGGCGGCTTCGATGGCTGGATCCATCTGGCTGAGGCGCAGCCGGATGACGGCCATTGCAAACGGCGCGCCGAGCACCGTGTGCGAAATGATGATCGCCGTTACGGTCCCGGAGAGACCCACACGCGAGAGCCACGCCAGCATCGCGAGCCCCATGATGACAAGCGGTATCGTCGGCGGCAGCAAAGCCAACGCAAGGTAGGCGGCCTTGAAGCGAAAACCGTAACGGAAGTCCGTGTAGGCCGTCGCGTAGCCGATCAGCGTCGACAGCGTGGCCGCGCTCAGCGACACGATAAGACTCGTCTGGAATGCCTCCCAGACGTCCGGGTCGGAGAACGCCGTCTGATACCAATGCAGCGTAAACGAGCCGAGCGGAATGGTCGGAAATCGCTCTGAATTGAACGAAAACACGAAGCTCGCGGCGATTGGCGCGAAGACGAACACGAACAGCGCGGCCAGATACAGCCAGGCTAACGGATGCGGGCGCGAATCCGTCATTTCCGCGGCTTCCCGTAGGCGGCGCCAATGGCGGCAAAAGCAACCACCAGCAGTGTGACGATCATCGTGATCGCAACAACTGCCGCGCGCGGCCACTGCTGGCCGGACTTGGTGGTGTCGATGATGAGAATCGACAGCGTCGGTGGTTTCGAGCCGCCGAGATAATAAGGACTGACAAAGTCACCGAAGCTTAAGATGAAACAGAATACAGCGCCGATGATGAGCCCGACTTTCGCGGACGGAATGATCACCGTCGCGATCGTGCGAAGCCGGCTGCATCCCAGATTCCACGCCGCCTCGATGAGCGACCGGTCTACCGCCGCAAGGCTCAGCGTCTGCAGGATGACGACAAGTGGCAGCGTCAGCGTCAGATAACCCACCATCGCGCCGAATCCCGAATTCAGCATCGTGAACGGGCCGATGCCAACAAAACCGAGCATTGCATTGATCACGCCCTGCTCGGCGAGAATGACCTGCCATGCGTAGGCGCGCACCAGATACGACGTGAAGAACGGAATGATGAGGAAAAAAATGGCCCAGCGCCGAACGGTGTCCGACACCTGAAAAGCCAGCGCGAACGACGCCGGGAACGCGATGATGCTGGCAACCAGCGATGCCAACGCCGCGCGCCCGAGCGTCAGCCAATAGGCATCCCAGAAATATCCGCGCGTGTACATGCGCACCCAGTTCTTCGTGATGAAGTCCGGTTCCATCCGGTAGTTCTTCACGAGCCAGAACGTCATCAGCAGCATGAACGCCAGCGGCACGATGAAAAACGCGGCCTGCCAGATGATGATCGGAAGCCGCCACGTCAGCGGATATAGCCAGCGCCGCGCCGGCTTGCCGGAGGTGGAGGCGGAACTGTCGGCGGCGTTGCTCATGCGCTCTCGGTTGCGCGGTGGTGAGTCTGAAGCGGCAGACTGGACATCAGGGCTGCGGATGCCGTCTTCTGGCATCGTGGTTCGTGACCGCCGCTCGTTGCAATTTGCTCACCGTGCGCTGACACCTATCAACGCACGGTGATGCGGCGCCGGAAGACCCGGCGTCGCGTGAGCCGCCTGCATCAGGCGTTCTTGTACTCCGACCAGAAGTCGTTCCAGTCTTCGAGCGACTGCTGACGCGGGATATCACGATAGTGAATCCGACCTTCACGGTGCAGCTTGATGGGGTCGTTGTCGGCTCCTTCGATGAGCCCCATGCGCTTCGCTTCAGCCGCGTTGGCCGCCTGCAGCGCTTTCCAGCCCGACTTGGTCGGCGACAGCCCCGGGTAGGCTTTCATCTGCGTCGAGCGCACCTGGCCTTCCGGTGACAGCATGTACTGGATGAACTTCGAAACGATGTCAGCTTTCTTGGAGCCTTTGCCGATCGAGTAGCTCTCGGTCCACTGAATGCCGCCCTCGTCGGGGATCACACTGTCGACGGGCGCGCCGTCTTTCAGCAGCACGCCGGTGATCCAGTCGCCAATACCGCACATCGCATGGATTTCGCCGTTCTTGAGACTGGCGAACGTGCCACCGTAGTCGAAGTAGCCGCCCACCTGCGGTTTCAGGCTGAGCGTGGTTTTCTGAAGCTTTTCCCAGGCAGCGTCGCCGATATCAAACGGCGACGGCTTATTGTTGCCGTCGTGGAGGCTCAGACAACCGAGGTTCGGCAAATGCCAGTCGAAGTGGCCGACCTTGCCCTTCAGCTTCGCATCCCACAGCACCTTGTAGTTCATCGCTTCCTTGTGCGAGACAACGTCGGTGTTGAACGACACGCCGAGCAGGCCGTAGCGCACCATGACCGACCACAGCTTGTCGCCGGTCCAATGACCTGGGAATTTCATGAATTCCGGATAGAAGTCATCGAACGGATAGAGGCTCGGATCCATCTCGTCGATGTAGCCGGCTGTGTTCAGCTGCTGCACGAATTCGGCGTCTGACAGGATGATGTCGTACGTGCCCGGCGGCGACTGCGCGATCAGGGCCAGCATGTTGTCGCCGCCGGCGTAATACTTCGGCTTGAACTTGACGTTGTGCTGGGCCTCGAAGGCCTCGACCATGTCAGGCTCGCCGTGGCCATACCAGGCCAGCATGTTGATTTCGACCGGCGCGGCCTTTGAGCCTCGCGTGATAAACGGCGCCGCGACGGCTGTCGACGCGGCAAGCGATCGCTTCAAGACGGTGCGGCGGGAAATCTTGTTTGATTGATCGTGGGGCATACCCGGGTCTCCTCTGACAGTCTGACGGCGGCAAACCGCCTTATGGTGGATGATTGGTACGAACTAAGCCACTATCCGGCACCTGTTTGAGGGGTTATGTAGCAAGACTGATGCCAGGGGCATTCACGCGCACCGGATTCCACAAGCTGTTCAAGTCGGCAGGACCAGCCGTGACGCCGGTGATCCACGCGCAGGACGAGACGCAGGTCTGCCGTAACATCGACGTCGCGCTCCGGGCTGGCGCGGCTGGCGTATTTCTCATCAATCACGACTTTCCGCCGGACGAGCTGCTGCCGATCGTCCGCGCCGTGCGGACCCGCTACCCCTATTTGTGGCTCGGTCTCAATTTTCTGGCCGTGACCGGGCTCGACGCGTTTCCGGTGCTGGCGAAGCTCGCCGGCGAAGACGTCATCGTCGATGCCTACTGGGCTGACGATGCCCGCGTTGACGAGCGGGTGGACGAGCAGACGGAAGCGAATGCGATCGCCCGTCTGCACGCTGGCGGTGGCTGGCACGGCCTCTATTTCGGCGGCGTCGCCTTCAAGAAGCAGCGTCCGGTGGAACCAGCGCTCTACACGCATTCGGCGGGCCTGGGTGCCGAACTGATGGACGTGGTGACCACCTCCGGGATCGCGACCGGCGAGGCG
>JBCCEJ010000115.1:0-8734 GCA_039030335.1 Pseudomonadota bacterium | reverse complement strand
TATCACACCGGTGAGTGGCCCCATGAACCGATCGACTTCACCGACAAGCGGGTCTGCGTGATCGGTACCGGCTCATCCGCCATCCAGTCGATTCCAATCATCGCGGGTCAGGCGAGTTCTCTGACGGTGTTCCAGCGCACAGCAAACTACACCGTGCCCGCCTGGAACGAGAAACTGAGCGAAGAGTATGTCGCGTCCATCAAGTCCGATTATCCGGGCCTGCGCGCCAAATCGCGCGCCCGGCCGACGGGCTTCTTCTTCCCGTTCAATGTCGGCTCCGCGCTGGATTCTCCGGAGGAAGAACGCCTCGATACCTATCAGGAATTCTGGGACCGCGGCGGACTGCCGTTCCTCGGTGCCTACGGCGATCTGTTATTCGACAAAGACGCCAATGACACCGTGGCCAACTTCGCGAGGGAGAAAATCCGCGCGGTCGTCGACGACCCGGAAACCGCCGACCTGCTCTGCCCGGACAACGTGTTCGGCTGCAAACGTCTTTGCGTAGACACGGGATACTACGAGACCTTCAATCTGCCGCACGTCAAGCTGATCGACGTCGCGGAGCGACCGATCGAGCGCATGACACGTAACGGAGTGGTCGCGCATGGCGTCGAGCACGAGTGCGACGTCATCGTCTGCGCGACCGGCTTCGCCGCGATGACCGGTTCGTTCGATAACATGCAGATCACCGGGCGCGACGGCTTGACGCTCGGGAAGAAGTGGGAAGCCGGGCCGCGCACTTACCTCGGCCTGTCGACCGCCGGCTTTCCGAACTTCTTCATGGTGACCGGCCCCGGCAGCCCGTCGGTCCTCGCGAACATGATCCAGTCGATCGAACAGCACGTCGACTGGATCGCCGATTGCATCATGTTCGTCCGCGAAAGCGGTGCGAAAACAATAGACGCGCGCGTCGAGTTCGAAGACGACTGGGTGGATCACGTCAACGAGGTCGCCCAGACCTCGCTCCGGTCTACGTGCAGCTCCTGGTACGTGGGTGCCAATATCCCCGGACGGCCGCGCGTCTTCATGCCGTACATCGGGGGTTTCCCGATCTACGTGGACCGCTGCAACCAGGTCATGACCAACAGCTTCGAAGGGTTCGATCTGGACGTCGAACGAGAGTCGAACGAGATGCCGACCGTGCACATGAGTGAACGCTGGCGTGTCCCGCTGGACCTCGATGTCATCACCCCGGCGATGCTGGCCGCGAGACGCGTCCCCGTCGTCTAGAAGACGACCGATCCAAGCCTCCGTGCATCTGGCCCGCCAGGCATGGCGCGTCGCCCTGGCCGCTGGCTTTGCGCGCCAGCCCTATCGACCGTGCGCCGGATCAGATTTTGATCGTCAATCCGTCAGCCAGTGCCGAGCGGTACGCCCTCCAGGCCGGGATTAGCCCGGCCGCCGCAGCGGCGGCCACGATCGCTGCCAGAATCACGAGATCGCCTTGCCGCGGTGCCTCGACCGGCAAATGCAGGCCAAGCGTGGTCGCGGCGAGCGGCTGAGCGAGCAGCGTGGCGGCGTAGAGCATCACCAGACCGAACACAACCCCGGCAATCCCGAGCAGAGCCGACTCGAAGACGAACAGTCCGGTAATGTGCAGCGGCCTGGCGCCAACCGCGCGCAGCACCGCCATTTCGCGCCGTCGCATCTCGAGTGTCGACAGGATGAGAGTGGTCATGCCGAGCAGCCCGGTGAGCACGACCATGGCTGCCACGAGTCGCAATACCGTCTCGGCGACGCCCAGCAGATCCCACAGTTCCTGGAGCGCAACGCCCGGGAGCGCCGCCAGCAGCGGCTCGTTTCGGTCGCGATTGATATCCCGCTGCAGTCTGAAGATGTCGAGTTTCGACCGCGTACCGAGCATGAACGCCGTGATTGACTTCGGCGTCAGGTCGCGGTCGGCTACGGCTCGCTTGATCAGCCGCTGAAATCGATTCTTGCTGGACTGCTCATCCGGCACCTCCATGTCGATATGAATCAACGTGATCGATTCCAGACTGACATGTACCGTGCGATCGACCGGCGTACCCGTCGGCGCCAGGATCCCCACGGCCCGCATCGGGTATTCGTCATGTGTCTCGAGCACCACGTCGCCAGCACCGTGCGCGAAGACGAGATCCGCGCCCAGCGTATAACCGAGCTCTTTCGCGACCGCGCTGCCGAGCACGGCTTCGCGCGTTGCGCTGAACGGCCCCCCTTCAGCGAAGCGCAGCGGGAAACGCTGCCCGTAGCGGTAGTGTTCGAAATACTCTGCTGACGTGCCGAGCACGCGGAATCCGCGGTGAGAGTCGCCGAGCGATAAAGGGACGCTCCACCTTACGCGCCGATCGTCCGCGTAGCGCTGGTAGCTCGCCCAGGACACGTTGTTCGTCGCATTGCCGATCCGAAAGACGCTGTAGAGCATCAATTGGAGCGCGCCACTTCTGGCACCCACGATCAGGTCGGTCCCCGAAACGGTACTGGAAAACGCGCTCCGGGCGTCCCGACGCATCTTTTCCACGCCCAATATCAACGCAACGCTTAGCCCGATTGCGATCGCCGTCAACGTGACCGTGAGGCGCCGGTTCCAAAGACTCGCTGCAGCGAGGCGAAGGATCGTGAATTTCACGCCGTACGCGCCATGTTGAGGTCGGACAACGCGAGGCGGCGGTCGAACAACGCACCCACCCGCACATCGTGGCTGACGAGTAACACGGCTGTCCCGCGCACATCACACTCGCCGAACAAGAGTTCCAGAAATCGCTCCCGGGTACCTTCGTCGAGTGCCGACGTCGGCTCGTCGGCGATCAGCAGCTCCGGTGCACCGATGAGCGCCCTTGCGACTGCCACGCGTTGCTGCTGTCCGATGCTGAGGTCCGTAACCGCGCGTTGAAGCAGTGGCTCATCGGCCAGTTCCAGACGTTCGAGGAGTCGGCGGGCTTCCGCCTCGACACTGACACCTTCGGCCTGCAGCTGCTCGCGCCGGCGGGTCGAGAACGAGCACGGCAGCATGACGTTCTGCAGAGCACCGAGGTACGGGACCAGGTTGAACAGTTGGAAGACAAAGCCGATGTGGTCGGCGCGCAGTCGGTCGGCCTGCTTTTGCCGAAGCGCCTGCAGCGGCTTGCCGAGCAGGCGTATCTCACCCTCGCGCGGCCTCGCAACTCCGCCGAGTAGCGCGAGCAGCGAACTCTTGCCGCTACCGCTGCTGCCGTGCAGGAACAGGCGCTCCCCGTACGCCAGCGAGAAGGTATCGATAGAGAGCAGATCCTGCTCCGCACCGGGCCAGCGGAAACGGACGTCGCGGGCACTCAGCAGCGGCTCGTCGCCGCCGCTCGCCGGCTCAGCCGACATCGTTACCTGAGCTTGAGCGTCGCGGCACCGCCGCCGAGTTCCTGCACACGCTGCGCATTCGACGTCACGACAGTCGCCTTCACTTCCTCGAGTTTCATGAAGACCTCACCGAAGTCGACCTTGAGTGCCGTCGCGGCCGTCGGGCTCTTGCAGTGAAACACGTACTGCGCGTGCAGTTCGGAGTGTTCCTCGTCGCCATGTTTGTCGTGGTCGTGGTCGTCATGCTTCGCGTGCTTGTCGTGATCATCGTGCTTGTCATGATCATCATGTTTCGCATGCTTGTCATGGTCATCGTGCTTGTGGTCGTCGTGCTTCGCGTGCTTGTCTTCGTCGTGCTTGTGGTCGTCGTGCTTCGCATGCTTGTCTTCGTCGTGCTTGTGGTCGTCATGACCTCCTTTTGCCCGCATCTCGCCGAGTTCGATCTCAAATCCTTCCAACTCGCACGCGCCACCGGGCTGCGGCATCAGCCAGTCCTCTGTGTGTTTCAGCTTTTCCATGACTTTGGCCGCGAGCGCACGTTCGGCATCGTTGCCCGGCGCATGCTCGAAACCGAGCACGTTGGCGTTGGGCATGCGCACCTCGACCAGCAACTCGTCGCCCTCGACGACCACGCCAATTTCGCCATGACCGTGCTCGTGTGCGTCGAACTGCGCGGCAGTGACGGACGACACCGCGCCAGCCAGGGCCACCACCCCACACAGGGAAACGACCAGAGCTCGGGAGTCACTACGATGCGGAAGCTGTATCATCTCGGGTTGACCTCATAAAGTGCGGTGGCGTGGGTCCATTCCAGGGCCCGTAAGTCGTTGGCAGCAGATGCAGAAACGTTACGTTATAACATCGGCTTTATACCACACGCGGGGCGTATGCTTTACGTCAGGGAAGTAGAAAAGCGCCCGGGCCGGTCTGAACACAATCCTGCCGCACTTCAATTCTCGAATGGGAAGCGCTCCATGACACACGAGTCCGTGTCCCGATTCCTCGTGGCGATGGCCGCGGTATTGCTTTCGATTTCCGCCCGGGCCGGCGGAGAAACGCTCGCCTGGAAGGATCTGCTGCCATCCAAGCAGCTGCAGCTGGAAGAAATGCTGCTGGCGAAACAGAGCCGGCTCTGGAAGTTCGAGGACGCGATGCGCGAAGGGTACTACGACGTCGCCTACGAGATGTCGATCAAGGCCGGGCTCGAAGACGGCTCGATCAAACCGAGTGAACTGGCCGAAGGGGATCGCAAAATCCTCGAACAGAAACCGTCCACGCAATACCCGGCCGCGGTGCCGTACTGGCAGGCGATCGAGGCGCTCAGAAAGAAGCTGGAAGCGAGCGAGCAGGAAGTTGCTGCAGGGCTCTCCGGTCGCCGCGTCAGACTTCCGGGCTATGTGCTGCCACTCGAGTTTTCGGGCGACTCGGTGACCGAGTTCCTGCTCGTACCGTTCGTGGGCGCGTGCATTCACGTCCCGCCGCCGCCGCCCAACCAGATCGTCCATGTGCGGCCTGACAAGCCATTCGTCAGCGAAGGGCTGTATGCTCCCGTCTGGATCGAGGGCGTGATGCAAACCGAGGCCGCCAGTCACGACCTCACGCTCGTGGACGGCTCAGCACCTATAGACGTGGGCTACACGATGGGCAGCGCGGCCGTTACGAAGTACGAACAGAAGAAATGAAAACGACCGACATGCTGACACACTGGGGCCCGCTCCGGGTCACCGGTGACCGACGCGGTGTTGTTGGCATTGCCGACCATCCAGCTGACCCCGACCCCTCTCCTCTCAGCCGTTCGCTGCGCCAGGCGCACGAATGTCGGATCGCCAGACCCGCCATCCGGCGCGGCTGGTTGGAAGACGGGCCCGGCGCCAAAACCGACCGTCGCGGACTCGATGCGTTCGTCGAAGTACCGTGGGACGAAGCGCTCGACCTGGTCGCTGTCGAACTGCGTCGGGTCAAGGAAGACCACGGTCACCCCGCGATATTCGCAGGGTCGTACGGATGGGGTTCGTCCGGCCGCTTCCACGCACCGTCTTCGCAGCTGTTCCGCTTCATGCGCCAGTTCGGCGGCTGCACTGACGTATGGGGCACTTATTCATCCTCGGCGGCTAACGGTATCCTGCCGTACGTGTTCGGCATGCCCTACTACGCGTCGCAAGGCCAGCAGACGTCGTGGTCCGTGATCGCGCGCCACACCGAGTTGTTCGTGACCTTCGGCGGTCTGCGACTCACGAATGCGCAGGTGAGTTACACCGGGCAAGGACCGCATCTGACCCGTGAATGGATGGGGCACTCGACCGCCAACGGTCTGGAGTTCCTGAACGTCTCTCCGCTGCGCGATGACATCGATACCGCGTTCTCACCGCGCTGGCTGCACCCGCGTCCGGGCACCGACGTCGCCTTGATGTTGGGGCTCATCCATACGCTGGTCAGCGAAGGCCTGCACGACAAGGCGTTTGTGGACAGGTACTGCCACGGCTGGCCGGCGTTCGAACGTTATGTCATGGGCACGAGTGACGGCACGCCCAAGTCCGCGGCGTGGGCGGCGGAAATCACCGGCCTGCACGCCCCCGACATCGCCGCGCTGTCCCGGGAAATGGCCCGGAAACGCACGCTTATCAACGTGACCTTTGCCGTCCAGCGCCAGGACCATGGCGAGCAGCCTTACTGGATGGGCGTGGCGCTCGCGGCCGCGCTCGGCCAGATCGGTCTGCCCGGCGGCGGGTTCGCTTTCGCGTTCGGTTCCGCCGGCTTCCCGGGCGGCGGGCAGCCGCCGCGCAAGGTTCCGGGCCTGCCGATCCCGAAACGGCCCGAAGGATGCCCGACCATCTCCGTTTCGCGTATCGTCGAGTTGCTGGAAGCGGCTCCCGGCGAGATCCTGGACTTCAACGGCGAGCGCACGCCGGCCCCCGACACGCGCCTCGTGTACTGGTGCGGCGGCAACATCTGGCACCACCATCAGGACCTGAACCGCCTGCGCCGGGCCTGGCAGCGACCCGAGACGATCATCGTCCACGAGCCGTTCTGGAATCCGATGTCGAAACACGCAGACATCGTGTTGCCGTCGACGATGCCGCTCGAACGACTCGACCTCGGGCAGGCTGAAACGCTGTTGATCGCCATGCAGCCAGTACTGGAACCCTATGAAGAATCCCGCGACGACTACGCGATCCTGGCGGGCATAGCCGACCGGCTCGGGTTTGGCGCGGAATTTTCGGAAGGCCGTTCCGCACGCGAGTGGGTGGAACATCTCTACGAGCAGTTCCGCACCAGCAACAATCAGGCGCCGCCGTTCGACGAGTTTCTCGCCGCCGGTACGCTGACGCACGACATGCCACGCATGGGCGAACCGCGTCAGGTGTTTCTCGAACAATTTCGAAGCGACCCGGACGAACACGCGCTGCCGACGCCGTCCGGGCGGATCGAACTTTTCTCCGAGACGATCGCGGCGTATGGCTATGATGACTGCCCCGGGCACCCGGCGTGGCTGGAGCCCTACGAGCGACTGGGAATGCCCGCGGCCGACCAACATCCGCTGCATTTGATATCCAACCAGCCGACCGGCCGCCTGCACTCCCAGTTTGACCATGGTGAGGCCAGCACCGAGACGAAAATCCATGGGCGCGAGCCGTGCCGGATGCATCCGAACGACGCTGCGCAACGCGGACTTGCCGACGGCGACGTGGTACGCATCTACAACGACCGCGGCGCCTGCCTGGCAGGCGTCGAATTGAGCGACGCCCTGATGCCGGGCGTCGTCCAGCTCAGCACCGGCGCCTGGTATGACCCGGATGCCACGGGGCTCTGCGTGCATGGGAACCCGAACGTGTTGACGCGCGACAAAGGGACTTCCCGCCTTTCGCAAGGGCCGTCGGCGCATACCTGCCTCGTTCAAGTCGAGGCATGGACGGGAGAACTGCCGCCGGTAACGGCGTTCGACCCGCCGCCGCTGCTGGCAAAATCCGAGCTCGGCTGACGGCGCGCGGACCGGTTCCGGTAGCGGCCACGCGAACACCGGAACAGGGCCTTCGACCCGCGCGTTGACCCGGAACACCAGTTTGAGCAGCGACCCAACCCAGGCACTTCGCCAGCCGACCCGGCTGCGCGATGCGTATCGCTTCTTCGTGCCGCTGATGTTCATGTCCGAATTGATGATGATCTCGCACGTCATCATCAACGCGTTCCTCGCGAGGATGACGAACCCGGAGCCGATTCTCGCCGCCTACGGCGTGGCGTTCGGCTGTCAGACGGTACTCGGCGCTCCCGTCTGGGCGTGTTCGATCGTGTTCCTGTCGTTCATCAAGGATCGGGCTTCTGTCCGCAAACTTATCGTGTTCGGCTTCCAGACGTTTTTCGCACTGCTGTGGCTCTGGCTAATCCTGGCCCTGATGCCAGTTGGCCAGCGATTCTTCGAGGTCACGTTCGGCCTTTCGCCCGAAATTGCACGCGATGCCCAGCTGTGTCTGTTCATCGGCATGTTCATTCCGCCGATCACAGTCTTCCGGTCGATGGCCTACGGGATTTTGATGGTGGAGCGGCGCACGGCCGTCGTCACGTTCGTGACACTCGTGCGGCTGGCGGGCCTGGCCGTCATCCTGGCGATCCTGACACGCTGGTTCGACGGCGCGGCGGTGGGTATGTACGCACTGCTCGGCTGCATCTCGGTGGAAACCATCGTCGCGGTTGCGGTGGCGCTGCCGGCTTATCTGCGACGCCCGGTCCAGGCGGAACTGCCACCGCCTTACCGTGAACTCTGGCGCTTCTCGTGGCCTGTCATGGTCATGCAGATCGCCGAGAGCGGCGTCGCTCTCGCAGCGCATTTCTTTCTCGGGCGTTTGCCGAACGCCGTGACCGCACTGGCGGGCTTCACCGTGTTGGACAGCATCATGCGGCTCATGCTCAGCCCGCTTCGCAATCTCATCCACACCACGCAGACACTGGTACACACGCGCGCAGACGGCCGGGTGATCATCCTGTTCGGCTTTCACATGGCCCTCCTGTTCGGAGCGTTCGTACTGCTGTTCAACGTGCCCGCCTTCCGTACCCTTACGCTCGACTGGATCATGGGCCTGCCGGCCGATATGGCCGAATACATTACCCCGGCCCTCAGAGTCAGTTTGCTGCTGGCGCTTTGCATGGCGGCAGCGGCAGCCACGCGCGGCTTCCTGATCGCGAGCAAGAACACCGGCGTCATCGCAGTGTCATCAGCAGTGCGTATCTGCGCCGTGGCATTGACCGGCACCGTGGCGCTGACGGTTGGTGCCGAGAACGGCGCCATGGTCGGGCTGGCCGCCCTGACGTTTGCGTTTGGGGCGGAAGCAGTGGTGCTGGGGGTACGCCTGTGGCAGCTCGAGCGCCGCCCGCCAGGCTTGTTCGGCGAGCGCAGGGCAGCTGCGTAGCCGTCGCTCATCCATTGGCC
>JBCCEJ010000114.1:0-9752 GCA_039030335.1 Pseudomonadota bacterium | reverse complement strand
CGTGTTCCATTCCCACACGCGAGGCGGTACGTATTCGGTATTGGTGCTCATCTGAGGCGATCCTGTGGTGCATTCACAATCGGGCTAACCTGGGGGCAGCTTAAGCGATACACCAGTGGCGTGCATCCGGCTGGACCATCGGGTCCGATGTTGGATACATCGACGCCTCTGCCGTGTACGCGACACCGCATCATGGCGTCACGCGCGTAAACCCTGCCGCCGACTGCCGACCTTCAGGAGAATCGAACAATGTCGGAAAACTCAGTGCAGACCGAGGCAGTCGGCTTCATCGGGACCGGGCAAATGGGCTTGCCGATGGCACTCAACCTGCTGGCTGCCGGACATCAGCTAGTCGTGTTCGACGTCATGCGCGAACCGCTGATCCGTCTCGCCGATGAAGGTGCGGTTATCGCGAACAGTCCGAGGGACGTGGCCGACCGCGTCGAGACCGTATTGGTCAGCTTACCAACGCCCGACGTCGTGGCCGCAGTCGCGCTCGGCGATGACGGCATACACGCCGGCGCCCGCGTGCGCAACTACATCGATCTCTCGACGACCGGAGCCGTCATCGCACGGCGCGTTGCGTCGGGCCTCGCCGAACGGGGCATCCGGACACTGGACAGCCCGGTGAGTGGCGGTCAGCGAGGCGCCGAGGCGGGCACGTTGACGTTGATGGTCGCTGGCGATGCCGAACTGTTCACCACCGCACGTCCGTGGCTCGAAGGGATCGGCAACGAATTCTTCCACGTCGGCGACGAAGTCGGTCTCGCGCAAACCTGCAAGCTCTGCAACAACTTCCTGTCCGCGGCGAACAGCGTCGCGGCAGCCGAGGCGATGGTCACGGCCGTCAAGGGTGGGCTCGACCCGCAGGTTGCGCTCGATGTGATCAATGCATCGTCGGGGCGCAACTCCGCAACGGCTGACAAATTTGAAGCGCTGGTGCTCAGCCGACGCTTCGACAAGAGCATGAAAACCCGGCTGCTGTTGAAAGACCTGTCGCTGTTTGCCGCCGAGGCCGAAGCGCTCGGCGTACCGACGTGGGTCGCCGCCAACGTCAAACAGCTGCTGACCTACGCCGTAACGCAAGGGTATGGTGACAAGGCCTCCGTCACGATGATCCAACACTGGGAAAAGTGGGCCGGCGTGGAGGTCGATGGACGCAGGAGCTGAACGTGACCGCTGAGCACGTCGGGGGAGCTTAGTTCCGGGCCTTCACCCTGCTGCCGGGCGCGCGTGCGCCCGCCTGAGGCACGTGCGCGCTGCGATGAGTTTCCGAGTCAGCGCTTGTTTTCGTGCGAGCAGCGCTTACCTTTCGATAAGGAAGGCGCAGTACCGACGCGCCGTCGAAGGCCCACGCCGCCCGCGCTGTCCAGACCAGCCCCGCACTGGAGTGTCCGTCATGATCGCAGCCAACAGTGCCCTCCTCGTCATCGACATTCAAAACGACTTCTGCCCCGGTGGGGCGCTCGCCGTCAACGATGGTGACGCCGTTGTCCCGATCGCCAATCAGCTGATGGAGCAGTTCGGCGTCGTCGTCCTGACCCAGGACTGGCATCCAGCCGATCACTGCTCTTTCGCCTCAAGCCATCCGGGCAAGGCGCCGTTTGGCACCACCGAAATGCCTTATGGCACGCAGGTCCTCTGGCCGGAGCACTGCATACAGGGTAGTGACGGCGCCGACTTTCGTGCTGGCCTCGCCACCGATCGCGCCGACCTGATCGTCCGCAAGGGTGTCAGCACCGGGCTCGATTCATACTCCGCGTTCTACGAGAACGACCGCGAGACCGCTACTGGCCTGGCGGGTTACCTGCGGGACCGCGGCGTTGAAAAGGTTTATCTGGTCGGCCTGGCGACGGACTTCTGCGTGACCTATTCAGCACTCGATGCGCGCCGTGAGGGCTTTCGCACCACCGTTATAGAAGACGGCTGCCGTGCGATCGACCTGGACGGGTCGCTCGCCGCCGCATGGGCGGAGATGACCGCCGCGGGTGTGGAACGCCGTTCGATGGACAACATCGGCTGACCGCTCCGCGTCGTCAACGTAGGGCAACCGCGGCGCCCGGTCCCGGGCGAGACCCGTTGTCAGATCAGGTATGGGTATCCGCCTTCCAGTTGCAGTAGCTGGATCTTCGTTTCGATCCCACCAGCCCCGGAATAACCACCGAGGCCGTCGCGCGCGAGCACGCGGTGGCACGGGATCACGATCGGGATCGGATTCGCGCCACAAGCCTGCCCGACGGCCTGAGCGAAACCGTTCAGGTCTTCGGCGATCTCGCCATACGAACGCGTGCTGCCGTAGGGTATTGCCGACATCGCGTCGAACACGCTGTGTTGAAACGCACTCCCGGCTGGCGCCAGCGGTAGCGCGAAGTCGCGTAACTCCCCGTCGAAGTACGCTTGCAGCTGTTCGAGCGCATCGTTCAACAGGCGGTCTTCCGCACGGCGTGGGGCACCGCCCCAGTCGATCCGCACGATCGCATCATCGACGGCCGTGACCTGCACACGCCCAACGGGGCTTTCTACGGTGGCCCTACGCAACGGCAGGGAACCGACGGCGGCGCCTGGAACAGTGCCGTCAGTCACAGGACAAGACGATGTTGCCGAACGTATCCAGGGACGCGCGCCAACCCGGTGGCACCACACAAGTGGCGTCGTACTCTTCGACGATCAGCGGACCGGCAGACGCTTCCCCGAGCTGCAGCGCATCACGCCCTACAACCGGGGTCGTGTGCCACCCGTGGTCATCGCCGAAGTAGGCTTCACGGCTCGACGCCGTCACTGACGTGCGGCTCGTCTTCAATCGATCCGGCACCCGTTCAGCCAGCGCGATGCCGCGGCCGACCAGTTCTACGTTGACCAGCTCAACGGGCTCCTCGGGGCCCGCCCGGTGCCCGTAAGTTCGCTCGTGTTCAGCACCAAAAGCCTCGATGAGTTCGGCGGTGGATACCGAAGCCGAAGTCACCGGCACGGACAGTTCGAAGATCTGCCCGGCGTAGTGCATGTTCGCAGCGCGCTCCAGATTCTGTCGCTCGGGCGGAAAACCGTCGGCTTCCAATTGCGCCACCGCGCGAACCTCGAGCGCTCGCCATGCACGCTCTAGTTCCGTGGCGTCGGCGTCACTCAAGTTACGCCGCAGCGTCTGCGAGTAGTGATGTTCGACCTCGGCATAGAGGATGCCGAATGCGGAGAACAAACCGGGCGACGGCGGTACCAGAATCCGGCGCATGCCGAGTGCCGTCGCCATCGTCGCAGCGAATAGCGGACCGTTGCCGCCAAATGCGAACATCGCGTACTGGCGCGGATCGCGGCCGCGCTCGCTGGATACCGCCTTGATCGCGCGGATCATGTTGGCCGCCGCGATTTGGTGCGCACCGTACGCGGCGCGTGCGACATCGAGATCGAGCGGCGTTGCGATGCGCTCAGCCAATACCGAACGCGAGCGGGACGCATCGATCGGCAACTCGCCGCCCACCAGGTGCTCCTGGTTCAGATAGCCGAGCACGACATTGGCGTCCGTGACGGTCGGTTCCGTGCCGCCCATGTCGTAACACACGGGGCCCGGATGCGCGCCGGTGCTACGCGGGCCGATCTGCAGGCCGCCAGCCGCGTCGATCCAGACGATCGAGCCGCCGCCCGCGCCCACTTCGGCCAGGTCGATGGCAGGCACGCTCAGCCGGTAGCCGGCGCCCGTCAGGAGTCTCGATCCGAGCATGATGCCGCCGCCGACGCTATAGTCGACCGCGCGCGTGTACTGGCCACGTTCGAGCAGCGACGCCTTGGCCGTCGTGCCCCCCATGTCGAACGTAATCACCTGCTCGAGCGACATCTTCGCACCGAGTGCCTGCGCACCGACCACACCGCCGGCGGGCCCGCTCTCGATGATGTTGCACGGCAAACGCACGGCATCCGCCGCCGGCGTCAGCCCGCCGTTTGACTGCATCAGCAGTACTGGTCCCCCTACGTCGGCCTTGCGCAGTTCCTGTTCGAGGCGCTCAAGATAGCGCGAGACCACCGGCAGCAGATACGCATTGATGACGGTCGTCGAGGTGCGCTCGTACTCCTTGATCTGGGGCAGCACATCCACGGACAGGCAATAGAGGACGTCCGGCGCGCGCGCGGCGATGACTTCGCCGATCAGGCGCTCGTGCGCCGGGTTTGTGAACGAATTCAGCAGGCACACCGCAATCGACTCTACGCCCTCTGCGACCAGCCGATCGACGGCAGCCTCCACGGCCCGGCGCTCCAGCGCCCGCTCGACAGTGCCGTTCGCATCCACCCGCTCGTCGACCTCGGCGCGCAGATAGCGCGGTACGAGCGACGGGGGTTTCTCCCAGGTCAGGTCGTAGAGCCTCGGCATGCGGAGCGTGCGCAGTTCCAGCACATCCCTGAAACCCTGGGTCGTGATGAGGCCCGTTCGCGCCCCGGCCAGTTCCAGAATCGCGTTCGATGCGACCGTCGTGCCGTGCATGAATGCCGTGATGTCACCGGGCTTTACATCCGTGTTCGCAAAGACATCGTTGATGCCTTCGATGATGCCGCGCCCGTAGTCGTCGACGGTCGATGACACCTTGCGGGTCACCAGAGTGCCGTCAGCTGCCAGGAACACGATGTCGGTGAAGGTGCCGCCGATATCGACGCCCAGACGATACGAGGTACTCATCGGTTTACTCCCAATTGACCGCGCGGTCGGCTGCGCCGCCATCGGCCCTGGTGGCCCTCAAGCGCGCCGTCTCGGCGTCATCGACCGACCAGGTGTCGGTATCGACGACCACGCCGTACGCCTCACGTGCATGCTCCGGCGTGACGAACTCATTGCGCACATCATCGAGCACCAGCGCCGGGTCCCGTTCGAAGGGATTGCCCCAGCCACCACCACCAGGCAACACGTGCGAGAACACATCGCCGTGACGAAGCGTCATGATGAGTTTGGATGGCAACGGCTCGCCCTGTCCCCCCGGGCGCAGATCGGGCGGGTTGAGCACGTTGGACGAGCCGGCTCCGGCCCGGCCGCCATAAAGCCCGAAAGGCCGGTGGGTCTGCCGGTCGGACCGCACTTGCAACACCGCTTCACGCTCGAGGAAGCGGTAAGCGCGCCGATATGGCGCACCGCCGCGAAACTTGCCAGGCCCGGCCCTGTCGGCGACAAATTCGAAAGCCCGGACCTGCAGCGGATTTTCCGCCTCGATGACCTCGACGGATTGACAGGCCATGTTCGCGAACATGTTCGAATTGCCCTGTACACCATCTGCCCAGGGGCGGGCGCCCCACGAACCACAGGCGAAGTCGACAAAGATGTAGGGATTGCGCTCGGCATCGTAGCCGCCGAGCGAAATACCCGAGTTGCCGCCATCGGAAGCTGCCATGACGCGGTCCGGCAACATCATTGCGAGCGCGCCAAATGCGCAGTCGCCCATCCGGAAGCCCGTCAGGCCGCGAGCGGCGCAGGCGCCCGGTTTCACCATATTTACTATGGTGCCTTCGGGCGCAGTCACTTCGATGGTCCGGAACAGCCCTTCATTGCAGGGGATGTCCCCTTCGAGCACGGAGCGCACCGCGGCGTAGCACACCGCCTTCGTGAACGAGAGCGTCGCATTGATGGCGCCTTTGACCTGCTCGGAGCTGCCGGCCCAGTCCATCTTGATCTGATCGCCGTGTTTGATAACTGTGCACAGCAGCCGAATCGGCTGACCGACATCGATGCCGTCATCATCGATCCAATCTTCGAAACTCCACTCGCCATCCGGTAGTTCACGAATACCGGCACGCGCCATGCGTTCGGCATAATCGACTACGGCACCCATGTAATGGCGCGTCGCCTCGAGCCCGTGCTGGGCGACCAGTTCGCGGAACTGCTGCTCGGCGATGCTGCAGGCGGCGAGCTGCGCGCGGAGATCACCAGTGACCATGACGGGGATGCGCACATTCGTCTCGATGAGGCGCCACAGCGTGTCGTTACGCCGCCCGCGTTCGAACAGTTTCAACGGCGGAATGCGAATTCCTTCCTGAAAGATCTCGGTCGAGTCGGACGCATTTGACCCCGGCACCCGACCGCCGACATCAGCGTGATGACAGACCGTGACGCCAAACGCCATCCGCTCATCTTCGATGAAGATCGGCTGGAAGATGAAGATGTCCGGCAAGTGCATGCCGCCGTCATACGGGTCGTTCAGGATGAACATGTCGCCCGGGTTGATGTCGTCGCCAAACGTATCGAGCACGGCGCGAAGCGCGGTGGGTGTCGACCCGAGGTGCAGCGGAATCGTGAGCCCCTGCGCGACCAGATTGCCCTGCCCGTCGGCAAAGCCGGTGGAGAAATCCATGTTGTCGCGCAGCACGCCCGAATATGTCGTGCGACAGATCGTTACCGCCATTTCATCCGCGATCGAAAACAATGCGTTCTTGAACAACTCGAGCGTGATCGGGTCGGTTTTCATCCAGCATCTCCATACAGCATCGCTGCGAATGCGTCGGCATCGAGCAGATCCATATCCGCACTCGCAGCCGCCTGCGCGCGTTCTTCCGGCAAGTTGTAGCCCCAGTCGACCAGATGCAGCTCTAGGCGCGGCAAGTCGGTCAGTTTGCGCAGCGTCGCAAGACGGTCTTCAAAGAAGTGCACGGTGCCTTCCGGGTTCCGCTCGATCAACGCTTCGAGCACGTTGCGCTTCTTCTGCGGCCCGAGTCGCTCGAGTCCGTAAACCCGTGGCAACGGAACATCGAGCCCGGCGCGCGTCACCAGTTTGCAAGCCGAACTGTGTTGTTTGGTCGTCGCGATGATCGAACGCGACGCGACCGCATTGACCGGCGCCAGCGTGTGTTCGTAGAACCCCTGGGCGCCGTACCAGTCCTCTGGCGCACTATCGCGCCACGCGACGCGCGCATCGCCGAAGCGCTTGATCATGTCCGCCTCCGTCCAGCCGCGCGCTTCGAGCAAGCCGGCAACCTGCGCATCGAACTGAGCGAGCATCGTCTCGACGCTGACGCCTTCCATCAGCAACAGGATGAGCGGGATATTCTGGAAGCCCGTTTCGAGGCCGGGCCGACAGGCGATGAAGCGCTCACGCAGTCCTTCGGGTGGCGCCTCGGGCAGTTCCGGTTCCATGACCCGCATCGCGCGCCACGTCGTACCGAAGTTCTCGCCGACGCTGTCGCAGATCACGCCGTCGAAGTCGAACGCATAAACCGTCTGGCAACCCGACGGCAAGTCGATATCGGCTGACATCGTTATCAAGTCTCTTGTATTGAGGTGACTCCCGCGGCGGAGGGGACCGCCGGGCGACACGCAGCATAGCAAAGCGCGGGCACGCGCCCGCGGCCCGAGCAGGAATTGCTGCGGACCCGTGCGCTCAGCATCTACGTAACGGTTGACCCCGGCCATCGCCCAACGCTTGAATGCAGCCTGCCTGGTGCGGCTCCAGAAGGGCCCGCGTCGCCAACTTCTTGTCATTTTCCCATGGAGACCAACGTGAGCGACCTATTCGACCTGTCCGGTAAAGTGGCCCTGGTAACCGGATCGTCCAAGGGCATAGGGCGGGCGATCGCCGAACGCATGGCCGAACACGGGGCCCGCGTCGTCGTATCGAGTCGCAAAGCCGACGCGTGCGAAGAAGTTGCCGCCGGCATCCGGGAGCGCGGCGGCGAGGCCATCGTCGTGCCGTGCAACATCAACCACAAAGAGCAACTGGAGCATCTGGTACGCGAGACCGAGGCCGCCTACGGGCAGATCGACATTCTCGTCTGCAACGCAGCGGTCAATCCGTACTTCGGGCCGCAGCAGGACATCCCGGACTCGGCCTTCGACAAGATCCTCGGCGCCAACATCCGCAGCAATCACTGGCTTTGTCAGTTGACGATCCCCGCTATGGCTGAACGCAGGGACGGCGTTGTCGTCATCATCTCTTCGATCGGCGGTGTGAAAGGGTCCAAGGAACTCGGCGCTTATTGCATCTCCAAGGCGGCGGACATGCAGATGGCGCGCAACCTCGCAGTCGAATGGGGACCATCGAATATCCGCGTCAACGCTATTGCACCGGGTCTTATCAAGACGGACTTCGCACGGGCACTGTGGGAAAGTCCCGAGATCTACGAGCGTTCGACCCGCACCGCGCCGCTAAAGCGCATCGGCGATCCGGACGAGATCGCTGGTATGGCCATCTATCTGGCTTCCAGGGCCGGCAGCTTCACCACCGGCCAGACGCTGTGCGTGGATGGGGGGGTCACGATCGGGGGCGGCTGAGCAGGCGCCCGCCCGGCACCGGGTGCCGGGTGCGTTGGCTTGCGCGATCGGGCGCCGGGCTCAGAACCCGCGGAAGCTCGCGACGTTCTCCAACACTTCGCGATCGCTCACGAGCGTGTTCTCGATCGCGTCAGGATCCGCGTACCCAAGGCTCATGCCGGAGACCAGCACCTGGTCGTCCGGGATCTGCAAATGACGGAACACCGGCTCCTGAAACTGGATCCAGGCGGCTTGGGGGCACGTGTGCAGCCCGAAGCCGCGCGCCGCCAGCATGATGGTCTGAATGTACATGCCCGCGTCAGCCCAGTTGCCGCGGGCCAGATAAGCATCCGTTGTGACGAAGAGCCCGACGGGCGCATCGAAGAACTTGAAATTCCGGGCGCCCTGTCTGGCGCTCGCTTCCCGGTCACCTTTTTTGATTCCGAGCAGGCCGTACAGCCCCCAGCCGACCCCACGCCGGCGATCGCGGTGGATATCGTTCCACTTCTCCGGGTAGTAGTCGTACTCGGCATAGCTTTTCGCCTGACCCGAACCCGCCAGATCCAGCACGTCGCGCGTGATCGCATCCTTGACGTCGCCGGCGCACACGTGCACGAACCACGGCTGCGTGTTCGTGCCGCTCGGTGAGCGTTGCGACGCCGCCAGGATCTCCCGCACGGTCGCTTCGGACACCGGCTGATCGGTAAATGCGCGTATCGAGCGACGCGACTCTATCGCTTCAAGAACGTCCATAGGCTCCTTTACAAATGTCGATAAGTCGGGTGCGAACGGCACCCGGGTGCCAGAGGTACTCCGGGCCACGCCGCCGCAGGCGCGCCAGGTCCGGAGGGTTGTCATCATGGCGTCACCGGCAACCAGATACCGCCAGTACCGGCTGTCGCCGGCTTCCGACGAATGCAGCAGATGCGTTAAGCTGCATCCATTCGAAAGACTATAGCGCTATGGCCAGACGCCCCGCGAGACGGTACAGGTCCGGCCATCCCACATCAATGACAACAAAACACGCCCCTGACTCTGCCCGGTCGGCCGACCGGGACGTTCACTATGATGCCGTGATCGTCGGCGCCGGATTCGCCGGCATGTACATGTTGCACTCTCTGCGCAAGCTCGGGCTCAGCGCCTGTGTCTACGAAGCCGGTAGCGGCGTCGGCGGCACCTGGTTCTGGAACCGCTATCCGGGTGCACGCTGCGATATCGAGAGCATGCAGTACTCGTACTCGTTCTCGGAAGAACTCGATCAGGAATGGACCTGGTCGGAAAAGTATGCGCCACAGCCGGAAATTCTGGATTATGCAAATCACGTCGCCGACCGCTTCGATCTGAGACGCGACATCCGCTTCAATTCGCGTGTCACCCATGCTGAGTACGATGAAGCGCAATCGCACTGGCGGGTGCGGACCGATCAGGGTGACGACGTGAGCGCACAGTTCTGCGTCATGGCGGTCGGGTGCCTGTCGTCAGCCAATATTCCAGCTTTCGAGGGTCTCTCTGACTTCGAAGGCGCGGTGTATCACACCGG
>JBCCEJ010000113.1:0-9960 GCA_039030335.1 Pseudomonadota bacterium | reverse complement strand
GTTGCATTGCGATCGATGTCGCCGGGTCCGCGCGCGAGTCGAATATCCGGGTGACGTCGCACGATCCCGCTGGCGGTGCATGGCACGTCGAGCACGATGACGTCGTAGGCTCGCCGATCCCACCAGTCTTCGGGTCTCGCGGCATCGGCGACGTCGATGCGCGCCGACAGCCCGAGGCGTGCGAGGTTGCCTCGCAGACGGTCGACTCGCGCGGCATCGTTATCGATGGCGTGGAGTTCGAGCCCGGGGAAGTGTTCCAGCAAAGCAGTAGCCTTGCCACCTGGAGCGGCGCATGCGTCGAGCACGCGCAGGCCGGGCTTTGCCGTCAGCAGTTGCGTGATCAGCTGGCCGGCGCCGTCCTGCACACTTACCAGCCCGTCTGCGAATCCGGGGAGACTGGTCGGATCGGCGGTCTGCGTGAGGTTGACCCCGCACGGTGCAAACGCGCAGGCCCCGGCGCCGATCCCGGCTGCTTCGAGTCTGTCGAGGTACTCGGCGCGGCTCACCCGACGCTGATTCACTCGCAGTGTCAGCGGCGCCCGGGCGTTGTTGGCCGCCGCGACCGCCTGCCACCGATCGGGCCAGTCGGACGCCAGCCGGTCGAGCCACCACTGCGGATGCGCGTGTCGCGCCGGCGCACTGCGATCGAGGCTGTCGAGAAGGTGCTGGCGTTCGCGCTGATACCGACGAAGCGTTGCATTGACCATCCCCCGGGCGTGCTGCAGGCGGTTGCGCCGTGTCAGGTCGACGGTCGCTGAGACCGCCGCGTGGGCTGGTATTCGCGTGTACTCGAGCTGATAGAGCCCCAGTTGCAGGATCAGGTCCAGACGCAGTGGCTTGGGTTTCCTCGGCACCAGCAATCGGCGGAGCGCGCTCAGCCGCTGGGTCCATCGAATTACCCCGAATCCGAGCTCGCGGGCCAATGCGCGCTCGCGCGCATCGGCGCATTGGAAAGTTGCCGCGTCCAGTGCGTCGCGCAGGTGCTTGCCGCCACCGACGACCGCTTCGAGCGCTTCGAGTGCCATCTGCCGGGCATCGGATGAGGTGCTGTTCATCTGCTCAGGTCCGAGACGGCGGAACTGATCAACCGAGCCGCTGGCCGACGGCCAGCGGTCGCGCTGCGAGGAATTGCTCGGCGGTGACGCGTTTGCCGCCGGGACGTTGCAGCTCCTTGATGCGCAGCACGCCGTCCGAGGTGGCGATATCGATGCCCGTCCGGCCACTGCCGACCACTGTACCGGGCGCCGCCGAGGCGCTGTCCGCGAGTGCCTCGGCCGTCCAGACGCGCAGAGTTTCGGCGCCGAGCGAGGTATGTGCGACTGGCCAGCCGTAGTAGGCCCGCACCATGCGCACCAGACTCTGAGCGGAGAAGTCGAAATTGAGGCGCGCGTCGCTTTTCTGGATGCGTCCCGCGTACGTGGCCTCAACTTCTCGTTGTGGCTCGGCGCGAAGCGTGCCGTTCGCCAGGTTATCGAGCGCTGCCAGCAAGGCGCTCGCGCCGAGCGTCGCCAAGGCATCGGTCAAGGCTTCAGCGTTGGTTCCAGGCGTTACCGCTAAGGTGCGCTTCAGCAGCATCGGGCCGGTGTCCAGGCCTGCCTCCATCTGCATGATCGTGACGCCGGTCTCGGCGTCTCCAGCGAGGAGCGCCGCCTGAATTGGCGCCGCGCCGCGCCAGCGGGGTAACAGCGATGCGTGAACGTTGAGGCACCCGGCCGCGGGGGCTTCGAGTACCGCTGGCGGCAGAATGAGGCCGTATGCGACGACGATCAGAAGATCGAGCTGCGCATTCGCAATCGCGCTTTGCCCGGCCGGGTCGGTCGAGTCTCTCAAAGACCGGGGCTGGTGGACCGGAATACCATGCTCGAGGCTCACCGCTTTGACGGGTGACGGGGCCAACTTCCTCCCGCGCCCGGCCCGGCGATCGGGTTGCGTCCACACCGCGACAGGCACCCGCCCAGCTTCGATGAGCGCAGCGAGGATGGTGGCTGCGAAGGCCGGGGTGCCGGCAAATCCCAGGCGAGTGGATGGCACCAAGGGCTTCAGGCGCGCTGCTGCTTCAGCGCTTTCTTGCGGATGCGTTG
The DNA here is from genome assembly GCA_039030335.1 of Pseudomonadota bacterium. Classification (GTDB taxonomy): domain Bacteria; phylum Pseudomonadota; class Gammaproteobacteria; order HK1; family HK1; genus JBCCEJ01. Next base: position 7,879 of record JBCCEJ010000113.1, on the reverse strand, counting down.
CTGTTTCAGCCGCGAGAGGTAGTCGACGAACAGCTTCCCGTCCAGGTGGTCGATCTCGTGCTGGATGCACACCGCCAGCAAGCCGTCCGCATCCAGGGTGAAAGATTGTCCATCGCGGTCAAGTGCCCTGACGCGGACCTGCTCCGCGCGCTGTACGTTCTCATAAATGCCGGGAATGGACAGGCAGCCTTCCTCCATTTCGACGGTGCCGCGCGCATGCGTCACCTCGGGGTTGATGAGACACAGCGGCTCGGACTTATCCTCGGACACGTCGATCACGACGACGCGGTGCGTGGCGTTAACCTGTACAGCGGCCAGCCCGATACCCGGCGCGTCGTACATCGTCTCGAGCATGTCACTGACCAGTTGCTGGATTTCGTCGTCGACCGATGCCACCGGCGAAGCCCGGTTGCGGAGCCTCGGATCGGGGTAGTGCAAAATTTCGAGAAGTGCCATGCGGTGTCCGTCAGCCGGTCGCCAAGGTCCTCGCGCAGATGGGTGCAGGGCGGGCCAAATCAAAGGCGCAAGTATACCGTTGCCGCCGCACACCGCATATCGACCGCTCCCGGGTGCGACACAATTCGACTTGTTTTTTTATTGTATTTCAGCTATCTATGGCGGTTAGTTAGTCTAATTTGCCAATTTAAGCGGATAAGCACATGTTTCGAGGGCGTCTCTGCGCACTTGCAGCCGGTCTGTTCCTGAGCCTCACATGGCAGCTGCCGATGGCGGCAACGGGCCCTGCGCTGAACCCGGACCATCCTGACCAGTACGAGGTGAGGGAGGGTGACACACTGTGGGACATCGCGCAGGCGTTCCTGCGTGACCCGTGGCGCTGGCAGGAGATCTGGCGGGGCAACCCTCAGGTAAAGAATCCGGATCTGATCTATCCCGGTGACGTGCTGTACCTCGCGTATGAGGGAGGCCAGCCGGTGGTACGCATGACTCGCGAAGGGCGCCCGGTCGTGAAACTGTCGCCCCGGGTGCGGCGTGGCCCCATCCGCTCGGGTGCGATCCCGGCGATCCCGGTCGACGCCATTAAGCAGTTTCTGGCCAGTCCGAAGGTTGTCGAGGCGAACGAGCTCGAGGAAGCGGCCTACATCGTGTCCCTCGGTAAGGAACACATAGTTGGCGGAGCGGGGTCGAGCATCTACGCACGCGGTCTGAAAGCAGGTGACGGCCGGCGTTTTACCGTCTTCAGGGAAGGGCCGGCCTATGTCGACCCCGAATTCCTGGACGAGGAACGTGTGCTTGGCTTCGAGGCCACGCACGTGGGTGATGCCGTGCTGGTACGCGCGGGCGATCCGTCCACGCTGACTCTGACGAGCACCAAGCGCGAAGTGTTGGCGGGTGACCGGCTGCTGCCGGCGACGGAGTTGACCGCGTTACCAGAGTTCATGCCCGAACCGCCGGCGGGGGAAGTCAAAGGCAGCATCATCTCGGTCGTTGAGGGGGTCGCTCAGATCGGGCGCCACCAGATCGTGGCTCTGAATGTGGGTACCGACCATGGTGTGGATATTGGCTCGGTGCTGGCGGTTTATCAGCGCGGCGAAACCCTGACTGATGAACTCGCGCTGGATCCCAATGCCAAGCTGCCGGAGCCGGATGCCGAAACCGAGCTCGACTGGTCACGTCAGCGCGGTCTGGAAGGCCTGACGATGACCCTCGACCGGTTCATCCGTGACACCGGTAAGCTGTTCGAGCCGGTTGATGAGTCATATCGCGAGTTCAGCCTCCCGGACGAGCGGGCCGGTACCGTCATGGTGTTCAAAGCTTTCGGTAACCTGAGCTACGCACTGGTCATGGCCGCATCGCGTCCGATGCATATCGCCGACGTTGTGACGAATCCCTGAGTCCTGACACACGCCGGAGTCCTGGCAAACGCCGGAGTCTTGTCACGCGCCCGAGTCTTGCCCCGCGCGTGAATTGGAGCGGCGCGGCGGAGCGTCTGCCCGCGACGGGCGCGGCAGGTGCTCGCCTACGCAGACCTGCCCCGGCACCTGCAGACCCACTGGCGAGCCGGGTGTTCGAATGCCGGCATGACTTGCGACCCGCGAACAGCATCGGACTGCGACCCTGCTGACCAGGCAGGGAGATCCGTAGGCCGCGTACCGTCGGTCGAATCTGTCCCACCCGGCGAGCGGCAGGCCCTGCTGCGTCTGATGTGCACCGATGGCCTCGGTTCGATTCGCCTCACGCGGCTACTGTCGCGTTTTGGAAGCGCCCTCGGCGCCGTGCGCGCTTCTGCGTGCGCCTGGACCGAGCTGGGGATCCCAGCGACAACGGCGAGTCGCGCGCGTGCCGTCGACAGGGCCACGGTCGCTCGTGTCGACCGGCAGTTGACCGCGCTCGGCGTCAGCCTCGTGGCGTTCAGCGATGCGGCCTATCCGCGCGCGCTACGCCACGTACACGATTCGCCGGCCATACTGCTCGTCCAGGGCCACGTGGGTTGTCTTCAGGATCCCTGCGTCGCGGTCGTCGGGGCGCGCAGATCGAGCGCCGCTGGACGCGCGCTCGCCACGGATATTGCCAGGGAGCTGGCAGGTCACGGCCGCGCCGTGGTGAGCGGGCTGGCGCGGGGTATTGATGGCGCCGCGCACCGTGGCGCACTGTCGGCGCCTGGCGCGACTATCGCCGTCGTTGCGTCCGGGCAGGACCGCGTCTACCCGAGTCAGCATCGCGAGCTGGCGGGCGAAATCGTTCGCTCAGGCGCCGTCGTCAGCGAGTATCTGCCGGGCGTAGCGCCGCGCCCTGGGCATTTCCCGCAGCGTAATCGAATCATCGCCGGGTTGTGTAGTGCCGTCATCGTCGTCGAGGCCGACCTGCGCAGCGGTTCCCTGATCACTGCCAGGCTGGCGTTGGACGCCGGCCGCGACGTGTTCGCCGTCCCCGGCAGTGTCGGGTACTCCGGCAGCCGGGGGTGCAACGCCATGCTGCGTGACGGGGCGCGGCTGGTGCGTGACTCGCAGGATGTTCTCGACGATCTCCGCCTGGGCGGCTGCGACGTTCGCAAGCCGGTGGTCCCCGCGTTCGTGCCGGCCGTCGCGAACAGCCCCGACACGGCGCGAATCGCATCTGAACTATCCGCGTCGCCCATGAATGTGGATGAAATCTCGGCCGTCCTGGATCTCCCGGCGGCCACGGTGCTACAGGCATTGCAGTGGCTGCAAATCAGCGGATTTGCCGAGCCGATCGCTGGGGGTAACTGGACTCTGACAACTAATCTGCCGATCGCGTTCGCCAATTTGTGACGTAGCGCACATGTTTTGGCCGCGCCAGAGTAACGCAGTTCGCCGCATGCCTTGGCGATACATAATTTGTGTTTGACAAGGCCTCGACTGCTCCCATCAAATCCCGGGCTTTCGGCCAGTGCGTGTTGGGACCTGTCTGGTAGGGTTCTCGATGCGCCTGACGCTGGGGTAGTTGCAAGGATGCAGCTGCCGTGTGCTTCGGCAACCCACAAGAGGGCCCCATGCCCGGTCAAAACCTACTGATTGTTGAATCGCCCGCGAAAGCGAAGACGATCAACAAATACCTCGGTCGGGACTTCGAAGTCCTGGCGTCCTATGGCCACGTGCGGGATTTGAGACCAAAAGAAGGGGCGGTCGATCCAAGTGCTGACTTTGAGATGCACTACGAACTCATCGACCGCAACGAAAAGCACGTCGAGCGTATTGCCAAAGCCATGCGCAAAGCCGACACGTTGTACCTGGCAACTGACCCGGACAGAGAAGGCGAGGCAATCGCCTGGCATCTGGTGGAGATTCTGCGCGAGCGTGATCTTCTGGGTGCCAAGCCGGTGCAGCGCGTCGTGTTCTATGAAATAACCAAGCAGGCGATTCAGCGCGCCATAGACGAGGCACGGACGCTTTCGACCGATCTCATCAACGCGCAGCAGGCGCGTCGCGCGTTGGACTACCTGGTCGGCTTCAACCTGTCTCCGCTGCTGTGGAAGAAGGTAAAACGTGGCCTTTCGGCGGGGCGCGTGCAAAGCCCGGCATTGCGGATGATCGTCGAGCGCGAGGACGAGATCGAACGCTTCGTCCCCCGCGAGTACTGGACTGTAGAAGCGGACCTCACGCACTCCGAGCAGCCTTTCATTGCCCGTTTGACGCAGCTCGATGGAACCAAGGTCGAGCAGTTCACCATCACTGACGAGACTACGGCGCTGGACGCGGAACGCCGGCTGCGCGCGGCGGCCGGTGCGCACCTGCTGGTGTCGAATGTCGAGCGTAAGCAGCGGCGTCGGAACCCGGCCGCACCGTTTACGACCTCTACCCTGCAGCAGGAGGCATCGAGAAAACTCGGCTTCTCGGCCAGCCGCACGATGCGCGTTGCCCAGCAGTTGTACGAGGGTATCGAAACCGACGCTGGACTCACCGGCCTCATCTCCTACATGCGGACCGATTCGCTGAGTCTCGCCGGCGAGGCCGTGAATGAGATCCGCGGCTATATCAGCCAGCGTTTCGGGCCCGATCAACACCCGGCCGAACCCCGTGTGTTCAGGAACCGTTCCAAGAACGCGCAGGAAGCGCACGAGGCGATACGGCCGACTTCGATCGAGCGTACGCCGGATTCACTGCGCGGAAAACTGACCGATGATCAGGCGCGCCTCTACGATCTGGTCTGGAAGCGCACGCTGGCCTGCCAGATGAACGCGGCGCTCATCAATACCGTCGCCGTCGACCTCAACGCTGGAGACACGCACAGATTTCGGGCGAACGGCTCGACCGTGGCCGACCCCGGGTTCATGAAGGTGTATCAGGAAAGCACCGACGGGAAGAGCGAGGATACGGATCGGATTCTGCCGCCGCTCGAGAAGGGCGAGAACGTCGCGTTGCTCGCGATACGACCGGAGCAGCACTTCACCGAGCCTCCGCCGAGGTACACCGAAGCGAGCCTCGTGAAGACCCTTGAGGAGTATGGCATCGGGCGACCATCGACCTACGCCTCGATCATCGCGACACTCGTTAGCCGGGAATACGTAGAACTCGAGAAACGACGTTTCCAGCCTACCGACGTGGGGCGGATCGTCGCACGATTCCTGACCGATCATTTCGACCGGTACGTCGACTACGACTTCACCGCGAAGCTCGAGGACGACCTGGATTCGATCTCACGCGGCGAGAAGGACTGGGTTCCGGTGCTCGACCAGTTCTGGCGCCATTTCAGCGATCGCGTAAAAGATAAGGAGAATTTGACGCGCAGCGAAGTGGCTAATGCGCGCGAACTGGGAACCGACCCGGAGAGCGGCAAACCGGTGAGCGTGCGCCTCGGCCGTTACGGCGCATTCGCGCAGATTGGGACGCGCGAAGACGAAGAAAAGCCGCGTTTTGCGAGTCTGCTGCCCGGCCAGCGCTTGAACAGCATATCGCTGGATGACGCTCTCGCACTGTTCAGACTGCCGCGCGATCTCGGCGAGACACCCGAAGGCGAGCCTGTGTCGACCAACATCGGCCGGTTCGGCCCGTACGTGAAATTCGGCAAGAAGTACGCATCGCTAGGGAAAGAAGACGACCCCTACACGATCACGTTCGAACGGGCGATGGAACTCGTCATCGCCAAGCGGGAAGCGGACGCCAACCGCAACATCCAGATCTTCGACGATGCCGGCATCAGCGTCCTGAACGGTCGTTTCGGCCCGTACGTTACCGATGGTTCCCGCAACGCGAAGATTCCGAAAGAAGAGGACCCGAAGACCCTCAGCCTGGAACGCTGCCGTGAACTGTTGGAAACCGCGCCGGCGCGTCGTCGCGGTGCGTCCAAGAAGAAGGTGGCAACGAAGCAGGCGCCTGCCAGCAAGCCCGTGACGAAGAAGAAGGCAGCGAAGAAGAAAGTTGCCAAGAAAAAGGTCGGTAAGAAAAAGGTCGCCAAGAAGAAGGTGGCCAGTAAGAAGGCTGCCGCGGGTCAGGCGGCTGCGGGCGACGCTGTGGCTGAGGACATCGTGAGCGCGAAGTCGGCCGCGGGTGCCGATCGCGGGTGAGTACGCGTCGCGATGACGCGAGCGACGTACCTGGTTTTCGTTTGCGCCACGGGGCGCGGATCATGCAGGCTGGCGGGGTTGTCGCATACCCTACGGAAGGTGTCTTCGGGCTCGGTTGTGACCCCTGGGACGCCGGCGCGGTGCGCCGCGTTCTGGCGCTCAAAGGCCGCGACGCCGCGAAGGGTCTGATCTTGCTGGCGGCGAGTGCCGAGCACCTGGAACCATTTCTCGAGGCCCACGGTTTCGGCTTGCTCATCGCCGCCTATCGCCAGTGGGAGGCAGGCGACGAGCGGCGTGCTACGACCTGGGTGGTGCGTGCCGCTCCCGAGGTGCCGGTGCTACTTAGGGGGCAACACGCTGGCCTCGCCGTGCGGATCAGTAAACATCGGCAGGCGGCGGCGCTTTCGCGTGCGTTCGGCGGGGCCATCGTTTCCACGTCGGCGAATCGAAGCGGCAGGCCGCCAGCTCGCTCGGCCCTGGAGTCGCGGCTGCGCCTCGGTGCGGCGGTCGACATGGTCATAGGCGGCGCCACGGGCGGTGAACAGCGGCCAAGCCGCATCGTCGACCTCGAATCGGGTTCGGTCTTGCGCGACTGAACCGCCGGCGATCGGTCGGCGAGACAGGCTTGGCATCAGCAAGCCGCGCGGAGACATCAGTGAATAGTGACACCGTCAAGACGTACCTGCTGGACCTGCAGGATCGCATTTGCGCGGGTCTTCGGGCGCTCGACGACGACGCGCGGTTCCGTGAAGATCGTTGGGAGCGTGAAGCCGGAGGCGGAGGCTGCACCCGCATACTGTCCGGGACCGTGTTCGAGCAGGCCGGGGTCAACTTCTCCCACGTCCTTGGGCCGAGCCTGCCGGCGTCAGCGACAGCGCGTCGCCCCGAGCTGGCCGGCCGGAGTTTTGAGGCCATGGGCGTGTCGCTGGTGGTCCATCCACGCAACCCACACGTGCCGACCAGCCACTGCAACGTCCGCCTCTTCGTCGCGAGCGCGCCCGGAGAGCCGCCGGTCTGGTGGTTCGGCGGCGGGTTCGATCTGACTCCTTACTATCCCTACGAAGAAGACGTGAGGGCCTGGCACGAGACGGCGCGGGCCGCCTGCGCGCCATTTGGGGAAGACGTCTACGGCCGCTACAAGGCGTGGTGCGATGAGTACTTCTTTATCAAGCACCGCAACGAGGCGCGGGGTGTGGGCGGCCTGTTCTTCGACGACGTGAACGAGTGGGACTTTGAGACGTGCTTCGCGTTCATCCGCGCGGTCGGAGATGCCTATCTCGCCGCCTACGTTCCGATCGTGAAGCGGCGGGTCGACACGGACTTCGGTGAGCGTGAACGCGCCTGGCAGCTGTACCGCCGGGGTCGTTACGTCGAATTCAACCTCGTCTACGACCGCGGCACCTTGTTCGGGTTGCAAACCGGCGGCCGGGTCGAGTCTATCTTGATGTCGCTGCCTCCACAGGTGGCATGGTGTTACGACTACTCACCTGAACCTGATACGCCGGAGGCGCGCCTGACCACAGAATTTCTGGTCCCGCGCGAGTGGGTTTGAAGCACCATCGCGAACGCTCTCGGACCGCTGGGGTGGGCACATTCGGACGGCGCTCAGGCGGGCTCAGATTGCTTGACACGGCCTGAGATACGGAGCAAAAATACGCGGCTTGACATTACGGAGGGATTCCCGAGCGGTCAAAGGGGGCAGACTGTAAATCTGCTGGCTCAGCCTTCGGAGGTTCGAATCCTCCTCCCTCCACCAAGCGCTGGGCGATGGGTTGAAGCCGAACGGGGCCCCGCTCTGGAAGTCAGAACTCATCGAAGGGAGTGGACTCTCGGGAATACCGGCCCGGCTTATGCGGGTGTAGTTCAATGGTAGAACCTCAGCCTTCCAAGCTGATG
>JBCCEJ010000112.1:0-12310 GCA_039030335.1 Pseudomonadota bacterium | reverse complement strand
TCCAGATGGTCGGCAACTCGCTCCAGAGCCGTCACCAGTTCCCCTGAGCGCTCGCCCGTTGCGAGCAGGCTTGCGACGAAAGGTGGAAACAATCGGTCGAGGTCCCGCACGGCCCCGGCGAACGACGTTTCGCCGTTATGGATCCGCACGAGCATGTGTACGATGCCATCGTGTAGCGGTTTCCGGTCGGAGGTCGCCGCACACAGGGCCAACGCCTCCGTCAGCGTATGCCCTCCTTTGAGCAACATCGCTACCTGACGAAAGAAACTGGCTTTGTGAGTGGTAGTCGGCGTTCGTAGTGTTGCGAGGCGGCGTAACTGCGCCGCGATGTTCAGGCTGCCTTCAACCTCACGGATACTGAGCACCGTAAGGGCTTGTGACTGCAGGCTTGCGATGGCCGACGAGATGTCGCCGGCTTGCACGGTGCCCGGCATCTCATCCCCGAGCGCATCGACGGCTTTATAGATAAAGGAGGGCATGCGCCGGGCTCCTGAAGAATGGTTGGATGATGTGCCTGACGCCGCCTCCTCGGCGCGCATTGCCACCACCGCTGATAGCAGGCGTGTACCTCTCATCAACGACGAATTGGAGCGCGGCGCACACGGAGTTGGACGAAGGCCTCAACAGTATTTCAAGACGTACGCCGCGTGCCCCCACAGACGCCGGTGTACGTCCGGAACTGCCAGGTTGCAGTTCCCGCTCGTGCTGAACTCACCTTGAAGTGACGCGGGCGGTCTGAATCACGCTGCCGACCTTCAGGGTCTCTGCAAAAGTATTTCGGCCCGTGGGTGCGATGCTTGAGGGCGCAGGCTGAGTACCGGCAGGGCGTAGCGACGCGGTCGCAGCTCTTGCCAACACAACTGAATGCGCAAGCTGAGCCCCGCGGTGTCTACCGGCCCGACCGGGGATGTCAGCGCCCTGACTTTCCGCAGGGCATACCTGGGGTCTGTGATGACCTGCGACATCCGCACGAATGCGGGTATAAGCCTGACCGCTGCGTTCGCTACAGGGGTGATTGGGTTTTCAGTAAAGGCGGCGCAGCAGGCCTGCTTCAGAACGCCGACCGCGACGGCTGGCGCACCGGGTCAGCAGCCGCTTGGCCTTTTCGCGGCCTCGCTGGTGCTGTGGCGCCGGTTCGAGGGAGGATGTGACTGAAAGGAACGCTGACAGGCGACGCCAGAGACGGAGCCTCGGTATCGGACGTCAAACGCCGGACTTCGGCTGGCACGCCGGGCATCCGAAGAGCAGGTGTATCAAACCAAAGAAAAAGGGGCCGAAGCCCCTTTTTCCGTCGTACCGGACCGGAGAGTGATTAGGTCTTCGGCAGGTACTTCGTGTCGACGCCGCCCTGCGAGGTCACGGTCCAGCTCATGCCGGCCGCGCCGCAGGTTCCGGTGTAGGTGATGTCACCCGTTACACCGCCACCCAGGTTCTGAGTCTGAATGACGACCTGAGCGCTGTTGGTCGTGGTGGTTCCCACGGTCACGCCGGATGAGTATTTACTGGTAATGGCTGCGGGCAGGTTCAACTCGGTATCGGTGTTGTTCATGCTGGCGCGCAAGGCACCTTCAGAGCAGGCGATACCAAGCGCCGTACGCACCGGGTTGGAGACGCTGACCGTGTCCTGGACACGTGCGCGGATCGTGTAGTCCTGGTAGGCCGGAATCGCTACGGCGGCCAGGATGCCGATGATCGCGACCACGATCATGAGTTCGATAAGGGTAAAACCCTTCTGGGTAGTTGCTTTCATCAAGTACTCCTAGAGCAAGATAGGTGTGGCCAGCAGACCAACACACGTTCACACAAACTACTGTTCATGGGTCCGCACCGCGGGTGCCCGCCACCATTGAGCCCCGGAAGGGCATCACAGACGACTACCGGACGTTGCTGCCAAAACAGATGCACATCTCATGCCAATACAGGATCAGCGCATTGCGGCGTGAGTTCTGCCAACTGCATCACTGAATCGACGCTCCGCGGGGAAGCTTTAGCGCCGAGGTGCTCATCGATGCTGCTGAACCTCAACAACGGTTGCTGAAATTCAGCACATACGCTCGGGATCCGGTCACTCCATCTCGAGCTTCATAAGCCGATAGCGCAGCGCGCCGAGCTTCAAACCGAGCAGTTGTGCAGCCCTGGTCTTGTTACCGTGAGCCCGATCCAGCGCGGTCTGAATGGTATCGATCTCGACCTCCGCCAGATATTCATCGAGGCTCTGGCGACCAAAAGCCATGCCGATTCGCGTATCGGACTGCGCCGCCGCGAACGGCAGTGCGATCGGTAGTCCGAGATCGTCGACGGTGATCACGCCGCCCTCGCAGAGCGTCATGGCGCGCATCAAGATGTTCTCGAGTTCCCGGACGTTTCCGGGGAAAGGGTGCGCCTGGAGCGCCGCCAACGCATCTGCCGCAAGCTTGGGCACTACTTCACCCAACGCCGCGCGGTCGAGAAGATGGTGCGCCAGGTCGGCTATATCCTCCGTGCGCTCGCGCAGTGCCGGAACCTTTAATTCGATCACGTTGACGCGGTAGTACAGATCCTGGCGAAAGTCGCCGCGCTGGACGAGCGCACCGAGATCCTTGTGCGTTGCGCTCAGAATCCGCACATCGACTGGCAGTTCGCTGCTGGCGCCCACCGGGCGCACGGATTTTTCCTGGATCGCGCGCAGCAGCTTGACCTGCATCGGCAACGGCAGCTCGGCCACTTCGTCGAGGAACAGCGTGCCACCGTTGGCCGCCTGAAAAAGGCCCGGGTTATCGGCATGGGCACCTGTGAAACTGCCGCGCTTGTGTCCGAACAGTTCGCTCTCGATCAAGTCGGGCGAAATGGCGCCGCAGTTGACGGGTACGAACGGTGCGCTGGCCCGCGGCCCTTCCGCGTGGATCATATGCGCCACCAGTTCTTTGCCGACCCCCGATTCGCCACTGATGTAGACCGGCGCCTGCGAGCGCGCCAGTTTGCTGATGCGCAGACGCAGATCACGCACCGACGGTGCATCACCGATCAGACGTGTCGCGAGTGCCGCATCTGCCTCTGCCTCGTTGTCCGTCGACCCGCGCTCCAGGCGCAGCGCCGTCGCAACCAGGGTACGCAAGGTCTGCAGCTCGACCGGCTTGGAGACGAAATCGAAGGCGCCCGCCTTCAGGGCCTGCACGGCCAGTTCGACGTTGCCATGCGCCGTGATCACGGCCACCGGGATTTGATCCGGTCGGCTTTGCATCTCTCGCACCAACTCAATGCCACTCCCATCGGGGAGTCGCATGTCGGTCAGGCAAAGGTCGTAACTGACGTCGGCGAGTTTGCCGCGGGCGACAGCGAGGCAATCCGCTTCGTCACAGCTAACGCCCATACGCTCAAGGGTGATCGTCACGAGCTCGCGTATATCGGGCTCGTCGTCGACGATCAGGGCCACGTGACTACTCATACCTGACTTCCCTAAGCTACGGGTGACGGTGATGCGCCGCTAGCTTATAGCAGCGTCTGGTCGGTGTTGCGCCTGGGATCGGCAAAGTTGATGCGAAAGCATGCGCCGTCATCAGCGGGAACGAAGACGAGCGATGCCTGATTGCTCAAGCAGAGTTCGCGCGCGATGTAGAGACCCAGGCCAGAGCCTTCCGCATGCGTGGTAAAAAACGGCTCGAAAATGTGCTGAGCGTGCTCCGCGCTGATGCCCGGGCCGTTGTCTGCAATCTCCAGGTAGGGGCGACTGGTATCGGCATGCAGGCCGGCCCTCAGGACGACCCGGGCCGGATCGCGGCAATGGCGCAAGCCGTTCTCACAGAGGTTCCAGACGACCTGACGCAGCTGCCCGGGGTCGCAGCGCACGCCGATGGACGGCGGATCGAGCGCCGTGTCCAATACCTCGCGAGCGCCGGTTTCAGCGCTGAAGTCCTTCACGAACTCGGCCAGCCACTCAGACAGTTCCATGCGCTCGGGTGACGTCGCCTGCCGCCGGCTGAGTTGCATCACGTTTTCGATGATCTCGTTCACGCGTTTCGCGTTCGTATTGATGATCTCGGTGAGCCGCCGTTCCGAACGCGGTAAGGCCGGATTCTCGCCGAGCAACTCGCCCGCATGGCTGATCGCACCGAGCGGGTTGCGCACTTCGTGCGCGATACCGGCGGTGAGGCGTCCCAGCGACGCCAGTTTGAGCTGCTGAGCACGCTGGTTCATCGCGGCTGCATCCTCGAGAAACACCACGACGCCGGCGTTGGCCCGCGCGCCAAGGGCCGCGAATGAGACGACCAGTTCGCCGCCGGTGGCGGGCGACGACATAACGTAGGAGCTGCGGTCGGAATCGCGGCGCCAGCGCGCCAACAACTCCGCCATGGCCGGCAGACTCTCCGCGATACCGCCAGGCGGTGTCTCACCGGGTAACGCGAGGAGCGTACTCGCCGCGTGGTTGATGAGGGGGATGTCCCCGTGGCGATCGATGACCAGAACGCCGGACTGCATCCGTTGCACGATGTGCTCGTTCAGCTCCGCGAGGCTGGCGAGGTCGACCGCGTGCTGCTGAACGAGCGTCTCGCTCGCGCGGATCCGCTGTGCGGACAGATGTGCCAGCGCGGCGGTCGTGAAGAATCCGAGGCCGAGTAACCCACCGTGCGTATAGTCGGAGACCGGCACCCACCAGTCCCATGCCAGCACGATCTGCTGTATCAGCACCGCGAGCGACGCGAGCGACGCAAACAGGAACGCGATGCGCCGGCGGCTGAGCACACTGCCGCCCGCCACCGCGACCAGCACGAGCATGCCGAGACCGGACTGCACACCGCCGCTCGCGTACATCAACACGCAGAGCGCAACCACATCTACGCCCGTGCTGATCAGCAGTTGCAATTCGAACGCGGGCCGTCGCCGCTGCACCGCGAGTGCACAGAGCACGGCGAAGGCGAGGTAGATGAAACTCGCCGTCGTGAACACTTCCGGATGAAAGGTTCCGAGCGGCCGGGGCGTGAACTGCATCAGCGCGAGCATGGCGAACAGCAGGGCAAGCACCAGTCGGTAGAGACTCAGGTAAGCGAGCGGCATCCACGGATTGGTCGCCGGCGCGCGCAAGCGTACCCCGGTGCCCTGACCGACCGCATGTTCCATCGCGACTGCCACCTATACCGCCCCGGGCGGCGTCCGCAAGCCCGCCGGCCAGTGCCTCCCGTACCTCGGGGTGCACGTGGCGGCGCACCGCTCGATGTGCGCTACACTCCCGGTCCCGGAATGTGGCCCACGGACGCTGGGCACGACGCTACGAGGAACGCCGGTGAAGAAGATTGAAGCCATCATCAAACCGTTCAAACTGGACGACGTGCGCGAGGCACTTTCAGAACTCGGTGTCACCGGCATGACCGCTACTGAGGTCAAGGGCTTCGGCCGGCAAAAAGGCCACACGGAGCTGTACCGTGGCGCCGAATACGTCGTCGACTTCCTGCCGAAGGTGCGGATCGAGATAGTCGTGACCGACCAGCAGCTCGAGCCGTGTGTAGAGGCGATCACGGAAGCGGCTCGTACCGGCAAAATAGGCGACGGCAAAATTTTCGTGACCACCATCGAGAGCGTCGTGCGGATTCGCACCGGCGAGTTGGACGAAGCGGCGCTCTGAGCTCGGGTTTCAAACCCGCCTACTCGAGCTGAAGCGATTCGACCTCGGCGATCCTCGGGTCGTCCGGAAAATTCAGTATCAGTACGCGCAGCGCGACGGCGCTGAGGTCGTTCAATCCCATGACTTTGTAGGCTTTGGCCATGACGGCGAGTGCCTCGGGCACGGCTGGGGCCTCATCGTAGTTCTCGATCACATACTTGGCCCGGTTCGCGGCCGCAACGAAGGCACCACGACGCATATAGTAATTGGCGACGTGTAGCTCGTACCTGGCGAGATTGTTCCGCAGATACAGCATGCGCTGACGCGCGTCTTTCGCGTAGCGGCTGTTGGGATAGCGCTGTACGAGTTCCTGGAAGTCTTCAAACGAAGCCAGCGCACTGCCCGGGTCGCGCTGCGATGGATCCATCGGCGAGATCCGGTCGATGAAGCCGCGTCCCTGGTCGAACTGTGCAAGCCCCTTCATGTAATAGGCGTAGTCGACATTCGGATGCTGGGGATTGAGTTTGATGAACCGATCGGCAGCTGCGACCGCAGACGCCGGCTCACTCGTCTTATAGTACGCAAATGAGGATTCGAGCTGCGCCTGCTGGGCGAACGGGCCAAATGGATAACGCGTCTCCAGTTTCTGATAGAAGTCGATGGCTTTCTCGTAATCGCCGCCTTCCAGGGCGCTCTTGCCGGCCTGGTAGAGGCGCTGCTCTGACCAGTTGCGCGTCGGATCCTCCTCTTTCCCGAACAGGCCGCAGCCGGAGAGGTACACCAGCGCGAGAGCAGCCAGAGCCAGTCGGCCCATTCGGGAAGCAGAGCGCGGCGCCAGGGTGGGACTCATGGGTTCAATCTCCTGTGCCGGCATCCGGCGTGAAGAGCAGTCTGTAAGTCGGTGACGCAGAAGGAAAAGGTTAGCGCATCAGCGCCCGCCGAGCCATCTCGGGAAGCGCTGGAGGTGCGCATTCCCATATCGGCTGAGGGTGCCCGGATCGATGCGGTCATCGCTCAGCTGGTTCCCGATTACTCGCGTGCCCGCGTGCAGTCGATGCTGCGCGAAGGTCGGATCCTGGTCGACGGCGCGACGGTGCGTCCCGCGACGCGAGTGCTGGGAGATGAGACCGTGCGCATCGACATGGTCCCGGCATTGGACGACCCGGACGATCCGCTGCGCTGGCAGCCCGAAGTGCTGCCAATCGATATCACGCACGCCGACCATGATGTCATCGTCGTGAACAAGCCGGCCGGACTGGTAGTGCACCCCGGCGCCGGTAACCGTAGCGGTACGCTCGTGAACGGCCTGTTGGCGCAATTTCCAGACTTGCGGTCCCTGCCCAGGGCGGGGCTCGTGCATCGCCTGGACAAGGACACCACCGGCCTCCTTGCCGTCGCTCGTTCCGAACGGGCTCACCGGCAGCTGGTCGCGGCTTTGTCGGCACGGGAAGTGACGCGCCAGTATCTGGCGATTGCGGCCGGCGAACCGTCGGCTGGCACTACGGTCAATGCGCCCGTGGGGCGCCACCCAACGCAGCGCACGCGTATGGCCGTTACCCGCGGCGGGAAGGAGGCCGTGACGCACTTCGACGTAGAGGAGCGGCTCGCCGGAGCCACGCTACTGCGCGCGCGCCTGGAAACAGGCCGGACACACCAAATCCGGGTCCACGCAGCGCATTGGGGTTTTCCGTTACTCGGCGACCCGCTCTATGGCCCGCGCAGTGTCGCGGCCCCCGCGCTGCAATTCGAGCGACAGGCCCTGCACGCCGCATGGCTCGCATTCGTGCACCCCGCCACCGGCGTCAAGGTCGAGTTCAGGGCACCGCTGCCAACCGACCTCGAACAACTCCTCGGCCATCTTCGCGCCGGCTAGCACCCTCCGGTGCAGGCATTCGTACCTGACGCGGCATGCTCTGCTAGGTTAGGGTTCGGACCCCTCGACGCGACAACGGAGACCAGCCAATGAGTGAACCGCGCTCGCCTGCACCCGGCGCTTCGCGTGCGTCCCACCCGGACCGCGCTGCTCCGGTGCAGGCCCCGGCAGCCTGGCGCAGCGGGCACGAGGCGCGCGACGGCCAAGCGGCACCGACGGACCCGGGCCGCGTCGCATCGGACGCGCCCGGGCTCCTCGCGCTCGACTGGCCAGCACCCGCCAACGTCCGCGCCTTCACGACCACCCGCGGCGGTGGTCAGAGCGAAGCGCCGTTCAGCAGCCTGAATCTCGGCTTCGGGAGTGGCGATGTCCGGGAAACGGTCAACGCGAACCGACATCTGGTCGCCGCGGCAGCTGCGATGCCGGACGAGCCAGCGTGGCTCTCGCAGGTGCATGGAACCAAATGCGTCGACGCCGCAGATGTGGGAAAGGACGATCGGGCCGACGCTTCCTATACATCGGAGCGCGGTCGCGTCTGCGCGATCATGACCGCCGATTGCCTCCCGGTGCTCATCTGCGATGCCGCCGGCACGCAGGTCGCGGCCGCGCACGCGGGCTGGCGTGGGCTCGCCGCTGGTGTCATCGAAAGCACTGTCGCGGCATTCGAATCGAACGATCTGCTGGCCTGGCTCGGCCCCTGCATCGGACCAGAGGCATTCGAGGTCGGACCGGAGGTACGCACCGCTTTCATCGTGGAAGATACCGACGCGGAGCGCTGTTTCGTCGCAAACCGACCTGGCCACTGGCTCGCCGACCTCCATGGCCTGGCGCGCTTACGCCTGGCACGGGCCGGGATCGCAGACGTTTACGCGCTCGCGCGCTGCACCTACACCGAGACGTCCGCGTTTTTCTCCTACCGCCGGGATGGCCAGACCGGCCGTATGGCATCGTTCATCTGGTTGGACTAGCGGGCGTCGTGAGGCGGTATTGAAATGCCCGTGCCGCGCGCGACACGGCGTGAGCGATGCCGCTTGAAGGTGCCTGCCGCGCCCTAACGTACTGATGCATCAGGACATCATTCATGGAGGTGCGGCATGCGCCTGGACAAACTGACCAACCGCTTCCAGAGCGCTATCGGCGAAGCGCAGAGTCTTGCGGTAGGACGAGACCATCAGTTCATCGAGCCGTTGCACGTCATGACGGCACTGCTCGACCAGCAAGGCGGCAGCACTCGGCACCTGCTCGGCAGCGCCGGTGTGAATCTGAATGCACTGCGCTCGCAGCTGGGGCAGGCCCTGGACCGCCTGCCGACCGTGCAGGGGGCGGGCGGCGATGTAAACGTCTCCAACAACCTGGCCCGTTTGCTCAACGTGACCGACAAACTCGCCCAGGAGCGCGGCGACCAGTTCGTGTCGTCCGAACTGTTCGTGCTGGCGGCGTGTGAGCAGGCGGGGGAACTCGGCGAGGTACTGCGTGGATGCGGCGCGGACAAAGACGCCGTCGGCACCGCGGTCGATGCGATCCGCGGCGGCGAAACGGTCGCCGATCAGAATGCTGAAGATAACCGGCAGGCGCTCGAACGTTATTCGGTGGATCTGACCGAGCGAGCGGAACAGGGCAAGCTCGATCCCGTGATCGGGCGCGATGACGAGATCCGCCGCACTATCCAGGTACTGCAACGCCGCACCAAGAACAATCCCGTTGTCATCGGCGAACCCGGCGTTGGCAAGACCGCCATCGCGGAAGGCCTCGCACAACGCATCGTCAACGATGAAGTACCGGAAGGCCTGCGCGGGCGCAGGCTCCTGTCGCTCGACCTTGGTGCGCTGATCGCCGGTGCAAAATTTCGCGGCGAATTCGAAGAGCGTCTGAAGGCGGTGCTAAACGATCTGGCCAAACAGGAAGGTCAGGTCATCCTCTTCATCGATGAATTGCACACCGTCGTCGGCGCGGGCAAGGCGGACGGCGCGATGGACGCCAGCAACATGCTGAAACCGGCGCTGGCGCGCGGTGAACTGCACTGCATCGGAGCTACCACACTCGACGAGTACCGCAAGTACATCGAAAAGGACGCGGCGCTCGAACGCCGCTTCCAGAAAGTACTGATCGACGAACCCACGGTCGAGGACGCCATCGCGATCCTGCGTGGCCTGAAAGAACGCTACGAAGTACACCATGGCGTGGACATCACCGACCCGGCACTGGTCGCCGCCGCAACGTTGTCCCACCGGTACATCAGTGACCGTCAGTTACCCGACAAAGCCATCGATCTGGTCGACGAGGCGGCGAGCGCCATTCGCATGGAGATCGACTCCAAACCGGAAGCGATGGACCGGCTCGACCGGCGCCTTATCCAGCTCAAGATCGAGCGCGAGGCGCTGCGTCAGGAAAAAGACGACGCGTCGCGCGAACGCCTGGAGCGTCTCGAGCAGGAGATCCTGGAACAGGAGCGCGAATACGCCGACCTCGACGAAGTCTGGAAGGCGGAGAAGGCGGCGCTGCACGACGCCCAGCACATCAAGGAAGCCCTCGAACAGGCCCGTCTCGAACTGGAAACTGCGCGCCGTGCGGGCGACCTGACGCGCATGGCCGAAATCCAGCATGGGCGGATCCCGGCGCTGGAGAAGCAGATCGCCGATGCGGACGCCGGGCCAGCCGACAGTCGTCAGCTGCTGCGCAATGCCGTCGGCACCGACGAGATCGCCCATATCGTCTCGAAATGGACCGGAATCCCGGTCACCAAGATGCTCGAAGGGGAACGCGAGAAACTGCTCTCGATGGAGCAGAAACTCCACGAGCGGGTCGTCGGCCAGGATGAAGCCGTCAACGCGATCGCACACGCGATTCGCCGCGCGCGTGCCGGACTCGCCGACCCGAAACGACCAAACGGCTCATTTCTGTTCCTGGGCCCCACGGGCGTAGGAAAGACCGAACTGACCAAAGCCCTGGCCGCATTTCTATTCGAATCAGACGATGCGATCGTAAGGGTCGACATGTCCGAGTTCATGGAGAAGCACTCGGTGGCTCGCCTGATCGGCGCACCACCGGGCTACGTAGGCTACGAGGAGGGCGGCTATCTGACCGAGGCAGTCCGTCGTCGGCCCTACTCCGTGGTACTGCTGGACGAGGTCGAAAAAGCCCATCCGGAAGTTTTCAACATCCTTTTGCAGGTGCTCGAGGACGGCCGCCTCACCGACGGACAGGGCCGTACGGTGGATTTTCGCCACACCGTCGTCGTGATGACGTCCAATCTCGGATCCGATCTCATCCAGGCTCACATGGAATCCGGTCGAACGGACAATGTGCGCGATGCCGTGCTCGAAGTGGTCGCGGGACATTTCCGACCCGAGTTCATCAACCGCATCGACGAACTGGTGGTGTTTCATGCCCTGGCGCGCGAGCACATCGAGGCTGTAGCACGCATCCAGCTCGAAAATCTGCGGGCGCGGCTGGTCGCGAGCGACCTCGATCTGGCCATGGACGAAGAGGCCCTCGCACACCTCGCGGAGGCGGGTTTCGACCCGGTCTACGGGGCGCGTCCGCTGAAGCGGGCGATCCAGCAGCTGCTGGAAAACCCGCTCGCCGGAGACATTCTGGCCGGGCGGTTCAAAGCCGGCGATATCGTGCATGTCGGAGTGCACGAAGGAACCTTACAGCTCAGTGGCTGAACGGACGGTTCGACCATCGCGGCGGCGGCCCGCGCGACGCTCGCGAGGCCGCCTGGTGCGCTCCGGAAAATGTCCGGCACCCCAGGCAGTTGCGAGGCATCGGGCCAACGCCGGCTCAGTGTCAATCTGAACTGAAAGCCGCTACTATATCTGCGGGTATTAAGGTCCGGCACCATGGGCCGGACTCAGCAGGAAGAGCGCAATATGGCCGTTACCTCCGATCGGATCCATCTTGGTGGTCTGGCTCGTAAACTGGTGCTGGACGGGCTCCTGGAAGAAGACGCCGCGGCACAAGCGTCGCAGTCTGCACAGGAAGAAGGCGTTCCGTTCGTCACGTACGTGATCGCCAACAAGCTCGGCGCGGCGCGCGAAATAGCGCAGGCGGCGGCCGAGGAATTCGGTACACCGCTGGTCGACATCGCGGCGCTGGAAATCGACGTCGACGTGGTCAAGCTCGTCAACGAGAAGATGATCCGGCAACACCACGCATTGCCGCTGTACAAACGCGGCAACCGTCTGTTCGTTGGCGTCGCGGATCCGACCAACCTGTCCGCACTCGAAGAAATCCGCTTCGCCACCGGCACGACGGTTGAGGCAATCGTCTGCGAGGAGGACAAGCTCTCCGCCACTATCGACAAAACGCTCGAAGCGGCCGACTCGTCGATGTCGGACATGGTGGGAGACGACGACCTCGAGGATCTCGACGATCTCGAGGTCGCTGAGGAGTCCGACCCGAATGATGACGGTGGTGCTTCCGACGTAGACGATGCACCGGTCGTACGCTTCGTCAACAAGATTCTGGTCGACGCCATCAAAAAAGGCGTCTCCGACATTCACATCGAGCCCTACGAAAAGTTCTGCCGGGTGCGCTACCGTATCGACGGTGTCCTGACAGAGGTTGCGCGGCCACCGCTACAGCTCGCGATGAAGATATCGTCGCGCATCAAGGTCATGGCGCGTCTCGACGTGTCAGAACGCCGGGTTCCGCAGGATGGCCGCATCAAGCTGAAGCTATCCAAGACCAAAGCGATCGACTTCCGCGTCAGTACCTGTCCGACCCTGTTCGGTGAAAAATCGGTTCTGCGTATTCTCGACCCACATTCTATGCTCGTGGTACATGTGTGAAATGAACTTGTAAGTTGTGGTGGGCAATCAGCTGCTTACATTCGTCCACAAGATGGTACATGGATCGGC
>JBCCEJ010000111.1:0-12392 GCA_039030335.1 Pseudomonadota bacterium | reverse complement strand
GGCCGGCCATGGACCGCACCCTGGCGCGGAGTGCAAAACTACATCGGGCGAGTGCTCGCGAGCTGGCGCGCACGGCGCGTGCGCTCGAAGCGGATGTCGCGGGCCAGTGTCGGGGAACGCTTTCGCGTCTGCGGCTAGCCACCCTCGACCCTGCGCAGGCAGCGTTGGTGTTGCGCCACTGGCTTGCGAAGCGTGGGTTGCGGGCGCTGCCTGCCCGACGGCTTGAAGGCTTGGTATCTGCGCTGCGGGGATCGGCCGGCAGTCCTACGTGCGCCATCGATGGCATGCAGGTGCGGTGTTACCGCGACGATGTCTTCGTCGTTGCGCCGCGCCAGAGTCGTTCGACTCCGCCCGGTGATTGGGCTCCCCCCGAGTCACTGGAGTTGGCGAACGGGACTTTGCTGGCAACGGCAGCGGTGGGGGCAGGGGTCGCGCGCAAATGGTTCGACTCAGGCGAGGTCTCAGTGGCTTACCGCGTCGCGGGTGACCGCTGCGTCATGCACGACGGCGTCCGTCATCAGAGCATGAAGAAGTTGTTTCAGACGCATGGAGTTCCACCGTGGAACCGGGATTTCTGGCCACTGCTGAAGGCCGGGGATGCCGTGATCGCAGTGCCGGGGATATACGTGTCGCAGACTTACATGGCAGGTCCGGACGAGCTGGGGTGGATCCTGGAATGGCAATGGCATTAGACGGCGCGCGGGCAGGCGCGGGGGCCGCGCTGGCCGTAACCGTTCCCCGGGACAAGGCACGTGCTGCTCGTCAGCTCTGGCAGGCGCTCAGGCGCGATGAGCTGACGAACGACGCCGACGCTGCGCTCGAGCCCGTGCCCGTGGGCCGGCCGGCCCGCCCCCGGCTCGTGCATCCGGGGCAGGTGCCAAGACGCCGGATCGGGTCTCCGGCTGGCCACGGGGCCCTGCTGCACGCTGTCGCACACATCGAGTTCAACGCGATCAATCTGGCGTTGGACGCCGCACACCGGTTCGCGGGCATGCCGTTCAGCTACTATGCGGACTGGATCCGCGTAGCGTCGGAAGAAGCCCACCATTTTTCGCTGGTACGCACCTATCTCGAGGAACTCGGGTTCGCGTACGGGGACTTCGACGCTCACAACGGCCTGTGGGCGATGGCGGAGCGTACGGCCGGTGATCCACTGGTGCGAATGGCGCTGGTGCCGAGGGTGCTGGAGGCGCGCGGTCTCGACGTTACACCGCAGATGCGCTCGCGCCTCGAGTCGATAGACGATCGCCGGGGCGTTGCGATTCTCGACGTGATCGCGCGCGACGAGGTTGGACACGTGGCCGTCGGCAGCCGGTGGTTTCAATGGTGTTGTGAGACGCGCGGCCTGCCGCCGGAGGCCACGTTTCTCGAGCTGATCCGCACGGAGTTGCCGACCCCGCCGAAGCCGCCATTCGCAACTGCCGCCCGCCTGCAAGGCGGCTTCAGCGATACTGAACTGCGCGAACTTGAGGCCCTGGATGCCGCGCGCCGGAAGCAGCGCTAAGCCGCGTGCGGACGGCTGGCGTACGTCGCGGGCACTGCGAATCAGTGCCAGGTGCTCAGAATGCGCAGCAGCCGTCTTTCGGTCACTTGCCGGCCGACGCTGACGAGAATTGCCCCGGTGACGGCGAGCAGCGCTGCCAGGGTGCTGATGATGCCGATCGCTGCGAGGCGCTGGGCGACGGCATCACTCAACTGCCCGAGCAACGCGGCCTCGAACGTCTTTGTAGGGTCGGCGAGTTCCGGAACGGCTTGGAGTAGGGCGCCTGCGGCGACCCCCACGGCTGCCAACGCAATGACCAGAAAGGCAGGCCACCAGCGGCACACCCTGCGGCGTCCGGCGACGAATCGGGCATCAGCGGGCGCAAGCGTTTGCATCGACAGTTCTCGGATTTGAACAGGCAGCCAGAGCAGTCAGCGGGCCGGTCGGGGGCAACGGCTCACGCGGCGGTCGTCATGTTGCCCGGCATATGCGTGCGGACCATGACGGTTTCGTCGCCACCCAGCGGATCCGCCGCCAGCATTGTGAAGCGCAGTTTGACGTCACCCAGTTCGATGAGGTCACCTTCGGACAGCGCGGCCGATTGCACCCGCTCGTCGTTGACGAAGACACCGTTCATTGACTCCAGGTCGGCGATCGTAAACGTGCCATCGCGCTTCCGGTGAATTTGAGCGTGGTGCCTTGAAATGCTCGGATCGTGGATCGGCAACTCGTTGTCGGCATGACGACCGACCCGGAACGCAGCGCTCGTGATCGGATAACGCGCGTCGTCATCGACGCCTTCCAGGTAGGCGTAGACTTCGCGGTCGTCCTGAGTTGCCAGCTCCGCGACGCTGGTTGGCCGTTCAGCGCTGGGGGCTGCGCCCTGTCGGCGAGGCCGCAGAACCGCTATCAGCGCCCATACGAGGCCGATCAATGTGACGGCCAGCACCAGCACGACCAGCCAGAGCCAGTCCGACAGTACGTCGAGGCCGCCG
This sequence comes from Pseudomonadota bacterium, assembly GCA_039030335.1. GTDB lineage: Bacteria > Pseudomonadota > Gammaproteobacteria > HK1 > HK1 > JBCCEJ01. The sequence continues at coordinate 9,914 of JBCCEJ010000111.1, read as the reverse complement.
AACGGCGCGTCGGCGCCGAGCTTCAACGGCGGTCCAGACGCTTTGCCACTGTCCTTGGCCTGAGTCGTCGATGACGGGGGTAAGCTCGTGCCGGCATCTGCTGCGTTGCTCCGGACGTTCGCGGCAGCGTCCGCGGCAGGGCCGGTCTCCTCGTCGGGTGCGACGCCCACGTCACTCTCGGAAGACTGCTCTGCCGCGCTGTTTGCGGCCGGTTCAGAAACCCCGGATTCGTCGCCATCTGTAGCTGCGTCTGCGTCTGCAGCTGCAGCATCGGCACTGCGGTCTCCGGCGGCTGGCGTGCTGCGTGCCCCGTCATCTGCCTCGGCGGGCCGAGCTTTTTCTTCCACGGCACTCACCGCCGGCGACTGAACGGCGTCTGGCGGCACGACGACCGCGGGCGCGGGAGGCGGTGGTGGCGGTGGCAACTGCACCGGTACGGCGATGCGCTCGCGAGAGGTTCCAACCGGCCATTCGAGCTGCACAGTGGCGGCCCCGCTCGCGCCGGCATCGATGGCCGATGTCAGGTCCAGAAGCAGAGTTCCGCCTGAATCGCTGCTCGTGAACGGTGTGGTGAGATACGTCTTGGGCAACTGAAAGCGCGTATTGCCTTCGACGAACCGGCCGCCAGTTTCCTCAGCCAGCCGGCGCAGCGTCTGCAGGCCCACCGACAGGGAGACCGACCGTGGGTATCCAAGCCCGTCGATGGTGACGCCGCTGCCAAGCGCCAGGCGTACGACGTCAGCGTGGTAGTAGGCGCGATCTTCGGCCAAACCGTCCGACAGGATGACAAGGGATTTGCGATCGGCACCGATCGTGTTCAGGTACCGAACGGCGGCGAGCGCGTTCCGGTAGAGTTCCGTGGTCCGGCCCGTCGCACGAATGCCCTTGAGCGCGGATTCCAGACCCTCGGCGAGTGTTCCGGGCTCAGCCACGACGTTCAGGTTGCTGTCGAAAGTTGCGATGCCGAAACTGTGATGCCCGCGTCCGGCGTCGATGATCTGCCGGATATGCTTGATGCCTGCCCGAACGGCTGAGCCCCGGTTCGGATCGCTGGTGTCGATCAGAAACAGCACCGCAGACGATGCACCCGGTTGAGGAAACTCAAACACTTCCGGATTTGGAAGTTCGAGCTCGCCCATGCGCGCCTCGGCGGCTCCAGGGGCGATTGCGCCCACCTGGCGGTAGTCACATTCGAGTGTGGCGACGTCTGGCTGCTGGCAATGGACCAGCAAGTTGGAGGTGAGCGTGTGAAAGGGCGCGGGCGCCCCGCTTTGCGCCGGAGACTGCGCGGCTGATGACAATCCCGCCAACAGTACAGCGGCCAGAAGCAACGTGCCGGCGACGGACCGCTGACCCGGTTTTGCCCGTTGCGCCGACTGGGGACGCATTCTGATGGCAGGCGATGTGGGCGCCGCATTCATGTCGACAGTGTAGCGCCGCGCGGCAGTGATTTCTGCGGCATAGCGCACTGGAACGCTATTTCTGCCCGCATTGGTCAGCGCTGCGTCTTCGCGTTCACACGGGGTTCAGCTGGGTCAGCGCGGCGGTGGTATCCGAAAGACGCTTGATTAGCGTGCGGACGAACACCTTCAGGAACCGGAGTTGAGTGTCTTCGGCGGCCCGATCCAGCGTCGCGGCATTGACGTGCATCAGGGTGACATCAGTGCCCGCGCGCACCGTTGCGGTACGTTTAGCGTTGGTCAGATAGCCCATTTCACCAAAGCAGGCACCTTCTGGCAGCTTGTCGACACCGTGACCGTTCTTTTCGATTGAAACGACGCCGCCGAGCACGATGTAAAACGAGTTGTCTTCCTCGCCTTCGCTGATGATGGTGTCGCCGGCCTGGTACGTCGCCCAGTCGCACGCGCGAATGAGTTCCCACAGATCGCGATCGTCGAAGCCCTTGAAAAATCCCAGGTTTTTCAGTGTCCCGAAGCGCTCACGGAGGGCATCCTCGGTTTCTACATGGTCAAGATCTTCGAAGATAACCGCGAGGTCTGCCGCGAGATCCAGGCCGGCTGCGTAACGCTGGCTCGGGAGCTTCTTCAGCATTCGTTTCAGCGCGTAAGAGATGCCGTCAGGTAGATCGCGCCGGTAGTCACTGATGGCCGGGGGATCCTCGTTGGTGATCTTCTCGTAGACCGCGCCGAGCGAGCCAGCGCGGAATGGATGGTGGCCGGTCAGCAACTGGTACATCACCACACCGAGCGAGAAGATATCGCTGGGACAGTCGATGGACTCTTCGCGGATCTGCTCCGGTGACATGTACAGCGGAGAGCCCATGAATCCGGTGAACTGAGTAGCGTTGATGTCGCCACGATTGACCAGCGCGATGCTGAAATCGGCGAGCTTCACATCACGCTCGCGCGTCAGCAGGATGTTGCTCGGCTTGATGTCGCGGTGAATGACGCCCTCGCGATGTGCATAGTCGAGGGCCTTGGCGAGCTTGTAGATGATGCCGACCACCTCGCGGAGACTCAGCAGGCCTTCGGGCTTGCAGGCACCCTCCAGCGTCATCGCGCTGTGCACCAGTTCCATGACCAGATAGCAGATGTCGCCATCCATGTCGGCGTCGAATATGCGCAGAATGTTCGGGTGATCCAGGACCCCCGCCGCGCGTGCCTCGTTAAAGAACAGCTTGCGGAAGCGCTGCGCCCCCATTTCCTGGATTTTTTCCGGGTGCGAGATCTTCAGTGCCACCTTGCGGTCCGAGAACGGATCGTGGGCAGCGTAGACCGCGCCCATGCTGCCGCGGCCGATCTCTTCGATGATTTCGTATTTGCCGACTTTTTCCGGCATCGTGCTCATGACGTGCTGCGCTCTCCACGCTCAAGCTCAAGCGTTGAAGCATAGCCTGTAACCCTGAAACCGGCTATGCGGCGTCTGCCTGTTCGAAGTCTGCGTGCGCCATGACCGGATTTCTGCCGTGCACATTTGAGCGGAATCCGGCCGTGTTGCAGTGCAGCGGAAAGTGAAAATCGTGACTAAATCGACTTGTATTCATGACCGGATTCTCGTATGCTGCAACGCAACATCAGGTCGTAACGGACAGCGCAAAAGCGCCGCGTCGAGGCGACCTGAAGCGGTCTGCGCCCGAACTGTTCCGAGAGCGCGGGCGCGACTTGAATTTGGCATGCAGGACTCCATCTGGACCCCGTGTATGCATGAACTCTCAGTGAGCCGCGAGCGGCGCGCTGACGATACGGTGCTTCCTCCTGTTGGCGCTGGTATCAGGCAATCCTAATGCCTGACCAGCGCATTTTTTTGCCCGCTGCACGGGCATCTTCAAGGCTTTCGGAAGGCTGCCGGGCCCGGAGTAGTCGAAGCCGACTTTCGCGGGGGAAGGCGGGTGCCGCGACTCTGCCTATAATGACTGTCCCTGGCCTTACGGCCACCCTCCGTAACGCGTAGCTCCAAGCATGCCGTCCAACTCCAAGCGCGTCGCGTTCTGCACATTCGGCTGCCGTCTGAATCAGTACGACACCGAAACGATGCGCACCCTGCTCGAGGAAGAAGGTGAATACCGCACCGTCGGGATGCGCGAAGACGCCGACATCTACGTCGTCAATACGTGCAGCGTGACGGCTCGAGCTGATGCCACTGCGCGTAAAACCATCCGACGGCTCGCCAAAGAACATCCGGACGCCCGGATCGTCGTAACCGGATGTTACGCACAGCGGGCAAGTCAGGAGATCGCCGCTTTGCCCGGCGTCTCAGTGGTGCTGGGCGCGGCGGACCGCGGCCGCATCGCGGTCGAACTCCGGGACGCGGAGCCCGGAGGCGGACGGGTCGCGGTCTCGCCGGTCTCCGATGCGACAAAGTTCCTGGAAGTACCGATCACGGAGATGATGGATCGGTCCCGGGCGTTCGTGAAAGTGCAGGAGGGCTGCAACGAAAAGTGTTCCTTTTGCATCGTTCCGCAAACGCGTGGCATCTCGCGCAGCCGCGACATGGGCAAGGTCCTGGACCAGGCTCGCGAACTCATCGATGGCGGCTATCCGGAGATCGTGCTGACGGGCGTGCATGTCGGTGACTACGGTATCGATCTCGTGGGACGGCGTCTGCTTCCGGAACTGGCAACGCGGCTTCTCAGCCTTCCGGGTCTCGAGCGCCTGAGGTTGTCTTCTATCGAGCCGTCCACCGTCACGGACGAACTGCTGGAGCTCATGGCCGATTCGGCGAGGTTCGCAAACCATTTCCACATTCCGTTTCAGAGCGGAAGCAACACGGTGTTGACGCGGATGCGCCGCCGCTACCAGGTCGAAGACTTCGACCGGCTGGTGAATCGTATCCAGGAACTCATTCCAGAGTTTGGATTTGGCACCGACGTCATCTGCGGATTTCCGGGAGAAAGCGATGGCGATTTTCAGGCGACTTTCGACTGGTTGACCCGATGGCCAATCACTTACGTGCATCCGTTCACCTATTCGGTCCGGCCAGGCTCTGAGGCAGAGAGCTTCGGTGACCAGGTGCAACCGGATATCAAGAAGCGCCGGGTCCGCGCACTGAAACGCCTGTCCAGCGACAAAGCTCACGCATTCCGAACGGCTTACGTCGGTCGGGATGTCGATGTCCTGATGGAGGCTAGCACGCGGGCCGGACAGCCCGTTATCGGTGGATTGACCGATACTTACCTTCGCGTAGAGCTACCTGATGCCAGAGCGTCATTGGAAGGTATGCAGCGCGTGCGCATCACCAACTGCACGGACACCTGCCTGATCGGCACGGTGGCGGGAAGAGCGCTTTAGAGCACCCGCGCGCCCCTGTTACTGGTCGTCATCCTTCGGTTGCGTCGGCTTGGCCTTCGCGGCGGCTCGCAATGTCTTGGCTCGCTGGCGCGCACAACGCGTGTTCTTGTTCTGATGCCAACGTTTCTGGGCGTACTGCACGTTGATCTGATACTGCCATACGGCCGCCCCGCTGATATAAAAGGTCACCGGATTCTTCGCGTCGTAGCGTAGTTCGATGTGACTGACCCGAGCTCGATCCAGCGTTGCCTTGCCGATTGCGTCACGCATCGTCGCCGACTTCGGCTGTCCGTAGGTCTGCATGACCAGGTCGGCGACCGCCATAAGGTCGGAGTTGGGTTCCAGCGGGGTCGCGTAGCTCAAATCCGTGACGATGAAGTCGTTCACCGTAATCAACAGGTCGCCATCATCCGAGTTGACCAGTGCCGTTTTGTATCCGCATTCCTGGTTCAATCGCTCCAGCAGCGTGGACGCGTCGGACAGGTCCCTGAAATCGAAGCCGGCCGACACTTCGTCCCAGGCGGCGCCTATGTTGACCGTCCCGAATCCGGTGGGCAACAGCGACTGGGCTGCCGTTGGTCCGGACAGCAGCATCGTCCATACCAACACAATGCAAGCCAACAGCGAGCGGCGGCGTATCCCTGAACTCCGGCCGGATACCGGGCATCGCGCTGTGAGTCTGCGGAGGCGCTTTGTAGTATTCATGAGCCCTCCATCGCGAGCGCTCGCAGGTCGGCACCCAGGGCCTCGAGTCGCCATCCGGTCAATAGTGCATTGGGCAGGCCAGCACCGTCCACCGACGAGGTCGGGTCGTGGGCAAGCCATTCAAGGTCGCGCTTTCTGGCGAGTAAGGTCGGCGGCAGGTCCAGCTCGAGCGCCCGAGCCTGCACGAACTCATTCAAGACCGGGATCTTAGCAGCGACCCGGTCGTTGTCGAGCGACTCTACCAGTGGTGACACCGGGTTGGCGCTCGACTCCGCCGGCAGCGCCTCGACGGCTGCCAGCAGCGCTGCACCAAAGCGCCGGATGGCCACTGGGTGTAGCACATCGCTGCCGCGCAGCTCGGCCTGACTGCGCGGCGGCCGACGCGCCAGTTCGAGCAGTGCGGCGTCTTTCGCGATATGGTTTCGGGCCACGTTCTGCCTGCGAGCGTACTCTTCGCGCCAGCTGGCCAGACTTCTCAGGCGGTGCTGTTCCGCGGCTTTGAGACGGCTCGCATTCTTGATGCGCCGGAAGGCGTGCCGCGGGTCCTGCATTTGCCCGGCCGGATGGTTTGCGCGCCGACATTCCTCGTCACACCAGTGACGAAAGCCTCGCGTTGCCAAGGCAGCTTCGAGTTCTGCGTAGACTTTCGGAAGATGAATGACATCGAGCGCGGCGTAGCTCAACTGCTTCGGACTGAGGGGTCGCTGTAACCAGTTCGAGCGTGTCTGGTCCTTGGCGAGTTCGATGCCCACGATGGTTTTCACCAGCCGGTGGTAACCGAGTCCGTGGCCGATCCCGCTGAAGGCCGCACCGATCTGAGTATCGAACAACGGCTGCGGCTCGACATCACATAATGCCGCCATGACCTGCATGTCCTCACTGCCCGAATGCACCAGCTTCAGGCAGCGCGGGTTGCCCAGCAACTCGCGTAGCGGATCGAGATGGGTGCACGATACCGGGTCGATCAGCAAGGTTTCATCCCTTGCCTGCAACTGCACGAGACCGGCCGCGGGATAATAAGTGCGTTCCCGGATGAACTCCGTATCCAGCCCGATCACCTCGACGTCTTGCCAGCGATTCGCCGCCGCCTCAAGGCCGTCATTGGAAGTGATGTAGGTGTAGTTGAGAGCAGCGCCCGCGACGGTTCAATCCTCGGCGCTGTTCGCATAGCGCTGCTCGGAGGCAGCCGCGCGTTCCAGCGCGTGAGCGACTCGCCGCAGTAGGTCCTTCTCATCAAATGGCTTGACGATGTAGTCGACGGCGCCCTGGCGCAATCCCCAGACGCGATCGCTTTCCTGATTCTTGGAACTCGAGAGTATGACCGGTATGTGTGCGGTTACTTTCGAACGGGTCAGCTTGCGCGTCGCCTGATAACCGTTCATATCCGGCATGACGACGTCCATCAGTAGCAGATCTGGTCCGAGTTCGCGTGTCAGCTGCAAGGCCTGCCGACCGGTTGCCGCAACCGAAACGCGATATCCCGCTTTCTCGAGCGCCTGACGAACCACTGCTACATGCGTCGGCGAGTCGTCGACCAGGAGTATCAGCGGTTTCCAGACTGGAGCGGACTGCGGCATCGACTGTGGCGCCACCCTCGATAGCAGTTGCCAGAACGAATCCTTAGATTCGCGACGTGCGGTTATCCTCGCGCTGTACGGGGGCCAAGTCCAGGCTGATCCAGCGGCGACCGTACCCGACCGGCGATCGCCTTCGCGAGGTGCGCTGTCTCAAGTGTCCCTCGCCGGGAGGCCTGTGGATCGGGTCTGGCCGACATTACTCGCTGCGCGAACGTTGCTTCTGAACTTTCACCGTACCGCGACGCAACCACGGCGGACATCACCGGGTTACGCTCCAGAATAAGCGAAAAAAATTGCTCGCCGCTGCCAGCCGAAGCTGACAAGCGGCGAGCCAATGCCGAAGTCCCTCTCGGCACCCGTCACGGCCTCCACGTGAATTCTTCGCTACTTCTCTCTTCCCACCCCGACTGGCTTGGAAGTATTCAGTTCTGAGCTGGTCCCAACCAGCCCGGTTTCACCCACATTTCGAGTCGCCGCAGTTGAGGCAGGTCATGCAACCGTCCATCATTACCACGGCTTTAACATGGCATTTGGCACATAGCGTCGCAGACGCTGGAAACGCACTATCCGTATCGGCGGAGCCCTCGCCGGTTGCTGCGCCAACCTTGCCCTGCTCCTCACGAGCTTCCGCTTCGGCGCGTTTCTCTTCGATGTGCTTGCGCTGGTTGTCATCCAGCGTCTCGCTGGGCAGCAGACCGATGGTGCGCATGTGGCACTCGATGACCTCACCGATCTCGGCCACCAGTGATGGCATGAACTTACCGCCCCGTTTGAAATAGCCGCCACTCGGGTCAAACACCGACCGCAGTTCTTCAACCAAGAAGGTGACGTCACCGCCTTTGCGGAACACCGCCGAGATAATTCGCGTCAGCGCGAGCACCCACTGAAAGTGCTCCATGTTCTTCGAGTTGATGAATATCTCGAAAGGACGGCGCTGCTCATGTTCGGTGCCCTCATTCAACACGATGTCGTTGATCGTGATGTACAGCGCGTGTTCCGAAAGCGGGGTTTTGATTTTGTAGGTACTGCCGAGCAGCATCTCCGGACGCTCGAGTCTCTCGTGCATCTGGATGACGTTGCTGGTGGGCTCCGGCGTCTGCGCATTGTCGTCATCTGACCGAACCCGGTACTTGACGATCTTCTGATCAATTTTGATGGCCATGGCGTTTCTCTCCCGACGCGCTACGCGTCAGAACTTTCCGTAGTAACCTTCTTTGAATGCGTCGTATAAATTAGCGGCGGTGTGCATTTCACCGTCGTACTCGATTTCCTCGTTGCCGTTCACCTCGACTTCGCTGCCGTCGGCCAGCGTAAACGTATAGGTGGTGCGCTCCAGGTCTTCGTCTTTTACCAGTACGCCCTGGAAGTTCTCGGGGTTGAAGCGAAACGTCGTGCACCCTTTCAGTCGCTGCTCGTAGGCGTAAAGGTAGATATCCTTGAATTCGTCGTAGGCGAACTCCGTAGGTACGTTCGCCGTTTTGGAAATCGATGAATCGATCCACCGCTGCGCGGCCGCCTGTACATCGACATGCTGCTTGGGCGTTACCTGGTCAGACGCCGTGAAATAGTCCGGCAAACCGTTGTCAGAGTCGGACGCGTCCGGTGTTGCGTCACCGTTGACCAATTCACGATAGGCCAGCAACTCGTAAGAGAAGACGTCGACCTTTTCCTTGGTCTTCTTTCCTTCGCGGATGACGTTGCGTGCGTAATGATGTGCAAAGCTCGGTTCGATGCCGTTGCTCGCATTGTTTGCAAGCGACAGCGAAATCGTTCCGGTGGGCGCGATAGACGTGTGGTGCGTAAAGCGCGCGCCCTCTTTCGCCAACTCGCTTACCAGTACCGGATCGAGTTCAGCGATACGCTGCATGTAGCGGCTATACCGTGCGTGCAGCACGCGCCCCTTGATGACATCACCCACCCGGTAGCCATCCGCTTCCATCTCCGGTCGTTGTCGGAGCATCGCGCCGGTAACGGCGAATTCTTCGTCCATGACCGGTGCAGCACCTTTCTCCCGGGATAGCTCCAGGGGCGACCTTCCAGCCGGTCAGTGCCATCTGCTTGCTGACTTCCTCGGTAAACTCGAGCGATGCCGCTGAGCCGTACGGGAGGCCGAGCAGGGCGAGCGTCGAGCCGAGCCCCAGGAACCCCATCCCGTGACGGCGTTTACGCAGAATCTCTTCGCGTTGTTGTTCGAGCGGCAGTCCATTGATCTCAACTACGTTGTCCAGCATCCGCGTGAAGATCGCGACAACATGGTTGAACTCATCCCAGTCGAACTGGGCGTCGCTCGTGAACGGATCGCGCACGAACCGGGTCAGGTTGAGTGACCCGAGCAGGCAGGCGCCGTACGGAGGCAACGGTTGTTCACCACACGGATTGGTCGCGCGCACGTTTTCGCAGAACCAGTTGTTGTTCATCTCGTTGATCGCGTCGATCAGGATGAAGCCGGGTTCGGCAAAATCGTATGTGGACGACATGATGCTGTCCCATACCCGGCGTGCTGGTAGCCGGCGGTAGATCTTGCAGGCGACTTCCCCGCCGTCGTTTGTGACGTAACCTTCCTGCACGGGCCAGTCACGCCAGATCACGGTGTTCGCGTCTTCGACATCGATACCGTCGGCTTCGATCTCCTCGCGAGTGAGTGGAAATGCGAGCGTCCACTGGTCGTCACGCCGCACCGCTTCCATGAACTCGTTCGAAATCAGCAGCGACAGGTTGAACTGTCGGAGTCTGCCGTCCTCCCGCTTCGCGCGGATGAAGTCCATGATGTCGGGATGACCGATGTCGAACGTGCCCATCTGGGCACCGCGGCGCCCCCCGGCCGACGACACGGTGAAGCACATCTTGTCGTAGATATCCATGAACGACAGCGGGCCCGACGTGT
>JBCCEJ010000110.1:0-12936 GCA_039030335.1 Pseudomonadota bacterium | reverse complement strand
GTTCGAGTACATCGAAATCTTCTACAACCGACAGCGTCGTCACTCAAGCCTGGACTACGTCAGTCCAGACGCGTTCGAGCGGCAGACCTCATCCATGAACCTGTCCACGGTTTGTGGGTAACACCAGCAGGGCAACAGTGACGCCGAACAGGTATCGGACGGCCTAAGCCCGCGTCGTAACGCGGTAATGGTCCATGTAGCACTCATTTCCCACATCCTCCGTGTTGTAACGCGGTATTGGTCCGTATAGCACGTCGCGCCTTTCTCACGGCCGTAAGCCCACCGGGCCGGTCGCAAAGAATATTACCAGCCTGATATCTCAACCTCGACGAACACACCTGTGAGGGCTACCCAAATCTTGGTGCCCGTGGAAGCACAGAAATCTCTCAATACTCCATTTCGAGTACAGAAACGGAGAGAAATCGACCGTAATCAGCACACCTACTCAATTTTGAGTACGTAGGTCTTGGGACATCGATTCGACCAGCGCTACCGACACAGCGCCACTGAAACAGAACCCAGGTCACCCAGGTCAGCCACCAACCGATCTCCCGCCTGGCAAGGACTCGGATCCCCGGTCACACCCGTGGTTACGAACTGCCCGTTTTGAAGGCCGCAGCCAAGACTGGCATGCTGGTTGGCAAGCCACGTCAGGGCGGTAAGCGGGCTGCCGAGCACATCCTCACCCGTACCCTGCGTCACCACCTCTCCATTCCTCTTGAGCTGCGTGCGATGAGCTGCGAGGTTGAGAGAACGCCACTTATCAGGCGCGGCCGCACCAATAACCATCCAGTGCGTGCACGCATTGTCGGCCAGCAGTTGCGGTGCCCCTGCACTTGCGAAGTCAGTAAATCGTGAATCAGGTAATTCGAGGCCAGGGTGTAGGGCTCCTACCGCGTCGAGAACTTCAGCTTCTGTGTATGGCGCGTCCCGCGCCGCCAGGTCGCGCCGCAGCTTGAACACAAACTCGCACTCAGCCGCCAGCATCCCGTTTCCATCCATCGACACCTCGGCACCGTCACCAACAACGCGCCGCGCAAACAGCCGGCCGGGCAACGGGCCATCCACACCGATGTGCCGTTGTCCGCGCACGCTGGTGGCGGCGAGCTTCCACCCGACGACCTCATCACCAAGTGCAAGCTGCAAGTGCGCCTGCGCAGAGGACCCCTCGGCAGCATCGCCCGGCAGCGCGCTGTCGGCCAAGACGCCCAGCTTAGCGCCGGTTCGCCACGCCTTTGCAATGGCTTCGGCCGCGGCCTTCGGATCGAAACGGGCGGTCATGAAAGATCCTTACCGTGTTGGAATTTAATCAAGCGGTGTCGCCCGCTCCATGTTGGCGTGAGGGGATCCGCCGGCAACGTTCAGCACTTCAACTCGCGAAGCACTTCTCATCCAAAAAGCGCCGGATGATGGGATTCACTCGCTCGGCGTCCAGTACGGGCATCATATGGCGCTGACCGTCGAGCACGTGCAACTGCGCATCGGGGATCGCGGCAGCCATTCGCTCCGCCATTGCAGGCGTAGAACCGCCATCCCCATCGCCGGTCATGACGAGCGCGGGGCACCGGATTTGGCCAAGCTTGCCGGCAAGCTCGATATCGCCGCGGGAGAAGACGCGATGGGCTTTCACCTTCGAACTGAAGTCGCCGTCGCGCATCCATTGCAATGTCGCTTCGACCAGTTCCGGCTGGTCTTGGCGGTCGGCGGATACGAACCATCGCGCGTTGGCAGAGTCGATGGCCGCCTGCACGCCGCCATCGCTCATCGCCTGCGAGCGTTCACGCACGGTGTTCTGTTCTTTTTCGTTCCGCTCATATACGGCGTTTAAGATGACGACGCCGGCAAGATTCTGAGAATGCGCTACGGCGTAACCTTGCGTAACCATGCCGCCCATGGAGAACCCGCCCAATACGGGTTTGCCGTGGTCAGAGAACTGTTCGACCACTTCGGCTACCTGGTTTACGAAGTCACTTAACGTTCGTTCACCAGGGGGGTCGTTGGCGTCACCGTGGCCCAGCATGTCGATACAGCAAACCCGATACCGGTCACCCAACGCGGCAACGGTTGCCGACCACATGCGGTGGTCCATTAACACGCCGTGCACGAAAATAACGGTTGGCCCCGGTGCACCAGCCACCCACACCGGGTGACCGCCCGAGGTAACGATCCTGGTCTGCTCCACGCTTAATCTCCGCTTGCTTCAGATGGTTCGCTACTGCGATATCTGCGTGGCGCTACCATACCTGTTGGTTGCGGCAAGGGTGAACAGTCGTGGCCATCACCAGACGAAATAACTTGGCATTGGTACTGCGCGACGCATAGTCAACTCAAGCCAACTGATTGGATTCCTACAGCTCGTAGGCACTCGCGCTACGGTTCGGACACTTCCAATCAAGACCCCACGCGCGGAATCGCGCTCACTTCGGCACGGCCGGCATTTATACTCACAACTCTGGCTCTGGTGTGGGTCAACGGCACGACCCGGGATGTAACCCATTGCAACTCATCATCGGCAACCGCAACTATTCATCCTGGTCGCTGCGCGCAGGCCTCGTGCTGCGCCACTCGGGGTTCGATTTCGAAGAGACGGTGATCCCGCTTCGAACCGACGCGAGCAGTGCCGCCATTCAACGGTGGTCAGCGGCCGGGAAGGTACCGGTTCTGGTCGTTCAAGATCTGACGATCTGGGATTCGCTCGCCATCTGCGAATTCTTGGCCGAGCGCAATCCGTCGCTCTGGCCGGATGATGAACACGCGCGCGCGGTAGCTCGCGCATGTGCGGCGGAAATGCACTCGGGCTTCTCGGGATTGCGGGGCGAGTTGCCGATGAACATGCGTGCGCGTGGTGCGGCACCTCAGCTCAGCGCGGAAACGAAAGCAGACATAGCGCGAATCGAGTCACTGTGGGCTGAGTGCCGGGCAAGATTTGGCGGGTCCGGAGACTTTCTGTTCGGCCAATTCTCGATCGCAGACGCGATGTTCGCACCGGTGGTGTCCCGCTTCACAACCTATAACATTGCCCTCGGCGAAGTTGCCTCGGCCTATTGCGCGGCGGTGCGAAGCGACGCGGCGATGCGCGCGTGGGCCTCGCTGGCCGAGGCTGAGGTCGAAGCCATCGCAGACATCGACGCGCTGGTCAGCAAGTGATGTCTGGCGACGGCTGGTTAACGGCTCCAGCGAGTAGCCAACCGCTCGACGTGGCGCTGGAACATTACCGGACGCACGGCTATGCACGGCTCGGGGTGCAGCTTTCGGATCGCGGCCTCATTGCACTTCGCGAGCAGGCGCGGCGCCTGATGACGGGCGAGGTGCGCCATCAAGGGATGTTCTTTCAACACGATGCTCCAAGCGGCCGTTACGAAGACCTGACCTACGGCGCCGGGTGGGTCGGACCGTCGCTCGCTTATCGCAAGCTCGAAGGGCTGGAACGCGACGGTCACTTCCGCGCCTGGATCGAAAACCCGCTGTTTCGACGTATCGCGGCCGAAGTCTTGGGCGTGCCGGCATTGCTCTACCGCGCGGTGCTCTGGAACAAGGCGCCGCACGGCGGCACGGTGCTGCCCTGGCATCAGGACGACGGGCGTTTTTGGGGGATCAACCGGTCGCCGTGTCTGCAGCTCTGGACTGCGTTGGATGATGCAGGAGCTGATGCCGGCTGCGTGGAAGTGTTGCCGGGCAGCCATCGCTCGGGCCTCGCGAGCCGGGAAGGAGGAACCGTGCAGGCCACGTCGTTGGAGGAAAAAGACGCCGAGTCTCGCAAGGTGCAGCTGCCGGCCCGCGCTGGCGAGGTCATCGTTTTGCATAACCACGTCTGGCACCGCTCAGGTGTCAATGGAACGGGACAACCGCGCCGCGCCCTCGGTTTCAGCTACCTGCACGCAGACACGCAATGCCTGCGCAAGCGGCGGGCACCGCGTCAGTTCACGCGCGTGTTTGCAGATACGGCGGAGGCTGCGAAACTGCTGGCGACGGCCAGAACGGGCGGATGACATGACAAACGTCGATCCACTGAGCCAGATCCTGATCGAGGGTGACGAGCGGCTTCGCGAAACCGCGGCGGCTGTAGACGCGGCGAGCCCGACACACCAGCGAGACGTGATAGCGCTCGCCGACGCGTTGAACGCATTTCGTGCGCAGCACGGGTTTGGCCGCGCGATCGCGGCACCGCAGCTCGGTATCGCCAAGCGGCTCATCGTCGCGAACCTGGGCGACGGTTGCTTTCCAATCTTCAATCCGGAGATCGTGTGGCGAAGCGCCGAGACGTTTAGGCTTTGGGACGACTGCCTCAGCGTACCCGACGTACTCGTCGAAGTCGCACGACACCGCTCCATTTCGATCCGCTTTCAAGACGAGACGGGCGAATGGCAACACTGGAGCGAACTGGCAGCCGACCTGAGCGAACTGCTGCAGCACGAGACGGACCATCTCGATGGCATCCTGATGACGGACCGCGCGCTCGGTGATGACAGTATTCAGCCGCGTGCCGCGGTGATCGCCGCCGCTGAAGCCGCGGGGCCCAACTGAGCGCATTCGGAATCGCTCGACGGATGGCGCGCTCCCACCCTAAGAGCACACGCCACCGCAAACGCTCAGGCCGTGATACCTGGTAAGGGCACGCGACGCGCGTTGCCCTACGGCCGCCTAAACGTTATGAATTGACGTGCCCTCCTCAAGGTTGCTCTGGGTTGCTGGCTCCCGCCCTCAACACAATCCGCGTCCGTTGAGCGCGGGGCAGATCAATTCACAATGGCTAGAGCTCCATGTCATCGAGCATGCGTGAGATCACGAGCTTCTGCACTTCGCTGGTGCCTTCATAGATCTGATACACACGCACGTCGCGATAGATCTTCTCGACACCATAATCTTCGAGGTAGCCGGCGCCGCCGTGGATCTGTATCGCCTTCGACGCGACCCGCTCGGCCATCTCGGACGCGAACAGCTTGGCCATCGAAGCCTCGCGCGCGCACGGTTCGCCGCGAGCCTTTAGCGCAGCGGCGTGCAGACAAAGATGCCTGGCTGCTTCGATGTCGGTGGCCATCTCCGCCATCATGAAGCCGATCGCCTGATGTTCGACGATCGGCTTGCCGAACGTCACGCGTTCCGCCGCGTAGCTCCGCGCCGCTTTGAGCGCTGCGCGCGCGCCGCCGATCGCCTGGGCGGCAACCCCGATGCGCCCGGTCGAGAGATGCGCGAGCGCAATGCCTAAACCACGGCCTTCTTCGCCCAGCAGATCGCGTGCCGGGACACGCATGTTTTCGAACACGACCTGACAGGTATCGTTGGTGCGATGACCCAGCTTGCGCTCTTTGCGCAGCACGCTATAGCCCGGATTGTCGGTGGGGGTGACAAACGTCGAGATACCGCGCTTGCCGGCGTCCGGGTCGGTCACAGCCACGATGATGGCAACGTCGGAGCGCGCACCCGCGGTGATGAAGGCCTTGTGCCCGTTCAAAACCCAATCGTCGCCATCGCGCGTTGCGCGCGTGGTGATGGCGGCGGCATCGGAGCCGGTGTGGGGCTCGGTCAGATGGATGGACCCGATCCATTCGCCGCTGCAGAGCTTCGTCAGATAGTTCCGCTTTTGCCAGTCGCTGCCGCTCTGATCCAACGCGGCCGCTACCGGCGAATTATTCGCGGCCATGAGATTGGAAAGACCGCCGTCGGCCGCCGAGATCTCTTCCATCGCGAGGATGTAGGCGATGAAATCCGCGCCGGAACCGCCAAAGGCGGGGTCGACGCAAACGCCCATCAGGCCAAGTTCACCCATACGTTGCAGCACCGGGCGCGGTACCCCATCACCCTGCTCCCAATCGTGTACATACGGCGCGACTTCGGTGTCGGCGAAGCGTCTTGCAAGATCGCGGATCTGTATCTGCGTTTCGGTTAACTGCATCGAAAGTTGTTCTCGTTCAAAACTTCACTCGCAAGCCTTCCGCACCCGGCAGATTGTTGCCCGAGCCTGCCGGAGAGAGCGCGTTGAACCGGCCGCTAACCCGCCGCATCGGCTTCGTCAGCGTCGCGGCGCCACTGCGCGCGCTTTTCAGCCGGGATGAGCCGCGCCCACGAGTCGATCACTTCAGCCGGCAGATGTGTGCCGGCTACCGTCCGCGCGTACCACGCGAGCATGGTTTTCATGCGAGGATTCGGCACTTCCACGGCGCGCAGTTTCTCGAGCGGCAAATTGCTTGCAGGCGACGCGATAAGCAGTTGCAGCAGCACCTCACAGATTGCTTCGTGCGTGTTGCGCGCGGCGGTGTCTCCGCCGGCCGGTTCCAGGCCGAGTAGCAGGCTGTACAGCAGGCTGATGTCACCTGCCGACAGTGCGTGCAGGTGGGGCCCCAACTGCTCACGAACCTTGTCTCTGGTCACTCGTCTACTCCGCAGAGTTACGGAAGGACTATACCTTGCCAAACCTCATCGCGACTGGCACTCGCAGCCGCTGGTCGGCATGGCGGCGCTGGCAGCCGTATCCGCGTGCCGCGTTACACTCCCGCCATTGCAACACACAATCCAGCCCCGGAGAGCGAACCGATGCGCATCCACAATCTGTACACCACGCCGGACGGTGAGTCACATTTTCGCGACATCGACATCGAGTGGGCCGAAATCAATGGCAGCCGCAAATACTCCGAGCGCCTGCCGGCCACCGGCATCATCTTTCGCCAGACCGGGGGCGACTACGATCTCGACTGGCACCCGGCACCGCGCCGGCAATACATCATCAATCTGGACGCCGGGGTGGTGCTGACTGCGAGCGACGGTGAAAGCCGGGAGATCGGCGCAGGCGAAGTCGTGCTGGTCGAAGACACGCACGGCAAAGGCCATCTGTCGAAGGCGGTGGAGGGCGCAGTGCGCCACTCGATCTTCATACCGATCGACTAGCGCGAATCACTCGACGCGCGGCGTTCGGCACCTGAGAGGAGTCGCTTCCGTTCAGGCCGGGGCGCCGCGGCGTGAATGCGCAAAACACGCCGGGCACGCCCCGGCGTGTTCGAATACGGTGGTCCTACAAGCCGTCGAGCGCCTGGCGCAGATCGGCGATCAGGTCGTCGGCATCTTCCAGGCCCACCGACAGCCGCACGAGCCCGTCAGTGATGCCAACGCGCTGACGCTCAGCCGGGTCCATGTCGGCGTGGGTCATCGTGACGGAGTGCGTCACCAGCGATTCGACGGCTCCGAGGTTCTCGGCGAGGCTCCAGAGTTCCAGCGTGTTCATGAGCTTCTTGCCAGACTCGACGCCGCCTTTCACTTCGAACCACAACATGGCGCCGAAGCCGCTCGCCTGCTTGCAGGCCAGCTCATACTGCGGGAACGACTGCAGACCCGGGTAGTGCACTTCCTCGACCATCCCGTGAGTCTCCAGGAACTCGGCAACCTTCATGGCCGACTCCGACTGGCGGTCGAGACGCGTGCTCATCGTCTTGCAGCCTTGCATCGTGTAGAACGCAACCTGCAGCGACATGTTGGACCCGAGACAGTTACGTACGAACTGAATGGCTTCGAGCTGTTCCTGGTTCGCCGCGATCACGGCGCCGCCGACGGTCGAGTTGTGCCCGTCCATATACTTCGTGGTGCTGTGCACGACGAGGTCGGCACCGAGTTCCAGCGGGCGCTGGTAATACGGCGTCAGGAACGTGTTGTCGACCGCGTGCGGGATGTTGTGCTCGCGCGCGATCTCGGAAATCGCCGCAATGTCCGTCAGCTTGAGCGTCGGGTTGGCCGGCGTCTCGGTGAAGATGAGCTTCGTGTTCGGGCGGATGGCGGCGCGCGTGGCGTCGAGATCGGAGGTGTCCACGAACGTGAACTCGACCCCGAAGCGCGACAGCACGCGGGTTGAGAGCCGGTGCGTACCACCGTAGACGACGTCGGACACGACGGCGTGCTCGCCCTGGTTCAGCATCGCCATCATGACGGCGCTGGTCGCTGCCATACCGGTTGCGAAACAGTTGGTGCCAACGCCGTCTTCGAGCGCCGTAATGCGGTTCTCGAGCGCGACGACGGTCGGGTTGCCTGAACGGCTGTAGGAGAAGCCTTTCGACATGTACTGGTCGACCGACTCCTGCACGAACGTGGTCGACTGATAGATGGGCGTCAGAATCGCCCCGGTAACCGGGTCAGGTGACACGCCCGCATGCACTTCGCGAGTCTTGAATCCGGGTTTCTGATTGCGTTGCATGTGCTTCTCCAACGCGCCAAAAAAGGGTCGGCGAGTGTAGCACGCACACCGGTGCCTGCCGGGCCGGTCCGACGTACGCAAACCCGCCATGTGACTGTCTGACCGCGACCCCGTGCGAGCGGTCCGGGGCAGGCGGGCCCCGCGTGATTTTCGCTCTGTCGTCAGAGCGCCGGAGCGAAGCTTGTGCTTCCGGCACCGGACCCGCCGTCTGCGCCCCCGCCCCGTTCGCTGCGCCGTCCACCTCCGATCCGTGTGGCATGATAGAGGCATCATCCAGATCGACCGGATCGGGGCCAGACAGGGCGGGAGCGTTTCCTGTCGAGGCCCGGGTCAAGTTGCGATCGCAGGCATTGCAGAGGCGACAACGCAGTGGAATTCGATTTCATCGTCGTAGGGGCCGGGTCCGCCGGCTGTGCGCTGGCTCACCGGCTGTCAGCCGATCCCGGTAACCGCGTGGCGCTGCTCGAAGCAGGCCCACGCAAGCACTTCCTGTCTCAGGTCCCGATCAGCTTCGCGAATCTCATCGATGAGCCGAGCGCCAACTGGTGCTATCGCTCCGAACCGGAACCGGGCACCAGCGAGCGCGCCATTCCGGTGCCGCGCGGGCGTTTGCTAGGGGGCTCCAGTTCGATCAACGGCATGGTCTACGTGCGCGGTCAGCAGCTCGACTTCGACACCTGGGCACAGCTCGGCAATCGCGGCTGGAGCTACGCCGACGTACTGCCGGTGTTCAAGCGCATGGAGGATTACATCGACGGCGGGGAAGACCGCGGACAGGGCGGCCCGCTTCGCATCGGGCTGGTGCAGGATGAAAACCCGCTCTACGACGCGCTGCTCGCAGCCGGCCTGGAAATGGGTCTTCCCGACAATCCGGACTACAACGGCGCCGAGCAGGAAGGCATCGTGCGCACGCAGGCGACCATTCACAAAGGCCGGCGCCAAAGCACCGCATACGCCTACCTGGATCCGATCCGCGACCGCAAGAACCTGACGGTGCTGACCGGCGCCGAGGTCAATCGCGTGTTGCTGAACGGCAAACAGTGCACCGGCGTTGAGACACTGCACGAAGGCCGGGTGAAGGCGCTTTCGGCGACGCGCGAGGTCATTCTCTGCGGCGGTGCGATCAATTCACCAAAGATTCTGGAACTCTCAGGCATCGGGCAGCCGGAGCTGCTGGCCGAACACGGCATCGAAGTGCAGCACGCGCTTCCAGGGGTTGGAGAGAGCCTGCGCGACCACGTGTCACCGCGCATGGTGTTTCGCGTCGAGCGCCCGGACGCGGCCTACAGCGCGCAGGGCAACGGCTTCGGGCTGGTCCGTTCGATCCTGCGCTACGCGGTGCAGCGCCGCGGCTTGCTGAGCTTGCCGACCGCGCCGGTCATCGGCTTCATCCGCACGCGCCCCGAACTCGCCACCCCCGATGTGCAGTACCACTTCGTGCCTTACCGCGTCGTTTTGCACAACGGCAAGCGCGGCATGGGCCGCGATCCCGCGATCACCATCACGGTGAACCAATGCCGGCCGGAAAGCCTCGGCAGCATTCACATCAAGTCCGGCAACCCGCGCGAGAACCCGGCCATCCGCTTCAACTTCCTCGATGCGGAGCTCGATCGCCGCACGCTCATCGACGGCATGCGCTTCATCCGCAAACTGCTGACGACCCAGGCGATGGCCGGCATCTGCGGCGAAGAGATGCAGCCTGGCCCACAGGTCGAGTCCGACGAAGACCTGCTGCAGTTCATGCGTGACAAAGCCGAGACGGTCTACCACCCGGTTGGCACGTGCAAGATGGGCAACGACCCGAGGGCCGTCGTCGATCACGAACTGAAGGTGCACGGCATCGCGAACCTGCGCGTTGCCGACGGTTCCATCATGCCGACGCTAACGTCGGGCAATACCAACGCGCCTTGCATCATGATCGGCGAGAAATGCGCCGACATGGTGCTGGCCGCCTGAGCACGAGGCCCCGCCGTCAGTTATCGCATGCGCACTGTCGCTTCGAACAAACAACGAACAGCCAGCAGACCCGGCGCGGCGACGTCGGCACTGAAGAACAGGAGAAGAAGACTATGGACCTCGGATTGAACGGCAAGGTCGCGATCGTGACCGGCGCCGGCTCGGGCATCGGCCGGCAGATCGCTCTCGACATGGCCGGCGAAGGGGCGACGGTGATCGTCGCCGACCTCAACCTCGCCAACGCCGAGGCAACCGTGGCCGAAGCCGGCAGCGGCACGGCCGTGCAGCTCGACGTGACGTCGTTCGAAGCCGCGACCGGCGTCGTCAACGACGTGGTCGCTGCGCACGGCGGATTGAACGTGCTGGTGAACTGCGCCGGCGCGTGGCGCCCGGCGCTCTTCACCGAGTCAAAACCGGAAGACTGGGCGTTCGAGATCAACGTCTGCCTGATGGGGGTCATCAACTGCACGCGCGCAGCGCTCGACCCGATGATCGCGGGTGGCGGCGGCAAGATCGTCAACATCTCGTCAGACGCCGGGCGTATCGGTGAATTCCGCCAGTCGGTTTATTCCGGCGCCAAGGCCGGCGTCATCGGATTCTCCAAAGCGGTCGCCCGGGAAGTGGGTAAATCGGGGGTGCACATCAACTGCGTCTGCCCCGGATACACGAAGACACCCGGCACGTCCGACTTGAACGAAGAGATGGAAGCGCGCATCGCGAAAGGTTATCCACTGCGCAAGATCGGCCTGCCGGGCGATGTCTCGCGGCTCGCCGTGTTCCTCGCTTCCGACGGCGCCAGCCATACCACCGGACAAACCATCTCGGTGAGTGGCGGCTACAGCATGGTGTGACGGATCGATGGCTGAACACATTGCGATTACCGGGGCGGCCTCGGGGATAGGGCGCGCCACGGTTGCGAAGCTGCTCGAAGCCGGCTTCGAAGTTACCGCTCTCGACCGGGACGCGGCGGCGCTCGCGACGCTCGAAGCGGCACATCCGTCGGGACTTGCGACCATCGTTTGCGACGTCGCATCGGAAGAGAGTATCGAGTCGGCGTTCGCGGCGATGGCCGAGCGCGGCCCGCGCCTGAACGGCCTCGTGCTGTCCGCCGGCGTGCTCCGCACGGGGCGGCTCGAAGACATGGCGATCGGTGACTTCAACGATCTGTTCGACGTAAACGTGCGGGGGCTATGGCTCTGTGCACGGGCCGGTATGCCACGCCTCAAGGCGGCCGCGGCAAACGGTGAAACGGCGCGCATCGTCAATCTCGCATCGGTCGCCGGGATCCGGCACAAAGTGAATAGCGGTGCCTACGCGGCGACCAAAGCGGCCGTGATCGCGCTGACCAAGGTCATGGCCGTAGAGATGGCAGGCGACGGTGTGCTCGTGAACGCCGTTGCCCCGGCGACGGTGGATACACCGATGATCGCGCCGTATGTCGGCGCCGGCAGCAACAGCAGCTACAAGACGTCTGGCACCTCACCCGTCGGGCGCATCGCCGCGCCGGACGATATCGCCAACGTCATCAGCTTCCTGTTGGGCGCGCAGTCGACCTACGTCACCGGAACCGTCATTCCCGTCGACGGCGGTACGATCGCGGCGTTCGTACCGCAATAACCGGTCTGCGAGCGAGCCCGCGGTTGGCAGCGGGCGCGCCCCCGGCATCGAACTGCGACCGCAACCACGATTCCTCCATGTGAATTCCCGAGGAGACCAACGCCATGCCCGCCACCGGAGATCTGCACTGGACCCCCTCGGCCGCGTTCAGCGAAGCCACCGAACTCGCACGCTACATGCGTTGGCTGGACAGTGAACGGGGTCTGCACTTCGCCGACTACGATGCGCTGCACCAGTGGTCCATCACGGAATTGGGAGCATTCTGGGAATCGATCTGGGATTTCTTCAAGGTCGAGTCGCCAACCCCGCGCGGCCCCGCGCTGGTCGAGTCGAAGATGCCCGGGGCCACGTGGTTTCCAGGCGCGCAGATCAACTACGCGCGGCGGCTTATCGAAGCGGGCGCCGACGACGACATCGCCGTCGAGCACTACTCGGAGGTGCGCGAACCGGGCGCACTCACGTGGGGACAGTTGCGCCGGCAAACGCGCGACCTCGCGTACACACTGACGCAGCTCGGTGTCGAGCCGGGCGACCGCGTTGCCGCCTACCTGCCCAACATTCCGGAAGCCCTGACCGGACTCATCGCAACCACCGGCGTCGGCGCGCTCTGGTCCAGTTGCTCACCCGATTTTGGCGTCAGCAGCGTGCTGGATCGCTTCCGGCAGATCGAACCGAAAGTCCTGCTCGCGTGCGACGGATACCGCTACGGAGGCAAGGACTTCGATCGCCGCGATGCGGTGCGCGAGTTGGTGGAGAACCTGCCGAGCGTCGAGCACGTGGTGAGCGTGCCGTACCTGTTCGACGATCCAACGATCGTGCCCGGCGCGCACGCAACGCTGGCGTGGGACGCGGCTATCGCCGCGCGCCCGGCTGACGCGCCGGACCCGCTTGCGCGGAACTTCCCGTTCGATCATCCGCTCTGGATCGTCTACTCGTCCGGTACGACGGGATTGCCCAAGGGCATGGTGCACGGCCACGGCGGCGTGCTGCTCGAACATCTGAAGACCCAGGCCCTGCATATGAACCACCGGCCAGGTTCGAAACTCTTCTTCTATACGACGACCGGTTGGATCATGTTCAACCTGCTGGCAGCGGCACTGATAAGCGGCGCAGGGATCGTCCAGTACGACGGCAACCCGGCGTGGCCCGATCTGAAGGCGCTCTGGCGCATCGTCGAGGGGGCGCGG
>JBCCEJ010000109.1:0-13420 GCA_039030335.1 Pseudomonadota bacterium | reverse complement strand
TCCTCGACAATATCCACAAGCCATACGGCATGTTCCTGGTAACCGGGCCGACCGGTAGCGGCAAGACCGTTTCGCTCTACAGCGGTATCAATCTGCTCAACCAACCGGACATCAATATTTCAACCGCTGAGGACCCCGTCGAAATCAACTTGCCCGGAGTCAACCAGGTGCAGGTGGACGAACGCACGGGGATGACCTTCGACAAGGCTTTGAAAGCGTTCCTGCGCCAGGATCCGGACATCATTCTGGTCGGGGAAATTCGAGACCTCGGCACCGGCAACATCGCTATCAAGGCCGCGCAGACCGGCCATATGGTCATGTCAACCCTGCACACGAACGACGCGCCACAGACGCTGACCCGTATGATCGACATGGGCGTCAAGCCCTTTGCGATCGCGACCGCCGTCAACGTCATCACCGCGCAGCGTCTCGGCCGGCGGCTCTGCGGTAACTGCAAGCGCCCTGTCGAAATACCGAAAGAGGCTCTGGTTGCGGAAGGCTTCACAGAAGAGGACGTCGAAGGCGGCATAACCTTGTTCGAGTCCAATCCCGATGGCTGCGACCAGTGCAACGCCGGGTACAAGGGCCGCGTCGGGATTTACCAGGTCATGCCGATATCGGAAGAGATGAAGCGAATGGTCATGGAGGGCCGCAACGCTATCGAGATCGGTGACCAGGCTATTCGGGAAGGGGTGCCGGATCTGCGCATGTCGGCAATCAAGAAAGTCAAAGACGGGTTCATCGACATCAAGGAAATGAACCGCGTTACCGTGGAGTAACTGACCAATGGCGGAAGCTGTAGCCAAGAACGAAATGTTCGTCTGGGAAGGCAAGGACAAAGCCGGAAAGACGGTCAAGAACGAGATGTCCGGGGCCAGCGAGGCGCAGGTCAAAGCGGTACTTCGCCGCCAGGGCATCAACCCGACCAAGGTCCGCAAGAAACCGAAGCCGCTGTTCGGGACCGCTGGCGGCAAGAAGATTATCCCGAAGGACATCGCGGTATTCAGCCGGCAGATGGCTACGATGATGCAGTCGGGCGTTCCGCTCGTGCAGTCGTTCGAGATCGTCGGGCGCGGTCACGAGAATCAGAACATGCAGAGCCTGATACTCGGCATCAAAGCCGATGTCGAGGCCGGCAACCATCTGGCCGACGCGCTTCGCAAACATCCGCTGCACTTCGATGAGCTGTTCGTGAACCTGGTTGCCGCCGGGGAAGCGGCCGGGATCCTTGAAGACCTCATGAACAAGATCGCCACGTACATGGAGAAAACTGAGGCGATCAAAGGCAAGATCAAGAAGGCGCTGTTCTATCCGGCGGCCGTCATGATCATGGCATTCGTCGTTACGGCGGTTCTGATGATCTTCGTGATTCCGCAGTTCGCCGATCTGTTTTCTGACTTTGGTGCAGATCTGCCGGCCATGACGGTGTTCGTCGTCAACCTGTCGGACATCTTCGTCGCCTGGTGGTGGGCAATATTCGGGGTGGTAGGCGGTACCATCTACGGCTTCGGCGAAGCCAAGAAGCGGGTACCCGCATTCCGGCATCTGATCGAGCGCCTGTCGCTGAAAGCGCCGGTATTTGGCGACATCCTGACGAAAGCCATCATCGCCCGCTTCGCGCGCACGCTGGCCACGATGTTCGCCGCGGGCGTACCGCTGGTAGAGGCGATGGATTCGGTCGCCGGCGCGGCCGGTAATGTCGTGTACTCCGAAGCCATCTACAAGATGCGTGACGGCATTGCTACCGGTACCCAGCTTCAGGTCGTCATGCGCGAGACCAACCTGTTTCCCAACATGGTGGTACAGATGGTCGCGATCGGTGAAGAGTCGGGTTCGATCGACCACATGTTGTCGAAAGTCGCCGATTTCTATGAAGAAGAGGTCGACAACGCGGTCGACGCGATGAGCTCGCTCATGGAACCGATGATCATGGCCGTACTCGGCGTCCTGATCGGCGGCCTGGTGATCGCCATGTACCTGCCGATCTTCAAGATGGGCCAGGTCGTCTGATTCGACCGTCAACCGGCGCGCTGGCCGCCGCCAGCCATACGGTTCGTACCCGACGCCAGCGTGGTTCGCCCCGCTGGCGTTTTCTTTGCCCGGGGTGACAGGCCAGCCGTGACGGGGCTGGCATACGAGGTAGCGCGATGCCGACTCATATTGCCGCAGATGGTTATGTTCTCGGCATCGTCGCGCTGGTCGGGTTGCTCGTCGGGAGCTTCCTCAACGTCGTCATCGGCCGGTTGCCGACGATGAAAGAACGCGAATGGCTTGGAGATTGTGCTGCGTTCGTGCGCGAGTTGGCGGGCCGCACACCGTCGCGTGACGAGCTGGGCGAAAACCGCGCAAGACTGCTGTCGTCAGGCCTTCCGGCCGAGGAGGAGGAAGCAGCACAACCACGCTTCGACCTGGTGATGCCACATTCGTGCTGTCCGCACTGCGGGCACCGGATCAGAGCGTACGAGAATATTCCGGTCTTGAGCTATCTGGCGCTTCGCGGGCGTTGCAGCAGTTGCCGCGAGCGCATCAGCGTGCGCTACCCGGTCGTCGAAATCATGACCGCAGTGATGTCGGTCACTGTCGTGTGGCAGCTTGGCGTTGGCGTCGCCGGACTGGCGGCCGTCGGCTTTACCTGGGCCTTGCTGGCAGCTTCGTGGATCGACGCCGACACTCAGTATCTGCCCGATGACATCACGCTGCCGCTGCTCTGGGCAGGCTTGCTGCTGAACCTGTACGAAACCTTCGTGCCGCTTGAGGACGCGGTACTCGGCGCGACCGCTGGCTACCTATCGCTGTGGCTCGTGTATTGGGGGTTTAAGCTGCTAACCGGCAAGGAGGGCATGGGGTATGGCGACTTCAAGCTCCTGGCGGCGCTCGGTGCCTGGATGGGCCCGTACAGCCTGATTGTAATCATCTTGCTTTCTTCTGTAGTGGGCGCGATCGCCGGCATCGCTATGATCGTATTCAAGGGACGAGAGCGCGGCGCGGCCATTCCGTTTGGCCCCTATCTTGCCGCGGCCGGATGGCTCGCGCTCATCTGGGGCGACGACCTCAGCAATCTCTACCTGCGTACCACCGGCATCGGCCCGCCCTATTGACATCCAGTCACCACATTCAGCCCCGTGATTGCCGCGGTATGACGACTCGCGCACAATGCGGCGCTGGTCCCTCGTGACAAGCTTGCCGCATGCCGGACACGCCGACTACAACGCTATACGAACAGCCGCTTAACGAGCGGATGCGCTCGTTCCTGCGTCTGGAGCACCTGTACCGGCGGTTTGATTTCCAGGTTGCGTCGACGAACGACTGGGCGCACCGGAGCGCGCTGGAAGCATTGATCGAGATCATCGCGTTGCTAGGCCGCGCAGATATGAAGAACGAGTTCATCAAGGAGCTCGAACGGCACGCACAGACGCTCGAGGCCCTGCAGTCGAATCCGCGCGTAGACAATACACGCCTTAGCGACATACTCACGCGGGTGCGCGCCCTGCTGTCTACGCTGCGCGGCCAGGAGCTCGGCTTCGGCCATGAACTTCGCCACCACGACCTGATCACAACGGTCAAGCAGCGCTCCAGCATCCCGGCCGGAACCTGCGACTTCGATGTGCCAACGCTGCATAACTGGTTGCGACAACCGCCGGACACGCGTCAGCGCGAACTCACCGGGTGGCTGGGAACTCTGGCATTGGTACGCGAGTGCATTACGCTCTGCCTCGGACTGGTGCGCGAAAGCGCGGATTCGACCACCGAACTCGCAAGCAGCGGTTTCTTTCAACGTCAACTGGACGGCCAGACACCGTCACAGCTCGTGCAGGTACGCGTACCGGTACACGAGCCTTGTTACACCGAGATAAGCGCTGGAAAGCATCGATTCACGATTCGTTTCATGGAGCAGCCGGACGCAGCCCAGCGTCCGCAGCAAACAACCCGCGATATCGAATTCGAACTGTCCTGCTGCATGATCTGAGGAGGTCGCGGACGGCGCCGGCCACGCCGATGCCCTGGCCGCCCGCGAATCGGCGCAAGTACACCAAGGCGCACTGGAGGAACCGGCTCGTGATCAATCCCACCGTCTCCTGCCCACAGTGCAATCGCGAAGTTACCTGGAGCAAGGCGTCGCCGTGGCGGCCGTTCTGTTCGCAACGTTGCCGCCTCATCGACCTGGGTGAATGGTTCAACGAAGAGAACCGGCTCGAAAACGACACCGCATCCGATCCTGACACTGCCCGCGTCTGGGGCGAGTCCGACTAATGCCCGTTCCGTTCTACTCGGCCAAGCGCAGCAGCCTCGCCCGCGCGGCACTGAGCGTCATCGGCGCCGCTGTTTTGGGCGACGACCAGAGTCGCGTTGAGCGCGCGGCCAGTGCCGGGATCTGTTTGCGGTAAGCGCCAGACCGCTCGAGCGCTTCCGCGGTGGTAGTGGCTGCAACACGGTCATTGCATACCAGTACCACGTCACACCCCGCTTCGAGCGCCTGCGCAGCCGCCACGTCGCATGAACCGAACAGGCGCGCCGCCGCCATGCCGAGGTCGTCCGAAAAGATCAGCCCATCGAAACCGAGTTCGTTACGAAGTACTTGCTGCAGCCAGAACGCGGAGAAGGTGGCCGGCTCTGGCGCCACCGCCGGAATCTGGATGTGAGCCGTCATCAACGCACCGGCCGCGCACCGTGACCACGCGGCGAACGGTATGAGGTCGCAGCCGTGGAGGTCGTCGCTGGACCGGTGATCCACCGGAAGCTCGAGGTGGGAGTCTGCCGTTACGGCGCCGTGCCCTGGAAAATGTTTCCCAACGGCAGGCAGCCCGGCGGCATTGAGCCCCGCAGCCAGCGCCAGTGCGAGTGACTGTACGCGGTCGGGATCGGAGCCGAACGAACGGGCGCCGATGACGGCGTTAACGCCCTGATCAACGTCTAGCACCGGTGCAAAATTCAGGTCGACGCCGACATTGTGTAACTCCGCGCCAAGCACCAGACCCGCCGCGGTCGCATACTCTTCAGCCTCTGACAGACTGGCGATCCCACCCACGCGCCCCATCGACGGAACGGTCGTGAATCCGGTTCCAAAACGTTGTACGCGCCCGCCCTCTTGATCAACGCTCACGATGAGTGGCGGCTCGGTCAGTGCATGCAATGCTCTCGTGAGCGCAGCCAGCTGGCCCGGATCGCGATAGTTCCGGGCAAAGAGCACAACGCCGCCAACGGCTGGATGGCGCAGGAACTCGCAGTCATCGGGCGTCAGCTCGAAACCTTCGATATCCACCAGTAGTGGCCCGCGCATCATCGACGCCACTGTGTGGGGGACCCTTTGTTGCTCTGGCATGCGCATCACCGCGCTGGCAGCGCCTGGCCCTGTTGGTCGTCGAGCCAGCTCTTGAAACCGAACAACAACAACAGTCCCGGCACCGCGATCAGGGTGCAGACCGTGAAGTAGCTCGTCCAGCCGATCCCTTCGGCGAGAAACCCGGTAGGCGAGGTCAGCACCACCCGGGCGAAGCCCATCAGACTTGTTAACAAAGCATACTGCGTCGCCGTGAAACGACGGTCGGTCATCAGTGCCATGAATGCCATATAAGCGGCCGTGCCCATGCCGCCGGTCAGGGTCTCGAAAGCGATCACGCCAGTCAGCCAGGCAAGGTCGTAGCCCACTTGGGCCAGAACGACGAATCCCGCTGTCGATACGGCTTGCAAAATGCCGAACAGCCATAGGGCGCGATAGACACCGAGCCGCATCCATAGCGCTCCTCCGAGCAGGCCACCGATAATCGTCGCCCAGAAGCCGAGTGCTTTGACCACGGACCCGATCTCAGTCTTCGAGTAACCGAGTTCCAGATAGAACGGCGTGCTCAGGTGGCTCGCCATCGTGTCGCCAAGTTTGTAGAGGAGGATGAATAACAGGATCAGCCATGCGTCGCGGCGAGCAAAAAAGCTGCGGAACGGCTCGACCACGGCGGCTGCCAACGACACAGGCGGCGCTTCGCTCGCCACGGGCTCGGCCGCAAAGAAAGTCGTAGCGATGCCGACCAGCATGGCACTGGCCATGATTCCGTAGGTTGCCTCGAAGCCGAGCTGGTCGGCCATTATCAATCCGCCACCAGACGCAAACAGCATCGCGGTGCGATAGCCGATGACGTACAGAGCCGCGCCGGCTGCCTGACCGTCGTCGCGCAGCGATTCGCGGCGATAGGCATCGATTACGATGTCCTGCGTGGCGGAGAACAGCGTCACGGCCAATGCCAACACAGCGATCAGCACGAGACTAGAGCGGGGATCGGCGAACGCGAGCGCGCCGATTGCGACAAACAGACAGAGCTGCGCACCCAGCATCCAACCGCGGCGGCGACCAAAGGCCCGCGGGCCGTAACGGTCCACCAAAGGCGCCCACGCGAACTTAAGCGTATAGGGCAGACCCACCAGACCGTATAACCCGATCGTGCCCAGATCGACCCCGGCGTCCGACATCCAGGCCTGCAGCAGGGAACTCGTGAGCAGCAGCGGCAAACCTGCCGAGAACCCCATCAGCAGCGCGATGACCATGCCAGGGCTGGTCAGCTGCCGCCACAGAGAGCCATTTTCCGGTGTCACGATGCCTCGCCGAGTGGTTGCAAACCAAACTGATGCTGAAGTCGCTGTACGAACCACAGCGCCGCATCATCCATGGAGCAACCGATGCCGAGTCGATGCAGGTCGGTCACTTCGAGGCCCGCGTAACCGCAGGGGTTGATGCGCGAGAACGGCCGCAGGTCCATACGCACATTGAGGGACAGGCCATGGTAGGTGCAGCCACGGCGCACTCGCAATCCGAGCGCGCTCACTTTACAGCCTTCGACATAGACTCCGGGCGCACCATCGAGGCGGTTACCTTCAACACCATGGTCGCGCAGGAAATCGATAACACTCTGCTCCAGCCCGTTCACGAGTGAGCGCACGCCGATGCTGAGCCGCCGCAGGTCCAGGAGCACGTAGATGACCAGCTGTCCGGGCCCATGGTAGGTCACCTGCCCTCCCCGGTCGCTCTGAACGACCGGAATTGGTCCAGGTGCAAGCAGATGCTCGGCCTGCCCCGCCTGCCCCTGAGTGAACACGGCCGGGTGCTCGACTGTCCAGATTTCATCGGGCGTCGCCGCGTCGCGCGCGGCGGTAACCGATTGCATCGCGGTCAGCGTCTCCTGGTAAGCGCGCCGTCCGAGGTGGCGCACGAACGTCAGTTCAGGGCTGCCGTGGGGCTCGGGCGTTGGCGATGTCACTGCCGCCGCCAACGCTCGTAGTAGTCCGACCATCGTTGCAACCAGTCGCCCTCGGCGACGGTTTTGCTGGTAACGAGGTGCCGCTCGGCCAGCACCTGATCGTCCAGGCGAATGGTCAGCGTGCCGACCTGCAGGCCCGCGGGCACCGGCGCTTCCAGTTCGTTTTGCAGCGCGACCGTCGCGCTCATGTCGCTGTAGCGCTGCCGCGGATACGTCAGAACCAGCGGCTCACGTAGCTCCAGGCCGACGTCGCGTTCCTGTCCGGCCCAGACCCGGGCCCGGGAAATCTCCTGGCCGCTCGAATACAGCACGCGCGTACTGTACTGCGTGAAGCCGAATTCCAGCAGTTTGCGCGAATCGGTCAACCGCGCCGGCTTGTCAGGTGCCGCGAGAACCACCGATACGAGTCGCATGCCATCACGCGCCGCGCTCGCGACCAGACAATACCCCGCGGCTTCGGTGCTGCCTGTCTTGATGCCATCGACGCCCAGGTCTTCGTCGAGGAGCCCGTTCCTATTCTCCTGGCGTATACCGTTGTGCACAAAGGCGCGGAGCTTGTGCAGCGCGTACAAGGCCGGAAATCGTCGGATCATCGCGCGCGCCAGCAACGCCATGTCACTGGCCGTGGTGTAGTGCCCGTCGGCGGTCCAGCCGTGCGGATTTCGAAACTGACTACGGCGCATGCCGAGGCGCTTCGCGGTCTCGTTCATGCGTTCCACAAACGCAGATTCGGTGCCGGCGATGTGCTCGGCGAGCGCGACGCTCGCATCGTTCCCAGACTGAACGATAACGCCCTTCAGCAAGTCGATGACACGGACGTGGGAACCTTGCTCCAGGTACATGCGCGACCCGCCCATCGAACGCGCGCGCGCCGAGATCCTGACCGTTTCACCTTTCTTGATGGAACCCGACTCCAGCGCCTCAAAGGCGACGTAGACGGTAAGCATCTTGGTCAGGCTCGCCGGATGCATACGCGCATCGGGCCGAAACGCGGATAGAACCCGACCGGTATGAAAGTCCAGGAGAACATGCGCTTTCGCCGCGAGCTCAGGCGCGACGGGAAAGGTTGCGGACAATCCGGGCGGCGCGAAGGCGGTGGCAAGGACAGCGAAAACGAGCAGCTGCCAAGTCCGCCTGTCGGCCGCAGGCCATGCCCTCAGGCGCATCGCGCCACCGCACTCGCGCGCAGTCATTCGATGATGACGACCCGCGCGTCGTCGATCCCGCTTCGAGCCAGATCCGCTCGCACAAGCTCAGCAGCCGCGGCATCATCAAAAGGCCCAACCCGCACGACGTGTAGGCGACGACCAGTCCGGACCTGTTCCCGCACCTGAATCGGGTGCCCGGTCACCCGCGCGACCTCGTCCGAGCGGATACGGGCATTGGAGCTGGCGGCGAATGCACCCGCCTGCACGAATACGGCCCCGGTCAACGCGCTCGCGGCGGGTGCCGGAGGCGTGGATGGCGCCGCTTGTTGGCCGGGCGTGATGGCCCGGATGGCGACTGGCGCTGTACCGGCCCGGATCATGTCCAGGCGGGTGGCGGCGGCATGGGACAGGTCGATCACGCGGCCGGCAACGAAGGGACCCCGGTCGTTCACGCGAACGGTGATCTTGCGCCCGTTGTTCAGGTTCGTGACTTCCACGTACGACGGCAGCGGCAGGCGTTTGTGGGCAGCTGTCATCGCATGCATGTCGTAAGTTTCGCCACTCGAGGTGCGGCGACCGTGAAACTTCGTGCCGTACCAGGAAGCAATGCCTCGCTCGGTAAAACCCACGGCGGAATCCAGCGTGTAGTAACGTTTGCCAAACACCACGTAAGACTTCGGATTGCCGTAGCGGCTCTTGGCTTCGGCTTTCGGCACGGCATCCGGGACATAGCCGCCCGACTCAGCTGGGGGACCATCTGAGGAGCGTGTCGCGATGCCACCGCAGGCCGCTAGCAACGCACTCGTGACCAGCACGATGAACACTGTGCCAAAACGACCGCGGCAGCGTGATGCGTCCGCCCCGGCACAGCCCGCGGTACTCGCGGCGACACCGCCCTGACCACTCGCCGGCCGGTTCATGGTGCCAGTCCTTCGGACAGCTGATGCACCGCCATCGCGTACAGGTGGCTATGGTTGTAGCGCGTGATCACATAGAAGTTGTAGGCGACAGCCCAGCGCTCGGAACCTTGCGCGCCTTGCAGATTGACGATCATGATCGGGGCGCGGTCATCGAGAGCCGGCAGGACGCGTAAACCGCCGGAACGCGCCTCGCCAATCGGGTACCTGGGTTTCTTGTTCCGCTTGTAAACGGCTTCCGGAAACCGCCTCGGAATCCGCACGCGCTCCGTAACAGGCTGCCCCTTGCGCCAACCGTGCCGGGAAAGGTACGCGGCAACACTGCCGATCGCGTCGGCCGGACTACCGAGCAGATCGCGCTTACCATCGCCATCGAAGTCGATCGCATAAGCCCGGTAGCTGCTGGAGATGAACTGAGAAAGTCCCATCGCGCCGGCGTAGGAACCCTTGATCGTCATCGGGTCGACATGCCCTTCAGCCGACAGGCGCACGAACTCCTCGAGTTCTCGCTGGAAGAACTTCTGCCGCTTCCATTTCTGAAACGCCAGGGTGACCAATGAATCGAGGACCCGGTATTTGCCGGTATAGACGCCATAAAACGTCTCTACACCGATGATGGCGCCGATCACCGCCTGAGGGACGCCGAAGCGCCGCTCGGCCTCCGCAAAAGTCTCAGCATGCTCTTGCATGAAAGCCCGCCCGGCCTTGAGGCGCTTTTCGGTGATGAAGATCTTGCGGTACTCAGCCCACGACTTGGACTCGGCCGGGCGCTTGTACGCCTCTCGCACGGCCGGCTTCAGCACCGCCCCGGCCAGCAGCTGGCGCACCCAAGCCTGGTCCAGCTTGTGTGTTTTTGCCACGCGGTCGGCAAACTGCTGCCGCGCCGCCGCGCTCGCCGCTTCGGCCGGAGCGGTGAGCGACACCCCTACCAGCACCAGCATTCCCATCAGCAGGCTCTTCAACCCAATTGCGCCGATCACCTTAAATCCCCCATTCGCAGCACCTCCGGAAGGTCGCGACCTGCCTACTCTGACAGTAGTCGGCGGTGCGTGTGTACCGACATCAGCACCCCGAACGCAGCCATCATGGTCACGAGCGATGTCCCCCCGTAGCTCACCAATGGTAACGGTAGCCCCACTACCGGCAGCAAGCCGCTCACCATACCGATATTGACAAACACATAGACGAAGAACGTCATGACCAGACCGCCGCCCAGCAAGCGTCCAAACGACTCTTGCGCGTGCATGGCGATATACAGCCCCCGCGCCACGACAAAGCCGTATACGGCCAACAGTGTCAGCACGCCGAGCAGGCCGAACTCCTCGCTCAACACGGCGAATACGAAATCCGTCGAGCGTTCGGGCAGGAAGTCGAGCTGCGACTGCGTACCATTCAGCCAGCCTTTGCCGGTGATACCGCCGGAACCTATCGCAATCTTCGACTGAATGATGTGGTAGCCGCTGCCAAGCGGGTCGCTTTCCGGGTCGAAGAAAGTCTCAACCCGGCGTCGCTGGTACTCATGCAGGAATCCCATCATGACCGGCAGACTCGCGACCGCGATGGCGGCCGAACCCAGGATGAGGCGCCACGGTACCCCCGCGAGGAACAGTACGAACAGTCCGGCACTCGCAACCAGCAGCGCCGTTCCGAGGTCCGGCTGTTTTGCGATCATCAACGTTGGCACCAGCACCAGGAACACGCCGATTGCGACGCGCTGAAAGGTTGGCGGCAGCGGGCGTTCCGCCAGGTAGTAGGCGACCATCATGGGTACCGAGATCTTTAGCAGCTCAGATGGTTGAAACCGGACGATGCCCAGGTCCAGCCAACGCTGCGCACCCTTGCCGCTCAGCCCAACCATCAAGACGAGCACGAGCAGGAACAGCCCGACCGCATAGATCCACGGGGCCCAGTACTGGTAGTGACCCGGCGCGATCTGAGCCAGAACGAACATCACTCCAAACGCGAGTGCGAGGCGCACCGCCTGTCGCAAGAGCAAATCAGTGTTCTGGCCACCGGCGCTATACAGAACGATGAACCCGATGGCCGACAGCGCCAATAACCCGACCAGGAGCGGGAGGTCGATATGCAGCCGGTAGGCCAGGGTGTTCTCGTAGTCGATGGCCATCGGTAAGTCACGGCTGCCGCGGGCGCGCCAGGCTCCGGTGCGAAACGGTGCGGAAATCGCGTTGCCGGCCGTGCGCGGCCGGAATTTCAGGTGCGCGACCGTGAGCGCCGTGCCGATGTTCCGAAGCCACGCCGGCCGCCGCCACGACTTTGTTCGTGCCAGTCTCTCCCACTGCCGGATCGCCGCGCAGAAAACGATGAATCACGCGTCCGGCGATCGGCGCCGCTGCAGCCGAACCGCTGCCACCGTTCTCGACGACGACGGCAACTGCGATCCGCGGGCGCTCGATCGGTGCGAAGGAGACGAATAACGCGTGGTCGCGCAGTTTCTTCTTGATGTTGGCTTCGTCGTACTCGGCATCCTGCGGAATCCCGAAGACCTGCGCCGTCCCGGTCTTTCCGGCTATGTGGTAATCAATGCCTTCGGCCAGCAGTTTGGCCGTCCCGTTCGGGGCGTGCACTACGGACTTCATGGCCTCAACCACATCCTCCCAATGCCGGGGCTGGGTGATTTCGATCTGACCAACGATGCGCGGCGCATTGATCTGCTCGCGGCCAGCCGGACCATCGACCATGCGCTCGACCAGCTGCGGCTGCAGGCGTAACCCACGGTTGGCGAGTGTGGCCGTGGCCGCGGCAAGCTGTAGCGGGGTCGTCAGCGTAAACCCCTGACCAATGCCGGTGATCAGGGTTTCGCCGGGATACCAGGGCTTGTTGTACTTGCCCCGCTTCCACTCGCGCGACGGCAGTAGGCCCCGCGATTCCGTCCCGAGGTCGATGCCCGTCGGTGCGCCAAATCCGAACAGCCCCAGGAAGTCGTGCATGCGGTCGATGCCGAGTTCGAGCGCCAGCTCGTAGAAGTACACATCGCAAGACTCGACGATCGAGCGTTTCAGCCCGACGGAACCATGTCCGCTTCGCTTCCAGTCGCGATACTTACGGTCATGCCCTTCCAACTGGTAGAAGCCGGGGCACCAGGTCTTGCCCGCCCCGAGCTTCGCCCCGAACTCGAGGCCTGCGAGTCCTACGAACGGCTTGAGGGTTGAGCCGGGCGGGTAGCGCCCGTAGAGAATGCGATTGAACAGCGGCCGCTCGGGTGACGAGTTGAGAGCCTTGAACGTCTTCGGGTCGATACCCTGGGCAAAGAGATTCGGGTCGAAAGACGGCGTACTCACCATCGCGAGAACTCCGCCCGTGCGCGGATTCACCGCTACCACCGCGCCGTTTTCCGCGCCGAGCGCAGCCTCTGCAGTAGCCTGCAGTGCGACGTCGATCGACAGGTGCAGGTCGGCGCCCGGCGTCGCGTCCTGGCGCAACAACACGCGCAGCACCCGCCCCTGCGCGTTTGTCTCGACATGCTGATATCCGACTCCGCCGTGCAGCAACTCCTCGTAAGCGCGTTCGACACCGGTCTTCCCGATATGCGTCGAGGCGCGGTAGTTAGTGCGGTCGATACGCTCAAGATCGCGCTCGTTGATACGTCCCATGTAACCGACGACATGCGCGGCCAGCGCGCCGAGCGGGTAGTCGCGACTCAGACGCGCGCGTACGTCCACTCCGGGGTACTCGTGGCGTACGACGGCGAACCGCGCTACCTCCTCATCGCTCAATCGCAACCGCAATGGCACGCCGTCGTAGCGATGGGACGAGTTCAATGCGCGCTTGAAGCGCGCGATGTCGAGTTCGGTGATCGTGACCAGCCGAGCGAGTTCCTCGATCAGCGTGTCGACGTCGTCGATGGAATCAGGGATCACATCGAGACTGTAAGTTGGTGTGTTCTGAGCCAGCACGATGCCGTTGCGGTCGTAGATCAGGCCCCGGGTTGGCGCGACCGGGACGATCTTGACGCGGTTGTTCTCAGACAGCGTACGGAAGTGGATGTGCTCGAATACCTGCAGCTGGATCATCCGCCCCAGCAGCAGCAGCATCAGGCATACCGACACGAAGCCGGCTACGACCACGCGGTTCTGGAACAGCACGGTCTCGC
>JBCCEJ010000108.1:0-13462 GCA_039030335.1 Pseudomonadota bacterium | reverse complement strand
CCGGATGCGGGCTGATACCCGGTCACCAGAGCACCGAAAGATGAAGAACCTGCTGATCGTCTATCACTCCCAGACCTGCAGGACGGAAACGCTGGCCCACGCGGTGTACCGCGGCGCTACCGATGTGGCGATCGCCGGCGTGCATGTCCGGTTGTTGCGGGCTGGCGAGGCGGGCTTGCCGGAGCTCCTTTGGGCCGATGCGTTGATCCTGGGTACGCCCGAGAATTTTGGCTACATGTCGGGCGCGATGAAGGATTTTCTCGACCGTACATACTATCCGGCACAAGGACTGGTCGAAGGCCTCGCCTATACGATCTTCATCAGTGCGGGCAATGATGGCCGCGGGGCGGTCAGTGCCATTCAGCGTATCGCCCGCGGCTATCCACTGCGAGAAGTGGCCGAGCCGATCATCGTTCGCGGAGAACCTGACGCTGCTGCGCTGGCACAGTGCACCGAGCTCGGCATGACTGTCGCGGCCGGACTGGAACTCGGCTTGTTCTGACGCAGCCTCGTGCTATCCGGCGTTGGCAGCGCAACATTGATGGGCTCGTTGCGCGCCATCGCTATCTGGCGTCAGCCCGATGCGGCTGTCTCCAGCTTCGCGCTTTCATCGACCATGTCCCGCACGATACGGGCCGCTTCCTCGAGCAGGATGTCGCCTTCCAGGTCTTCGACCTCTTCGTCGGAATCCGGGTCGCGGGGTTTCAGGCCGCGCGACACGCGAAAGCGGTTTTCCCGCGCCAGTTGTTCACTTTCGAGCCGGTCACGTTCCGCTTTACGTTTGTTCTCGTTCAAACTGACCGATTTCTGCTCGCGCAGACTCTTGCGGGTGGTCGCTTCGGCGACGAGGAACTGGAAACCGGGGTCTGCGCCGACGCGCGCTTTGTGCTCTTGTATCAAGCGTGCGAGAAGGGAGCTGTTGTCCGGACTCGGGTCGTACGCGGCCGGACGGGTCTGCGACCACGGCACTGCGTTTTCGAGTGCCCGTTCGCCCTGGTCCGCGGCGTCGAAAGCGGTCGGGAAGACGATGTCCGGCGTCACGCCGCGGTGCTGTGTGCTCTCGCCGTTGACGCGGAAGAACTGCGCCGTGGTCATTTTGAGCTGCCCCAGTCCCTTTTGCCCGCGTGCCCAGCGGTCGAGCTGCAGCAGTCGCTGCACCGTGCCTTTGCCGAAGGTTGGCTCGCCGATGATGACACCCCGGCGGTAGTCCTGTATCGCACCCGCGAAGATTTCGGACGCCGAGGCAGAGAAGCGATCGACCAGCACCACGAGCGGCCCGTTGTACGCCACGCCGGCGTCGCTGTCCTCGTTGACCTCCACGGTGTCGTTCGAATAGCGCAGCTGCACGACCGGCCCGGTGTCGATGAAGAGCCCCGTCAGGTCGGTCGCCTCGATAAGCGATCCGCCGCTGTTGCTACGCAGGTCTACGACTACACCGTCCACACCTTCACCTTCCAGCTCACCCAGGAGGCGTCGCACGTCGCGCGTGGTGCTGCGATAATCCGGATCGTTGTTGTAACGACCCTGAATGTCCAGATAGAACGTCGGCAGATCGATCACGCCGACACGCGTGCCCGGGGCACCAGGAATGTCCGTCAGAATCGACTTCTTGGCGGCCTGCTCTTCGAGTTTCACCCGGTCGCGAACCAGGTTGACGATACGCGGCTGCGCGCCGGCGCCCGCACCCTTCGACTTGACCTCGAGACGGACTTTCGAACCCTTGCGGCCGCGGATCAGGTCAACGACGTCCTCCAGGCGCCAGCTGACGACATCCACCATTTTCTCGTCGCCCTGGGCGACGCCCACGATGCGGTCGTCCACTTTCAGCTTCTTGCTGAGGTCGGCGGGCCCGCCCGTTATGATGCGTCGCACCACCGTATACTCATTTTCGGTCTGCAATGCCGCGCCGATTCCCTCGAGCGACAGACTCATGCGAATTCGAAAGTTCTCGGAGCTGCGCGGCGACATATAGGCCGTGTGCGGCTCGATAGTGCGCCCGAGCGCGTTCATGAAGTACTGAAAGACGTCATTGCGGTCGAGCTGCTGTACGCGCCGGCCGACGCGCTGGTAGCGCTTGGTCAGCAATTCCACACTCTCCGCCCGCTCTTTCCCGGCGAGACGTTGCGACAGCATGTCGTTCTTCACGCGCTGGCGCCAGACGCCGTCCAGTTGGGCTTCCGTGCCGGCCCACGGGACTTCCGCGCGGTCGAATACGTAGGTTTCGTCCTTGGTGAAGTCGAACGACGTATCGAGCATCTGCAGCACGGACGCCGTGCGTCGTTCGACCCGCGTGCGGAAGCGTTTGAAGATTTCGAAAGCGATGGTGACGTCCGGCAACCGGCTGTCGAGCAGGTCGTCGAGGCGGTAGCGGTACGCTTCGAACGCGCGGATATCACTTTTCAGGAAATACATCCGCGTCGGGTCAAGCGATTCGATGTACCGGTCCAGAAGTTCCGATGACACCGCGTCGTCGAGGCGCGTCTTCTTGTAGTGATGATTACTCAGGAAGTCCGCGATGATCTCAGTGGCCTTGCGTTGCGCATTGCTCATCGTCAGGGAGCCTGGCGGCACGATGCGTTCATCGGCCTGTGCCAGCGGCGAGATCAGCAGCGCGGCCAGGTAGGTGATCAGTCTTTTCATCAGTTCTCCACGCAAATGCCGGGCGCGCACGCGAGCGCAGCATCAGATGTCATGTGGGGGCCTCGTCACGCACGACACGGGCGTGCGGGTGGCGTAGACAGCGCACGATATCCGTATCGGCCCGGTCGGAAAAAATCCCAGGCATGGATACTACGACCTCGCGGGCACCGGATCATTCCGGGCACTTCACGCCATCGCTGTCATGTTGGCGCTCGCATCGAGATAACGGTAGTGCCAGCTACGATCCGATCGTGAACTTTAATACGCACCGCTTTCTTGGCCTGACCGAGTTTGCCATCGCGCAGGACATACGTCGGGCAGGCATCGTGCAGCGGCGTCAGCGTAACGCCGTCGGCCGTCGGCTCGACTGAGGCCTGTTGCCGACCAGCCAGCACCCGATCGAGCGTGAAGCCGTTCGCGCGGGCTGCCTCGGCGCGCGGGCCGCTGCACCATTGGATGTTGTCCTGGCCGGGCCGGTTCGGAAAAGCGAGGCCCGGGGAGCCGGGGTTACGCCCCAGCTCGCCCCGTTGGCCGCGGCTGAGCGCAAGCCGCATATCGGTATCGTGCAGGATCACGCCAGCGTAGCGGCTGGTCGGAAGAAATTGAAACTGCCCGATCGGTGTGTCGATATCGGTCGCTTCCGTCAGCGTCCGGTTCTGCCCCTGCGCGAGGTTGGCGCCGCCGACTGCGATATCCGGCTGCAACGCGTGCGCCAACACGCCGTCGCGCGTCACCTGGATGCGCATTAGTGCCCGGCTGGAACGCGTGACCCAGCGTCCGTCCGGCAGCAACTCGTAGGAGTAGCTTTCCACGACCTGCGAAAACGGTACGGCCGGCAGCGCGAGACCGCTGATGGTCAACTCGAGGTCGGCTGCCCTGACCCGCGAGACGATCATCGTCGACTCGGGATCGAGCGAGAAGGTATCGGCCGAGTGTGTGCGGGTGGCTTGCACGTGGTCGACGATGGCCGAGTCGATACTGGCTGACGACCCGATGACGAGCCCGTGGCCGGCATCCAGCCAGTTCAGGCGATCCTCCGTGCTGAGCGTATGTGCCGCGAGATAGAAAGCCTGTGCTTCGAGCACCGGCAGGGCACGCATGGTGCGCTGCAATTCATCCGAGCCAGGTGAAAAGTTCTCGAGCAGGATCACCGGGTCTGAAGGCAGATGAGGCACGGACTCATTCGGCCCGATGCGTACCAGGCGGCGGGCTTCTATGGCGTTCTCGATGCGTTTTGGCAGCCAGGTGCGCCACTCCGGCACAAGGCGGTAGCAGTCTTGCTCCTCGGGTATGCCCTTCAGCGCGAACCGCCCCACTTCGTCCCAGGGCACTTCGGACGCGTTCATGCAAACGCGTGTCACGTGGCTGAACCAGGTCTCGCCGGCCGGCGTCAGCTCGAGGACCCGGGCCGCCACGTTGACGGGCGACCCGTAGACGTCACCATCGATTTCTTCGATGTCACCGGTGCTGATCGCGATGCGGATATAGTCCGCCATGTCGCGCTTGTGTTCGTGGTCCTGGATGGCGAGCGCGACCCTCAGCGCGTCGGTGGCGGACGGGAAGACGCACAGAAAGGAATCGCCAATGTTCTTTACAATACGCCCGTCTGCGTCCTCGACGAGCGGGCGCACCGCGTTCTCATGGTCCGACAGAATCCGCCGCAATCCCTCGCGGTCGGTGCGGGCCACGCGCCCGGTGTAGTCCGCCAGATCGGTGAACATGATCGTGCGGGTAGCGGTGAGATTGGGACTCGTCAAAGGCGAGGGCTTGCGTTGTACATAACGGCGCTTGAACCTGAGTTTAAACCAGCGGCGGCGCGCTGTCGTTCGTCGGTGCGCTCCGGTGATGCGTGCCGATGCACACGGGTTGGCGAGTTTCTCGTGTTTCGAGGTGCAGAATGTGCTTCAAAAGCCGCTAAAACTCCAAACTTTCGTGTCTCGGTAAGACACATCTGAAATTTCCATTGATGCGCATCGGTCGGATTGTGATCTACGCCATGGCGAAACAGCGTTTTCTGGTGTAGCTTCAGTCTGTTAAAACGCGATTTTGAAACTGAGCTGAGATTGATGAGTCCAGGCGTTGAGCAACGTATGCATACCCGCGTGCGGGTCCGCATACGTGCTCGAACGACCGGCGAAGGCGCGATGCCACGCCGGGTTGAAATCCGCGATGTGGGGCTGGGTGGTCTGTACGTGGCCGCTGTCGTGCGCCCCGAGGAACTCGAGGAACCCCACACCGGCCTCGTTGCACAAGACGGCGGGATGCACATCCAGTTCCCGGCGCCTCCTGGCAGCTCCTTCGCAGACGAGGACGGCACGGTAACGGTATCGGGTCGTCCGGCGCGTATCACCGAACGTGGACTGGGCGTCGCGTTCACCGATGACTATCAGGCGCTGGTGCACGCGATCATGACCGCGGCCGTCGGCGCGGCGGAGGCCGACGCGGCGGCGCGTCCCAAGGCTGCGCCGGAGCAGGAGCAACTCGTACGCACGCTGCAAGGCACGGTGAATGAATGGCTGCCGGCTTGCCTGACGAGCTTCGTCAACGAAGCCGAAGCGCGCCTCGTCGCGCGAGCAAGTCAGTCGCTCAGCAACGCTGAGCAAACGCCGTACTTCGATGCGATCACGGAACTGAAGGCACTGGTCGGGACGCTCGGCGGTTCCGTTGGGGAAGTGCTGGAGGCGCGCCTGCAGAATCTTGGCCAGCCCATCCAGGTCAAACAGTCGCAATCAGGGTTCGGTGGCGGTCTGTCGCTGGTAGAGAAAGACGAATTCGAGATCTACCTGACCGTGGCTGACATGGCCTCGAAGGCGGAGCACAAGTTCGATCAGGAGTTGTTCGAGCTGGGGCGTTACCTCAGCGGCGTCGCCGGTACCACCATCGACAATGCGAACAACCCGCTGGCCCCGGCCGGATTCGCCGATCCGTTTCACGAACATATGAACGACGCGGCGATGCCCCCGGACGCGCTCGGCCTCGTCTACACGGCCTTCGAAGAGTCTGTCATCCGCGAACTTGACGGGCTCTACGATCGCTTGACGGAGCGGCTTCGCGTCTCTGGCGTGCAGCCAGCCACGGTGTCCGAGACGTCGACGGCCGCGAAGCCGGCTGCGACCGATCGCGAAGCGGCGGCGCGAGGCGCCGAGACGCAGCCGCCGGATGCTACACCCCCGGCGAATGGCAGCATCGCCGATGACGAGATGCTCGAGATTCCAGGCGATGCCGGGCGATCGCCGGTTGCGCAGCCAAATGCGTCGCGCGGCGCGGAGCCGGCGGTCCAACCGACGATACCCGGTATGGGCGGTGCGTCTGATGCGGGCGACGCGTTCGGCGCTTTCGGCGGCAACCCGTTTACCCCGCCAGCACCGGTTAGCGCAGGCGAGACACCGGGAGGTTTTGGTGCTTTTGGAGAACTGAGCCCGCTTGAACAGGCCGCAGGTGGCGGTGCCGGACCGCCCGCCAACGCAGTTTCGGACCCGGCTGGCGACGGAGCGGCATCGGCAGATCCGTTTGCGCCGGCCGCGGGTGACGGGAACCGAGCAGTGGCGCCGGGTGCGCCCTCTGCCGGCGCCGCGTCAGTCGGCGGGCCCGCGGGAGCGGCACCCGCGCGGGAAGCTCCTGCAGCCCAACCGGCACCGCCTGGACTGGCGCCCGGCCTTACGGCCGGCGGCGACGCCGTTCCGGAAAATCCCGGTGATGCGCCGGACCCGGCGGCCGCGCTTTCGGTCGCAGCGGCTGCCGGCG
Organism: Pseudomonadota bacterium; assembly: GCA_039030335.1. Classification (GTDB taxonomy): domain Bacteria; phylum Pseudomonadota; class Gammaproteobacteria; order HK1; family HK1; genus JBCCEJ01. Next base: position 7,078 of record JBCCEJ010000108.1, on the reverse strand, counting down.
GAGCACTGGCCGGACCGACAGTCGACGCCGGTACCTTCGGCGACAGCCTGGAGCTCGCCGCGACCGATACCGCAGATCTGTCAGCCGAAGCTGGACTTACCGGCAACACTACATCGCTTCCTCCCGCCGCGGCGGCGGGTGCGCCGGGCGGCAGCGCTGCAGCGGCCCCCGGTCTGGCCGGGCTGGTCCCGGATGCTGGTGCCGGGCATCCGGGGCTTGCTCTGGCCGGCGTCACGACACCATCGGCTGGACCAGCCGGCATACCCGGGCCTGCGCGTAGCGCGGTAGCGGGGCCGGGCGGTGTTATGTTGCGACACGTCAGCCCGGGCTTCGCGCCGCGCGTGCTGACGCCCCAGGAGGATTACGCGATCCCGGCCGCACCGGCCGGTTCCGCCTTCGGCGCGGCTCACGCGCTCCTCGGTCTGACACGCTCCCTGGCGGTGCCGTCGGGCATGCCCGGCGGCAACTCACCTGGTCTCATGCCCGGCGACGGCGCGACGCCGAGCGGCACGGCGATTGCGCCAGGAGCAGGCGCTCTGACTACCGAAGCGCTGCTGGAAGCCCTCTCCAGCCTGCAGCACAGTGTTGCCGCCCAGGGGGCGACCCCGGGTGCGTCGCCCGGGGCCAGCTTCCGGAGTGGGCTGCGCGACGCGCTCGGATTCACGCCGGGCATCGGGGCGCCCCAGCATGGCGCGCTGGGCGATGCCGTCGAACTGATGACCTGTCTGTTCGACGCGATGCGCGAAGACCGTGAGATCGAGCCCGAGCTGCAGCCGCGCCTCGATATGCTGGAACCGGCTTTCCACAAGGTGGCGGTGCTCGACCCGACCCTGTTCGACAACCCGGAGCACACGGCTCGCCGGGTACTGAACCAGATGGCTGCGCTGCTGCCGGAGCTCGATCCGGAAACGCCGGATAAAGACGAATTCTGGGTCGGCATGGACGGCTTGCTCGAGCCGTTAGGCGCGCGGTTCGAACGGGATATGAGCCTGTTCGATGCGGTCCTCGCAGAGCTCGATGCCATGGTCGCCTTTCAGCAGGAGCGCTTTTCCGCCAATCGGCAAAACGTCGTGGACTCGAGCGAAGCGCAGGATCGTTTCATCCGCGAGCGCCGTAGCCGCGCCGCCCAGACGAGCGCCAACCAGGAGCCGTCCGAGCGCGGCAAATCAAAAGAATGGACCGTGTGGCTGAATCGCGCCGCCCGGCTGAAACCGGGTGAGTACGTCGAGCTGACGGGATCCAGCGGGCAGGTCAGCCGGGCGCAGATCGCCTGGGTGAACGCAGATCGGTCTACCTTCGTGCTTGTGGACCGCCAGGGTCTGAAGAATCAGACCTTCAGTCAGCAGGAACTGGCGATGCAGCTGCGCCGCGGCAGCGCGGCGATCGTGGCCGAGACTGAGCTACCGCTGGTCGACCGGGCGCTAAGCCGCGTGCTGCAGGAGATGCACGGTACGGTCGAACGGCACGCGACCCGCGATGCGACCACCGGTCTGTTGAACCGTCGGACGTTCATTGCGCGCCTGCGCGGCGCTCTCGAAGAAGCCAATACCGACGGTCGTGGCGTCGCCATTGTCTACTTCGAAATAGAGCAATACTTCGAGGTGCGCGAGAAGTATGGCGATGAGGCAGCCGACATCCTCATGCGTCGCGTCGCAAGGCGTGCCGCGCCGGTGTTCCCCGGGGGTAGCGACCTGGCCTCCACTGCGCCAGGCGCGATGGTCGGCTTTGCCGTTGATCGCTCGCCTGAGGAAGCCCAGACCCTTGCGGACGACGTGTGCCAGACCGTGAACCGCATGAAAGTTCGCTGGGGAGACGTGCAGGTGACGGTGCGTGTGCGCGCCGGCGCGTTGCTCGTGTCGTCGTCTCACGATCCGGACGAGGCGCTGGACGCTGCAATTTCGCTGGTCGAGCAGTCCAGTGCCGGGGCCGATACGGTGCAGTTGTTATCACGACTGACGCCGGTTTCTGACACGGGCGCGGCGCAGGACTACTCGGCGCTGGTAACCACCACCCTCAGCCAGGACCGTCTGCAGCTGCGTTGCCACCGGGTCGTGCCGCTCATCAGCGGCCGACGCACCAGGGCGCACTACGAGGTGATGCTCGGGATCCGCGACGAAAGCGGCGATCTGATCGAGCACCAGGACTTCGTGCGCGCCGCCGAGCAGCACGACCAGCTCGGCGCGCTCGATCGCTGGGTGTTGCGCAATCTCATGCGGTGGATGGCCGAGCACCGGCGCTGGCTACGTCACATCGGCGGGTTTGCGCTGAAGATCTCCGGCGCCTCTTTCGTCGATGAACATCTGGTCGAATACGTGCTGGACCAGTTGAATGAAACCGGCGTACCGCCGGGCAAGCTCATCTTCGAGGTAAGCGAGCGCCTGATCGCGGATGACAACGCCCACGCACTCAACTTCGTGCGGACTTTGAGCGAAGTAGGGTGTCAGTTTGCGCTCGACGATTTTGGCTCTGCGCAAAGCGGCTACGGCTATCTGAAGCAGCTGCCCGTGACTTTTGTTCGGGTCGACGGGACATTCATTCGGGCGATGACGGCGGCTGACGCTGACATGGCCGTCGTGAAATCGGTCAACGAAGTTGCGCACTTCATGGGCAAGAAGTCGATCGCGGAAGAGGTTGGCAGCGCCGAGGTACTTGCCTGCCTGAAGGAGATCGGCGCCGACTACGTACAAGGCGATGCCATCGAGGCACCGTTGTTCTTCGAGGAGTTGACCGAAGAAGTGCTGAAGAGCGCGATGGAGCTGCCATCGCCTGCCACCAGCGTATCGGCCCAACGCCGCCAGGGGCGAACGCTCGATCCCTCTGAGCAAACCCTCGATTTCTGACGCGCGCCCGACCTGTGCACCGCGTCGGATGCTTCGCGGTATGGCCAGGCACTTACCCTGATAGTCGATGGCATCGCGGCCGCAGCGACCGCGCGATAAGCTATGCGCTGCTCCTCGTCGTCAGCGTTGACGTCTGCTCGGAATGGTAATGGGCGAGAAAATCCCGCAAAGCATCGGCAAGTACAGCATCGTGGGCGTGGCCGGCCGCGGCGCGCAAGGTGTCGTGTACCACGCGCACGACCCGTTTATCGACCGCGATGTCGCCATCAAGGTCTGGAGTAAGGCACCCGATCCGGATGCCAATCAACGCGATATTGAGCGCCAGCGCCGGCTGTTCTTCAACGAAGCTCAGGCCGCCGGCAGTCTCGATCATCCAAATATTCTGCGTGTTTATGACGCCGGCGAAGCGGACGACGAACCGTATATCGTGATGGAGTTCGTCGACGGCTCAAAGAATCTGCGTCAGCACTGCGATCCGTCGAATCTGCTGCCGATCCAAGACGTTGCGGAGTTCGTGCGGGTTTGCGCCATGGCCCTGGAGCATGCGCACGCCAACGGAGTCATCCATCGCGACATCAAGCCGGCGAACATCATGTTGAGTTCCTCCGGTGACCTGAAAATCGTTGACTTCGGTATCGCTGATCGGCAACGCACGGACGCCACCCAGCTGAAGAGTTCGTTCGGCTCGCCGCGTTATATGTCTCCTGAACAGGCGCGCGGCGATAACGTTACGACCCAGTCCGATCTTTATTCGCTTGGCGCGGTGCTGTTCGAGTTGCTCTCCGGGCGACCCACGTTTGTCAAGAAGGGTATCCCGGCTCTGCTTTACAACATCGCCTATGAGCAGCCTCCGGATATCCGGTCGCTTCGTGCGGACGTGCCAGACGCCCTGGCGGACGTGCTCGACAAGGCGCTCGCCAAAGACCTCGCCGACCGTTATGCCGACGGCGGCTCGATGGCCGCCGACCTGGCCGCTGTGTTCGCGGATCCCGGCGAAGCGACCGACAGCGGCGAGCCCGACGACGACCGCAAGTTCACCATGCTCCGACCGCTGCCATTCCTGGAGCCGTTCACCGACGACGAGATCTACGAGTTCATCGAGATCGGTGAATGGTGCAACTTCAGGACCGGCCAGGAACTGGTGGTCGAAGAGGATGCCGATGATTCGCTCTACATCCTGGTGGCGGGCCGGACGACTGTGTCGCGCGGCGCGGCGGTAATATCGGAGATCGAGGCTGGTGAATGCCTCGGTGAGATCAGCTATGTGACCGACGAGCCGCGGGTGTGTACGGTGACGGCGACCAAGTCATCCGTGGCACTGCGCATCGATGAGCCCTCGACCGACTGGGCTTCATTTGCGTGCCAGCTGAAACTTCACAAGCAGATCCAACGGGTGCTCGCGGAACGTCTGTCGCGAAACTCGCGAAAGATGGCGGAGGCCCGCTCACCCACGTGACGGTGCCAGCGTCGCGTCGGCACAGGCCTGAACCATGACTCTCAGGCCGCTGAGCGGGCGGTAGCCGGATCTTCCGGGGCTGCGCCGGGCGGCAGTAGAGAGGCAATTTCGGCGAGCAGCACCGCGCGGTCTATCGGTTTTGACACGTAGCCGTTCATGCCGGCTTCACGGTAGCGCCCTTCGTCACCTTTCATCGCATTTGCGGTGAGCGCGACGATCGGAATCCGGCCCGTGTTTCCTTCCAGGGCCCGGATTTCGATGGTTGCAGCCACTCCGTCCAATTCCGGCATCTGGATGTCCATCAGTATCAGGTCATACGGCTTGCTGATGACCGCATTGACCGCGGCGCGGCCGTTGTCAACGATGTCGACGCGATAACCAGACTTGGTCACCATCGCACGGGCGAGGGTCTGGTTGACCTGATTGTCTTCGGCGAGCAGCAGTTGCGCGACACCTTCGCACGTGCGCTCGTAGCACGGCTCGCCGGGAACATCGGTGGTCGCATCCACGGCGGTCGACTCCACGACCGGAGACGCCATGGCAGTCGACTCCAGCGGATGCCGAGCCGGTTCAGGCGCGTCCGCCAGCGTCGTGTCCGGGTCGTTGGAAGCCTGGTCAGTCGCTGGCGTCGGCGTTGTCGGCGAGCTGGCGTGGGGCCCGATATCGCCGTTTGGCGTGGCGTTTCCCGGCGCGCTTCCGCCGTTAGGGCCGATCACTGTCAGGAGCGTATCCATCAGCACGCCGTGACGCACTGGCTTGGTCAGCCACGCGTCGCACCGATCCGCCAGGTCGGCATCGATCCGGCCGGCTGAGCTGGCGACGACGACCGGCACCTCGCACCAACGCGCGTCGTCGCGTAACTGCGCGATGAACGTCGAACCAGGGACGTCGGGCATCATCTCGTCCACGAGCAGCACCTCGAAGGAAGGCGTATCCGCGGCCCGCAGGATCTCGATCGCCTCATTGGCGCTGGATGCCGTCTGCACCGACATGCCCCAGGCCTCGAGCTGTTTGCGGAAGATAATGCCGTTGACCCGGTTGTCGTCGATGATCAGCACACGACGGCCGGCGAGCGCCGTCGTAGTGGCCGTTTTCGGGGGGCCCGATACGGCTTCGAAGCGGACCGTGAACGTGAACGTGCTACCACCACCGGGCTCCGAGATCGCAGAGATCGTGCCACCCATCAGCTGTATCAGTTCCCGGCAGATCGCCAGCCCGAGTCCGGTGCCCCCAAAGCGACGCGCGGTTGATGAGTCCGCCTGAGTAAATTTCTGAAACAGCGTTTCGATCTGCTCGGGCTCCATGCCGATTCCCGAATCCGCGACGCTGACCTCGAGCTCTTCCAGATTTCCGTCAAGATAATGAGACGTTGCAGACACACGGATCTGGCCCGTCTCCGTGAACTTGATGGCGTTGCCCACGAGGTTCAGCAGCACCTGTCGAAGCCGGGCTGCGTCACCGCGTACCTGAGCGCTGATATCGCTTGCGAGATCCAGAGTCAGTTGGTTGCCCCGGGCTTCGGCCTGGTTGCGCAGCAGTTCCATGACTGCCTGTATTTCCTGTGCCGGGTTGAAGGGCAGGCTTTCGAGATCGAGCCGGCCGGCCTCCAGCTTCGAGATGTCCAGGATGTCGTTCAACAACGTCAGCAACGTTTCGCCCGACCGCATGGTGGTTTCCACGTAGTGTCGTTGCTCCTCGTCGAGCTCCGTATCGAGCAACAGGGCCGTCATGCCGAGGACGCCATTCATCGGCGTACGGATTTCGTGGCTCATGGTGGCCAGGAACTCTGATTTCGCCCGATTGGCGGCAGCTTCCGCGCGGGCTGCCTCACGCAGCCGGTGTTCGGTCTGCTGGCTGTCGGTGATATCACGCCCGATCCCGCGATGGCCGAGATACCGGCCTGTATCGTCGTAGGCGGGCGCGCCGCTAACGCTGAGCCAGCTGACGCGACCATCATTTGTCTGCACAGCCCACTCGAGATTCCGGAAGGTCTTCCCAGCGCGCATCAGGGCGACGGCACGCTCGCGCTGCGGGCGGGTCTCTGGCAGTACTTCGTTGGCTGCCTCGCCGCAGTTCAGATCCCGCCCTATGAAGAATTCGGCTGGATGTCCGGCAGCGCCCTCGATCTGTGAACTGATGTGTACCAGTACCTGGTCGGCGTCGGTTTCCCAGAACCAGTCCGCGCTGATTTCGGCGAAGTCATGAAATCGGATCTGGCTGGCCCGCAGGCGCTCCCGGGTACGTTTGTAAAGGTTGACGATCAGGGCCGCGGCGCAGATTGCGCCTACGCAGCATGCTGCCAGGGTGGGTGTCAGGCCCATGCTGATCGGCTGCTGCGTGCCGGGTTCGGTCGCTACGGCGGCGAACAGCATGAGGCCGGTGCCGGCGGCGGCCCACGTCCAGAACGGCTGTCGGGGCCACATCGACAACAACACCAGTGATATGGCGCCGGCCGTGATGAGCAGAGGCCCGATATTGCCGCTGACGCTCAAGATGGCCAGCAGCAGGGCAGCCAGGAGCATCGCGGCGACCGGTGCGATCCCCGTCGATGCCGGTGCACGGATGCCGGTCGGTGTCGGTGCATGCGGTTCGATGTCATTCATTCCGGCCTTATCGACCGCGAGGGCACGGTCTTTAACTGAGGCGTGGGCGCCGATGGTCGGGTTTTTGGGGCAGTTTCTGTCTGTGAACCCTATGTGGTGCTTGAAATTTTCCAGATACTGTATATAAAAACAGTAATGCAGTATGCCGAACTCATGTGCCGCAGCAATTTCAGTTTCCT
>JBCCEJ010000107.1:0-13856 GCA_039030335.1 Pseudomonadota bacterium | reverse complement strand
TCCGACCAAGGCTTTGTCTCAAGACCAGGTCGCGGAGTTGCTCGAGCTCAACCGGGCAGCCGAACTCGGTGTTCGTGTTTTCACCTTCGACGGCGATACGCCCGGTGATGCCCGGCGCGCTGTGCGCAAGCACGGGGATATTGTCGTTACGAATCCCGACATGCTGCATCAGGGCATTCTGCCGCATCACACGCGTTGGGCCCGGTTCTTCGAGGCGCTGCGTTATGTGGTGATCGACGAAACCCACATCTACCGCGGCGTGTTCGGAGCGCACGTCGCGAATGTCATCAGACGCCTCAAACGTATCGCGCGGTTTTATGGCTCTGAGCTCCGCTTCATACTTTGCAGTGCGACCATCGGCAACCCGGGAGAACTAGCGAGCCGCCTCACCGAACGGGTTGTCGTGCCGGTTACGCGCAGCGGAGCGCCGCGCGGGCCGCGCACGCTGCTGTTGTGGAACCCGCCGGTCGTGAATCCGGATCTCGGGATCCGCGCCTCTGCGCGATCGCAAACGTCGCGCATCGCGCGTACTGCAGTGCGCAGCGGCGCCCGGGCGATCGTATTCGCCAAGACCCGCACAATGGTCGAGGTGCTTACCAAGTACCTGAAAGACGCCTTCGATGCCGACCACAAACACCGCTCGCGCGTGCGTGCATACCGCGGCGGTTACCTGCCGAACCAGCGGCGTGATACCGAGCGCGAGCTGCGCGCCGGCAATATCGATTGCGTCGTATCCACCTCCGCGCTCGAACTCGGGGTCGATATCGGGGCCCTGGACGTCTGCGTACTGAACGGCTACCCGGGCACCATCGCCGGCACCTGGCAGCGGCTTGGTCGTGCCGGCCGGCGTCAGCGCAATGCGCTTGGTGTACTCGTCGCATCCAGTGAAGCGCTCGATCAGTACGTCGTTCGAAATCCGGCTTTCTTCGCTGACGCGAGTCCGGAGCACGCCCGCGTTGAGCCGGATCAGGAGCTCATCCTGCTGGAACACATCCGCTGTGCTGCATTTGAACTGCCGTTCAACGACGGTGAGCAGCTTGGACGGGCCGACCCGGCCGAGTTTCTCACCTATCTTCGCGATGAACAGGTGCTGCACCAAGAGAACGGCCGCTGGCATTGGATGACGGATAGCTATCCAGCCAATTCCGTCAGTCTGCGCAGCGTCGCGGACGGGAATTTTGTTGTGATCGACATTACCGATGGTCAGAAGAAGGTGATCGCCGAGGTCGACTATTCAGGCGCGGCCATGACGCTCTACGAAGGAGCGATCTATCTCGTTCAGTCGCGTCCATGGCAGGTGGAGACGCTCGATTGGGAAGGTCGCAAAGCCTTTGTCCGGCAAACGCGCGCCGATTACTACACGGAGTCTATCGACTACACACGGCTCAAAATCCTGGACGACTTCAGCTCGGATGCGAATTCGCTCGCGCAAGCTTCGCACGGTGAGGTGCACGTCGTTCGTCGCGTGAGCGGATACAAGAAAATCCGCTATTACACGCATGAGAATATCGGCTACGGCGATGTCGACCTGCCTGACTACGAAATGCACACAACGGCGATTTGGTGGCGGCTCCGACCGGGATTGCTACGGCGGGCGTTCGCCGAGGTCAGCGCTGCGCTGGACGGTTTCAACGGTGCCGCCTATGCGCTTCACAACGTCGCAGCTCTCAACTGTATGGCAGAGTTGCCGGACCTCGGTCGCGCCGTCGGGATGGGCGAAGGCGAGTGGCACGCGGCGGTCGATGCCACAGACCGGCAGCGCTCGTCACCTCGCGCAGCGCCGCAGGCAGCCGCGGCCAGTCTGCAGCAGTTCGAGCCAACCGTATTCTTGTACGACAACTTTCCTGGCGGCATGGGGCTCAGCGAGCCGCTGTTCGCCGTGCGCAGCCGCCTCGTGCAGGACGCCTTGGGTCTCATCAGCGACTGTAGCTGCGAACTCGGCTGCCCGGCGTGCGTGGGGCCGGTGTTGCAGAGCGACGAGGGTCGCGGCGGCCCGAAACGCCATGCCCGGACCGTGCTGCGCTTACTGCTTGGTGACGATACCGTACTCGATCGCGCCGATGTGACGTTGCGTACGTCAGCCGATTCTGCCGTGCTGCACTGAATCCGGTTCGGAAGATGGGATTACGTGACCGACTGAAGGCGATGCGAGAGCAGGCGGGCGCGACTTCACTCTCGCCGCGTACGCGAGCGCCATCAGTTGATGACGACACCGAATCGGGATCGCTTCGCCCGGTGCCCCGTGATGTTCATACAGCACGTCCGACAGCTGAGCTGGAAAACAGGCTGGAGCGTTTGCGCAGGCTTAGTTCGATCGGCCGGCCGGCGTCATGCGCGTCAGAACCGGTTACGACAGAGGCCGAACTGGCTGAACGGCTCGGTGCGCAGATGATGGCGCCGGGTGTACTGCACGTTGAGCGCTGCTACCCGTTTCCTCTGGCCTTCGGTCATGGCAGTGTCGATCGCAGTGTCCTCCGACACCTGGCAGCCGTATCCGGCGGGCCTGTAGCGCCACCCCCACGGCTGGTTGTCCTCGATACCGAGACGACCGGCCTGGCGGGCGGTACGGGCACGCTGCCATTTCTGATCGGCGCGCTGGTATGCGACTCCCGAGGCGCGACACTACATCAGTGGTTTCTGACCCGCTTCGAAGGTGAGGAACCCATGCTGGCCGCCCTGTTGGCGTGCGTATGCCCGGATGACTGGTTGTTGACCTATAACGGCAAGTCATTCGATGTGCCGTTGGTTCAGACCCGCATGCTGCTAAAACGTCTGCATTCCGGCCTCGACAGGCTGCATCACGTCGACCTGCTTGGCCTCGTTCGCAAAGCCTTCAACGGTCGCTGGGATAATTGCCGGCTGCAGACGGCGGAACGGAAACTGCTCGGGTTCACGCGCCAGGACGACATTCCGGGCGAACAGATCCCGTCGGTGTGGTTCGACTGGATGCGCTACGGCCGTGCGACGTCGATAGCCCCGGTGCTGGAGCATAATCGTCAGGATCTCGTTGGGCTGGCCGCGCTGGTCGAACGCCTGCATCACGTATTCGTTGAACCAGAGAGTTTCGGGGCCCGGCTTATCAGCACGTTCGCGCACATGGGCTGCGACGAACTGACGCGCCTTGAGCGACTGCTCGCGGCCCGTCCGAGGCTGGATGTGGCTGAGGCTTATGAGCTGGCCCGGCTGGCACGCCGCGCCGGGCGATGGGATATCGCAACCAGCCAGTGGGAATGGCTGGTTACCCTGGAGCACGTCGATGCGCTGGAGCACCTGGCCAAGTACCACGAGCATCAGCAGCGCGATTTCCGCACGGCGCTGGAATTTACCGATCGTCTGATCGCAAGGACCGGGCCTGATCGCGGCCATCTGCATCGTCGCGAGCGACTTTTGCACAAGCTCACGGCCGCCGGAAAATCCGACGTTGCCGGGCAATCCTGAAGCTTGGACGGAATCGGCGGCCAGCTCAGGAGTGAGGGCTGCCTCAACCGACCAGACGATGCTGCGCCCGTGCGCCGCGCGGGACGGCTGACGGGCGCTGTGGTACCGTCTCGCAGCGATGCCCCGGTAGCTCAGCAGGATAGAGCGACCGCCTCCTAAGCGGTAGGTCAGAGGTTCGAATCCTCTTCGGGGCGCCATTCGTCTTTGCTCCTTCTGCCGACACCTGAACGCCTGTCGCCTTTGCGCCGTGTTGGCGTGACCTGGAGCCGTCATCCGAGCCTGGATTCAACCGTAGTTGACCGGTCCGAACCCGCGCGTGGCGTCGCGCGCACTTCCCTACGTATGGCTGCGGGCCGGCCACCACATCAGGATCGACAGCTGTGAACTACCGGCCGGGCCATCTGGGGCCGCGGCGTCAGCCGGCTAACTGAGCAACCACAACAGACTGCGCGCCGCGGTCAATGCCCGCCGATGAAGAAATGGCGGTGTCGGCCGTCAGTATCGTGACGACGACCGCGAGATGTCGCAGACTCTACCCCGGAGCCGCTGATCACCACAGATCGAGCCCTGGGGCGCTGAGAGTGACGTTTCGCTTGCGGGCGTCCGATGGCGGTTGCGATGTGCCTCCAGGCAGTTTTCACCACCCGTATCTACCGGGTCGAGACGACGAGACCCATGCCAACGCGGATGAGGGACAGGTGACAAGTCCAATGACGGATTCTGGCGCGTCAGGGAGTCGCGGCGACTGGGACGTCAGCGAACTGGTTGAGCGCTCTCCTTATCCGATGTACGTGCGCGACCGCGACGTGCTGTTGTTCGTCAATGCAGCCTTCGCCGAACTGCTGGCGTACGAGTCAGTGGCAGCGCTGATGGCAGTTGGACAGTTCAGTGCACTCGTGCATCCCGACCAACGCGACGCGTTCCGGCTTCGCCTCGGGGCTGGATCTGTTGGCCCTGGTTCAAAGGCGACACTGATCGGTAAAGACGGTCGTGAAGTGATCGTCGACGTCGTCGCGCGGTTCATCGTCTGGGGCGGACGCAAAGTTCGCTACGGAATCCTGACCGACCAGACGCAGCGCGTGCAGGCGGAAACCGCGCTGAAAGAGAGTGAGGAACGCTACCGCCGACTGGTGTTCGACTCGCGCAACGGGGTATCGGTGGAAGCTCATGGGCGTATCGTGTTCGCAAACCTGGCGCTTGCGAAGCTGTTGGGTTTCGGTAGCCCGCAACAGATGCTCGGGATGCCTACCTGGTTCAACGTAGCGCCGGATCGGATGACCACAACCGGGGCCGGACCGCGGGAAATGACACTGACGAGGCCGGATGACAAATGCATCACACTGCTGGTGTCGACGCATGTAATCCGTTGGGAAGGCGAGGAGGCCCTGCAACGCGAGGTCGTTGACATCACGAGAATCCGTCGGGTCGAGGCGGAGCGCGAAGCGTTGCAGCGCCAGCTTATCCAAAACCAGAAGATGCAGGCCATCGGCGAACTCACCGGCGGGCTGGCGCACGACCTGAACAATATGTTGAGCCCCATGCTCGGCTTCGCGGAACTGGCCGAGCGAAGCGCCCGGCGTGATGGGAATACGCAGATGCTCGGCTTCGTATCCCAGATTCAAACGGCCGGTAAAAGAGCCCGGGACCTGGTTGGTCAGATTCTCGTGTTTGCGCGCGGCTCCGACGCGCAACTGGAGACGCTGGCGTTGGCTCCGGAGTTCGAGCGATCGCTTGAGTTCGTGCGCGCGATGCTGCCCTCGAGTGTTGAATTGCGCTGGGACGTCGAAGATAGCGGGGCTTCAGTCCTGATGAATCCGAATCAGTTTGATCAGGTGGTGATGAATCTCTGCCTGAACGCTGCGCAGGCTGTGAACGGGCAGGGCCGCGTGCGTGCCAAAGCCAGTCGGGAAGCAGTCGAAGGGCACTGTTCGAGTTGCGGACAGGCGTTCTCGGGAGAGTTTGCCGTGGTCAGCGTCGAAGATGACGGTGCCGGCCGCGATGCGGATGAAATTCTGCGCATGTTTGAACCTTTCTATTCGACCCGTGACGTTGGGGAAGGCAGCGGCATGGGGCTGTCGGTGGTACATGGCATCGCCCATCAGACCGGTGGCCATATCGTCGCGCTCAGGTCAGACCTCGGCGGTCTCAAGATGCAGCTATGCCTGCCACTCATCGACCGAATTCGGTCGTTCACGCCGGCCGATCTGTTGCCACACGAGCAGGTTCGTCCGTCTCTCGATGAGCCTGTCAAGGCGGAGCAACTGGACGACGGTCCGCCGGTTGCGAGGGCAGCGATCGGTAGCGTTTGGGTCCTGGATGATGAGCCCGCGATTCTGGAACTGTTTCGGGCCGTGCTCGTGCGCGAGGGTGCGCGCGTCCAGACATTCAGTAACGTCAGCGAGGTCCTGGAGTGCTTTTACGCCGATCCGCTGGCGGCTGACCTGATCCTGACGGACCAGACTCTGCCGGGTTCGAGCGGCATCGACCTCATCGAGTCGGTGCGAGAGATCCGTGAGGATTTGCCGATCATTCTCTGCAGCGGCTTCGAAGAGCCTCCACGTGTCGCCGAGTATCTGGCTGACCCGCGATTTACGTTCCTGCGCAAACCGGTTGATCTGGATGTACTGTCGGCCGCTGTCAGGCGACTGGTGGAAGCGCGCCACGCACGCGGGAAAACCGCACTGTGATTCCAGGCGCGTCGGTAGAACTCCTTGCCCGGCTGGTGGCGTTCCCTACCGTCAGCCGCACGCCGAATCTGGCGCTGATCGAAATGGTACGTGCACGTTTGGAAGCGAGCGGTGCGCGTACGGTGGTGATACCCGCCGCCGATGGCACGCGTGCGAACCTTTTCGCGAGCGTTGGCCCGCACACAGACGGCGGGGTAATGCTGTCTGGTCATACCGACGTGGTGCCAGTTGAGGGACAGGCGTGGACGGTGCCACCGTTTGCGTTAACCAGCCGTGACGGTCGCCACTACGGGCGGGGCACGGCGGATATGAAGGGATTCGTCGCAGCGGCGGTAGCATGCGTTGAGCAGGCCGCGAGTCAGCCGTTACGTGCCCCGTTGCACCTGGCCCTGTCGTTTGACGAGGAAATAGGGTGCGTGGGCGTACGCAGCCTGATAGACATGCTGGCGACAGCCCCATACCGTCCCCGTTTTTGTATTGTTGGCGAGCCGACCGGGATGGGTATTGCGACTGGCCACAAGGGAAAAGTTGCCCTGCGAGCCCGGTTTCGGGGGCGCGAAGCGCACTCTGCACTCGCACCAACCGGTCTGAACGCGTTGCATCTGGCGGCCGATTTCGTTCAGGACCTGCGGTCACTGCAACTTGAACTCGAATGCCATGGTCCCCGCGATGGCGACTACGACGTTCCCTATACGACCGTGCACGTCGGGACGTTGGGCGGTGGCACGGCGCTCAACATCGTTCCCAATAGCGCAGCCGCGGACTTTGAGATTCGCAATGTCGCTTCGGACGATCCTGATGCGATCCTGGCTCGGTTGGAAGCGGTGAGCGCAGCGCGACTGCACTCATTGCGCGAGACGTTTCCGGAGGCGGCTGTGGAGATCGAACAGGTCAACAGCTACCCGGGCCTGGCCACGCCCCCGGATGCGGAAATTGTCGATTTCATGCGCGCGCTGACCGGTGTCAACAAGACCCACAAGGTCGCGTTTGGTACCGAAGGCGGCTTGTTTTCGGCGCGGCTCGGTCTGCCTGTCGTGGTGTGCGGACCCGGTTCTATGGCTCAGGGCCACAAGCCCGACGAGTTCGTTTCTGATGAACAGATGAAGCGTTGCGACGCGGTGCTGGAGAAACTTGTGGCCCGCCTGCGCGACGGGTTTTGAGCGGGCCGGTTCCGCGAAGCCTCGCAGGCTCCCGGCCGTGGCGGCGCTCAGTTGTCTCCAGGCACGCCGTAGCTCGGCGCTGCACCAGGGTCGAGTGCGCGAGTGACATAGTCTTCGAGCTGAGGCTCGTAGATGGCCCACAGTGCGCGGAGTTCGGTAACGGGACATCCATCAGTCCAATCGACGCGCAGGTCGGCGACGGGCCATTCGACCTCCCGAACCAGCTTCAAGCCGGCGGAGTGAACCGGACCTGATTCGCCACCAGCTTCCAAAGCGGCGCTCATCACTGCGATCAGTCGCCCGCCCAGATGCCCGGTGCTGCGCTGAAAAGCGTCTACCATTCGCCGCGGCACGTCAGCGTTGTCGAGCAAATTGCCACCACACGCCACGTCCGGGCCCGACGCGCTCGTGAAAATGCCGAGAGCGTGCTCGCCGGAGTGCACTGCCGCGCGGCCTCCGGTGTCCACGGCAAGCACTTGTCGATACTCGGGATGGGGCGCTGTGGCGGCGATGACGTTGATCGCTTCCGGGGCACTGCACCCGATCTCCATCAGCGCCAGGGCGCGTGGGCCGAGCCGCGGGTCGGTGACGTTCTGGCTGGCCACCGCACCGATACCTGCCTGGGCGTAAGCGCAGCGGGCGGCTACCGCCGGAGAGGATGACGACACGGCGACGCCGAACATGCCGGTGTCAGCGCATCGGGCCACGACTGAAAAGGTCATGCTGGAGACTCCCTTGCCGGACGGCGCGCGGTCACGTCCGCTCGGTATGCGACTGTTGAGAGAAAAACGATACGTTCTTGGGGTACTCGGGCCGTTGCATCGCGTATTCCACGCAGCGCACGGTGCCTGGATCGGTACCCGCGACGATCAGTCCCTCGTGCGAATTGGGCACCGGATTCGGCGAACAGGGAACCGCGTCGGCAGCCGAATACACGCAGATGTACAGCGTACGCGGCCGTTGCGAGCGGTTGGGCGCTGAACCATGCGCAAGGCGTGTATGCATCAGGCACACACTACCGGCGGGTCCGAGGCAGCGTACCGCCGCGGCCTGAAAACGCGCAGTTGCCGATTCGCTGACGGCGCCGGTAAATGCACCTTCGTGCCAAAGCGATTATAGCGCTCCGCGATGCGTACCCGGTGCTACCTCGAGCGGCCCGTTTTCCGGCGTGACGTCGTCCACCATCAGGAGCGCAGTCACGATGTCGTCATTCGTGTGCGGTGTGAACAGGAAATCCTGATGCCATTTGACCTCCGTGCCGGCGCCAGGAAGCTTCGAATTGATCTTGTTGTGATGATGTTTGACATTCGGTCCGATTAGATCAGCCACCATCTCGGTCATGCGGCTTGCGCGCATTGCTTCGTGGTAGGCCGCAGACACTTCGCTTGGTGCCTGGACGCGACGCAGCGCGGGCCGCTGCGCGCTATGCCCTGGTTGCAGGTCAAAGCGCGCCCGGCCATCAAGGGTGTCGCCCCATGCCTCCGAGCGCTGACGGCTCTCTTCGATCCACCCACTGAAATCTCCCTGCAGGCGTGCCAGCAGACCTGGTGACACCGCGCCCGGAACCGTCAACACTCCATCGCGCCAGAACTGGTCGATTTGAGACTGGGTCAACGTCGGCATACGGATTCTCCTGGACAGCGTCGAAAGCGAGTTGATATGCACAGGGGCCGGCACGCGGCCGATCGTTTCGCAGCGAGCCGTCGATCGTGTGCGTCAGCACGGCCGTCAGCCCGCACATTGGGCCTTCAGCCCGACCGTGTAAAGACATCAGTCGCCTCGCGGAATGACCGCCGTAACGTCGATCTCGACCAGCCATTCCGGACGTGCGAGCGCCACTACGACGAGCCCGGTGCACACGGGGTGAACGTTCCTGATGTACTCGCCCATGGCCTGGTACACGGGCTCCCGGTGCCTGATATCCGTCAGGTAGACCACCATCTTCGTGACGTGCCCCATTTCTGCACCGCACTCATGCAGCAGTTGCCGGACATTGCGCATTACCTGATGTGTCTGTGCGGTGGGGTCGCCGACTCCGACGTTGGCTGCAGTGTCCAGGGACTGCGGGCATTGCCCGCGCAGGAACACGAATTTCCCCTCGGCGACGACCGCCTGCGCAAGGTCATTGGAGAGCTTCTGTTCCGGGTAGGTGTCTTGCGTATTGAACGGACGGACGCGCTCGTGAGCCATCGCCTGGTGCTCCTCAACCATCGGGGATCCACCGGGCAGCTGCTGCCCGGTGCCCATACATGGCCGCATAGTATGGATGGTCTGCCGGGGGTTTTCCGGCCGTTCATCGGCGCGGTTCTGTGCAAGAATCTCACCATCATTGACGTAACCCTGGCGCTCCGGTGCATTCTTCCGAGTTCAACCCAGACCTCTTCGCGGCCGACGACAAGGTCTTGCGGGCCAAGATCAACGCGGAAACCGCGCAGATTGCATGGACCGGTGTGCAGCGCTTTTTCGCACAGGGTAAAGCCGTATTCGTGCGTCCGGAGCTGGATCTGGTTGACGTCGCGTTTGTCGTCGCCCGCAATCAGGGCGATGTTCTGCAAACTTGGATCGACGCTCAGCAGGTTCTGCCTGTTACTGTCGAACAGGCGCTCGAGTGGGTAGAAGCCGACGCATTGATGTGGAGTGTCGTCGTGCGCCCGTGGGTGTTTGTGCAGCCTGTTCTCGTCAGTTCATCTGAGCCGGCAGGGAAGTGAATTCAGCCGCGCCCGGGCACTGATCGCCGGGCCCCTCAACGACACACGGAGTATTGCTCATGCGTATCTCTCTTGCCGAAATCCTGCATTGCGATGCCGGATGGCGTGATTTCTCGTTTCTGCGCCTTCACACGGACGAGGGTGTGACGGGTATCGCTGAATACAACGAGTGTTACGGCAGCTTTGGTCTGAGCGCGGTGATCGAGCGGCTGGCCACGGGGATCTACGGCATGGACGCGATGCGCCACGAGCACATCTCTCAGCTGCTCTACGCGCAGACGCGACAGGCACCGGGCGGTATCAATGCGCAGGCCATCGCAGCCATAGAGAACGCGCTGCTCGACATCAAGGGCAAGGCTCTCGGTCTGCCGGTGCATGCGTTGCTCGGCGGCGCCATTCGCGATCGCCTTGAACTCTACTGGTCGCATTGCGGAACCTATCGTCTCGACCCCGCAAACGCCGAACGCATGCAAACTACTGCGGTGCGCAACCTCGACGATGTCGAGAAGCTCGGCGCGGAAGTGGCCGCGAAGGGCTACAAAGGGCTCAAGACCAACATTTTCCTGTTCGGCGATGGCGACCCGAAGCTGCACATGCCGGGGTTCGGGCGGGCTGCCGGGGTGCCGGAGCTGAATGCGTCGCCAGCGGTTATCGCAGCGCTTCGCGAGCAGATGCAGGCCTTTCGAAGCGGTGGTGGGGAGCGCATGAATCTCCACCTGGACCTCAACTTCAATTTCAAGCCAGAAGGCTATACGCGCGTCATGCGTGCGTTGGACGACCTCGGACTCACCTGGTTCGAACTCGATATCTATGACGCCCCGGCGCTGCGCAGAATCCGCGACAGCGTGCGCACGCCGGTCGCGTCCTGCGAATCGCTGTTTGGTTTACGCGGCTTCAAGCCGTTCTTCGAGCACGCGTCGATGGACGTCGCGATTATCGACGTGCCGTGGAACGGTATATGGACGTCACTGAAGATAGCCGCGGTGGCCGAAGCCTTCGAGATCAACTCGGCACCGCACAATTTCTATGGTCACCTTTCGACGTTGATGAGCGCCCACCTGTGCGCCGTGATGCCGAACTTTCGGGTCATGGAAATCGACATTGATGATGTGCCTTGGAAAGACGACATCGTGACGTGGCAACCGACGATCGAAGACGGACATCTGCTGGTGCCGCAAGCGCCTGGTTGGGGTGCTGAGTTGAACGATGAGGTCATCGAAGCTCACCCGCCAAAGCGCGTCCATTAGGCGCGCCCCGGGGTTGTGGGGCGCGCGTAACCGGCGGATCAGTTGACGCCGACGGCGTCGCCGAGCGTTGGTCCGATTTCCGTGTTCAAGACCAGGTCCGCGTACGTGTCGAGGTCGGTCGGGTCGCGGTTGAGAATCACGAGCTTCGCGCCAGCCTGCTTGGCGACCAGTGGAAAGCCAGCGGCGGGGTAGACGACCAGCGACGAGCCGATCGAGATGAACAGGTCGCAAGATGTGCTCGCGGCCTCGGCGTCGCGCATCGGCCCCTCCGGCATGGCCTGGCCGAACGAGATGGTCGCCGTCTTGACCAGACCACCGCAGCTCGCGCAGAGCGGCATCGTGCCGTCGGTTTCGAACGCCTTCAGCAGCGGTTCCAACTCGTAACGCCGCTTGCATTCCAGGCAGTGCGCGTAGGTGCTGTTGCCGTGTAGCTCCACCACCTGCCCATCCGGAATTCCCGAGGCCTGATGCAAACCGTCGATGTTCTGCGTGATGACGTGGGTCACCTTGCCGTTGCGCACGAGCTTTTCGACTGCCCGGTGTCCGCGGTTCGGTGCGGCCGTCTGGATCGTCTGGTGGGAATCCAGCTTTTGCTGCCAGGCTTTTCGTCGCGCGTCGCCCGAACTCACAAAGTCCTGAAAATAAACGGGTTTGGTCTTCGTCCATACACCGCCAGGACTGCGGAAGTCCGGAATTCCCGACTCGGTGCTGATGCCGGCTCCAGTAAAGATAACGACCCGCTCGCTGACACCCAGGAGCTCGGCGAGTTGTTCTGCGGGCTGCTTCATCCGGTGATTATGCGCTTTCCAGGCCCCGGTGCGACCTTTCATGCATTCTCACACCTTGAAACAAACTGCGAATAGTGACGTATATCTTTGTTATTGAATTATTTTTAATCATGACTTAATGTTTCACTTTAACTATTCGGGCGATCTTACAAAGGTCGTGAACAGCGCCGGAGAGGCACACGATGAACCAGTGGAAACACATGATTGCCAGCGCCGCCTGCAGCGCCGCGCTGGGGATCAGCGTCAATGCCAGCGCCGTTGAAGGCACCTGCGCGCACAACGAAATGCGCAAATGGGTCGACCAGGAAGAGGTCTGCTACTTCATGTACGGCCCGTTGAATGAGCGTTGGCGCCTGGACAACTACGCCAATCTGGGCACGCTGAAAGACTGCCTGCGCGCTGCCAAGGAAGAATATGTGGTGCAACGCTTCATCTGCGAGGCGCGCGGAGACTCGCCGTACCGCGCTGACAGAATCCACGCGGAGTGGGAGCAGTACCGTACGGCCTATAAGGCGATGACCAAGCGCGTGCAGAAACGCTGAGGCCGAACGCGCCCGTCATGGCGCTGGACTACTGGCCGGCCTCGCCGTAGTCGGAGATGAGGCGAGTCGCCCACGCTTCCACACCCGGGTGCTGGGCCACGTCCACGACCATCTCCTGCCAACGGCCCGCATGGGTGTCGAATATCCCGGCGGCCCGGTCGAGCCGAGCGGCGTCGCTGCAACGTGACAACCGCGCGTTCCCGGCTTTCCTGAGCCACGGCCACAGCTTCCATCGACTGGCGCTCATGCCATCGGCGGTCAGTCTGACGCTCGGCGCGAACCTGAATGTCCCGGCGGCGCCTGCCCCGTTTGCGCTGAGGTAGATCCGGTTATCACCATTG
The DNA here is from genome assembly GCA_039030335.1 of Pseudomonadota bacterium. Taxonomy (GTDB): domain Bacteria; phylum Pseudomonadota; class Gammaproteobacteria; order HK1; family HK1; genus JBCCEJ01. Next base: position 945 of record JBCCEJ010000107.1, on the reverse strand, counting down.
CGGCAAATGCGTTGGGCCCAGTAGTCGGCGTCGCAGGCGTGCGGATGGGTCGCGAGCCATGGATGATCGCCGAGCGCCGCGCCACGTTGCGCGGCGTTATTCAGCGTCACGATGTGGCCAACACGCAGCCAGCCGAACAGGGCATGAAACGCACTCGTACCGGGTGAGAATCGCAGCCGCCCGGATAGTCGCTCCGCCGCCCTGAACCAGCCGAAGAACAAGAACAGATCGCCCGGTGCGATGCCGCGCCGGTCCGGACCTGGGGTCTGGAGCTGCGTCTGGCCGACCCCAACCTGCCCGAACGCGGGACGCCATCCCGGAGCGCGCCCGGTCGTGGCGAAGCGCAGGTCGGGGTCAAGATGGCAGATATCGCCGTTGGCCCGTCTTCCGAGCGAAAAGCGAGCGCGTTTCCAGCCGAGTTCGCGCAGCACCCGCGCGTAACTCATGCCGGTTGGGGTACGGATATCACAGAAGCGGTGCGGCCCGACGCGAGCGGGGATCGGTAGTGACAGCAAAGTGCCGTCAGGCAGCAGCGGACTCGGCATGCCACCGGTCGCGGAGTCGAAACCTTTACGGCTCAGGATAACTTTCACTAACCCACAGAAGTGCCCGGGTGACCCATGGCAAGTGTGCCAGAATACCCACATGCGATACGCCGAATCGTTGCCCGCCGCCCCGGCCAGCCGACCCGCCTCGCTGGGTGAGCTGGACCTGTATCTGTTCGCCGCAGGGCGTCACGATAGCTGCTGGCGCTTCCTCGGTGCCCACTGCGTGCACCAGGACGGAGAACGCGGGACCCGTTTCGCCGTCTGGGCCCCAAATGCCAGGCAGTTGCACGTAAGCGGGGATTTCAACGGCTGGTCATCCGTTGCCCATCCGCTTTGGATGAACAATGAGTCGGGTATATGGACCGCGTTCATACCGGGTGAACACGTCCGCAGTCAC
>JBCCEJ010000106.1:0-15000 GCA_039030335.1 Pseudomonadota bacterium | reverse complement strand
GTAGCGCGCGTGCGGCCCAGAACATCTAAGGGCATCACAGACCTGTTATTGCTCAATCTCGTGCGGCTAGACTCCGGGTCGACAAGCTGAGGATTGCAGCGCTCGCTGAAATCCTGATGCTGCATCGCGACCCGGAACATCTCGCCGAACACCTGCCGACGTTGCGCTTGATGCTCCGACCGATGGATACGCTCGAAGCCCTCGCAGCCTCGCTGGTACCGGCGTTGTCACGTGCGTTGCCAGATGGCATCAGCGTGTCGGTGGAGCCTGCCCAGGCGCAACCCGGCAGTGGTTCGCTGCCCGGCCAGGCGATTCCAAGCCTGGCACTCACACTCGCCACCACACCGCCGCGCGACGGCGTCGCCCGGGATCTGGAGGAGCTGTTCCGCGCCTTGAGCACACCGGTCATCGGACGCATCCGCGACAGCGCGTTCCATTTGGATCTGCGCAATCTGGAGACAGCCGAGCCGCTGCTGGCATTGGTGGACGAGTTGGCCGAGCGCGCCGCAGGAGCGTTCGCTTGATCATCGCAACCGCGGGCCACATCGACCATGGCAAGACGGCGTTGGTCGAGGCACTGACAGGTGTACACAGCGACCGGCTGCCGGAAGAGCAACGCCGCGGCATGAGTATCGACCTCGGCTTCGCCTACGCGTCGCTGACGCCGGACATCCCCGTGGGATTCGTAGACGTGCCCGGGCACGAAAAATTCGTGCGCAACATGCTGGCCGGCGTGACGTCGGTGGATTGCGCACTGCTGGTCATCGCAGCAGACGACGGGCCCATGCCCCAGACGCGTGAACACCTCGATATCCTCGACCTGCTGGGGATTCGCAGCGGCGTAGTGGCGCTGACGAAAATCGACAGAGTCGAAGCGTCCCGCATTGCGGAGGTCAGCGCTGAAGTTCACGCAATGTTGTCCGACACGTCGCTCGCCGGTACGGATATCCTGCCGGTCTGCGCGCCGCAGCAGCGCGGCATCGATGCGCTCAAACAGTCGCTGACGCAATTCTCGGGGCACCGCTCCGAACGTGCGGACGACGGGTTTCGACTGTCGATCGATCGCAGTTTCTCGCTGGCCGGAGCCGGACTGGTCGTGACCGGCCATGTCGTTTCAGGCGCCGTGAACATCGATGACACCGTGGTGATATCGCCGCAGGGCACCATCGCCAGGGTTCGTTCAATCCACGCGAACGACGCGACAGCGACCCGCGGCGAAGCTGGCCAGCGCTGCGCGCTGAACCTCACTGGCGCCGGCATTCGACGCGAACAGGTGCAGCGCGGTCAGTGGGTTGTCGCGCCGTCCGCGCACGCGCCTACGCAGCGCATCGACGCGCGCGTTCGCGTGCCGATGGACGCCGCGCGGGCGCTGGCGCATTGGACACCGGTGCACCTGCACCTGGGAACCCAGGACATCAGCGCGCGCGTCGCGGTGCTCGAGGGTGACGCGATCGAGCCGGGTGAAGACGGGCTGGTACGTCTGATGCCGAACAGGCCGATGGCGGCTTGGGTGGGCGATCGCTTCATCATTCGCGATCAGTCGGCACGCCGCACGATCGGGGGTGGAGAAGTCCTGGACGCACAGCCACCCGCGCGAGGACGCGCTCGGCCGGAACGTCTGACGCTGCTGTCCAGAATAAGTCTGACGGAGCCGACGACGACGCTGGCGCTGCAGGCAGACGCATCACCACAAGGCGTGCAGGTCGAAGAGTTCCAACGCAACTGGAACCTGACGGGTGCGCAGCTGAACTCAGCGCTCGACGGCGTCACCGTGAAGCTCTGCGGTCGCGACGACGCCCGTATCGCCATTTCCGAACCGCACTGGCGAGGTCTTCGTGAAGCCGCGCTGGCCGTTGTGACGGAGTGGCACATCGACAACCCTGAGCGGGCTGGCATCGAGCGGCCGCGCCTCAAACACCGACTGCCGGTCCGCGTTGACGACGCAACCTTCGCGGCGGTCGTCAGCGAGCTGCGCGCGGAAAACGCGTTGCGCGTACACGGCAATCTGCTGGCTATCCCCGGGCATCAGGTACAGCTCCCCGAGCGCGACCAGCGGCTGTGGGACAGAGTGCAACCGCACCTCGGACGACATAGCGACAAACCACCCACGCTCCCGGACCTCGCCAAAGAACTGGACCTCGATCTGGAGGAGCTGCGCGGCATGGCCGACCGGGCCATCGGCGCCGGTTTGCTGGTGCACGTCAAAGGCAACCGCTACTTCACACTACCGCGCATACGCGACCTCGCGCGGGTAGCCGGCAGGCTGGCCGAGGAGCGTGGTGAAGACGGATTCGACGCAGCCGCGTTTCGCGACGCATCGGGTATCGGTCGAAACGTCACTATCGAGTTGTTGGAGTATTTTGACCGCGCCGGGTTGACGCGCCGCGTGGGCAACATTCGCAGGCTCAGCCGTAGCGCCGAGGCCATGATCGTGGAGCTGTGGACTAATGAAGGTGGCTGACGCAGACGGGCGGCGGTATCTCGCTCGGAGACTACCTGCCCGCAATTCCGTCACACCCGTACCTGACCAGCGCGAGCACTCCAACGTATACTAGGGAGCCTGACCCCGACCCTTGGGAAGAGCATCGGCACCGGTGTGTCGCGCGGTCTTCAAAACCGTTGAGGGGCTGGACGCCAGTCCCTGGTGGGTTCGACTCCCACGCTTTTCCGCCACCTGTTCTCTGCGCGAATCGCCACCTTGACGATGCGGCGACGACGCATGGGCGACTTCGCCGCCAGGAAGCGTCGGCGGACGAGAACACACAAAGCATTCACATCGGGTGGCCCTGGTCGCCAGGTACCCGGCTCCGCGGTTGACCGCTCAGGTGCTTTTCAGCTGCGCTGCGAAGCGCTCCACGCTCTAATTCCTGCGCTGGCGGGCGCTCACACCGCCGCGATCCCCGGGCCATCGGTGAATCCCGTGGTCAAGATCGTCTTTTGTATTCTTACCCGTCCCGACGCTGGCGGCCGGTCACGCCAGGCCGTCCCTGCCTTTTTGGTCCCGAGCTGTATCGGGACCGGCCGTGACGCCGCTCATCGGGGCCCTACCAGCAGTGACTCTCGAATATGCCCTCACCACGGAGCACACGCTCGTAGCCGAAGCGCGTGAGGTCTAGCGAGCGGAACTCGCCGTAGGTGATGAGTTCGCTCATCGCGCGACCAACCGCTGGCGCCTGCTGCATGCCGTGACCGGAGAACCCGGCGGTCAGATAGGCGTTCGAGAATCCTGGCAACAAACCGAGTATGGCGTTCTCGTCCAGCGTATTCAGGTCGTAGTGACAACAATACGCCTGCACGACCTTCACGGCTTCAAATGCCGGCACGTAGGTGGCGAGCGGCTCCCACATCTCGGACTCGAACTGGTCGTGGTCCATGTCGTAGTCGTACCGTTCCGGATCGCGCTCGGCTGGCGGCGCGAGGTTGCTCAGGAAACGACTGCCTTCCGGCCGCCAGGCCTGGCCATTCGGCAGCACCGTCAAAGGCGCACTGGAAAGATCTTCACGGCATTCGAATACGAACGTCGCTCGCAGGCGCGATTCGACGGGAATTTCTACGCCGAGCGACTGGGCGATCGCCTTGGCACCGCTCGCGCCTGCGCTATTGATGAAAGTACCGGCAGCGAGGGTCTTACCCGACCGCAGCGTGACAGACCGCGCAACGCCCGTATCGTGCGCGACATCCATGACCTCATCGTTCACGTAAGTCACGCCGAGCGAACGCGCCTTGCGCTTGAACGCCTGCAGCAGTCCGTACGGATCCAACCACCCCTCGTCGCTGGCGCCGAAGAACCCTCCACCCAAAGATTCGACGTTCAACCACGGAAATTTCTCTGCGAGCGCTCCTGGGTCGAGGTGGAGAATATCCGCTCCCTCGGCGCGCTGCGTCGCATGATTCTGGGTCAGGATGGGAAGTGCGTCGGGCGAGGCCAGCACCAGATAGCCCTGCTCACGAAAGACGAGCCCCGGCCCTTCGCCGTCGACTTCCAGATACTCGTCCGCATGTTTGACGAAGTGAGCGCCAAACAGGCCGATCTGAATATTCTCAGGGGTAGAAAACTGTTGACGGATTCCGCCGGTGGCCTTGGCCGACGGCGCGTTCTCGTAGGTCGAGTCGCGTTCTATAACTGCGACCGAGCCGTCGAAATCCGCATTGCTGGCAAGAAAATACGCGGTCGCGCTGCCAATGACACCACCGCCGATGATAACGACGTCGTAGCTGTTGCTCATCGTTGCTGGAACGCCTTGAAGATCGATGCTCAATCGTAACAGGCATCATCCCATTGGCGTGACTTCCGGGGCCGACGGAGTTGTGGCCGGCAGCGCCGTCGAGCATGGTCCCGGACCCCGCATCTGCGGTCGCGGCGACGGCCACCAAACGGCCCGGTAATCTGTCCCGGGCCCGCGCGCGGAACACGCCGCCTATTTCCAGATCGCGTTCAACAGTGATGCGAGACGCAAGCCACCTTGTTGAAGGCGGGCTACCAACACACCTTTATGCGCGGCGAGATACGGATTGTCCAACCGCATGCAGCACGACGGAGCAGCCACGTAGCGAACATCCGGACGGCGCGTGATCCGAAGACTCTCATTCGCCCACTGGATAGGACTGTCGGAGGTCCATGCGCGGCGTTGCGCAGCGGTAATGGCATCGTGCAATTGCCCGCCCATGCCGCGCCAGTCCTGGCCCAGGCGACTGATGATGCCGGTGTCCCACACGAAGTGTAGTTTCGCATTGGTGCCAAAGAACCTGACCGTGATGCGATTGCCACCCAGGTCGTCGGCGAACGATACGTGCAGGGGTTGGTGCACGTCCCCCACGAAGTGGCCGAGGAATTTCAGCGCCACGATGCGATCGCGCTGCGTTGACGTGTTATCACGCAACACTCCGGCGAACCGGTAGATACCTGCAATGGCACAGCCCCGCGGTTGACAGTCGCGCGTGACAGATACCGTGCGAGCCGAACGCGGGACGTTGACGAAGTGATAAGGCTTCGCCCAGTCGTAGCGCGCATCGCTTCTGATTTTGTCGGCCCATACGCAAGCATCAGCGAAAGTGCGCAGGCTGGCATCTGCGCGGACCAGCGAATTCACCACCTCGCGTGCCGCCGGTGTGAGCTCACGAAATGCGATGTCGCAGGTTACCCGGTGACCCAGTGCACCCCAGGCGAGCGCGGCGTCAGCGCCACCGAGCAGCGCGAGCAACACCGCAAGCTGCACGTTCGTATATCTGGACATCAGCTGGGGATCCGTCCGCGGCAAACCGTCCTGAAACTATACCAACGAGACGCCAGCGGTCTGCCGCCGGCGACGTTGCGCCGCGGCGTCCGACCGTCGATTACAACTTTGCCGGTGGCAACTACAATGGCGTGCATGTCCTCCGACCGCGCAGCCAACACCCGTCAGGCGATTCTCCGATCGGCCCGTGCATGTTTCGCCGAGCGCGGCCTCGCCGCTACGACGACCCGTGAAATCGCCCGCCGGGCCGGCGTCACGCAACCACTACTGCACCACTACTTCGGTTCCAAAGATGCGCTGTTCGACGCTGTAATCGAAGCCTCAGTGCAGGACTACGACGCCATTCAGTCCGAGCAGTGGCAACGGTCTTCGGACGATCTGCGCTTCTGGACTGTGGGACTGGTCGTACTGTTTCGCTGGCTCGGGCAACACGCCGACCTTCTGCGGCTGGGCGCGTGGGCGCGACTGGAGGGTAAAGACAGATACGGTCGCGGCTACGCGGCGGTGTTCGATCGGGTGCGCGGACGCCTGGAGAGTGGCCAGGCCGCTGGGATAATCCGCCAGGACGTCGACATCGATGCCACGCTATTGCTCATCGACGCGATGTTCAAGGGATTCTGGGAGCGTCATGCGCTTTATGCGGCAGAGCACGCAAACCCAAGCGAACTCGAACGGCGCTTTCTCGCGCAGGCACTGAGGACGCTGCTGGACGGCCTTCTGGCGCCAGAAGCTGCGGCAGCAGCCAGGGCCACGCTGCCAGCTGATCTCCTCTGACGTCAGTCGATCCCCTCTCAGCGATCCTCGAAATTGGGATCGCGCTTTTGCAAGAAAGCGGCAATGCCTTCGCGCGCATCGAAAGTGGCGTAAGAGTCGACTGAGGTTTCGGTCTCAAGATTCAGCCCATCCGACAGCGTGCGCTCGGACGCTCCCATGACGGCCGACCGCACGTAGCGCATGGCCACGAGGCTGTTTTCGGTGAACTGACGACTGAAGCCGATCGTATCGTCCAACGTATCAACGATCGAATGCACGAGTCCGATGCGACGCGCCTCGTCGGCATCGATCGTCCGGCCCGACATCAGCAGGTCGAGCGCAAACTGCAGCTGAATCAACCTGGGCAGACGCTGTGTCCCGCCCCACCCCGTTGAGACACCCAGCTTCACCTCCGGAAATCCCAGTCGTGCATTCGGTGTCGCCAGCCGGAACGTGCAGGCGAGCGCCAGTTCCAGCGCGCCGCCGAGCGCATATCCATTGAGGTGCGCAAACGACGGCATCGGCAGGTCTGCGATAGACGCCGCTATGGCTTGTCCGCGCTTCGAAGCGTGCCTGACCTCATTCGCATCGCGAGGACCGAGTTCCCTGATATCCGCTCCCGTCGAAAACGCGCGTTCGCCGGAGCCGGTTACAATCACGGCTCTCGCGTTGCTGGCAGCTACGGTGCCGAGGGCCGCTTCGAAGCCGTCCAGCGCCTGACTACTCAGAGCATTCAGCGCCTCTGGGCGGTCAAAACGTATAACGGACACTGCGCCAATCATCTGTTGCGAAATCACATCGTATCTCCGCGACCCGCGGTCACGTCCTGGAACCGTATGCCGGCGTTGGCGCCCTACCCTGCACCGCGGCGCGCACTGATGGCAATGCGCCGGTCAGCGCGGGCCTGACGACCGTCTCGAGTTGCTTCCAACCGTATTCATGCGCGCCCCGGGGGCGTGTCATCTGCGAGCGTAAGACCCATCAGAAAATAAGCAAACGCAAGAAAAGTAAACGACAGGAATGTCGTGAGCGTGATGTAAGCGGCGATCCCACAGGCGAGCACCAGAGCGGTTGTCTGACGATACTGCGTCGCGCAGAGCAAGGCGCGCAATAAACAACCAAGTATCAGGCCCGCCAGGAACAGCGCACCCGGGAAGCCCGTTTCAGCAGCCGCGCTGACGAGCGCATTGTGCGCCGAATGGTGCGTGAAATCCGGGTCGTAGTCACCGATGTGATAGACGAAATTTCCGGGTCCCACGCCGGTGAGAGGATGTTCCAACGCCATCTCCAACCCACCTGCCCAGGTGCGCATCCTGGCACTGTTGGCAATCGCCTCGAGGCTCGCGAAACCCGCCTCAAACCGGCGTGCGTAGTTCGAATCGGCAAACAATTGCCAACCGCCGAGGGCGACGACCGCCACCACGAGCAGCCCGATCCCCCGTCGCCGCGCACAGATCAGCGCAGCTAGCGAAGCCGCCGCGACAGCGAGCAGCGCGGCTCGATTCTGGGTCTGCCACACGATCACGCCGCAGCACACTGTCACGCCCGCGAACGCAAGACGACTGAGTATGCTCCGCTCGATCAGCCCAAGCGCGCCGGCCGTGACGCCGGTCAACGTCGCAATCGCGGCGATGTCGCCGTCGGTACGGACACTTGTCTGCACCCAGAAAAAGCGTACGACCACAGTAGCGGACATGGCGATGACAACCAGGCGCAGTGCATGGAGCCGAACGGGCGCAGTCGCTGCGACCAGAAAAATCACCATCGCGTCGAAAATCCGCAGCGGATGAAACTGTAGCGGTGGGCGCCAGACCTGCCCCTCGAAAAACTGAACGAGTATCGCAATGCCGTACCAGAGGAATACACCCGCGCCAAAACAGCTGACTATCCGACTAAGGTTATTCAACCGGTCACTTTCCGAGTGCATCTGCCCGAGCCAGGCTATCAACGTAACGCCCGCGATCAACGACGGCAGTTGCAACCACAACAAATAGATCCAGGCCGGCGTGTGCACGGGCAGCAGGTACAGGACGCAGCAGTACACCGCTACTCCCCAGAGCGGAGACAAAACGGTGGTCAGCGTCGCGGTAAGCCCCAACCAGAATGCGACGATCAACCAGACGGGCGCGGTCCATGTCGCGGGCATTTGCCCCGAACGTGGTTGGCCGCCCAAGCCTTCCGGTACCGGCAGGACGAAGATCTGCCACGCCAGTACAATCATGGCGACGAGCAACGCCAGTACGATCGGCAACCAGCGGCCGAGTGACATCATGATGGTCGGACCGACGGTGTTGCGCAGCCGCAAGCACGGCTGCGGGCGACGCCAGGATGCAACCGGGACGCAGTTAGTGCGAGGCACGTGATCGTGATCGCAACCGCAGAGTAGGAATTGTGAGTTGAAGCGGCCACACGCTCCGGAAATTGAGTCAGCCACACGCTTCGAGCCTAGCGGACTCGCCCGTGCATAGCGAGTCTGAGGACATTCATTCCCGGGACCGCAGAGCGCCAGAGCCTGCCATGGACTGGGCCTGGCAGCGACGCGCACGCCGACTGCACCTGATCCTCGTCGCGGGTTCCGCGGGGCTTATCGTTACCGGTTCACTCGTACCTTTCTCCTGGCAGGCGCTCGCCATCGATGAGGCGATCGCCCAGTTCCTCGCATTGTGGTCTGAACCTGCTGGACGGCTCTCGCGTATCGACGTGGCCGTCAATGTCGTGATTACTGTCCCACTCGCCTACGCACTGCTCGGCGCATGCCAACTGAGTTACGTCGGGCGTGCACCGGTGCGCCTGTTGGTTGCGTTGACCCTGGTGAGCTGCGCCGCCCTTACCTTCTTCGTAGAATTCGCGCAGCTATTCGTCGGTGCACGCGTACCGTCGAGCTCGGATGTCTACGCGCAGATCGTTGGCGCCGCCGGCGGAATCTTACTGTGGCGTATCTGGGGGCTGGACGTCGCACGTCTGGTGATAGGCTCCGGGCGCGGAGAGACGTCATGGTCCGCGTGGAGCAGAGCCTTGTCGCTCTACACCATTGGGATCCTGATCTACGCGCTGCTGCCGCTCGACCTCACCATCAGCCCGGCCGAGCTCTACGGTAAGTGGAAGTCCGGGTCGATCCTCATCGCGCCGTTCCAGCGCGGCGATACCAGCTGGGTTCGCTGGTTCTCGGCACTTTTCTTCGATACCGCGATCTGGATTCCCGTAGGCGTCTGGGTTGCATCGAGGCGCACCTCGGTACGACGCAAGCTGGCGCTCGTCGCATTGCTGCCCGCAGCTGTGGAGTGCGCCCAAATATTTGTCGAATCCCGGGTCGTGGACGTCACCGATGTACTGCTCGGCACTGCCGGTGCGGCTATTGGTTTCAGCACGGCCAGCCGATGGCTGCCTTCGGAGGCCATCGAAACCAAACCCCGCACGAGAACCGGCTCCGGCCGCTGGTACGCGGTACCCCTGGGGCTCGGGTTACTGACAGTGCTCGTATTCACGTTCCCATACGACTTCCAGCTCTCCCCCGCATTCATCAAACAGAATATTGCCGCGCTCGGCCGCGCCCCGCTGGAATCAGGTCTGCGCTATTCGCTGACGTCAACGCTGTTCGAAGGCATACGTATCGCGGTGGTATTCGGGTTACTGGGCGCGTCGGTCGCGATGGCGCTCGCCCGCTCGCGTCTCGCAACGATCACCGGATTGGTCCCGTTCGCCGCTGCCATCTACGGAGCCATCGTCGCGACCGCCATCGAGACTGCCAAGCTGGCGCTGCCCAACCGCGTCAATGACCTTACGGACGTCATTCTCGCCGCCGTTTTCGCAGGCACCGCCTGTGCGTTGCTGATGCCCATCGCCAGCGCGACGCGGCGTGGCCTCACCACCCCAGCCCGTCGTGGCGGCAGTCCTTCGCTACCGGCGTCGCCGTCACTGAACACATCACGGTCGGCCGCGCAAAACCCGTCGGAGCAAGGCTCGGAAGCACTACGAATTCCATCACTTGACGGACTGAGAGCGCTGGCGGCCGCCGGCGTCTTTGCGGTGCACTGGCAGCAGCTTACCGGCATCGAGTTCGAGTCCTGGGGCAGTTTTTCGCCAGACCGGCTGTTCGAAAACGGTAACACCGGCGTGGCGCTGTTTTTTGTCCTGAGCGGATTTCTCCTGAGTCTGCCGCTGTGGCATGTGCTGCGCGACGGGCGGAGCTTCTCGTATGGCGCGTACGCGCTGCGCCGCGTTGCACGAATCATCCCTGCCTATTACGGATGTCTGTTCGCACTTCTGATCGCACTCGCGGTCACAGGGCAATTGCCGAAAGCGGGCGACATCGTTACGCACCTGCTGCTAGTACACCACTGGTTCGACAGCTACTTCTATTCGATCAACGCGCCTTTCTGGACGATAGGTGTGGAAGCCCAGTTCTACGTTCTCCTGGCCGCCGGGTTTGGTGCCCTGCGCCTGATGCGCGCAGCACCGTCGACTGCACTCTCCGTGGTATTCGTAGCGATGGTGGTCAGCTTTCTCGTGCAATACATCGTCATCGCCGGAAACGCCCTCCCGGGAACGTGCGCGTTGGATCACAAACCACATCTGTCACGCTCTTTGACCGCCCACCTACCGATATTTCTGACGGGTGTCGCTCTAGCCTACCTGTGGCTGCAACGTCCCCCGACGCGCGCGCCCGACCTCTCGCATGATCTGCTCTTGGTCGGCGCCGCCGCGGTTTGTCTCGGCATTCTCGCGACGCCGCTCGACAACACCTTCACCATCTGCGGCGCCCGCTACAATTTCCCGGTGATAACGATCGCTCTCGCCGTGCTGGTGTACAGCAGCCCCCGGAGTCATATCGGGCGCGCGGCCCTAGACAACCGCGTGATGGTCTATCTCGGAGGCATTTCCTACGGCTTCTATCTATTCCACCTCCCGGTGCAAAAGGCAGTGAAGTCCTTGTTTCAGATGCTGTCCGTCTCGGTCACGGAACACTGGCTGATCTTCGGCGTCGTGAGCGCCGCCGTCGCTACGGTCGTGAGCGCGGGGTCGCACCGCTGGTTTGAACGGCCGATACTCGAAGCGATACGAAGACGCTTTGCGTTAACTCAGGGCACTTGATCATCCGTTCATCAACTTCCCGGGAGCCACTCGCATTCCAACCGCGGGCGATGGAACGACGTCGCGGTGCTCCAAACTGACGACCGACGCAGAAGGTTCGCGGACCGCAACGAGGTTGAGATCGATGACCACTTCGCTTGAAGCACTGCGCCAACAGTTTCCACTGCCAGGCAACGTAGAGTGGATCGGCGTGAGACCGGCACGTGAGTTACCGATGAGCGTGCGGGAGCAGGCTGTGCTGAACAAAAGCGGCATGGCGGGCGACCGTTTCAACGCCAAACGCAACGACACACGCACCGTGACACTGATTCAGGCCGAGCACCTGGTCGCACTGGCGTCGCTACTTCGGCGCGAGCGGATTGACCCGGCAGAGCTACGCCGCAACATAGTGGTGAGCGGTATCAACCTGCTGGCCCTCAAGGGCCAATGTTTCAAGGTCGGTGCGGCTGTGCTCGAGATGACGGGACTGTGCCATCCCTGCTCAAAGATGGAACGCCGGCTGGGTCCGGGGGCATACAACGCAATGCGCGGGCACGGCGGCATAACGGCTCGCGTAATCACCGCAGGCACGATCGCACTCGGCGACGAAGTCCTTGTGTCTCGATGAACCGGCGTTCACACGCAACGCGGGCAGGTGATGCGAGGCGATCGCGTTGTGCTAACGTGCCGGGCACGCGCGCCGCGGGCAGCTCCGACGGACGGCCTGGCGCGAGCACGGTTACGGCCACGAGGATTTGATGCGGGTTCTGCTGGTAGTCGGAGAAACGGCTTCACTGTTCACCTCAGGGATCGTTCAGCAGGTTTATTACACGCGTCAGTCTCTAAAGGCAGCTGGCGTCTACACGGAGGTGGCGGCATTTGCACCGCCTCTCGATGCTTACGCCGGCGTCGACATTCACACCTGGCAAATCCATCCGGACAGCGATCTCCGGGGATTCGACGCACTGCTGTTCATCTCGACGAATCTGAAGCCGGACGATCCCCTATCTCAGCCGTTCTACGCGCGCCTGCGCCGGCAGGGGATCAAGATCGCATCGATGCTTTGCGGCAACTACTTCTACCTGCTCCAGGAACAGTTTGTCCTCGGCATGCATGCGCAGAACAATCTCCGCGATACGCTTGCGAATCCTTACATCGATGAATTCTGGGCACTGGAAACCTACCGCAACCATGCAGGTTTCATGCGCGCACTCGTCGGCCCGCGGCTTCGGATTCTGCCATATTGCTGGTCGGACCAAATCATGCGCCGCTACTGCGAGCGACACGACCGTGATGCGCAGAACAATTCGGGCCGACGCGGCGGCCTGCGTATCGTGGTCGCCGAACCCAACCTCAGCCTGCACAAAACGGCGACGGTCCCCCTGCTGATAGCAGACGGCATCATGCGCGCCCGTGGCGTCGATGCGCCGCCAGCAAAAGTGATGCTGCTCGGCGGTCAAAATCTACGCCACGACGTGTTGGCGCCGTTTCTCGAAGCGTACCGAGCCGAGCGGGTCGAGACTTACGGCCGACTGAACGTATTCGACGTCCTGGCTGAACTGAAGGAGAAAGATCATCCGGTTCTGATCGTCAGCCATCACATGGACAACGGCCTCAACTTCTTGCAGTTCGAAACCGTCACGCTCGGATACCCTGTCGTTCACAACAGCCGCCAACTCCGCGACACGGGAGGCTACTATCAGGACTTCGATATCGAAGGTGCGGTCGACCGGGGGTTGGCCCTGCTGAGCGAGTCTGCCGCCGATTCTGCGCAACGAAAGCGCGATGAGTCCGTGATACTCGAACGGTTTGGCGTCGCTGCTGACCGTGTCGTGCAAGGTTATGCCGAAGCCCTGGAAGCACTGACAGGTAAGTCCATCTGACGTATCACGGTCAACTCCCAGCCCGCGCCAGGCATGTAGCCGGCGCTTTACCGCTGCACTGTACGCAGCAGCGCCGCGTGCGCATCGAGTTGAAAGCCGGCGGCGTGATACGCATTTGCCCGGGCGTGAGCGACCCCGGCCGGCCCAAGCGGAGAAGTCTTGTTGCCGATCGAGCCGAAGAGCGCAGCTTCATCAGAAAAACTGCTGAAGTACGTACCAAGCACTTGGTCACACATTCCGAGCAGCAGCAAATCCACCAGCGCGTCGCGCACACCGGTTGCGGCATCCCGAGTAGGGACGGCAGTCTCAGGGCGCGCAACGAATGCCCGTTCGGAGCCGAGCGTTTGGGACAACTCTGCAGCTATCTCGGGAGCGTTCGAGAACACCGCGAAGCGGACGGGCGACGGCCAGTCACCGAGAACATCGACAAACCGTTCCAGCGGGCTGAGGGAGTCGAACGCAATACCATCTGCTGCATCGTGCTGCGCGCTGAAGCGGCGCACGTGGACACCGATCAACCGGGCGCTGGACTCTCGCAGCCAGGTCGCATGAATCGCCCGCGCCTGCGCACGCAGCTCTGGAAGTACCGGTAGCGAGCGGTAGAACCTCGATTTGAGACGTCGCAGCAGCGCAGCTGGAAGCTGTGGTGTCGTCAGGTCGGACATTCCCGGGCTGTTGATCAGAGCGGCATCGAAGCCCTCGGTCGCCAGCGCAGGCAGTAGCGGAACAGATTTCGCGAGGTGCGCGCGCGGCCCGGTCCAAACGCGTCGTTCCGCCGGTTCCCATGCCGGTTCGCGCAGACGCAGCCCGGGGTCCCACGCACCTTGCACACGACCTGCAAAGCGTGGCATGCGGTCGAACAGAGCGCCGTATTCCGCCATGCAACCCGGCGCGGCGCGCCAGTCGACTTCGAACGGCGCGCCCAGCACCGTCGCCAGCGCGTGAACGTTCGCCATCAGCTTCAATCGATTGGCGAGACCACACTCCGCGCAGAACGCGATCAGCGTTGGCGCCGCGGCGATAGCGCCCAGAAAATCAGCGCCTACTCGGCCGCGTCGCGCTGCCGGGCGACGGCTTCAGACATCTCATCCCAGTTGTACAGCGACGGCTCCTTGGCCACGAAACGTCGCACCGCTTCGCGATGAAACTCAGTCTCATGCATCAACGCCTGCCCGCTCGCTTCGAGCTCCGCCATCGTGTCGTAGTCACTCGTGTGTGATCGGTTGACGAGTTGTTTGGTAATCCCGATCGCCTGCTTCGAACCCTTCGCTAGCCGTGCCGCGAACGCGTCTACGGCGGCGGGCAGGTCGGCCGGCGCGTGTACCGACAGGACAAGTCCCAGTTGCAAAGCTTCATCCGCGTCTACCGATCGAGCCGTGTACATCAGTTCCTTGGCGCGTTGAGTGCCGACGAGGCGCGGCAACGTGTACAGCAGCGCCATGTCCGGAATCAAACCGATGCGCCCGAACACCGCGCTGAAACGAGCGCGTTCCGATGCGAGTACGAAGTCGGCGGCCAGCGCCAGGGCCATCCCCCCGCCGTAGGCCAGTCCGTCGACCGCGGCAACCACCGGGCAATCGAGGTTATATAGCGGCTTCAGCCAGGCGTGCATGTCCAGTACGCGGTCGCGGAACGCCGCCGGCGGCTGTCCGTCCGCCCCCATTGATTTGACATCACCACCTGCGCAGAAGGCACGACCGTTGGCGGCCAGAACCAGCACCTTGACCTCGCTGTTCCCATGCACCGCATCGAGCATGGCATTGAAGTCTGTCTTCATGCCGTCCGTCAGCGCGTTCAGAACGTCTGGCCGGTTCATCGTGAAACGCGCGATTCCAGCCTCGACTGAGAAAGATGCGTCGGTGAATGAATGTGATGTCATGCGGGCGTACCTGCCGCCAGGCTGGCGGGTTTCCTGGTGAAGAGGCCGCACAGGATAACGCACGATCAGGATCGCGCGCAGCGGGTGCGTGAATGCCCTCAGATCTCCCCGTGACCTGACTGAAAATTCGCGGAATCCTGCGTATCGGATATTTGTTATTCTATTAATAACAATATCTTAT
>JBCCEJ010000105.1:0-15019 GCA_039030335.1 Pseudomonadota bacterium | reverse complement strand
GACCTGTATCGTGGTGTGGATATTCAACGACGCAGAACGCGTGACGCCGGCTGTACCGCTGGCACTGTTCGCGCCCGTGGATGGTCGCATGATCCATGCTGACCGCCGCCGCGATCCATGGTTGGAGCGACCGAGCACGCGCGTGGTGGTGCGATTGCCGCTGCTCGGCATGAGCGTGATTCGCTGCCCCACCGAAGGCCAGATCCGCGAGTTCTGGGTGCGTGGCGGTATCGGCAGCGACGGGAATCTGGAAACGGCGTCCTCGCCCACGCTGTACGCACTTTGGATTCGCACTGATGAAGGCGACGACGTCGTGCTCGCCGTCCACGGCCGCCGTTTCATTTCGCGGTTTCGCGCTGACGCGTCTCCCGGGGAACGGGTCGGGCACGGGAAGCGCCTCGGGTTCATTTATTTTGGAACGATCGTCTCGGTCTATGCGCCAGGCAGCGCCGAACCGTGTTCGCCCGACGAGGTGCCCCGACGCGCCCGCGTGACCGGTGGGGTCGACCGGGTGGCGACGCTGATGCGCAGCCCGGAGCCGGTGAACCTGCAGCTGGACGCTGGCAAGCAGACCGGAGCGGGGTAAACTCACGAAGATGAGCGACGATACGGTCCAAAAGCCGCGCCGGCGCGGCATCTATGTGCTGCCGAACCTGTTTACGACGGCCGCGCTGTTCGGTGGCTTCTACGCCATTGTCATGGCGATGCAGGGACGCTACGACCTGGCGGCTATCGCGATCTTTGTTGCCATGGTCCTCGACGGCGCGGACGGGCGCATCGCGCGTCTCACCAACACGCAGAGCGATTTTGGTGCCGAGTACGACTCTCTGTCCGACGTCGTCTCTTTTGGCATTGCGCCGGCGCTCGTCATCTACCAGTGGGTGCTCGCGCCAATGGGCAAACTCGGCTGGATTGCGACCTTTTTCTACGCCGCGGCCACGGCGCTGCGTCTGGCACGTTTCAACACCCAACTGGGCGTGGCTGACAAGCGCTATTTCCAGGGATTGCCATGCCCTGCCGCGGCTGGCGTAGTCGCCGGCTTCATCTGGGTGGGCGTCGACTGGAACTGGGAGGGTGCGACTGTTGCCTGGGTCGGTCTTGCGGTGACCGTCAGCATGGGGGCGCTGATGGTTAGCAACATACGCTTCAACAGCTTCAAGGAACTCGATCTCAAAGGCAGGATGCCGTTCATCATGACGCTCGTCATCGTCGTCGTGATCGCCCTGGTGTCGCTCGACCCGCCGATCATCCTGTTCGCGGTGTTCGCCATCTACGCCGTGTCCGGGCCTTGCATGACGCTGATGCAGATCCGCCGCCGCCGCGCTTTCCGCCACGGCGTCGGAGCGCGCGAGGTTACGCCGGCTGCCAATGAGTCGGAGGAAGACCCGTCGTCTTCCGATTCCGGTAATCGTGACTGAAGGTTCGAGGGCGAGTGCCAGGTCGGCGCGCAGCCGTGTCTACCTGGAACGTCTCGGCATTCCGGTCTGGGTGCGCCGGGGTCCGTCGGTGGTGCCCGGCGAACTGGCCGACGCCGGAGAGACGTCGGCAGCAGACGGTGTTCCCGCAGTTGGTACGGACGAAGCACCGGCGGCTGGATGGCATGAACTCGAGGTACTGGTGGCATCATGCAGGGCTTGCGATTTGCATGAGGGAGCGCGCAAGACGGCGGTTGGGGCCGATCATATTGACGCGCGCCTCATGTTCATCGGCGGGGCCGCAGACCAGCGTGAGGATGCAACTGGCGAGCCGTTTTTCGGGGACGCTGGTCAACTGCTGAACGCGATGCTCGCGTCGATTGGACTGCAGCGCGAAGACGTCTTCATCGCCGACAGTGTGAAAAGCCGCCCGGCGCACCACCGCGACCCGCAGCGTGCCGAGACCGCGTCGTCTCGCCCGTATCTGGCTGGCCAGATCGAGGCAGTGCGCCCGGCTTTGCTGATAGCACTCGGGCAGGTTTCGGCGCAGTGCCTTCTGGAGACCAAAGCGCCGCTCGGCAAACTCCGCGGCACCGTTCACCGTTACGGCGATCTGGGATTGCCCCTGATGGTGACTTACCACCCCGCGTATCTGTTGCGCTCGCCCGCCGAGAAACGCGCGTCCTGGGAAGACCTCAAACGCATCAAGACCTTCCTCGGAGGCCACGCGGATGGCTGAACCGACGCGGGAGAAGCTCGAGTTACGGCTGCTGCGCATGCGCGACCGGGACTTGCGCGAAGTGCTGCTGGTGGAGCGTTCGGCTTATTCCTATCCGTGGAGCGAACGCGTCTTCCAGGACTGTCTGCGTGTCGGGTACAGCTGTTGGCTGGCCCGGGCCTGTGGCGAAGATGGACGCGCTTTGCGCGGCTTCGCCGTCATGTCCATTGGCGCGGGCGAGGCTCATGTGCTGAACCTGTGTGTCGATGCCGAATGGCACCGGCGCGGGGTCGGGCAGCGTTTGCTGACACATCTGCGCCTCGTCGCTCGCAACCACCAGGTTGCCCGTATGCTACTGGAAGTGCGCCCGTCCAACGGTGGTGCTATCGCGCTCTACGAAGGCGCGGGTTTTACCCGGATCGGGGAGCGCAAAGGTTATTACCCGAGCGCCGATGGGCGGGAGGACGCTATCGTCATGGCCCTCGACATCGACGAATTGTCTACCGGGCGCTCTTCGGTCAGGTGAACGCTTCGAGGCGAGGTTTCGAGACTGCCCCCGGCGCTCCCGGCGCTCCCGGCGCTTCTGAACGGCGAGCCCGGGAGACAGCATTGGGGAAGTCGCGATGAACGTTTTCGTATTCGACCTTGAGACCATCCCGGACCTCGACGGTGGCCGGCGTCTTTACGGACTCGATGGTCTCGCCGACGAAGACGTCGGTAAAGCGATGGCGCACCTGCGCAAGGCGAGCGCCGGTACCGAGTTCATGCGACATCACCTGCATCGCATCGTCGCGATTTCCGTGGTACTGCGTAGCGGCGATCGCTTCAAGGTATGGTCGCTCGGCGATGAGGAGACCAGTGAAGCTGAGCTGATCGAGCGGTTCTTCTCTGGTGTCGAGCGCTACTCGCCGGTACTCGTGTCGTGGAATGGCGGTGGCTTCGATCTGCCGGTGCTGCACTACCGTGCGCTGTTGCACGGCGTCGCGTCGCCGCGCTACTGGGACACCGGCCGCGACGACTCCAGCTTCAGATTCAACAATTATCTGAACCGCTTTCATGAGCGGCATACCGACTTGATGGACGTCTTGGCCGGATACCAGCCGCGCGCTAGCGCCGGGCTGGACGAACTCGCCACGCTGCTCGGTTTCCCCGGCAAACTCGGTATGAGCGGCGACAAGGTGTTCGATGCCTGGCTCAACGGAGACTTGCGCACAATTCGCAATTATTGTGAAACCGATGTCCTGAATACGTTCCTCGTCTACCTGCGCTTTCTGTTGATTCGGGGCGATTTGACGACGAATGCCTACGAGGCCGAGCTCGCTGTCGTGCGGGATGCGCTGGTTGAGTCGAATGCGCCACATCTCACCGAATTCGTTGAAGCGTGGGACGCGGCAGGTGGCGGCCCCGGCGATGGGTAAGCGCAAGCGGCCACAGGATCAGCCTCCGGTGGAACTGCGAATCGAGTCGATGGACGATCAGGCGCGTGGTATCGCACGCGTCGATGGGAAAGTTGTCTTCGTCAGCGGCGCGCTCGCCGGTGAGCGGGTGGTTGCCCAGTACACCCGGCTGCGGGGCCGCTATAACGAGGCCCGCGTGCTGGAAGTCCTGGATGCCCACGACCAGCGCGTGTCCCCCCGTTGCGCGCACTACGACGACTGCGGCGGCTGTGCGCTCCAGCACCTGGAGCCCGGCGCGCAGGTCGCGCTGAAGCAGGAGCGCTGGCTCGATAACCTGAGGCGTCTGGGCGGCGTCGTGCCGGAGCAGCTGGAACCGCCGTTGACCGGCCCAGTATGGGGCTATCGCAACCGCGCGCGGCTGGGCGCCAAGTTCGTGCCCAAGAAGGGCGGGCTGCTGGTGGGCTTCCGCGAGCGCCATGGGCAGCGGCTGGCCGATATCCACGGCTGTGAGGTCCTCCATCCGGCAGTTGGTCAGCGAATCGACCTGCTGCGCGAACGTCTCGGCGAACTGTCCGTTAACACGCGCCTGCCGCAGGTCGAGGTGGCTATCGGCGAAGCGCAGGAAGACGGCACCTCGGTGCACGGCATGTTGACTCTCCGACACCTGGAACCGTTGACAGACGATGACCGGGCTTTGCTGCGCGGTCTCGCCTCGGAACTGGGCCTCTCGTTTGCGCTGCAGCCGGCCGGTCCGGATTCCATCCACGCGCTGGAAGTTGCCGTGCCGCCCGGCGGGCCCGACCCGATGCTGGAGCTGGGTTACACCATCGACGACCCCGACGCCCGCGGAGCCGTGCGTATGGCCTTCGAGCCGCGCGACTTCACGCAGGTCAACGCCGACATTAACCAGCAGATGATCGCACAGGCGCTGATTTGGCTGGCACCGGAAGAACTGTCCTCCGTACTCGACCTGTTCTGCGGGATCGGCAACTTCACGCTGCCGATCGCGAGGCGCTGCGGGGTGGTAGCCGGTGTGGAAGGCGCGGCGCCAGCTATCGACAGGGCGCACCTTAACGCTGTTCGTAACCGTCTCGAACACTGTCGCTTCGAGGTTGGTGATCTGAACGATCCAGAAGTCTGCAATCAATGGCTCTCAATGGGCTTCGAGGGGTTGTTGCTGGACCCGCCCCGGTCGGGTGCGGCCGCGGTGACCGAAGCACTTCGCGCCGGGCCTGCGGCAAGCGCCGCGCCGCGGCGAATCGTCTACGTGTCGTGTTCGCCGGCAAGCCTCGCCCGCGACCTCGGCGTCCTGGTCAATGAGTGCGGATATCGACTGCTTCGTGGCGGCATCATGGACATGTTTCCGCACACCAACCATGTTGAGTCGATGGCGCTGCTAGAACGTGACTGACCCGAGACGCCCACCGATCCGGCGCCTGCCGCCGGTGCTGGCAAACCAGATCGCGGCGGGCGAAGTGGTCGAGCGACCCGCCGCTGTCGTCAAGGAACTGCTCGAGAACAGTCTGGACGCCGGCGCGCAGCGGATTCGAGTCGACGTCGAGGGCGGCGGGGCGGATCTGGTACGGGTGCGTGACGATGGCGTCGGGATTCCGGCGGATCAGCTGGCCCTCGCACTCGATCGCCATGCGACGAGCAAACTGGCGAGCGCTGATGACCTGGGTGCGATCGCAACGCTCGGCTTTCGCGGCGAGGCGCTGCCGAGTATTGCTTCCGTCGCCAGGGTGCGCCTGGTGTCACGGGCTGCCGGCGCCGCGCACGGTGCGAGCATCGCAGTGGACGGCAGTGCTGAACCGACCTCCCCCCTACCGGCACAACACCCCCCCGGGACCACCGTCGAGGTGCGCGATCTGTTTTTCAACACACCAGCGAGGCGACGGTTCCTGCGCACCGCCCGCACCGAGACCATGCACATCGAAAACGCGGTCCGCAGAACCGCGCTCGCCGCGCCGGGCCTGGGCCTGGAACTCTGGGTCGGCGATCGCCGCGTGCTGTTCGCACGTCCGCAGGGGACCGATTCGCGGCGCTGGCTGCAACAACTGGTCGGACGCAGCTTCGCGGACCGTGCGATCGCGTTGCACGAGCGAGCCGGCAGTTTTGGTCTGTACGGTTGGATCGACGGCGCCGGCGGCCGTGCGCACGCCGATGTTCAACACCTGGTGGTCAACGGCAGACCCGTAAACGATTCGCTGCTGCGCCATGCCGTCAGGAGCGCGCTCGCACCAGGTCTGGTGGATGGTCGGCTGCCGGCATATGTGCTGGCGCTCGAGTTACCGCCCACCGGGCTGGATGTGAATGTGCACCCGACCAAACACGAGGTCCGCTTCCATGAGCCGCGGCAGGTTCATGATTTCATTGTCAGTACGTTGATGGCGGTGATTGCTGGAGGACAATCACACGCGGACCTGCTCGGACCGTCCGATGCCTCGACGTCGCCGACCGAGCGCGGCGGGTCAGGCCACGGCGCCGGCGTCGGCGCGTACGGCGCCCCGGCGCCGGCTGACGCGCGGGCTGGCAGGAATCCGGCGCCGCATCCTCTCGCCGGGGGCCTGCGCGGCGTCATGGACAGCACTGCGCCATACGCGCGCGGATCGCCGGCCCTTGGACGCTGGGTAAGGGAACTGGCACCGGGGTACGCGCTGACCGAATCAGTCGACGAGCTGCTGGTGGTCTCGGTCAGCCGACTCGGCAGTGCGTGCGTGCGCGCAGCGCTCGTCTGGGCTGAGCAGTCGCCGCCGACCGCCGCCGGCACCACCGCACCGGCTGGCGAGGACCCGCCCGCGCTAGAGTCTGCGTGGTCGCCTCATCCCTTGCTGTTGCCGCACCCGTGGGCACTACCGGGTGCCGCGGCGGACCAGGTCATTGCTGCTGAAGCGACGACTCGCGCGTTCGGACTATCAGTGCGCCAGGCCGCACCAGACGAGTTGATGCTGCTGACCGTGCCCCGTCTGCTGGCGGGCATCGAGCCGGTGCTCTTCGTCGAAGCGCTAGGCTCCTGGCTGGAACGGGGCGCCGATCGCAAAGCAATGGAGGATGCACTTGCCCGACTGGTGGCGCAGGCCGGCGCCCGGGTCGGCTCGGACATCGTCAAGCGATGGCTCGCGTGCTGCCCGGCGGACGTGCTGCCAGACGAGGTTGCCCGGCGTCTGGATAGCACCGCGTTGATGCAATGGTTCGGTGACTGAGCGCATCGATTCCGGGCCTTACGGCGCCACCCACCGGCGCGTCGTGAATCTGATGGGGCCCACGGCAGCCGGGAAGACGGCGGTCGCGATGGCCCTTGCGGAGCGCCTCCCGGTGCAACTGATCAGCGTCGATTCGGCCCAGGTCTATCGCGGCATGGACATCGGCACCGGCAAGCCGGACCAGGCCACACTGCTGCGCTATCCCCACGCGCTGATCGATATTGCCGAACCTTTTGAACCGTACTCGGCTGCCATGTTCGCACGTGACGCGGCGGGCGCCATAGAAGCAGCCTGGCGAGTTGGACGGCTGCCGGTGCTGGTCGGCGGGACGGGGCTTTACTACCGCGCGCTGTTCGATGGGCTCGCACCGATGCCCCCGGCCGACGCAAACCTGCGCGCCAGTATCGAAGAGGCTGCGCGCCACAGTGGCTGGGCGGCCCAACACGGTCGCCTCGCGGAACTGGATCCGGTCACGGCAGCCCGCCTTCACCCTAATGACGCCCAGCGCATTCAGAGAGCGCTCGAGGTTACGCTGACCGTTGGGCGACCGATGAGTGGGCTACTCGACGCCGATGGACCTCGATTCGAAGCCGAGACCCTGAACATAGCTGTAACGACATACGACCGGGCGACACTCCATGACCGCATCGCCATGCGGTTTCGACAGATGCTCGCGGACGGCCTGCTCGAGGAGGTCCGCCGCCTCGCAGCACATCCATCGATGCATGAGGGCCTGCCATCGATGCGCAGCGTTGGCTACCGCCAGGCGTTCCAATGCCTGACGGGCGAGCTGCAACGCGCCGACTTGCCCGACCGCGGCATTGCCGCTACCCGCCAGTTGGCGCGCCGGCAGCTCACGTGGCTGCGCAAGGACGGGTCGATCGACTGGTTCGACAGCGAGCGCGCCGACCATGTTGACGCGATTCACGACCGCGTAGTCCGGTTCCACGTCGGTTGAGGGGATGCGACCGTCGCGTGACAGCTGGGCAACTTGACCGCTTGGTTTATACTTGGTCCTTTGCGCATCAGCGCGAACGCCCGGTGCGCGGTTCGGGACGCAGCCGCGCGGTAGTGAGGAGAATAAGAACATGAGCAAGGGGCAGTCGTTGCAGGATCCGTTCTTGAACGCTCTGCGCAAGGAGCGCGTGCCCGTATCCATTTTCCTGGTGAACGGAATCAAACTTCAGGGGCAGATCGAATCTTTCGACCAGTTTGTAGTACTGCTGAAGAACTCCGTCAGCCAGATGGTCTACAAACACGCTATTTCTACCGTCGTGCCAGCGCGCAACGTGAAGTTGCCGCGGCCGGACGACGCCGCCGAGGAGTGACCGCGACGATCCCGGGCAAAGCGGGGGCGGTGGGCACATCCGGCACGCGGCCGGGTGAGGTTCTGTTTGTTTAGAGTAGAAGATGAGCGCCGCGCCGATGGCGACGGTGCCGTGCTGGTTCATCCGAGCGGCGTACAGGCAAGTCACGCTGAGGCGGAGGAGCTGCGTGATTTGACGCGTTCTGCTGGCGTAGCGGTGGTGGGCGAACTGAATGCGTCGAGACGCGATCCGGACCCCGGGCACTATCTAGGAAGCGGCAAGCTCGAAGAACTGGGGGCCCTGCGCCGGGAGCGGGACGCCGAGGTTGTTATCTTCGGCGTGCCTCTCAGCCCGTCACAGGAACGCAATATCGAGCGCATTTTGAAGTGCCGCGTGCTCGACCGCACGCGGCTCATTCTCGATATCTTCGCGCAGCGCGCTTATTCCTACGAGGGCAAACTCCAGGTCGAGCTGGCGCAACTCGAACATATGTCCACACGCCTGGTACGGGGCTGGACTCATCTCGAGCGGCAGAAGGGTGGGATCGGTCTGCGCGGGCCAGGGGAAAAACAGCTCGAGACAGACCGCCGCCTCCTCAACCAACGCGTCAAACAGATTCGGGGCCGTCTGCACGCCGTACGCGCGCGGCGCAATCTCGGACGGCGTGCAAGGCAGCGGGCTGAGGTGCCGATGATCGCATTGGCGGGCTACACCAATGCCGGCAAATCCACGCTGTTCAACCGTCTGACAGCGGCTGATGTACTGTCTGAAGACCGGCTGTTCGCCACCTTGGACCCGACGATGCGCAAAGTCGCGCTCGCGGGTGGTGCAGCGGCCGTGCTGGCCGACACGGTCGGCTTCGTGCGCCACCTTCCGCACGAGCTGGTTGCGGCCTTCGAGACCACGCTGGAGGAGTCCAGCGCCGCCGATTTGTTGCTGCACGTTGTCGACGCGTCCGATCCGGAACGGGCCGAGAAAAGTGCGCAGGTCGAAGACGTCCTGACCCGCATCGGCGCCGATTCTGTCCCCCGTGTCGTGGTCTGTAACAAAATCGACACGGTGGACGACGCCACGCCCAGGGTCGACCGCGACGCGAGCGGAACGCCGTGGCGCGTCTGGTTGTCGGCGGCTACCGGCGAGGGCGTGGCGCTGCTCCAGGAAGTGCTGACAGAACGGCTCGCAGGCCGGGTCGAACGACATTCCGTGTTGATTCCCTGGGCTGCTGGCGCACTGCGCGCGCGCCTCTTCGAGCGGTTTGAGATCGAGTCGGAACGCACCGACGATCCGCGTGGCTGGATCGTCTCGGTGAGGGCCAGCGAGTCGCTTCTTGCACAGGTCCTGGGCGGGTCTGAAGCCGCCTGGTGGGCAGAGGCGGCCGAATT
This sequence comes from Pseudomonadota bacterium, assembly GCA_039030335.1. Lineage (GTDB taxonomy): Bacteria > Pseudomonadota > Gammaproteobacteria > HK1 > HK1 > JBCCEJ01. The sequence goes on along the minus strand of JBCCEJ010000105.1, from coordinate 5,597 downwards.
GGGCGAGCCTGAGCCGGCCACGCCGTTCGGCCGCGTGGCCGTGCTGGCTGACCGTGACGGTGCTTCGGGTCCGACTTTGCGTGAAGGCGCAGAAACTGGCGCACCGCGAGTCAAGTTGGCACAATAGCCGGTCGATTCTCTCGAGTCTTTCATCAAAACGCCGCCTGGGTTTCCTGCACGGCGCCGTTTCTCCGGAAATCCCGACCCGTCGCCAGCCCGACATCGGATTGCACACAGACGGGTCCGCAGTCGGGTCGTAGCGCCCGGATTTTGGCGTAGTCGAATTCAGCATCGCCCGGACGACGTCAAACAATCAGGACTTGTACAAAATCGCCATGGGGCAGCACCAAGGGCAACTTGTCGTGTCCACACCGTGTACCCATATTGCAGCCATCGGCCTCTTCTGGCCTGTTTGACGGAGATTCTCAATGGCTTGGAATCAACCCGGCGGGAACAATAATGATCGTGACCCGTGGGGATCCAACGGCCGAAATGGCCAACAAGGCCCGCCGGATCTGGACGAGGTGCTCGGCAAGCTGCAAGGCAAGCTCGGCAACATGTTCGGCGGCGGCGGCGGCGGCGGCCAGTCGAGCGGGGGCAGTGGCTTCGGCAGTGTCGGCATCGGCATCGTACTCGGTGTGCTGCTCATCGGCTGGGTTCTGGCGGGGATTTATATCGTCGAGCCGGCGGAAGAGGCTGTCGTAACGCGGTTTGGCGCCTTCCATCGCGTCGAACAGCCCGGCCCACATTGGGCACCGTACATGATCGACCGCGTGCAGCTCGTCAACGTAAAGCGCGTGCGCAGTGCCGATATCGGTTTCCGCAACATCGCCGGGCAAGGTTCGGTGGAGCACGAGTCGCTCATGCTGACGAAGGACGAAAATATCGTCGATCTTCAGTTCGCGGTTCAGTTCCAGGTCAAAGACGCACCCGATTTCCTGTTCAAGGTGAACAACCCTGACGAAACCCTGCGTCAGGCCACCGAGAGTGCCGTGCGCGAGATCGTCGGGAAAGAAACGATGGACTCGGTGTTGACTGAAGGCCGTAGCGCCGTCGCCGAAGAGGCACGCACTGCGATACAGGTGATCCTGGACCGGTACGGCACCGGTCTACTCGTGCTCAGTGTGAACATGCAGCAGGCACAGCCGCCAGAGCCCGTGCAGGCCGCCTTCGCCGACGCCGTGAAAGCGCGCGAGGATGAAGAGCGGACCAAGAACGAGGCGCGGGCTTACGCCGCGGATATCGTGCCGAAAGCACGCGGTGAGGCGAATGCCTTTCGCGAGCAGGCACTGGCTTACAAGGAACGTGTCGTCGCTGCCGCTGAAGGTGAGACCAGCCGCTTCCTGAAGGTGCTGACCGAATACAAGAAAGCGCCTGAGGTCACCCGGCAGCGTATCTACCTCGAAACGGTCGAGTCAGTGCTCGCGAACAGCAACAAAGTCATGATCGACGTGGAAGGGGGCAATAACCTGACCTACCTGCCGCTCGACCGTCTGATGCAGCGTTCCAACGATACGATGGCGGGCCGCTCTTCGCAGCTCGAACAGTCGGTTGTTAACGCCGGTCGCAGCGCGCTCGATGATGTGCGCCGCCCACGCAACGATTCACGCGGGAGGACACGCTGATGACCCAAGGTCGCCTGGCACTGCTGATTCTGGTGCTGTTCGCTGCCCTTGTCGGGTCGCAATCCGTTTTTACCGTGCACCAGACTGAACGAGCCATCCTCGCCCAGCTCGGTGAGATCAAACGATCCGACTTCGAACCGGGATTCCACCTGAAACTGCCGTTTTTCCAGAACGTGCTGAAGTTCGATGGACGCATTCAGTCGTTAGACTCCGAGCCTCAGTTGTTTCTGACGAGCGAGAAGAAGAACGTCAAGGTCGATTCGTTCGTGAAGTGGCGCATCCGCGACGTGGCCCGCTACTTCACGACCAACGACGGAAGCGAAGCGCGCGCTGCGCAGCGTCTCTCGGAAGTGGTGCAAAAACGGCTCAAGGATGAGTTCTCGACGCGGAGTATCGCGGACGTGGTTTCCGGCGAGCGCGCTGACATCATGAAGATTGCGACAGAAGAGCTGTCGGAGTATGCCCGCAATCTTGGAATCGAGATCGTCGACGTTCGGATCAAGCGTATCGACCTTCCGGATGAGGTCAGCAGCTCGGTGTTCCAGCGTATGGAGGCAGAGCGTACCGAAGTCGCGAAGCAGTTCCGCTCCCGAGGTGAAGAAGAGGCGAAAGTCATTCGGGCCCGAGCCGAACGTGAGCGCGAGGTGTTGCTCGCCGAAGGCAACAAGGACGCTGAACAGACTCGCGGTGAGGGTGATGCGTCGGCCGCCGAGATCTACGCGCTGGCCTACTCCCAGGACGCCGAGTTCTACGCGCTGTACCGTAGCCTGAGTGCTTACCGAGCGAGTTTCGGCGGCAACTCAGACGTGTTGCTGATGAAGCCTGACTCGGAGTTCTTCCGTTACTTCAAAGACCCGAGCGGCAACCGCCGGCCCTGAGGCTGGCGGCCGCCGCTGAAATTCCAGTCCAGGTGCCGGACCGATGGAGTGGTCGCTCGACTGGACGGATCTGTTCACGGCGATAGCGTTGTTGCTCGTGTTCGAAGGGATACTCCCGTTCGTGCATCCGCGCGGCGTGCGTGAGACTCTGGACCGGATTCGCGACATGAGCGACGGTTCGCTCCGCACCGCTGGCCTGCTCAGCATGGTCGCCGGCGCGGTTCTGCTGGCATTGGCGCGATGAGCACGTCTCACGCCTCTGGGTTGCACGCCCGATGGCAGCTGCCGTCGGGACTCGCCGAGGTTCTTCCTCCCGAGGGCACTCGCTACGAAGCTCTGCGGCGACAGCTGTTGGACCTCTTCGACAGCTGGGGCTACGAACTGGTCATCCCCCCGTTGGTGGAGTACCTGGATTCGCTGCTCATCGGGTCGGGCGGCGACCTTGATCTGCAAACCTTCAAGCTGACTGATCTCGAGTCCGGCCGCACGCTTGGCGTCAGAGCGGACATGACACCGCAGGTCGCCCGCATCGATGCGCGCCAATCCGAGGCGCATGGGATCAATCGCCTCTGCTATATCGGTACCGTCCTGCGCACGCTGCCGGACGGCGTCGCACGAAGCCGCTCTCCCGTGCAGGTCGGCGCGGAGCTTTACGGTCACGCCGGCGTCGAGAGCGACGTGGAGGTGGTCACGCTGATGCTGGAGACGCTCACGGCGGCGGCTATCAAACCATTGCACCTCGAACTGGGGCACGTCGGAATCTTCAGACGACTAGCCGCGCGCGCAGGCCTCGAAGCAAGCCGGCAAGCGGCTCTGTTCGAAGCGCTACAGCGCAAGTCTGGTACCGATGTTCGCGCGATTGCCGGGGGACTGCCTCCGAGTCCATGGCGCGACGGGCTGGTGGCGCTGAACGAACTGCATGGCGATTTGCACACGCTCGCGCGTGCACGCGAGGTGCTCGGGTCGGGCGATGCGGAAATCCATGCCGCGCTCGGTCAGCTGGAGCAGCTTGCGGCCGGCGTGACCAGCCGGGTGTCGCCCGTTGAAGTGCATATAGATCTGGCCGAGTTGCGCGGCTACCACTATCATCCCGGCGTCGTGTTTGCTGCCTACACCAGTGGTCACGGCGAGGAGATTGCGCGCGGCGGACGGTATGACGATATCGGCGCCGCATTCGGAAGGGCGCGCCCCGCGACGGGCTTCAGCACCGACCTGCGCACTTTGTTGTTGTTGGGAGGGCCTCGGCCCATTTCGCGTGAGGTGATTGAAGCACCTGCGGACGGGTCGCCGGCAATGGGCGCGGAGGTGCGGCGCTTGCGAGCCGCGGGCCGACGGGTGGTAGAACGCCTGCCCGGAGCCTCGCGGCACCCGGATTGCACACACGAACTGCAGGTTGACGGCGGCGGACGGGTTGTCCTCAAGGCGCTCGACTGAAGTCCATTTCCGCGCGCAGATTTAGAGTCGAAATTCCCCGAAGAGATCGAGATTCACATCAACCAGGGCTTCCGTTCGTCCGCTGCCAGCCGTCGAACGGCGAGCCACGTGATCGGATAGAGACATGGCTAAAGCAGTGGTCGTAATCGGCACCCAGTGGGGTGACGAAGGCAAGGGTAAACTCGTTGACCTCCTCACCGAGCGGGCGGGCGCGGTGGTGAGATTTCAGGGCGGCCACAATGCCGGCCACACGCTGGTTGTCGGCAACCGCAAGACCGTGTTGCATCTCGTGCCGTCGGGCATTTTGCGCGAAGGCGTCCGATGCTATATCGGCAACGGCGTCGTCTTGTCGGCGGCTGCGCTCAAGAAAGAGGTTGAGGCGCTCGAATCCCAGGGCGTCCCGGTAACCGAAAGACTGCGCGTTTCACAGGCCTGTGCACTCATCATGAGCTACCACGTACAGCTGGATCAGGCCCGCGAAGCAAGTCAGGGCGCAGCTGCCATCGGCACGACCGGGCGTGGCATCGGACCAACCTACGAAGACAAGATCGCCCGCCGCGGCATCCGCGTTTGTGATTTGTTCGACGATACGGTGCTCCAGTCCAAGCTGGCCGCAGTGGTCGACTACCACCATCACGTCCTGACTACCTACCTTAACGGCCCGGGGCTCGACTACGATGCGATACTCGCCGAGGCGAGAGAGGCGGCCGCTTTCCTCCGACCTTACGTGTGCGACGTGGGTGATGCTCTGTTCGAGGCGCACGACAATGGCGAGCGCATCATGTTCGAAGGTGCGCAGGGTACGCTGCTCGATATCGATCACGGCACCTACCCGTATGTCACTTCATCGACGACGACGGCCGGCGGCGCTGCCAGTGGCAGTGGTTTTGCGCCGGGCAGCATCGACTACGTGCTGGGTATCACCAAGGCCTATACGACGCGAGTTGGAGGCGGCCCGTTTCCGACGGAACTGAACGACGCTGTCGGTGAGCATCTGGGCCGCGTGGGCGACGAGTTTGGCGCCACCACGGGGCGGCCGCGGCGATGCGGCTGGCTCGACGCGGTAGCGCTGCGTCACGCGGTGCGCCTGAACGGCATATCGGGACTTGCGATCACCAAACTCGATGTGTTGGACGGGCTCGAACGAGTTTCGATTTGCGTTGCCTATGACGTCGATGGTGAACGCACCAAACGGCCGCCGGTTGGCGGGGATGCCTGGGCACGTGTACAACCGGTATACGAGGAAATGCCCGGCTGGTCGGAGCCGACGGCGGGGTTGACCCGGATGGAGCAGATGCCGGCTGCCGCGCGTGCCTACCTGGATCGCCTGGCCGAACTCGTGGGAGCCGAAGTTGCCATCATCTCGACCGGGCCGGAACGGATGGAGACGGTGGTGGCGCATCACCCGTTCGACTGACCCGTTCGGCGGCGCGTCGGTGGCAGGTACGCGGGCAAGCCGCAACGCCGTTCGCCTCATTCGGTCGGACAGACCGGCCCGTTGCCGCAAACGGTGTAACATGGGAATTGAAATACCGTTGACGATGCGCCTGTCGCCGGTCGTCATGCCTGGCTCTGGTCAGGCTCGGTTGTGAGCGCTGTTGAGGTTACAACCTGATGCAAGTTGTCTATCCGATGAGCGGCTGTCAGGTAGTGGTCTCAG
>JBCCEJ010000104.1:0-15118 GCA_039030335.1 Pseudomonadota bacterium | reverse complement strand
TTGCCGATGACGTCGCCGACGATGCGCGCCGATTTCTTGTACGACTTGTTCCAGTCGTTGCCGATCTCGCTCATCGCATACAGCACACGGCGATGGACCGGTTTCAATCCGTCGCGCACATCCGGGAGGGCCCGCCCGACGATCACGCTCATGGCGTAATCGAGGTAGGACTGTTTCATCTCCTCCTCGATGTTGATGTGCAGGATTTCTTTCGCGAATTCAGCCATGAAATGCAGCCATGAGAAGGTCCGGAAGATCGGCGCGAACGACGCCTGGAACGGGCTTGCCAAAGTGCTGGCAAAGGGCCCGTCAAAAAAACGCTAATCCTATCACATTCAGGGAGTTAAGTGCGCCCCTGAGCGAGGTCAAAAAACCCGTTCAGTCAGCCGAAAACAGCTTATCTATGCCTGCCCTGTCTGGCTGAAAGACCACTCCGCGCTCGGTGACCAGGACGTCGACGAGCGCCGCTGGTGTCACGTCAAAAACCGGGTTCCACGCGCCGGCCCCGGGCGCGGCGACCGGCTGCCCGGCAAGCCCCAGCAACTCTTCGCTGCCCCGGACTTCGATCGGTATGTCAGCACCGGAGCCGATCTGCCGGTCGATCGTCGAGGTCGGTGCCACGACCATGAACCGCACGCCGTGATGGCGCGCGTTGACGGCCAGGCTGTACGTACCGATCTTGTTGGCGACGTCACCATTACCCGCGACGCGGTCAGCGCCAACGACGACCCACCCGATCCGACGCTGCTGCATCAGCCACGCCGCTGCTCCGTCCGCGAGCAATTCCACGGGGATGCCGTCCTTGACCAGCTCCCAGGCGGTCAGACGCGCGCCTTGCAGCCACGGCCGCGTCTCGTCGGCGTAGACCATGCTGAACTGATCGGCCGCCCAGCCGGCGCGGATCACGGCGAGTGCCGTGCCAAATCCGGCGGTCGCGAGCGAACCCGCGTTGCAGTGGGTCAGAATACCTTCCGCAGGGGTAAGCACCTCCGCGCCCAGCTCGCCCATCCGCCGATTGCTCGCAAGGTCTTCGGCATGAATTCGCTCGGCGAGCTCAACCAGTGCTGGAATGGCCGTCTCGGCGTTCGCATCGACGGCGATCAGCGCCCGAACGCGCGCTACGGCCCAGCCGAGATTCACCGCGGTGGGTCGCGCCGCTGCCAGGTAATCGAGGTCCGCAGACAAGGCTTCCACCCAGCCTTCGCCGGCGTGCTCGGCTGCGTCTTTCGCTCCCAGCACCGCTCCGTACGCGGCCGTCACCCCGATCGCCGGTGCGCCGCGCACCACCATACTGGTGATGGCGTCGGCAGCTTCCTTGAGCGAGCGGATTGGGAGATAGCGCTCTTCAGCCGGCAACAGCCGCTGATCCAGCAGACTGAGTGCTGCGCCGTCCCAGACGATGGGGCGGATGGAGTCGAAGTCGTTGACGGACATGCGCGCGGTTTCCCGGAAGTTCCGACGGCCTTGCGGCGCACAGTGGCCCCGCCGAAGGCGGCGGATGATATCAGACCAGAGTCCCGCTCCGGGCGGCCGGTGCGTCAAGCCCGAGGTCACGCCGGACGCGATCACATCAATGCATTGCAAAAGCTCCGTCAGCCGGCTTCACTTCGAGGTGGTGAAGCCCCATCTACGGGGTGCCGCGAACCGCTCGGGCAACTGCAACGTCGACCCGGGCTTGTCATACTGGCCGCGCCGGCCCAGGGCCGCGCCCGACCTGTCGGGAGAAACATGAACAAAGCCGCTTCAGTCGATACGATAATCGACGCTGGCTGGGTCATCCCGGTCATGCCGGCCGGGCAAGAACTGGCCGCGCACAGCGTCGTGGTCGATTCCGGACGTATCGTCGACGTTATCAGCACAGAGCGTGCCCACGCGCGATACCAGGCGGAACGACACCTGCGATTGCCAGGCCACGTGGTACTGCCCGGGTTGGTGAACGCTCATACCCACGCCGCGATGACCATGTTTCGCGGTATGGCTGACGACCTGCCGCTGATGGAGTGGCTCAACAATCACATCTGGCCGGCCGAAGGACGCATCGTTAGCGAGAACTACGTTCGAGACGGCACTCGGCTGGCCATTGCCGAGATGCTGCGGGGCGGTACTACCTGTTTCAACGACATGTACTTCTTCCCTGACGTCACCGCGCGCGTGGCGGTCGAGGCGGGCATGCGGGCCTGCGTCGGTCTCATCGTTATCGATTTCCCGACGGTCTGGGCCGAGAACGCAGACGATTACCTGCGTAAAGGCCTTGCGCTGCACGACGAGGCGCGGCACCAGCCGCTGATCAGCACGGCGTTCGCGCCGCATGCGCCCTACACGGTGTCGGACGAGCCGCTCCGACGCATCCGGACCCTGGCCGACGAGCTCGAGACGCCAGTCCACATCCACGTGCACGAAACCGCGGACGAAGTAAACGGCGCAGTCGCGGCTTCGGGCCAGCGCCCCATGGCCAGACTCTCCGAGTTGGGCCTGCTGTCGCCACGCATGCTGGCGGTGCATATGACGCAGCTGGACGAAGCGGACATCACGTTGGCGGCGTCGCACGGCGTGCACGTCGTGCACTGCCCGGAGTCCAACCTGAAGCTCGCGAGCGGCTTCTGCCCGGTCGCGCAGCTGCAGGCGCGCGGCGTCAACGTAGCACTCGGCACGGACGGCGCGGCCAGCAATAACGATCTCGACATGCTGGGAGAGATGCGCACCGCCGCACAGCTCGCCAAAGCCGTCGCCAGCGACGCCGCCGCCGTGCCAGCCCACGCCGCACTCGCCATGGCTACGATCAACGGCGCCCGGGCGTTGGGTCTGGACGACGAGATCGGCTCTTTAGAGCCCGGCAAGGCCGCGGACATCATCGCCATCGACCTCGACCATCCGAGCACCCAGCCGGTGTACAGCCCGATCTCGACCGTCGTCTACGCCACTTGCCGCGACCAGGTCACTCACGTCTGGGTAAACGGCAACGCGGTGTTGGACAACCGTGAGTTGATGACCGTCGACACGCAGGCAGCCGTCGCCAGCGCGGCATACTGGCGACAACAGCTGCTCGAGGGCGGTGCGTGAAGGACGACGACGGTGTAGACACCGATCTCAACGTAGATGCGCGTGAGGTCGCGCAGTTCGACGCGCTCGCAAGTCAGTGGTGGGAAACCGATGGCCCGCTGCATACACTGCACGCCCTCAATCCAGCCCGAGTCGGGTACGTGTCACGGCGCACGCCGACGCTGGCGGGTGTACGTGGCCTGGATGTTGGCTGCGGCGGGGGCATTCTGACCGAAGCCCTGGCAGACCAAGGCGCTGACATGCTCGGCATCGACCTGTCCGCTGACGCCCTTGCCGCAGCGCGCCTGCACCTGTACGAGTCCGGCCACCAGATCCGCTACGAGCAGGTCAGCGTAGAAGAGCTGGCCGCGCGGTCACCCGGCGAATTCCAGCTCGTGACGTGTCTCGAGTTGCTCGAGCATGTGCCAGACCCGGCTTCCACTATCCACGCGTGCGCCGCGCTTGCGAGCCCGGGCGGTGATCTGTTCTTCTCGACCATCCATCGGAACGCGAAAGCCTACGCGCTCGCGGTCGTGGGGGCCGAATATGTGCTGGGCCTGCTACCGCGCGGTACACACGACTACACGCGGTTCATCCGTCCTTCGGAACTGGCCGCCACCGCGCGACAGGCAGGCCTCGAGCTGCTCGACCTGACCGGCCTCAGCTACAACCCCTTGACCCGCCGCGCCCGTCTCACCAGCGACGTGTCGGTCAACTATCTGGCGCACCTGCGCAAACATCCTTGACCGTGCGCGCAGGCAGCCCGCGGGACCGGGTGGGCAGACCGATCCAGGTACCCGACCTGATCCTGTTCGACCTCGATGGAACGCTGGCCGACACGGCACCCGACCTGATCGCGGCCGCGAATGAGGTCACGATCGAATTCGGCGGTAAACCCGGTTCTGCTTCCGACCTGCGCCCGCTCGTCGGACAAGGAGGCCGCGCACTGCTGAACGCGACACTCGGGCCAGTCTCGACAGACGTCGAGGCGCGGCGCGTCGCGCGGTTTCTGGCCCGTTACGCGGCCCGCATCTGCGTAGCGACCCGCTTGTTCGACGGGATGCCGACGCTGCTGTCCTCGCTCCGGGAAAGCGGCTGCCACTGGGGCATCGTCAGCAACAAACCGCATCCGATGTGCGAGAGCGTGGTGGCCGGCCTCCGCGACCGGGGTCAGCTCGACAGACCCCTCGTGACAATCGGCGCCGGCGCTACGCGCGCAGCCAAGCCGGACCCCGCGGGGTTGCTGCTCGCCGCCAGCTGCGCCGGCGCGGCCCCGCAGCGGTGCTGGTACGTCGGCGACGACGAGCGCGACATCGTCGCGGCCCGGCGTGCCGGCATGACGGCGATCGCCGCCGCGTGGGGATATATTCCCCCGGGCACGTCTCCGGCAGCGTGGGAGGCCGACTTCATCGCCGATTCACCAGCGCACCTGCACGCGGTGTTCGAAGCGGCCGCGCCGCCGCCGCTCTCGTCTGGGGCTGATTCGCAGGTCGCCGGGGCTCGAAGTCTCTACACTTCAACTACGCGCCCCGCCACGCTGCGTGACCACGACGAGTCCACCAGGTGATCCAACCGGGAACCACCCATGCCATTGCCCCACCCATACAACCCGGCGACCGATCTCCTGAAGGACCGCGTCTTGCTGATAACCGGCGCGAGCCGCGGCATTGGCCGCAGTGCGGCGCTCGCCTATGCCAGATACGGCGCAACGTGCGTGCTGTTGGGCCGACAGGTTACCGACCTCGAAACGCTCTACGACGAGATCCTGGCGGCCGGATCGCCAGAACCGGCGATCTATCCGCTCGATCTGCAAGGCGCCTCAGCCCACGATTACGATGAGATGGCGGTGCGACTGGAAGACGAACTCGGCCGCCTCGACGGCGTCTTGCTGAACGCCGCCCAGATCAGCACGCTCGGGCCCGTCGAACACGCCGACCCGGAAGAATTTGCCCGGGTTTTGCATATCAATGTCACGAGTTCTTTTCTGTTGTTGCGGGCACTGCTACCGGCACTGAAAGCGCAGCGCGACGCAGCGGTCATTCTGACGACTTCAGGTGCTGGTCGACGCGGGCGCGCCTACTGGGGTGCCTACGCCATCAGCAAGTTCGCGACCGAAGGTCTGATGCAGGTGCTGGCCGACGAATGTGCGGATGGGCCGGTACGCGTCAACTGCCTGAATCCCGGGCCGGTGCGCACCCGCATGCGCGCTACCGCATATCCCGCGGAGGACCCGGTCAATCTCGCGACCGCGGACAGCATCATGTCCACCTACCTGTACCTGATGGGGCCTGACAGTGCTGCTGTCAGGGGTGAAACGCTGGATGCGCAGCCACCGCGTTCTTAGCCCGCCCGAGCGCTACCAGCCGGATGTCGGCGGCGTGCTAAACTTGGGCCTCAAGCCCAACATCGGTGCGCCGGTGATCGCCACCATCTGCTCGTGTGGCATGGCTTGAACTACTCGAAGGACACAGCCAGGGGCGAAGTGCACGATGTCCGCAACGGTGTCATCACCGGGACGACCGGCCGGGGAGCGGCCACGCTTGATCTTTTATCTTCAATAACCGGCGCGTCTCATTGATGTCCTCAAGGAATGAACCTCCCAAACCGAATCGACCGGACCGCGTCTGGCTGCTCGGAATGGTGCGCGTTCTTCAGACGACTCTGGACGTAGAGCAGTTACTACGGCTGTTCTCGAACAAATGTGCGGAACTGGTAGCCCACAGCGGAGTCCGGTACAGCCCCGAAGAGAGCACCGAGGAGGTGCGACTCGGCCGCATCGCACGCCATTCGTGCCAATACGACCTGGAAGTCGACTCGACGCCGATCGGGACACTCTGGTTTACGCGCGGCACGCCGTTTTCCGAAACGGATACCGAAATCCTCGAAACGCTCATCTCGAACCTGGTCTACCCGCTACGCAACGCGCTCGCATATCGCGACATGGAGAATGCGGCCGCCCGGGACGCGCTCACCGGCCTGTTCAACCGCGGCAGCATGGTCCGCTCGCTAACGCGCGAAGTGCAGCTTGCGCAGCGTCACAACGTCCCTCTCAGTATCATTATCCTCGATATCGACCACTTCAAATCAGTCAATGACACATTCGGGCATGTCGTTGGGGATGCCGTGCTCATCGACATTTCCGAGCGGCTTATGGACCGCGTGCGCAATAGTGACATCGTGTTCCGCTACGGTGGCGAAGAGTTCGTCGTGCTGCTGAGCGCGACCGACCTCGAAGGCGCAAAACTGCTGGCCGGACGCTTGCGCACACGGGTCGAAGAAGAGCCGGTCAAAATAAAGAAGATGCAGCTGAGTGTGCCGGTCACGATCAGCGCCGGTGTCGCCGAGCTGGCTGCCGGCGAAACCATGGATGCACTTCTGTCGCGCGCGGACACCGCGCTGTATCGGGCCAAAGACGCCGGCCGCAACCGCGTCCACGCGGCGCCGGCACCCGTCAAGTAGCGCCGGTCAGCCAGCGTATTCGTCCAACAGACTCACGAGTTCGTCTTCGCCGAGCACGGGTATGCCGAGCGATTCGGCCTTGGCGAGCTTCGAGCCGGCCTCCGCGCCCGCGATGAGCATGTCGGTTTTCTTCGAAACGCTCCCGGAGACCTTGGCGCCGAGTGCCTGCAGGCGTGCTTTGGCGTCGTTGCGTGGCATGGCGGCCAATGTTCCAGTCAATACGATGGTTTTGCCTGCCAGCGGCTGGGAAGCGGCCACCGGCTGTTCGAGAAGCGGCCAGTTCACGCCGACAGAACGCAGGTCGTCGAGCAATGCCCGGTGCTCCTCCCCATCGAAATAGGCCGCCACGTAGGCTGCCACTATCGGACCGACGTCCGGCACCAGCAACAGTTCCTCTTCCGTAGCGGCGGCGAGCGGTTCCAGATCACCAAAGTGCACCGCCAGCGCCTGCGCGGTACTTTCGCCGACTTCCGCAATGCCGAGTGCAAACAGCAGGCGCGGCAGCGTAGTGTTCGCAGCCCTGGCAATCGCCTCGCACAGATTGGCGGCCGACTTGCTGCCCATGCGGTCGAGCCCTTCGAGTTCGCCCGGCTCGAGTCGGAAAATGTCTGCGACCGACGCAACCAGTCCCGCGTCGACTAGCTGGTCCACCAGTTTGTCGCCCAGTCCTTCAATATCGAGCGCGCGGCGCGATGCAAAGTGGCGAATGCCCTCTTTACGCTGCGCCGGGCATGCGAGCCGGGCCGGACACCTGACCACCACCTCGCCCTCCGCCCGCGTCAGGGCCGTGCCGCACTCCGGGCAGTGTGAAGGCGGTGCGAACGCGGCCGCGTCGGCCGGCCGCTCTTCGAGGATGACCCGCAGGACCTGAGGGATCACATCGCCGGCCCGCCGCACCACGACAGTATCGCCGGCCCGGATATCCTTACGTTCGATTTCATCGAAATTGTGCAGCGTCGCGTTCGTCACGGTGACGCCGCCGACGTGAACGGCCTCCAGACGGGCAACCGGGGTCAACGCGCCGGTGCGACCGACCTGCAACTCGATGCGCTCCAGACGTGTCCGCGCCTCCTCCGCCGGGAACTTGTGCGCGATGGCAAACCGCGGCGCGCGCGAGACAAAACCGAGGCGCTGCTGCTGTTCGACGCGATCGACCTTGTAGACGACCCCGTCGATCGCGTAGCCGAGCCCGGCGCGTCGGGCGCCCATCTCACGATAGTAAGCGAGGCAACCCGCGACCCCTTGGACGACACGGTTCTCAGGTGACACTCTGAGCCCCATCGAGGCGAGTGTCGCCAGTAGTTCGGACTGGGTTGGCGGAACCGTCCAATCACCTGTCTCGCCGATGCCGTAGCAGTACATCGTGAGAGGACGCTCTGCGCTAATGCGCGGGTCGAGCTGACGCAATCCGCCAGCAGCAGCATTGCGGGGATTGGCGAATGTCTTGTCGCCACGCTCGGTCTGCCTGGCGTTGAGCGCCTCGAAACCGGCATCGGTCATATAGACCTCGCCGCGCACCTCGAGTACCGCCGGCGGCTGGCTACCGCGAAGGCGCAGCGGAATTGCGCGGATCGTCCGCGCATTTGCAGTCACGTCCTCGCCGCGCTCACCGTCACCACGGGTTGCCGCGCGCACCAGCTTGCCGTGCTCGTAGCGCAGGCTCACGGCGAGGCCGTCGAGTTTCGTCTCAGCGTGATAGTGCACGGCATCGACGTCGAGCCGTTCGCACACCCGGCGGTCGAAGTCGATCAGTTCCTGGTCTTCGAACGCATTGCCCAGAGACAGCATCGCAACCGCATGGCGGACTTCCGTGAAAGCACGATCGGGCGTGGCGCCTACGCGCTGGGTCGGTGAATCAGGCATCACCAGGGAGGGGTCCGCGGCCTCCAACGCTTCGAGTTCGCGAAACAGCTGGTCGTACTCTGCATCCGAGATCGACGGTTCATCCAGAACGTAGTAGCGATGCGCGTGGTCGTCGAGTTGGTCGCGCAGCCACGCGGCCCTGGCAGCTACGGGTTCTCCGCTGGATCTGGCCATGCCGTCTAGCGACCTTCGAATTGAATATTCATGTCGTGTGGTCCAAACGTTGCCGGCGACTGAATTCGTTCACCTGGTCGCGCAGGTGATTCAGTGCTTGTGCGCTCAACACGCTGCGTCCCTCATCGAGCACGTTAGCATCGAGCGCCCTCGCGAGTGACTGAGCCGCCGCGAACATGAGCTCGAGCACGACGACGCCGTCTTGGACCCCCGGCAGCCGCATGAACAAGGTGAGCCCCGGCGTCGCGAAGCTGTTGTCGTCCGCGGGATCGAAGGTTCCGGGTTCGACCGCTTTGGCGACACTGAAAACCGGCACTCCACCGCGGTCGCCAACACCGAAGTGGTGGAAGATCTGCATGTCGCCGAGCGCGAGCCCAGCGTTGGCAAGCGCCGCACGCACGCCGTCCGGCGGCATCGGACCGGCCTCCTGGCGCATGACATGCAGCACGACGATCAACTCGTCGGTCTGTCCAGACCCTGCCGCGGCCGGCGCTGGCCTGCCGGCGCCGCCGCGCTTGCGCCGCCGGCCTCGGTCCCGCGCACCGGGCGGCGGTGCCCCGATATCGAGTTCGAGCTGCGTCTGTGGCCGCCGCCCATCAGCTTCGCCGGCACCCGGCTCGTCCGGCGGATCGATACGGAGAAGGTCGATATCCCCGAGCGGCACATCACGCGCATGCGAACGGACGGCGCCAACGTCTCCGAGCGTCTCGGCGACGGCCGGAGGCACGGTGGGGTCTCCATCGCCACGGAGCTCACCTCTGGCGGGCGCGTCATCGGCGAATGCGCCGGGTGCGGACGCGCCGAAGTGGTCGGACGACTCGCGACCATCACCTGATAACGCTGCCCTCCCAACGGCACGAGCGACGGTCGACGAACGCGGACCAGCCGCCCCGCCGCCCGAGGCCGCAGCGGCGCTCTGGCGCGCCTCGTTCGCGTGGGCATCCCCGGGTTCGCGACCGGCTGCGGACGCCTCTTCGGCACGCCAATGGGACGCTTCACCAGCCGGATTCGCGCCGTCGTCTGTACGCCGCAGACGCTCACGAATGTAGATCGCACCGATCAGAATGACGAACAGGGCGAGCAAACTGAGACGCAGTTCATCCATAGACGCATCGTACTCCGAACCGCCGAGCTGGAGTCCTCACGGCGCGCGCCTTCATGCCATCCTCACGCCTCGGCAAAAGCCACCGCATCGTTGATGTCCACGGCTACGAGTCTCGATACACCAGGCTCCTGCATCGTTACACCGATAAGCTGCTGCATGACTTCCATCGTCACCTTGTTGTGCGTAACGACGAGCATCTGCACCTGCTCGGACATCTGGCCGACAAGATCGCTGAAGCGCGCGACGTTGGCGTCGTCGAGCGGCGCATCGACCTCGTCCAGCAGACAAAACGGTGCCGGGTTCAAGTCGAACATTGCGAACACCAGTGCCACGGCGGTCAGCGCCTTCTCGCCGCCGGACAACAACTGAATGCTCGAATTACGTTTGCCGGGCGGCTGCGCCATGACGCTGACGCCGGCTTCGAGTACATCCTCGCTGGTCAGTTGGAGGTAAGCGCGACCGCCACCGAACAGTTTCGGAAAGCGGTCGGCCAGACCGGTATTGACCTTCTCGAAGGTGTCCTTGAAGCGATTGCGTGTCTCCCGGTCGATGCGGCGCATGGCCGACTCCAGGGTTTCCAGCGCCTCTTCGAGGTCGGCGTGTTGCGCATCCAGATACTCCTTGCGTTCACCGAGCTCCTGATGCTCATCGATCGCGGCGAGGTTGATCGCGCCCAGTCGGCTGATGCGTCGGCCCATGTCCTCAACCCGCGTCGACCATTCCGCCTCCGTGGCTGCTTCCGCCAGCGTCGTCAACCAGTCTTCTGGCGTGCGCCCGCTGTCGGCCAGCTGCTCGTTGACTGTGTCTCGTCTGACCGTCGTCTCCTGCGCGGCGAGCTGCCGGGCGTTCAACGTCTCGCGCGCCGTCTCGACCGCTGCGTTCGCCTCGTTGCGCCGCGCCTGCAGACCTCTCGAATGCGCCTGCGCCGCCTGCACCTCGTCGCGCTTGGCACTGAGCGTTGCCTCGGTTTGCCGGTGCGCGCCGATCTGCGTCTGCAGCTGGGATTCGGCATCAGCGAGCGGTTCAGAGAGCGTCTCACGCTGCTGGCGCACCTGCTGAACCCGTTCCTCGAGTCGTTGAGCTTCTTCGCGATTGCGCGCCCGCGAGTCCTGCAACGCTTTCAACCGCGTTCTCCAGGACTCGACTTTGAGGCCGAGTTGGTAGCCTTCGTCACGGACCTGCTGCCAGTGGTTACGAGCCTGCTCGAGCTGCTGGCGATGCTCATCACGCGAGGCATTCCAGCGCTGGCGCTCACCCTCGATCTGCTGCAGCTGCTCAGTCGCCTCACCCAGCCGGCGCCGCGCCGCGCCGAGTTCTTCCTGGGTCTGTGTTCGACGCTGGTCAATTTCCGCCTGTTCATCCACGAATCCGTCGTGCCGTTCCCGGGCCTGATCCAGGTCACGCTGGCGCAAGCTCGTCTCGGCCTCGGCACTGACCAGGCGCCGCTGCGCATCGTTCGCCTGCTGCTGAAGTTGATTGACCTGCGTCTCAGCGCTGCGCAATGCAGTGCGCGCCTGCTCCGCCCGATCTTCGGCCGCGACCAGGGCGTCGCTCCCCGACGCGATCTGGGCGTCCAGTTCGCGCAAGCGTTCCATACGAACGAGCACGCCGTCCGCACGGGCGCTGGCGGAGGCTCTGAGCCACCCGCGTCCGGCCCGAAACCCATCGGGCGTCACAACGGACTGCCCGGGCGCGAGTTCACCACTCAACGCCAATGCGGCTGCGGGGTCCGAAGCGACGAACACCCCTTGCAAGAGGTCGATCACGGCATCCGGCCCGGCGACGAGACTGAGGAGCGGCGTACCGGACGTCACGGCACCCCCCGGCTCCGGCGTTCGGCCCGCGCCACCGGCCATATCGACGATGCCGGCGCTGCCGCGCTCCAGTGCGGCGAGCGCAGCAATATGCCCTTCATCGATGTCCTCGACGCCCAGATGTTCGAGGGTCTCGCCGAGCACGGTTTCGACGGCGGAAGCCCAGCCGTCGACGACCCGAACAGCCGAAGCGACCCGCGGCGCATCAGCGAGCCCGTGCGTCGCAAGCCACGCACGGCGGTCAGTATCACCATCGCCGAGCGCGTCGCGCTGCAGCGCTTCCAAAGACGCGTGCGCTCCGTGCAGCTGCTGCTGACGGGCACGCAGCTCGTGGACTTGCGAATCCACTGCGCGTGCTGCCTCGCGCGCCAACTCACGCGCGCCCTGGGACTCCGCCAGGGCTGCGCTGGCAGCCTGCTCCTGCGACCGCTGGGTCTCGGTGCTCGCGCTTGCGCCGTCGCGCGCGCTCGTGAGGGCGGCCAGATCGATCGTGGCCCGGTCACGAGTCAGCCGGGCTTCGCGTTCAGCGAGCTGACGCAGCCGTTCTTCGAGTGCGTCTATCCGCGCTCGCTCGCCGTTTGCCGTTTTGCCGGGCTCCTCCGCCTGTCCGGCGAGCTCCTGCCAGCGCGCCTGCCAGTCGTGCATCCGTCGCTCCTGGTCAGCGTAGTTTTCGCGCGCGACCGCTACGGTATCCTCGAGGCGCTCGAGTTCAGGCTCAGCCCGGCGCAGGCTGTCATCGATATCGCCGAGCTGCTGCTCGTCGGAACCGAGACGCGCGCGGGCCTGCTCCAGGGCGTGACCTTCACGCTCCAGACTCTCTCCAAGTTCATCGCGCTGGCGCTTGAAATTAGCGATCGCGCTCTCCGTGCGGGTGACGGCCGAGGAAGCTTCGAGCACGTCCCGGTACGCGGCGTTGGCCGCGTCGGTGGCGATGCGTTCGGCTTCACGGTTACGCTCGATCTCAGCCTCGGATGCACGCAGCTCGGCTAGCGTCGACTCGACCACCGTTGCGGCCTGACTCACCTCGGTACCGCACGCGCCGACCGCGTCGTTCAACGTTCGCCACCGCAGCGCCAGCAGCTGTGCGTGCAGTTCGCGCTCCTCCGCCTTCAAGACTTTGTAGCGCTCTGCCTGGCGGGCCTGGCGGTCCAGGCGCTGCAGCTGGCGAGTCAGCTCCTCGCGCACGTCCGTCAGCCGCTCCAGGTGCTCCCGCGTGTGACGAATGCGGTTTTCGGTCTCGCGCCGGCGTTCCTTGTAGCGCGAGATACCGGCGACTTCCTCGAGATAATCCCGGAGTTCTTCGGGCCGGGCCTCGATCAGCCGTGAGATCATGCCCTGCTCGATCACCGCGTAACTGCGCGGGCCGAGGCCGGTGCCGAGGAACAGGTCGGTGATGTCGCGGCGCCGGCAACGCGTGCCATTCAAGGTGTACTGGGAAGTCCCTTCGCGACCCACGGTGCGTTTGACCGAGATATCGGTGTACGCGGCGAATCTATCGCCCATCCGGCCGTCGCTATTGTCGAATATCAGCTCGACCTGGGCCTGCCCCACCGGTTTGCGCGTATTCGAGCCATTGAAGATCACATCGGCCATCTGCGCGCCGCGCAGGTGTCTGGCCGAACTCTCTCCCATGACCCAGCGCACCGCATCGATGACGTTGGATTTCCCGCATCCGTTCGGTCCGACGATACCGATCAAATCGCTCGGCAAGTCGATGCTCGTGGGGTCCACGAACGACTTGAATCCGGATACGTTTACCTTTCGGAGGCGCATTGATGCGTGCTGCCTGCTCTCTCGCCTGGTCCACTACGTACGCAGGCCGCGTCAGTGCGCTACTTTACCATCGATCGACGGTTCGGGACGCGTGTGTCGAGCGTGCTCGAAGTGTGACTCGAGGGTGTCTTCAATGGCTGCGAAATGCCTTGCGAGACCCACACGCGGGCGCATCTTGCGCCGCATTGGTGGCATCATTTGCGAGCCTGCTGGCGACGCGCGGGCGCGACCTGCGAGCGGCCCGGCATGTCGAAGTCTCACTCGGGGAATCTCACATCGTGCGTAACAATCCGATCTCTGGCGCGCTCTATCTGTTTCGCGGGCTCGGGCTCATTGCCCGGCCTCGGGTGCGACGTTTCGTCGTCGTCCCCCTGGCGATCAACATCATCCTGTTCAGCACGCTGATCTGGTGGGGCGCCGGGTCGTTCAGCGACTGGATGGATCACTTGCTGCCGCCCGGCTGGGAGCTGTTGCGCGTGCTGCTCTGGCCGCTCTTCGCACTCGCGATCCTGCTGGTCGGTTTCTACACATTCACTCTGATCGGAAACTTCATCGCGGCGCCGTTCAACGGCATGCTGGCGGAAGCCGTGGAGAGAGAACTGACCGGACGTTCGCTCGATGGCCCGGGCGGTCTCAAGGGAATCGCCAAGGAGGTCGCCGGCTCGCTCGGTTCCGAATTACACAAACTTGGTTATGTACTGAAGTTCATGCTGCCGCTCGCGCTGCTGTTCCTGGTACCGGGTCTCAATATCATCGCCTCGGTGCTGTGGATCGGCTTCAGCGCGTGGATGCTGGCGATAAGCTACGCCGACTTCCCGATGGCCAACCACGGGATCCGGTTCCGGGACCAGCGCGCACGTCTCGCGGACCGCCGGTTTCTAACGCTCGGTTTCGGCGGCGTGGTCATGGCGGGCACGATGATCCCGTTCGTCAATTTCCTGATGATCCCCGCTGCGGTAGCGGGCGCCACGGCCATGTGGGTGGAACAGCTCGAACCCTATGAGTCTCCGGATTCCTCACCGCCTGCGCAATAGCCGGTCGTTGTGAAGGGCCATTCAAAACCCGGGCATGCCGCGTCGCGGCGCGGGCGTTGGCCAGTCTCGCACAAGCTACGCTAAACCAATGGCTACGCCTCGCAGTCGCTACGTAGGCCGTTTTGCGCCGACGCCGAGCGGGCCGCTACATCTCGGATCCGCGGTCGCCGCGATCGCCAGCTGGCTCGACGCCAGGGTGCACAACGGGCGGTGGCTGCTGCGGATCGACGATATCGACACGCCGCGTGCGGTCGCCGGAGCCGACCGGCTCATCATCGGCGATCTGGAACGCCTGGAACTGGAGCCGGACGGTCCGGTCTACCGCCAGAGTGATGCGCCGGAGCGCTACGCGAGCGCGTTGACTGCGCTGCGGGAGCTTGGCTGGGTGTTCGACTGCGGCTGTACGCGCAGGCAAACCGGCAGCGGCTGCTACCCCGGAACCTGCCGTCACGGTCTGCCCCCGGGCGCGCTGCCGCGCTCCGTTCGGATGGTGGTCGACCCGCCCGCTGAAGTACGCTTCAAAGACCGTTTTTGCGGCGCTCAGACCCTCGACCTCGCCGTCCGCACCGGGGCGTTCGTCGTGCGGCGCGCAGACGGGCTTTACGCGTATCATCTGGCAACGGTAGTGGACGACGGACTGCAAGGGGTGACGGACGTGGTGCGAGGGGCTGACCTGCTCACCGTTTCGGGGCAACAGATCTGGCTCCAGCGAGCGCTCGGCCTGCCGATACTCCGATATGCCCACGTGCCTGTAGTGACCAACGCATCAGGCCAGAAGCTGAGCAAGCAAACGCACGCGGCGCCGCTGTCGGAACTCCCGGCGACCGAAGTCTGGCGATTTTGTTTGCAGTTTTTTG
>JBCCEJ010000103.1:0-15549 GCA_039030335.1 Pseudomonadota bacterium | reverse complement strand
GTCGCCCGGACCGCATTCTCGCTCCCGTACTGCTGGTCGCCGGGTGCATCGCACACCGAGACCGAACTCGCGCTCGTGCCCGCGACATGCCGGCGGAGCTGGTGCGCGGTTGGGAAGAAGGGGCCGAGGCGGCGGCAGACCGCTTCAATCCCAACTGGCGAATGTGGTCGGCATCGCAGCCCCGGGCGTCCAAACGATGACGTTGCTCCCGTTACTTGCGGCCGCCGGGGTGCTGAGGTCGGTAACCGGCGGGAAGGTGCCGCGTGTCGACGATCCGACCCCCGCCCCACTTGCGTCGTCCACCGCAGAGGGGGCCGTTGCCCAGGCCGAGAGTGCCGCGGCTGGCGAATCACCGGCCCCACCGCGGTACGCGTACGTGGTGCTCGGGGCATCGTTGTTCATGATGGTTGCGGGCACCGGCAGCGTCTATCTGCTGGTATCGGCGCTGAAGCCGATCGCCGCTGAGTTCGACTGGCCGCGCACCGTTCCTTCCGTGGCCTATGCGCTGCAGTACCTGGGCGGCGGACTGGGCGGCATTCTGATGGGGTACTGGTTGGACAGGGCCGGTATGGCGCGCCCCGCCTGTCTGGGTGCTCTGATGATCGGCATAGGCGGTTGCCTGACGTATTACGTGCAGCAGGACTGGCATCTCTACACCATCTACGGCGTCATGATGGGACTGGTCGGCCGCGCCACTTTGTTCTCGCCCCTCATGGTCAACATAACGCACTGGTTCGAGCACCGGCGCGGCATGGCTGTCGGGATCGTCGGTAGCGGGCAGGCCATTGCCGGCGCGGGCTGGCCGCCGTTGTTTCAGTACGGCATCGCGACCATCGGCTGGCGCGAGACGAGCCTCTACTACGGCTGCTTCGTGCTGCTGACGATGGTGCCGCTCAGTCTCGCGTTCATTCCCAAGCCGCCAGCCTCGAAGGCGGCCAGCAAAGACGCGAGCGAATCAGCCGCACCGCTCCCGATCTCACCTTTTGCCTTCACGGCTGTGCTGTGCGCGGCCATCGTCGGCTGCTGCGTCGCGATGTCCTTGCCGCTCGCACATCTGTTGTCGCACGCGAGCGATATCGGCTACGACCCTCGTCACGGGGGCAATCTGCTCTCAGTCATGCTGCTCGCCGCGGCAGTTAGCAGCATGTTCGGTATCGGTTTCCTGTCGTCGCGCCTCGGTGCGCTTCGGGGGCTGATGATCTTCTCCGCCACACAGGCCGTGATGCTGGGTGTCATGGCATCGGTCGATTCGCTGACCGGGCTCTACGTGGTCGCATTCCTGTTCGGGCTTGGCTACGGCGGCATTTTGCCGAGTTATCCGGTGGTGATTCGGGAGCACCTGAAGAGTCAGGGCGTTGGCGCCCGGACGGGGCTCGTCGTGTTCTTCGGCACGATTGGAATGGCGCTCGGTTCGGGCCTCGGCGGTGTGTCGTTTGACCAGACCGGCGGCTACGCGCCAGCTTTTTATGCGGGTGTCGTCTTCAACGTTGCGAACCTCGTGCTGTTGGGGTGGCTCGCATTGCGCTTGAGGCGCCCGCCTGCGCCGACCCCGGTGCCGGTCCCGGCGTGAATGCCACGGTGCGCTATGTGGCGGTAGTCAAGTCCGACTGCCCCACCTGCCGCCTGGCCGAGCCGGCGCTCGCAATGCTGGCAGCCGCGGTGCCGCTCGAGGTCTATCGCCAGGACGGCGGCGACTTTCCGACGCTCCGGCATGTGCTGCGAGACGACCGGGCACTGGACGTGTCCTATCGGCATCAGATCGACATCGTGCCGACGCTCGTTCGGTTCGAAGATGGCGCTGAGGTGAATCGGGTCCTCGGCTGGGACCGCGCGGCCTGGCAGACTCTCACCGGGCTACCTGAACTGGGAGCGCACCTCATTGCGTTTCAGCCCGGTTGCGGGTCGTTGTCGACGCAACCGGGCATCGCCGAGCGCCTGGCGCTCGAACACGGGGCCGTTGCTCTGCAGGCGCGGCAGGTGGGCGTGCCGCCGGACGCCGATGTGCATGAAACGATGTACGAACACGGCTGGAGCGACGGCTTGCCGCTCATTCCGCCGACAGACTTGCGAATCGCTCGGATGCTCGGTGGCACTTCGCGCTCGCCAGACGATATCGTCGGGCTAATCCCGCCAAATCTCGTCGAGTGCACGGTTGAAAAAGTGGCCATCAACGCTGTCATGGCGGGCTGCCGGCCTGAGTACCTGCCGCTCTTGTTGACCACGATCGAAGCGGCTCTCGAACCTGAGTTCTCGTTGCACGGCCTGCTCTGCACGACGTGGTTCTCCGGCCCCGCCGTGATCGTGAACGGACCGGTGTCGCGGCGGATCGGCATCAACTCCGGCCACAACTGCCTCGGGCAGGGCACTCGGGCCAATTCAACGATCGGTCGGGCGCTGCAACTCCTGATTCGCAACGTAGGGGGTGGCAGGCCGATGGAGATCGACCGGTCGGTGTTCGGGCATCCGGGCAAGGTCGGGTTCTGCTTCGCGGAAGATGAGTCAGACCCCGACTGGATGCCCCTGCACGTTGCCCGCGGTTTCCGCGCTGAAGATAATGCGGTCACGCTGTTCCACGCCGACGGCGTTCACGGGCTGAGGGCGCACCGGGCGCGCGGCGCAGCGGAACTGGCCCGGTCGCTTGCTGCCGGACTCGTTTCGGTGACGCATCCGAAGCTATACGGATGGGGCGGCGCGATCTTGCTGATATCGCCAGATCATTTCGCCATCTTCAAACGCGAAGGTTGGGATCGCGGCACAATTGAATCCGCGCTGCTCGACGCACTACGGCGCCCGCGCCAGGAACTGGCCGAAGGTGTTGGCGGCATCGCCGAAGGCGCCGTGGGTGGGGGAAGCGACGATCTCATCGACAAGTTTCATGCCGGGACTTTGCTGGTGATGCGCGCCGGAGGCGGCGGCTCACTGATCTCGGCTGTGATCGGTGGTTGGCCTGCCATGCGACGCCAGGACGAGGTCAAACCAGTGACCCGCCTGATGCGAGAATGACCAGTGCCGCGAAGCATGCGAATTCCTGACGATTTGACAGCTGTTCCTTAGCCATGAGCCACACCGCTACCGAAGTTCCCGATCTCGCATCACCGGCGCAGTCCCGCGATCCGTATCCGGCGTACAACTGGCTGCGCGAAAACGACCCGGCACACTGGTCCCCGCAGCTCGGCGCCTGGGTCCTGTCCCGCTACGACGATGTGCGCGCGGCGTTTCGTGACCAGGCGTTGAGTTCCGACCGAGTATCGCCAGTGCTCAATCGCCGGCGTGAACGCGACGACACGAGCGTCTACCCGATCGTCGACGAGGTGCTGTCGCGCTGGATTGTGTTCACGGACCCGCCGGCACACTCACGATTGCGCAAGCTGGTTGAATACGCGTTCCGCCCTCGTGCCGTACAGCGTATGGAAGGCATCGTCCAGACGCTGACCGACGAGTTGATGAAGGAGTTGGAGGACGCAGCGGAGTTTGATTTCATCGAACAGTTCGCCAATCCGCTGCCGGTGCGTGTGATCGCCGGCATGCTCGACGTCCCGCGGGAATTTCACGATGACATGGCACGGTGGTCAGACGAGATTGTCATGCTGCTCTTTGGCGCGCCGTCTGTTGGTGACCGGCAGGACCGCGCCGCGCGCGGGCTGGACGCCTTCGCCACGCTCGTGCGCGATCTCATCGAACAGCGCCGCGATGCGCCGGGCGAAGATCTCATAAGCGACCTCATCGTCGCGCGAGAGCACGAAACCGAACTCACCGAGGAAGAGATCGTTGCGACGTGCGTGCTGCTGCTGTTCGCCGGTCACGAGACGACCCGCAATCTGCTCGCCAACGGCGTGAAACTGTTCCTGGAGCATCCGTCGCAGCTCAACTTGTTGTTGGAAGACTCTGAACGGGCGGCCGGCGCAGTCGAAGAAGTGCTGCGTTTCGAGGGACCGATCAAGGCGATGTGGCGATTGGGCGCAGAGAGCACGACATACCAGGGCCGTGAGATTGCCCCTGGTGAACGCGTGCTGCTGCTGCAGGCTGCCGCCAACCGCGACCCGCGCCGTTTCGAATTGCCGGATGAGTTTGACATCCTGCGCTCGCCGAACCGGCATGTGGCTTTCGGGTATTCGATCCACTACTGCCTGGGTGCCGCCGTTGCACGCCTCGAAGGCACGCTTGGCTTTCGCGCGCTGGCGCCCTACTTGCCGCGTCTCGAGATCGCCAGCACTGAACTCGACTATCAGCCGTTTGTCATATCGCGCACGCTCTGCGAACTGCCGCTAATCCGTCGCCTGTGACAACAGTCTGCCGCCCCACGCCGCGCCAACCACGCCGTTGATGCTACGTTTTCTCTGTCTGCTGGCCGCGCTGGTGGTTTGTATCAGTGCCAACACCCCCGGTGAGGCCAAAGGCCTGCCCGGCAGCGTCGCGAAGACGCTCAAGAAGTACAAGATTCCGTCGTCGGCGCTCAGCGTCGTGATTCAAGGGGTGCGGAGCCAATCGCCGCGTGTCCGGTTAAACGGCGCGACGGCGCGAAACCCGGCGTCGACAATGAAGTTGGTCACGAGCTGGGCGGCGCTCGACGCGCTCGGCCCGGCGCATACGTTCAAGACCGACATCTTTGCTCTAGGGCCTGTCAAAAAAGGTGTTCTAACCGGCGATCTCGCCATCCGCGGACGCGGCGACCCGTATCTGGTACTGGAAGAACTCTGGAAGATGCTGGGTGAACTGAGGCGGCTCGGCATTCGCGAGATACGCGGCGACCTGCTGATCGACAATTCATTGCACAGCCTGGAGCCGAACACGCCCGGCGCGTTCGACGGCGGGACGCACCGGCTCTACAACGTTATCCCAACGGCCTTGACGGTCAACTTCAATGCGACCCGCTTTATCTTCAACGCAGCCGGTGCGCCGAAAGGGCAGCGCATCACGACGGTACCGGGCTTGCCGAATCTCAACATCCAGGACCGTCTGAAACGCACGAGAAGCCGCTGCAACAGCCGCAATATCGATGTGCGCATGCAGGTCGTGGACAGTACTGATGTGCGGTTCACCGGCAAACTGCCGGCCGCTTGCGTCAACTACGAACTGTCGCGCAGCACGATGGACACCGCCGACTACGCGTTTGGTGCGTTCAAATCCACGTGGGCACAGTGGGGCGGTACGATAACGGGCGCCCTCAAGCAGGGTGCCGTCCCTGCGGGCAGAAAGCCGCTGATGGTTTGGGATTCGCGACCGCTTGCCGAGCTGCTACGCCCGGTCAACAAGTGGAGCAACAACGTCATGGCCCGGCTGCTGCTCTACGCCGTGGCGGCCAAACGCAAGCCCCCCCCGGTCAGCCGGGCTGATGGCGCGAAAGCGGTCGCCGCGCATCTCAAGCAGCGTGGGCTCGAGACGAGCAAGCTCGTGATAGACAATGGTTCGGGCCTGTCCCGCACGGCCAGGGTTTCAGCCGACTTTCTGAACGCGCTGTTGATCAAAGCGTGGCATGAGCCGCACATGCCGGAGTTCATTTCCTCGATGTCGATCTCCGGTATCGACGGGACACTGCGCACGCGCTTTCGGCGCGGCAAAGAGCGCGGCCGGATGCACCTCAAGACCGGACTGCTGAAGAACGTCATCTCGATTTCCGGCTACGTGCTGGCGGCGAGCGGGCGCGTATACGCCGTCACGATGATCCTCAACCACGGCCGGGCGCGTAACGGGTCCGGGCGGGCGCTGCAAAACGCGGTTTTAAAGTGGGTGCACGCGCAGTAGCGCGAGCGGCACCGTTCAGGCGCGCGCGGCGTCTTCCAGCGCTTGTAGCAATGCGGCGACCGAGCCCGAGTCGCAGTGCAGGTGCGGCGCAACGCGCACGATGCTGCCGCGCTTCGAAACCTGCACGTTTGCACGTTTAAGCGCCGCGATGGTCGTGTCGATGTATTCAGGTTGCTGCAGTCGAATACCGAGAATATGTGCGTCACGGTCGCGTTCCGGTACGAGCACGTGGTGTTCCGGATTCAAGCCAGCATCGATCTCCGTCGCGAGCGCAGCCAGGTACTCGGCGATGGACGCGACGCTCCAGTCGAGTACTTGCTGAACGCCAGCGGTCAACATCGGTACGGTGATCGGATTGTTCTGTTCGCCGACATCGAAGCGTCGCGCGCCAGCTCGAAACCGCGGATGGTAGGCCGTATTGCTGGTGTCTTCGCTGCCTGCCCGCGTGCTCCAGTGCAACTCGAACGGCTCCCCTTCGAGCAATCGATCGCCGACTGCAGCGAAGCCCATCTGGTAAGGACCCAGCAACCACTTGTAGCCTGCACAGACCAGCAGGTCGGGTTGAATCTGAGCGAAGTCGAACGGCGCCGCGCCGATCGACTGCGTACCGTCGACGACGAACACTGCACCGACGGCACGGCAACGCTCACCGATGCGCCCGACGTCGAACCGGAGACCGTCGGTCCAGTTCACCGTAGACACGCAAACCAGTGCCGTGTTCGCGTCGATATGCTCCAGCACCGCCGTATTCCAGCTGGTGGAGTCAGGCGCTCGCGCAACCGTTCGCAACGTCGCGCCCGCGTGCTCACAGGCCCGCATCCATGGGTAGACGTCGCTCGGAAACTCGTCTTCGACGACCACGACGTTCTGGCCGGCGTGCAGCTCGAGATTGTTCGCGGCGATCGCAACGCCGTAGCTGACCGCCGGAGTCAGCGCGATGCGCGACGTTTCGCAGTTGATGAGTCGTGCGATCGTTTCGCGAAGGCGCGTCGGTTCCGCGAAGTAGTCCGCCGGACTAGCAGCGACCGGCAGGCGCTGACGCTGCAGGCCGGCCGTACCGGCTGCTTCCGCTGACCTGAGCAGCGGCGCCATGGACGCGCAGTTGAAATAGTGCACACCGTCGGGGATCGAGAACGCATCGCGTTGACAGCTCAGCATTGCCATCTGTTCCTGTTCAGAGTTTGCGAGCCAGGGCGACGCGCGGTCACGCTACGGTTCGATGATGATCTTCCCGAAGACTTCGCGGTCCTCGATGAGCCGGATACCTTCGGCCGCCTCCTCGAGTGGGAGCACCTTGTCGATCACCGGTTCCATCCGGCCGTCGCGTATGTACTCCATCAGCGCGGTCAGGTCTTCGACCAGCCATGAGTTGGAGCCGAGGACTTTCAGCTCGAAGGTCCAGATGTAGCGGATATCTTCGGTCGGGTCATAACCGGCGGTCGCGCCGCAGGTGAGCAGGCGTCCGCCGCGTTTCAACGCTTTCAGGCTCGGCACCCAGGTGTCGCCGCCGGTGAAGTTGACGACGACGTCCACGCCGCCATCGAAGGAGCGGCGATACGGTTTGCCGTACTTCTCGTACACCCATTTCGTGAAGTTCGTATCGGTGTAGTTCAGCAGATGGTCTGAGCCCATGGTGCCCAGGCGATCGAGCTTGTCCTGCGTGCTGGCGCACGATATGACCTCCGCACCGACCATCTTGGCGAGCAGCACGCAACAGGTGCCGACACCGCCGCTGGCGCCCAGGATCAGGACTTTTTCACCTTCCCTGACGTGTCCGTTGGCAAACATCATGCGGTGCGCGGTGCCATAGGCGACCGGCAGTGCGGCGGCCTGCGCGTAAGTTACGCCCTCGGGAATCGTGACGAGCTGATCGGCTGGCACCTTGCAGAATTCGGCCAGTCCGCCGTGGGTGGTTTCGCCAACCAGCCCGCCTTTGGTGCGATTGACCGGATCGATAAGCACACGGTCGCCAACACGCCAATCCGCAACTCCTTCGCCGAGTTCGGCGATCTCACCGGCGACGTCCAATCCCGGGATGACCGGTAGCGTCAGCTTGATACCCGGCATGCCACGGCGGGTGAATACATCGTGATAGTTGAGCGACGAAGCGCGCACGCGAACGACCACTTCGCCAGCTTCGGGAACCGGATCCGGAAAGTCGGTGTGGTAGACCACCTGTTCCTGGCCGCCGTGGGCCATGATCGCTGTTGCTCGCATCGATTCGATTACTCCTGGACTGAAAACTCGAGAATGGTACCGCCGGCATGAGCGGGACTGAGCCAAATGCATCCGGTGGCATCGTGGAATGGCACACCGTTGGCGCTGAGGCACGCGCGCGTCTGATCCAGATCGCTGACCTCGATTGTACAGCTGCCGATCGCGGCATCCGCGTTGATACCTTCGCCCGCGTAGCGCGCGCGGAATGCATCGGGCCCGATGCATTCGACCGTTCCGCCGTTCGGGCACACAAAAGTGCCGGCGCCATCGCTGCGACCCAACGCGTTCAGACGTGCATGACATGCGTCCGCTATGGGCGCCACGAAGCACATATGACGAAAAGCTCTCGCGCCGTTCGGGTGGTTCAGCAGCGCCGGCTGCCAAAGCACGTCGGGCGTCTGGTGCTCGATTATGATGTAGCGTGCCTCGGCCACGGTGTCCGGGTGACTGAAGATGTTCCTGAACCGCATTTCCCGTTGACCCCAGGTGCCATCGGCGAAATAGGGTGCATCGCGGCGGCGCTGTACCGGTGGCGCAAACCACCTGGCGGCGTCGCCCATCGAGGCATAGGTCTCATCGGCGCAAGCGACACGGAATGCGGCGATATGTGCCCCTTCGAATCGCGCCAGCTGTGCGGTCCACGGGTTCTTGAGCCCGGGCCGGTGGACGCCGATCAGTTCGAGGTAGCCCGTCTCGAAGACCGCACAGCGATTTGCCGTGGCCCACGGTTCGAACTCGCCCGCGTCGTTCAGGCCCATCTGGGGGCTGACCGGCGAGAGTTGAAAGCCGAGTCGTTCCCAGATTCTCGCGCCGGCGTTCAGGTCCTGCACGATGAATCCGACGTGGTCGAGGCTGACGTCTAGCGGCATCGTGGCGTTCCGTCAGCCAGAGGCGCTCGAATAGCAGCCGCGGCCCACGGCGACCAGACGGCCCTGGTTATCGCAGATGTCGATATCCACCACGCCAACAGTACGGCCGGCCCGGCGTACTTTCGCCTCGCCGTGCAGGTCGGTGTTCATGGCCGGGCGAAGATAATCGACGCGGAAATTGATAGTCGGCACCGGCGCGTTAACATGGAGTGCCATCGCGTAGTCGCCAACCGTGTCGATGAAGGCCGCGATCGGTCCACCGTGCCATTGTCCCGTGCCAGCGCGGCGCTCGAACTCCGGGCGCATCGGCATCGTCATCGAGAACGTCAGGCTCTCATAGTCCAGCCCGGTGACGCTGGCGTTGCAGAACGCATTGAACGGCGACCCGTTGATCTTTTCTTCCCATTCGGCGGCGGACAGTTGCTCACTCACGAGTTCCAGGCTCCCAGTAGCTGAGGACAGGCGTCGGGTGAAACGCCTGTACGAATCGAATTAGGTGACCCGTTCGGCCGCCATCTCCTGAAGACGGTTGCGGTCGAGTTTATTGGTGCCGGCTAACGGCAGCTCCGTCTCGAAAAAGACGTGCCGGGGATGCTGGTAGGCCGGCCCGTTGGCGATGGTATGCGCCTTGACCTGTTCTGCATCGATAGTCGCGTCGTCGCGCATCACAACGAATGCGACCGGCATGGCGCCACGCACCGTATCGTCGACCGGCACCACGCAGGCCTGCGCAATATCCGGATGTGACTCGATCAGGCGTTCGACCTGCTCCGGATATACGTTCTCACCGTTACACACGAACATATCGTCGTCGCGCCCGACGAAGAAATAGAATCCGTCAGCGTCGCGCCGCATGATGTCGCCAGTCTTGTACAAACCGTCGCCTGTCATTACCGCCGCCGTTTTCTCGGGCAGGTTGTGATAGCCCGGCATCAGCGCGGGGCAGGCGATTTCGAGGACACCCTGCTCGGCTTCCTGACCGTTGGCATCCACGAGCCGGAGATTGACTTCCGGGTCACCCACACCGAGTGACAGCACCGGCGTCGGCTTTCCATCCGGGTGGGGGATGAAGCCGCATGGGCCAGCCTCGGTGGTGCCGTAGCCAACCTGAATGCGCGCCGTCGTGAAGATCCCCGTCAACTGTTCGATGAGATGCTCCGTTACTGGCGCGGAACCCATGCGAACGCTCGTTACAGAGGACAGATCGGTGCGGTCGAGCAGGTCCCGTTCCTGTACGACCTTGGCCAGCATCGTCGGCACGGATGTCAGCCACGTACAGCGGAACGTCTCGATGGCCTGGATGTAGCGGGTGGCTGTGAACTCAGGTAGCAACACGATGCAGGCGCCGGCATAAGCGGCCAGCTTCGCCATCGCGAGCGCGTTCATGTGATAGAGCGGCGCGGCGACCAACAGACGTTCCTTCGCGTAGTCGATGGAGGCTTGAAACCGCTTGCGCACGACCCAGTGATGCCCAGTGTGCGTCAGAGGTACACCTTTTGGCTTGCCGGTTGAGCCAGAGGTGTAGAGGAACATCGCGACATCGTCTTCCGGTTGGGATATCGCAGGAAAATCACCTGGATCGAGAAACCCTGTCAGGGCTTCGTCGTCATCGAAGCTGAGCGTTTCCAAAGTGTCCGGGCATAGCGCCTGTCGTTCGCTGTCGACGAAGGCAAAACGCGAACCGCTGTCTTCGATTACGTAGCGAACCGTACTGGCCGGCACACGGGTGTTGATGGGTACGGCCACGAGACCGGCGCGCATGATCCCGAAGTAGGCGGCCAGATACTCGGCCCGGTTCGCCGCGAGAATCGCGATGCGCGTACCGGGTGCGAATCCCTTGCCGCTGAGCGCGCGTGCATAGGCGTTGCTCTCGGATTTGAGCTCGGCGCCGGTCCAATAACGCGGCGCGTGCTCCAACCGGCAGTCGATCAGCACCGTTTGCGCACCGCATTTATCGAGATCGAAAAGGTCGCCGAGATTGGCTCCCATCTGAGACACACCTTCAATACAGCTACTTGGCGGAGCACGGCATGATTCCCGAACTCCGGTGCTATTTCAATGTGTGGGCGCGAGGCGCTGAGGCCCGATTTTGCGACCGACGCGTCGCTTGACTTCGCGGCTCAGACGCTCAGGTACTGATGCGCGAGGTCGTCGGACAGATCTGCCATCGGGCCGTTGGTGACGAGCTCACCCTTGTTCATGATGTAGAAGGTATCGGCGTTTCGGCGCGCGAACGGCAACTTCTGCTCGACCAGCAGAACCGTAATGCCGTCATCGCTGACCAACTGCCTCAGCACCTCACCGATCTGTTTGACGATGTTCGGTTGGATACCTTCGGTCGGTTCGTCCAGCACCAGCAACTTCGGCTCCAGCACGAGTGCGCGCGCGATGCTGAGTTGCTGTTGTTGACCGCCGGAAAGATCGCCGCCGCGGCGATGCAGCATCTCGCGAAGCACGGGAAACAGATCGAGCACCCGGTCCGGCAGCTTGCCGCTGAACTGGCCTTTTGCGCTCATCGCAACCCGCAGGTTCTCTTCCACAGTTAGTTGGCCGAAGACGTCGCGCCCTTGCGGAACGTAACCGATGCCGCTTAGGGCGCGCACTTCGGGGCTCGCTCTCGAGAGGTCTGCTTCGTTCAATGTCACGGCGCCGGACCGGACGGGCAGCAGGCCGACCAGCGCTTTCATCAGCGTTGTCTTGCCAACCCCGTTGCGCCCCATGACGCACGTGCATTGTTGCGGCAGTGCGTCGAGATCCACATTCCTGAGGATGTGGCTTTCGCCGTAGTACTGATTGAGGCCCCGGATACTCAGCACGGCAGGTCTCCGGCCATTGTGGCGTCATTCACCGAGATACACCTCCAGCACGCGCGGGTCCGACTGCACCGCGGACATATCGCCTTCGGCCAGTACGCTGCCTTCATGCAGCACAGTTACCGTGCGCGCGATAGAGCGGATGAACTCCATGTCGTGCTCCACGACTACGACGGTGTGTTTGCCCGCGAGGGTCGTCAGCAGCTCGGCCGTGCGTTCGGTTTCTTCGTGCGTCATGCCGGCTACCGGTTCGTCGACCAGCAAGAGTCGCGGGTCCTGGGCCAGCAACATACCGATCTCGAGCCACTGCTTTTGGCCATGTGACAGGCGAGCGGCAATCGTTGGAAGTTCTTCCTCGAGACCGACGATCACCGTCAACTCGTCGATACGTTCCTGCTCACGCCATCCCGCCTTGACCCGAACCGTGCTGAACGGCCGCTTGTCACGGGCAACCGCAAGTTCCAGATTGTCGCGAACCGTCAGGTTTTCGAACACCGTGGGTCGTTGGAACTTGCGGCCGATCCCGAGTTGTGCAATCTCCGGCTCCGTAAACGACAACAGGCTGAGCGACTGGCCAAAGAAGACCGTGCCGCTGTCTGGCCGCGTTTTTCCAGTGATAACGTCCATCATGGTGGTCTTGCCGGCACCGTTCGGACCGATAATGCAACGCAGCTCACCGTCGTCGATGTAGAGGTTCAGGTTGTTCAGCGCCTTGAAGCCATCGAAGCTGACAGACACGTCTTCTATGTACAGGATCGGACCGTGCCGTGTGTCTACCTGTACCTCAGTCAGCGGCGGCGCGAGAAACTCGAACACCCGGTCCCGGCGTACCATGCTCATGCGCCATCTCCACTGCGCGCGGAGCGTTGGAATAGCCCGGCGATGCCGCGTGGCAGCAGTACGGTAACGATGACGAACAGGCCGCCCAGGGCAAACAGCCAGGCGTCGGGCATCGAGCCCGTCAACCAGGTTTTCGCGCCGTTTACGATGATGGCGCCGATGATGGCGCCGTACAGTAGGCCACGCCCGCCGAGCGCCACCCAGACAACAATTTCGATGGAAGCGAGCGGCGCAAACTCGCTCGGGTTGATAATGCCGACCTGCGGCACGTAGAGGGCGCCGGCAACGCCAGCCAGCACGGCTGACAACGTGAATATCCAAAGTTTGTAGGATTCCACCTCGTAGCCGAGAAAGCGTGTGCGTGCCTCGGCGTCTCGCAACGCGAGCACGACGGCCCCCATCCGACTTTGCACGATGGTTCTGCAGATCAAGTAGCCAACTGCCAGCGCTACCGCCGATGCGACAAACAGCCCCAACCGCGTCGCGTCGGACTGCAGGTTGAAGCCGAGCAGGTCTTTGAAGTCGGTCAGACCGTTGTTGCCGCCGAAGCCCATTTCGTTGCGGAAGAAGGCGAGCATCAGGGCATAGGTCAGCGCATGCGTCATGATCGAGAGGTATACGCCAGTTACGCGCGACCGGAATGCCAGCCACCCGAACACGAAAGCGAGCAATCCCGGCACCAGCGCGACCATCACCATCGCGAACCAGAACTGGTCGAATCCATACCAGTACCAAGGCAGTTCCTGCCAGTTCAGGAACACCATGAAGTCGGGCAACTCCGGGTGCCCGTACACGCCGCGTTCACCAATCTGGCGCATCAGATACATGCCCATGGCGTAGCCGCCAAGAGCGAAGAATGCCCCATGTCCGAGCGACAGGATGCCGCAGTATCCCCAGACGAGGTCCAGGGCCAGCGCAAGCAGGGCGTAGGTCAGATACTTGCCGAGCAGCGTGACGCTGAAGGTGCTCACGTGCAGCGCGCTGCCGGATTCCGGCAGGGTATTGCCGAGGACGACGAGCAGCGTCAGAGCGCCGATGACGCCGATCGCGATAGAAGTATGCCGGTCCACTGCTTCAGCCCTCCGCGGCCCGACCACGCTGCGGAAACAGTCCGCGCGGCCGTCTTTGGATGAACAGGATGATGAACACCAGCACCAGGACCTTGG
This sequence comes from Pseudomonadota bacterium, assembly GCA_039030335.1. Lineage (GTDB taxonomy): Bacteria > Pseudomonadota > Gammaproteobacteria > HK1 > HK1 > JBCCEJ01. The sequence goes on along the minus strand of JBCCEJ010000103.1, from coordinate 1,902 downwards.
CGAGCACGGCGCCAGCCCACGGCTCCATGACTTTGTTCGCGACACCCAGCGTGAGGCCGCTCACCAGCGTGCCCCAAAGATTGCCTACGCCGCCGAAAACGACGACGAGGAATGAGTCCACGATGTAACCCTGCCCGAGATTAGGCCCGACATTGGTGAGCTGACTGAGCGCCACCCCAGCGATGCCGGCAATGCCTGAGCCGAGCGCAAAGGTCAGCATGTCGACACGAGAAGAACGAACCCCGACGGCGCGTGCCATCGCGCGGTTTTGCGCGACCGCCCGCACTTGCAGCCCAAGCGGTGTGCGCTTCATGACGATCATCAATACGCCGAAGACGAACAGCGTGAAGAGGACGATCGTGAGGCGGTTGTAGGTCAGCGAAAGTTGCGCGTTGATCTCGAGTGCGCCGCTCATCCACTCAGGTGTCGCCACCGCACGATTGAGCGGCGAAAAGACCGAACGGACCAGCTGCTGCAATATCAAACTGATGCCGAACGTGGCGAGCAGTGTCTCGAGCGGGCGTCCGTACAGGAACCGGATGACACCGCGCTCGATGGCGATGCCAAACGTCGCGGCAACCAGAAACGCAGCCGGCACCGCCAGAACGATGCTGGTGCCGATGTGATTCGGCATCAGCTGCTGCAGTACGTAGGTTGTATAGGCGCCGAGCATCATCAGCTCGCCATGTGCCATGTTGATTACGCCCATGACGCCAAACGTGATCGCAAGGCCGACCGCCGCCAGCGCGAGGACGGACCCCAGGCTCAGGCCGAAAAACAGCGTTTCCAGCGCTGCGTACATCGATGCCCTGACGTCATAGGCCGCGAGTGCATTGCGCACTTCGGCGCGCACCGGGCCGGAGAGTTTGTCGGCTGGCAAATCCGCTAACGCCTGGAGCTTGTTTCGGGCTGCGATCAGGGTGCTGTCGCCAAGCTTGCGTATCGCGGCCACGCGTCGCTCGGGGTCGCCGGTGTCAACATCTGCCAGCGCGATGGTGACCTCCAGCTCTTCCAGTACACCACTGTCAGACTCCACGGTGGTCCGTTCGCGCAGCAGGCTGACAGTTGCTTCATCCAATGAAGAGGCCATCGAGCGGATCGCTGCAAGCCGGACCGAGGGTTCCGTGGCCGCTAGCTGACCGCGTGCAAGCGAGACGCGAATGGTGCGCCGGATTCGATTGTTGACGGAAATCTTCTTGAGCGTGCGCTTCTTGACCTCGCCCAGGTCTTCGTTACCGGGGAAGGTGGTCGCCGCGTAGACGGTGCGAGTGACCTTCTTGGCTACGACCAACTGTTTGTCCGCCTTCCGGTAGTAGAGGCGCCCTTCGAGCAGATGGTCGAGCAAGGGAGCGACACGCGGATCGTCAATAGCCGCGATGCGTTCGATCGCAATCTGGCGCTTCTTGAGACTGCGTTCGTACAGCCCGGCCAGCGCATCCTCGAATGTGTCAGCCTGAACTGGTGCTGGCAACAGCAGCGCCAGCGCTATAAGCAATGCCGTCAGCGCGTTGGTCAGCCGGGGGCTGGCGAGTGCGCGTATAGCACGACGTCGTAAAGCCATCATGGTTCGAATCGCTTGGGTGTTCGGGTGGAGCGATGGAGCTGACGCTGTTCGAGGTGTACCGCGCAGCGGCCACCAGGCGTCATCCAGGACAGGCTGATGCAGTGTCAGGTGCCGGGTGCCCGCAAGCGGGCACCCGGTCAGGGTCAGCAGATCAGAAGTTCTGACCGGAGCACTTGCCGTTGGTGATGTTGAAGTTGCCGCACTTGACCGGATCGGTCCAGTCGGCGATCAGCATCTTGCTGCCGGGCAGATAGTTCGACCACGCATCACCGATGACGGTGTCGCTGGTCGACCAGACGGTTTCAAACTGCCCGTCTTCCTGAATCTCGCCGATGAGC
>JBCCEJ010000102.1:0-15850 GCA_039030335.1 Pseudomonadota bacterium | reverse complement strand
GCGTTGCTCGGTTACGGCGGCGGCTTTCTGGGACCGTTGACGATGGGGTTGGTGCTGCACGCGCTGGGCGGGGAAAGCGTGCGCAATTGGGGCATCGGCTTTGCCCACGTCGCGGTGACGATGACCGGGCCGAGCAGCATCAACACCGCGACGTGGGCAAAGCCGATGCCCCAATTGCGCACGCTTTCCCCGCCCAGCGCGTGCAGCACCAACCCCATCGTCAACGGTCCCAGAAAGCCGCCGCCGTAACCGAGCAACGCGTGCACCGCCATCGTGGCCCCTTTGCGGTCGGGCTCGGCGGCTGCCACGGTACCGGCTGTCAATGCAGATGAGTCCGCATAAATGAGAGCGTTATAGACAACACACAGTGCGATCACGGCGGAGTACCCCCACGCGCTCACAAACCCGAGCATGCAGGCACACAGCATCGACGCACACATCACCCCGACGATCCAGCGGCGGCGGCCCACGCGCCCGGCAACTTCGTTACCGGCGACACTTGCCACGGTACCTACCAGTTCCATCAACATCGCGACGACCGTCGGGACGAGCCAGCTGAAGCTTCGACCATCGTATGCAAGAGCAAAGGTGAGGTAGGCGACTACCCAGCTGCGCAATACGAACATCTCCCAGGTGTGCAGACAGTAGGCCAGTGAGAAGCTGAGCGCGTTGCGATTACGGAACACCGGACGAAAATCAAACAAGCTGCCTGCACTGGCGGCCGGCGGCGCGCGTCGGGGAAACAGCCGCAGGGCCAGAGCCCAGGCGGCGGCGCTGCACAACGCCGCCATTGCAAAGGCCCCCTGCCAATCGAACCAATGCTCCATCTGGCCGGCTATCACGAACGACAGCGCCCCGGCCACGCCGATACTGGCGGCGTTGGCCGCAACCGCGCGCGATTGAGACGTACCCGTGACTTCATCGGTCAGCGCCCGCAGGCCAACCATGTAAGTTCCGGCCCACCCAAGTCCGGCCAGAATGCGCAATAGCAAGGCACTCCAGAAACCGGTTGCCAGCAACGCCATGCCGACATGCGAGACGAGCGTCAATGCCACTGCAAACAGATAGACACGCCGTGCCGGTATCCGGTCGGTCAATGTCACCAGCACGGGCACACTGACCGCGTAGGCGCCGAAGAAAATCCCTGACAGCCAGCCGGCCTCGCCGTGCGTAAGTGACCACTCACTCATGAACACGGGCAACAGCGCAGCGAACGTAAACCCGCCCAGCTGGGCCAGCGTTTGAACCAGACAAAACCACATGACCAGACGCACAGTCCGACGGCCATCGGCGGGGGTCGGGGGCAACGCTCCGGTCCCGGTCACGGACGCGCAACCCCAGTCAGCAGCACCGCGCCACCCGCACGGTCAGACCCGACCATGCAAACCATCACGGTTGGCGTAGAATTTGGCTCGTTGCCATCTCCGCAATGCCCTGACGAGGTACTCCCATGTCCGCGTGCATCATTGGCTGGTCGCACAGCCGATTCGGCAAGCTGCCGGAGGAAACGGTTGAATCGCTGGTTACCAAAGTGGCGCGCGGTGCGCTGGCGGACGCCGGGCTCGACGCGGCCGACATCGACGAGATTATCGTCGGACACTTCAATGGCGGGCTCTCGAACCAGGACTTCAGCGCCTCTTTGCCGATGGAGATCGATCCCGTCTTGCGGTTCAAGACCGCCAGCCGCGTAGAGAACGCGTGTGCGACCGGGTCAACCGCCATCTTACATGCCGGGCGCGCCATCGCTTCCGGGGCAGCCCGCCATGTGCTCGTCGTCGGGGTCGAGAAAATGACCCATTTGAGCAGTGCCGAAGTCGGTCCCATCCTGCTGAAAGCGCTGCACGAACCGGAGCAGGCCAATGCCGGGAACATGGGATTTGGCGGTGTGTTCGCGCGCGTCGCGCGGTCCTACTTCCAGGCCTACGGCGACCAGAGTGACGCCATCGCACGCATCGCTGCGAAGAATCACGCGAACGGGTCGCGCAATCCGCTGGCACACGTCCAAAAAGACCTCGGGTACGAGTTCTGCCGCTTCGAATCCGATAAGAACCCGATGATTGAAGCACCGCTCAAACGCACGGATTGCTCGATGATCACCGACGGCGCGGCCGCGGTCGTCATGACCGATGAGGAGACGGCGCGCGCATCGGGCAAGGCGATTCGAATTCGCGCCTCCAATCTGGTCAGCGACCGGCTGCCGGTTGCGCCTCGCGACCTGTTGGCATTCGAAGGTCCGCGCAACGCCTGGCAAAAGACCCTGGGCGACGCCGGCGTGACGCTCGGCGATCTCGACTTCGTCGAGACGCACGACTGTTTCACGATCGCCGAACTGCTCGAATACGAAGCCATGGGCCTGACACCGCAGGGATGTGGCGCCCGCGCGATTCTCGAGGGTTGGACCGAGCGCGACGGCAAATTGCCGGTCAACCCGTCGGGCGGCCTGAAGGCCAAAGGCCATCCCATTGGCGCCACGGGAGTATCGATGCATGTCCTGAGCGCCATGCAATTGACCGGCGACGCGGGCGCTATGCAACTCGATCGCCCCGAGCTCGCTGGCGTGTTCAACATGGGCGGGATGGCAGTGGCGAACTACTGCGCAATCCTCGAACCGCTGAAGTAGCTGGCGTGAGCAGGACCGTCAGTACCGCTCCGGTCGATACAGTACCGCGCGCCCGACCACTGGCCGGGCGGGTAGACGGCACGTCGGTACGCCTGGAACGGCTCGACGTGGAACGGCACTGCGAGCCGCTGTTCCGCTGCTCACACATCGAGAACAAGGCACGGGTCGTGTGGGACTTCCTGCCGCATGGCCCGTTTGGCACGGTGGCGGAATTCGAGGTTTGGCTAACCGACTTCGTCGGGCCCGATGATGGCGAGTATTACGTCGTCGTCGACCAGGCGGACGCAGAACCGAAAGGCATGTTCAGCCTGCGCAACATTCGTGTCGACCTGGCGACGCTAGAGCTCGACTACCTCTGGTTTGCGCCCGCTTTGCAGCGCACGCGCGGCGCGACCGAGGCGATGTATCTGCTGTTTCGCTGGCTGTTCGACGATCTGCGTTACCGCCGCATCTCATGGCGGAGCGACGCTGCAAACAGTCGGTGCTGCCGTGCCGCCGAGCGACTTGGCTTCGTGCGCGAAGGCACGCTGTATCAGCACGCGATCGTGAAAGGGCGCAACCGGGACGCAGCGCAATACGCTCTGCTCGACCGGGAATGGCCCGCTGTAGCCAGCCGTATGCAGCGTTGGCTCCACCCGGACAATTTCGACACTGGCGGCCAGCAGCGCACCCGACTCGCCGAGGTGTAAGGTAACCGAAGCGCCCCCGGTAGCTGTCAGGCCGTCGCGGCGCGGGTACTGACCGGGTCGGCAAAAACCCGGCGCATCGTATCGAATACGTCGCAGACTTCGGCCTCGTCCAGCCAGCCACGCGCCGCGAGTTCGGCATGACAGGCCGGCAGGTGGTAGTGCGGGATCGCCGGATACAAGTGGTGTTCGACGTGGTAGTGCACGTTGTGCGGAAACAACGAGTTCATGAGCCAGGCGGGCCCGAGATTCGTGCGCGCGGCGGTCAACGGCGACCTGAAGTCGTTTACCGCACCGTGTTCCAGAATGGCTCTGAAGCGCAGCACCGCCTGCAATACCGTGACCAGGGGCAGGATCCAGAGCACCAGATACTCGGTTAGCCACCCCGTGTACCAGGCGATCAGCGGCAACAGCACATGAAACGCCGCGACCCACCAGCGGTCGGCCCGGGCAGCCTCGCGTAGCGCGGGTGCGGTGTCGTCCAGTGGGCGCGCGCGGGTGCCCAGATCGTCGTTGATGACCGGGTTGCCGAAGAAATAGCCGTAGGTTTTACGGGCGGTACTGCCGGTCAGGTCGCGCGCGAGCTTTTTCAACAGGTAGAGCCGGCCACGTGGATAACCTCCGTGAATCGGCGTATCGGGGTCGGTTTCGCCGTACAGATCGTTGTGATGCAAACGATGCACCACGCGGTAAGAACGCATCGGAATACCGACAACCGTCGCGAACGCACGCCCGACGAACTCGTTCAGCCAGCGTGCCTTGAACAGACGGTAGTGAGCCGCGTCATGGGCGATGACAAAACAGGCCTGTTGCACCAGGGCTATCGGTAACAGAAGCGCCGCGACGGCCCCGACCGCGACGACGGGCGGCAACGTCCAGAACCACAGCCCCAGGCCGATTACGACAACGAGAGCCAGCGCGTTCCAGGCGACGGATACCCACGCCCGGGAATCGTCCAGGGTCGTAAGCCGCCTCAAGACCTCGGGCGGGAGCGGGTGCTGACGCCGGACGTCTTCGCGAAATTCACTGCCTTTGATATTCATCCGAGAGAGTTTACCTGCTTCGTCCAACAGGATTGAATAGTATGCAAACAATCGCCGCGCCTGGACTATAGTCGATGGCGGCCGCACAACGTTTCCGACTGCAGCTTGATGCGAACTGGCCGGCGCGCCGCAGCACGGCGCCCGCTATCGCCTCCAACGATCCGATGAGAACGCACCCATGAGCGAACTAAGCGGGGTCATTCCCCCGGCAACCACACCATTTGATGCGAGCGGTGCCATCGTGCATGGCGCGGTGGCGAAGCAGAACAACTGGCTGCTCGATTCCGGCGCGAACGGCGTCGCCGTCGGCGGCTCAACCGGTGAGGGTCACACGCTGTCGGCAGATGAGTTTCCCGACCTGATCGCGGCGGCCGTCGACGCGACAGCCGGCCGCGCGCCGGTTATTGCGGGCATCATCACGGACAGCACCCGCGAAGCAGTCGCCCGGGGGCGTGCGCTGCAGGACCTCGATGTGGCGGCCCTGCAAGTCACTCCGGTGCACTACCTTTTCCGCCCGACGGACGACGCCATGGTCGACCATTTTCGGAGGCTGGCGGGAGAAACCGGCCGCAAGATCATCATCTATAACGTCGTGCCGTGGACCTACCTCTCGCCCGGGCTACTCATCCGTGTCATGGAAGAAGTACCCGATGTTATCGGCGTGAAGCAGTCCGCTGGCGACCTGAAGCTGTTCGCGGACCTGATGGCCGACGTCCAGGCCGACAAGCTCATATTCAGCGCGGTGGACGCTCTCATGTACTCGTCGTACACGCTCGGCGCGCATGGTTCCATCGCGGCAATTCTGTCGGCGGCACCGCGTCCCTCTGTGGCACTTTGGAACGCAGTGCAGCGTGACGACCACGTGACCGCACTCAGTCTGCACCTGAAATTGCTGCGGCTCTGGAACGCACTGCAACCCCACGACATCCTCCCGGCGGCGACGAAGTTCGCCCAGTCACTGCAAGGCTGCGATGCCGGCCTGGCCCGACAGCCGATGACCATGCCCGATGAGGCTCATCAGGCACGGATTCGCACGGCGCTGCGGGATCTGGATCTGGCTGACTAGCGCTGGCATGAGCATTGGGACGCGCTGGCCGTACTGAGCAATCGCGCCGCAGCGTACCGCAACGCCAGTGCAACCCGGCGCGCCACCGTGGGTCCGAACCATAAGACCGCCGCAGCCTTTTGCGAAGCCGCACATGCCTGACATCCCGAACCGCGCAAGCCGCCGATCGATGCTCCGCGCAGCGCTCCGCGCGAGCTTCGCCGGATTCAGCAGTGTTGTAAGCCTGACCGCGCCGGCGGACGCGCGCACAGCGCAGCTTACGCCATCGCAGGCTGAAGGCCCGTTCTACCCGGTGCGTGTTCCCACCGATCACGATGGCGACCTGCTGGTCTCGGGCACTGGCGGACACCCCGCCGGATCGCCGCTCCACCTCAGCGGCCAGGTTCGCAATGCGCGCGGCTCACCCCTCACGGAGGTGCGGGTCGAGATCTGGCAATGTGACGCCAACGGCATTTACAACCACCCGGCACAGCCGGGTGTCGAACATTTCGACGCGGCCTTTCAGGGTTTTGGCGCTGTCGATGTCGATGCGGACGCGCGTTACCAGTTCCTTACGATCGTCCCGGTGCCGTACCCGGGGCGCCCGCCCCACATCCACGTCAAGCTCATTCGGAAAGGCAACACCCTGCTGACGACACAGCTCTATCTGCGTGGACATCCCGACAATCAACGCGACTGGTTGCTGCAGCGACTACTGCCATCAAGACGCGCCGCCCTGACGCTCAACCTGCAGCCAGTCGCGCTCGCGAATGGTCGATCCGGGCACGCGGCGAATTTCGACTTCGTGGTGTGACGTCACGCGCGCCGCTGGCGGCGACCAACTCGACCAATACGAACACTGCCTGAACGCAGGCTAGGTGCCGTGCGTGCGACTGTAGTCGCTGCGCGGGTTCGGAGACCAACCGGCCAACGCCGCATCCAGTGGCTTGTAGATCTCTACCTGCAGCGGATGACAGCGCGCCGAATCATCTGAGTGACTGGCGCTACAGTCACCACCCGGGCATGCCGACAGCCCGACCAGCAAATCCATCTCGGCGAAATACTCGATGAAGTCGCCAGGCCGCACGGGGCTCGCTTTCATGAAGTACTGATGGGTATCCAAAGTGAAGCCGGTGCACATGAAGACGTTCATGACGTCGTGCACCAGTGACTCCGCCTCAGTCAGGCGCAGGCCGGTCTGTGCCGCCAGCGCGCGTGTAAGGTTGGAGTGACAGCAGTGATGGTACTCAACGCCCTGCAACAGCTTTTGCGTATATGGGTCGCAGCGCGTTCCGATCACATCGTGTACGCCTGCCCCGTCCGCATCCCAGCCGTACCACTGCAGCGTGTCGTGCGTGATCGTAGCCATCGGCCGCATGCCCGGCAGGCTGCTCCACAGCCGGTCGCCGGTGGTCAGATGAGACGCGTGCAGCTGGCGCGTCTTACCGCTGAAGAAGCGCTCGTTGAAGTCGTAGAGATTCCACAGGTTCAGATCGCCAACCTGTGGGCCTTCGACACTGAGAATGCGGAACACGTGGCCAGCTGGCACCTCGAACGCGCGGGCATCGCGTGGCGGGACCATCACGGTGTGCATCAGCGACATGTCAGCCCTGACCGTGGCGTAGAAGTCTTCGTCGAACTTCGGCAGCTGCGAAACCGTGTAGCAAACGACCGGCGGGGCAGCTTGCCGCTCGGCTGCGTCTACCGGGGCGACCGGAACTGAAGACGGCTGCATGGTTAATCGCTCACCAAGAATCTCAAAGCGTTGGCCGCAGTTTACCGCTACCGGGTAGCCGGATCCGATGCTGACGGGCCAGTCTGACGTCAGACAGGTGCCGCGCAATTGTCGGGCTGCGGCCCGCCATAGTGGCTACGGCTGGCTCAGGACAACCGGCTGACTGATGCACTGCGCCGCTGCACACGCGACAATGCCGGCCGCGACAGGAAACATCGGCAAAGCGAGGCCTAACAACATGGAACTCTTCGACCTGAGCGGCAAGATCGCCGTCGTCACGGGCGGCAACGGCGGTATTGGTCTCGGCATGGCGACCGGCCTCGCCAGGGCAGGGGCCGACATCGTCGTGGCCGCGCGCAACCCCGACAAGAACGCTGCGGCCGTAGAGGCCCTGGCTCAGCACGGTGTCAGGGCGGTCGCCGTCCCGACCGATGTCACGTCGAGCGACAGCTTGCAGGCCATGGCCGAAGCCGCGGTCCGCGAACTCGGCGGCATCGACATCCTGATCAACAACGCCGGTACCAACATTCGGAAACGTCCGGAAGACCTGCCGGACGAAGACTGGCATCAGGTGATCGACACGAATCTGTCCAGCGCCTTCATGGCGTCGAAGGCGTGCTACGCGCACATGCGCGCGCGCGGTGGCGGCAAGATCCTGAACAACGGCTCCATGTTGTCGCTGTTCGGTTCGCCGTGGGGAACCGCCTACGCGGCCAGCAAAGGTGGCATCGTACAGCTGACGCGGGCGCTGGCAACGGCGTGGGCCGGTGACAATATCCAGGTGAACTGCTTTCTCCCCGGTTGGATCGACACCGAACTGACGCAGCGCGCCCGAAGCGAGGTAGACGGCCTGCATCAGCGCGTCCTGGATCGGACCGCGGCCGGACGCTGGGGCACCATCGACGACATGCAGGGCATCGCCGTGTTTCTCGCGAGCGCAGCCTCAGACTTCCTGACCGGGACGGCGATACCGGTCGACGGTGGCTTCTCGATCACGGTCTGACCACACCACCCGGTCAACACGGCAGGTCGGCGACGCTGGCACCCACCAACCGAGGCAGCATGGAAACATCTCAGAAAGTCGCGATCGTGACGGGCGCAGCGCGAGGCATCGGTCTCGCCACGAGCCGTCTTTTCATCGCAGCCGGCTGGCGTGTCGTCATGGTCGACCGCGATACCGAGGCCCTGTCCACGGCGCGGGACGGGTTCGACGGCGCCCATGGCATCGCTTGCGACGTCTCCGATCCGGACGCCGTCGACGCTATGGCCGCGGAAGCGATACAGGCACAGGGCCGCGTCGACGCACTCGTCAACAACGCGGGCGTAGCCGATTTTGGACCGCTCGAGCAAACCACTTTCGCGCGTTGGCGCACCGTGATGGCGACGAATCTGGACGGCGTATTCCTGTGCTCTCAGGCGATCGCGCCTGAGCTCAAGAAGACCGCTGGCGCCATCGTCAATATCGGTTCCATCTCCGGAGTCAGGGCGAGTACGCTGCGCGTCGCCTACGGCACCTCGAAGGCCGCAGTGATCCATCTGACCAAACAGCAGGCCGCCGAACTCGGCGAATACGGCGTGCGCGTGAACTGCGTGTCACCTGGTCCAGTACGAACCAAACTCGCGATCGCAGTGCACACACCGGAGATTATCTCGGCCTACCACGATGCTATTCCGCTCAACCGCTACGGCACGGAACAGGAGATCGCGGAGCTCATCGTATTTCTATGTTCAGAGAAGGCGAGCTACATCACCGGACAGGCCATCTCGTGCGACGGCGGATTCGAGTCGACCGGGGTCGGACTGCCAGCGCTGCGAACTCCCGAGGGTTAGGCCGGGAATGGTTGGGACCGGTCGCATGGCGCGTCAGTCCGGGTGAAAGCGGGTACCAGCACGCGCGGCTGAGCCGCCGAGCGCGAGCGCGACACCATCGGCCCGCCAGCAGGCGGCGCCCTCGAACCGGCCATCGGGCAAACGCCGGATCGCGTTCATGCCACCGCCCAGATGCTTGACACCTACCGGGTCGTGTCCCATCCCGCGCAGCGCATCTGCGTGGACGCAGAGCGTGGTCTCGAGTTCCAGCTGACCACCCTGCGTCCAGACGCGGGGGGCTTCGACAGCTTGCTGCAACGTCATGCCGTGGCTCAGCAGATTGACAACTGCCTGCATTGCCGACGGGAAGATCCGGACTCCGCCTACGACGCCCAGCGCGAACTCCAACTCCCCATCCCGAACTCCCATCAGAGGCGCCATCGACGTCGGTACGCGCTTGCCGGGTGCGATCGACAGCGCGCGGCCGGGGTGCGGGTCGAACAAGCTCATATAGTTGTTGGCGATCATGCCGGTCTCGCCGACGACGTAGCACGCCCCGAAGGTACTGTTCAGCGTGTGCGTCGCGACCACGGTCATACCGTCTCTGTCGATGGCCGTCATATGCGTCGTATGTGCGCCCTCACGCGACGGCCGGACACCTTGGGTCCAGGCGCGCGCGCGGCGCAGGTCCACTTCGGCCGCGCGCTCGGCCGCGTAGTCCTGGCTGAGTAGCCGCTCGACGGGGACATCCAGAAAAGCCGGATCGCCCGTCGCGGCGTCGCGGTCAGCAAAGGCGAGCTTCATCGCTTCAGCCAGCAGGTGAATCGACCCGGTCGATCCGTACCCGAGCCCGGCGAGGTCGAAGCGTGAGAGTACGTTCAACATCTGCACGACGTGCACGCCGCCGGATGCCGGCGGCGGCGGCCCTACGATTTCAACGCCTTGGAAGTGGCCGCGAACCGGTGCGCGCACGATAGCTTCGTAGTCGGCCAGATCGGCGAGCGACAGTACGCCGCCGGCGCCGCCGAGGTAGTCCGCCACGGCGGCGCCGACGCCTCCGCCGTGCAGCGCACCGACCCCTTCAGCCGCGATGGTTCGAAGGGTATCGGCGTAGGCTGGCTGGCGCAGACGTGTGCCGGGGCTGACCGGCGAGCCTCCGGGCAGAAAGGTTTGCGCAATGCGCCGGTCCAACGCCAGGTCGGCGGCTGCCTCTGCGGCGCATTCACTGAGATAAGCGGAAACGGTAAAGCCGCGTTCGGCGTGGCGGATCGCAGGTTCGATAACGTCCGACAGCGACATCGTGCCAAAGCGCTCGAGCGCGCGCGTCCAGGCGACCAGGTTGCCTGGCACGGCGGTCGCCAGCGGTCCGATGGCGTTCTTGCGTCCCGCCGTTTCGAGACGCGTTGCGATCTCGTCAGACAGCGGTTCGTACATGTCCGGCGCCGCGGCAGCGGGCGCCTTGCTCTGGCCGTCGATCACAATGTGGTCGCCGTCGGGTGAACGTATGTGCGTCATTCCGCCGCCGATCAGGCCAACCATCATGGGCTCAACGACCGTCAGCGTCAGCAGCGTCGCCACGGCGGCATCGACAGCATTGCCGCCGGCCGCCAGCATCTCCAGGCCCGCGGCCGCACCGAGCGGATGGTTCGCCGCAACGATGCCGTCGCCACCTGCGACGGAACGCTTTTCGCAGGCAAACGGCAAGCCGGCGCGTTCAGTCACCCGCTGCAGCCCTGGGCACCGGTTTACGCACGAGTGCCGAAGGCATGTTTAAGGGCCGCGATGGCGCTCGCTTGCGCCTCGCCGGCCGCATCGACGATCGGAATCATTGTGAAGAACCCGTGGATCATGCCCGGATAGTCGACATGTTCGACGCTGACGCCAGCGCGTTTGAGCGCCGCGGCGAACGCTTCCCCCTCGTCGTGCAATACATCGTACTCGGCCGTCATCAACAAGGCGGGAGGCAATCCGGAGAGGTCCGGAGCGAGCAGCGGCGAGGCGCGCCAATCGTCCGCGTCAGCCGCCTCGGCCAGGTAGTGGCCTTGAAACCAGCGCATCGTCTCCGCTTCCAGCAGCCCGAAGCCGGTTGCGTATCGGACATACGAATCGGACGCGCAATGATAGTCCGCGACCGGATAGACGAGCAGCTGAAAGCACAGTCCCGGGCCGCCGGCATCGCGCGCCATCAACGCTGTGACAGCAGCGAGATTGCCGCCGGCGCTGTCGCCGCCAACGGCGATGCGCGATGCGTCTACACCGAGCGCTGCCGCGTTCTCCGCGCACCACCTGAGCGCCGCATAAGCATCTTCCGCGGCGGCTGGAAACTTGTGCTCGGGACCCTTGCGGTAGTTGACCGAAACCACCTTGCAGGCGGCCCCTGCGCAGAGATTGCGGGTAGTTGGATCGTGCGTCTCGGGATTGCCGATGACGTGGCCACCGCCGTGGTAGTAAACCAGCAGTGGCAATGGGCCCTCAGCGTCAGCGGGCGTATAAACGCGCGCTTCGAAACTGCCACCGGGGCCAGGTATTTGCACGACTTCCACGGAGCCGACTTCGACCACCTCGCCAGCCCGTGCCCGCGCCATCATCAGGTACTGCTCGCGCCCGTCCTCAGCCGACAACGTCTGCATCTTTGGCAGACCCAACTCGGCCACCTTGTCCATTACAGCCTGAATCTGCGGGTGCACGCTCATAGTCCGGTCTCCTGCCAGGAATTTGTTGCGGGGCGACGCCCCCGTGTCGGGGAAGCCGTATCTGCCCACGGGATCAGCGGCGATTCTACTGCAAAGAAGCACTCGCTCCGCCCCGCTCGGGCCACAGATGCCTGACCACCCGCACCTGTACCGTTGTGCCGATCGTTCAACCAGGCCGGTTCGCCAACGGATGGTCTGGTACCAGTTGCAGAAGGTCCCAGCGATTGCCGTACAGGTCTTCGAAGACCGCGACGGTGCCGTAATCCGCTTCTTCTGGCGGGCGCACGAAGCGAATCCCGTCCGCCTGCATGCGATGGTAGTCGCGCCAGAAATCGTCGGTGCGAAGGAACAGAAAAACGCGTCCACCGGACTGGTTACCGATGAAGTCGTATTGCGGCGGTTCGGCAGCCCGGGCGAGCAACAGCGTCGTTCCCGAGGAGCCTGGCGGCGCGACCACGACCCATCGTTTGTCCTGCCGAGGCTGGTAGGTGTCCTCGATCAGTTCAAAACCGAGTTTGCCTACGTAGAAATCGATGGCCTCATCGTATTCGCGCACGACCAGGGCAACGTGAATCAGCGCTTGTTGCATAAGTGGTTCCACTAGCAGAATTGCCGCCAGGATCGTCGCGATTCATCAAGTCCAGGAGACTGTCATAAAGCTCCATCGCTTCGCTAGCGCCGTGAATGTATTGACCGTGGCAGCATTGCTGCCGGCAATTTGGGAAGGGATCTATTGGATTGCGCTACCCGGCATCGTCGTTGGCATACTCAACCTCGCCGCGGTGCTGCGCCATCGCCCGACAGCTGTTCGCTTCGCAGTGTATGCCCTGAACGCGATGGTGCTGCTCGGCGGCATCTGGTATGCCGCGATCATCGTCCTGCACGAGGTGTGGTCAGCCCTGCTGAATGACGAGCGTCTGATCGTGGGCGGGAGCGTCACGCTGCTGCTGGTCGTTCCAGTGGCAACGATCGTGAGCGTGGCTCAGGTGGGGTCTACCCGCACCTGACTGACAGCGGCCGCGAGGATGCGTCAAGTGGCTCAGGCGGCGGTCGGAGGCTCGAGGCGCCCGGCGCGACCAGCCCGCATATTTCACCAGTGCACGAGAATGGCGCAAAGGAATTGTGCGTTACATCGTGGGAACGCCACGTTGGGCCTGGTTATTCCAACGCCGAGTGAGGTGCGCGCGATGCGGCGTGCAGGATCGAGTGCCAGCTCGTGCAGGCGCGAATCGTACCGGCCAGGGCGACGGTTGAAACAGCACTTTGGTTTTCAATACAAGGACGTTTGGCTATCAGGAGCGCCGGACTGGTGAAATAGGCGGGCTAACGAACAGCCTGGAGCATCAGCTCCACATTGCGCATCCCCTCGACGCCGTCGACCTCCGGGGGTCGGTCTTCACGAATTGCGTGCACGAAGTCCTCGACCTCGCCCTGATAGGGATTGCCGATCGAAAACGACAGCGGCCCGTTGTGCGTCTCGATACGCCCCGCACCGTGCGGTCCGAGCGTGTCTTCGAACCTTACCCAGCCCCGCGTGCCGTACAGTTCCATGCGGGGTGGCGCACCAAACAACACGGAGGAACATAGCTCCCCGGTAGCGCCGTTCTCAAAGCGGAATCCGAGGATCGCGGTCTCGTCGTGGGGACCTTCGAAATGGGATTTCGAAATGACACTGCTCATCTGGGCGACATCACCAGCGACCGGGGTGAGCAGCCAGCGAATCTGATCGAGACAGTGTGTTCCCACACCCGCGAGCGACCACCAGCGTCCCATGTCGGCAGCCGCCCGCCAGTTGCTGTTGTCGGGCGCCGGCCAGGACCACTGCACGCGCACGTGACGGAGTTCACCGAACTCGCCGGCATGCGCAAGCTCAGCAACCTGCCGATGGCCGTGGTGCCAACGCATGTGATACGCAACGCCCAGCTTGACTCTTGCCTCCTCGCACGCCCGGATCATGGCTTCGCATTCCTCGAGCGTCGTCGCCATCGGCTTCTCGACCAGCACGTGCTTGCCAGCCCTGGCGGCAGCGATGGCCTGCTCCGCATGCAGGCGGTCGGGCGTTGCGATCAGAACAGCGTGCAGTTCCGGGTCGGCCAACAGGGCGTCGAGGTCGTCGAATGCCGCCTTTGGCGCGGCGGCCACGTGAGAACTGGCAAACTTACGTGCCCGCTCCAGATCGCGGCTGAAGACGCTCCAGAGTCTGGATCCGTTGGCGACTTTCAGCGCCTCGGACAGCGCATTCTCGGCAATTCGGCCAGTGCCGAGCAAAGCAAAGTTGATGGCCACGCCGGCCCCCGGTTCATACGTGTTGAACGTGTAGTCCAGGAATAAAGATAGTCGATGCTGGCGAAGACGGAGCGGTCTGGCTGAATTGACCGGAACCGGATGCGGGCGTCGCCCTCGCGATTGCCCCAGATTTCGACTTTGTGCTATGTATGCGCCGCCGCTCAAGTGGGCACGCAGTGAGCTTAATCGGTGTGTGTCAGGGGTCCCCGCATGCTCGGGGACGTTTGACACTTATGTGCATACGCAAGGTCACTGTACGCCCATGAAATTCTCACTCTTTGCGCATATGGAGCGCCTTGGTCCCGGTCAGGACCAACACGCTCTCTACGACGAATTCGTGTCCCTCTGTCAGTTCGCCGATGCCAGCGGTTTCCATGCCGTCTGGACCGGCGAGCACCATGGTATGGACTTCACGATCGCACCGAACCCATTTACGTTGCTGGTCGATCTCGCACACCGCACTCAGCATGTGCGGCTCGGCACCGCCACGGTAGTCGCGCCGTTCTGGCACCCTATCAAGCTCGCAGGCGAAGCTGCGATGACCGACCTCGTCACTGGCGGCCGGCTCGAACTCGGCATCGCGCGCGGCGCGTATACCTATGAATTCGAGCGACTCGGTGCGGTGGGCCTCGACGCAGTGCAAGCCGGTAAGCGGATGCGCGCGCTGGTGCCTGCCGTCAAGGGTCTTTGGGACGGTGATTTTGAACTCGACAACGAGTTCTGGAAGTTTCCAGCCACAACGAGCGCGCCAAAACCGGTACAACAACCACATCCGCCGATCTGGATCGCGGCGCGAGACCCGGATTCACATGCGTTCGCCGTCGCGAACGGCTGCCACGTTCAGTGCACGCCACTGTGGAATCCGGACGACGAAGTCGAATCGCTGATGGAACGATTCGACGCCGCGTGCGCCGAACGGCCATCGTGTGCACGGCCGAAGATCATGGTGCTGCGACACACACTCGTCGGCGAGACCGAGGCGGAACTGAGTCGTTATGCAGACGGCCTCAGTCAGTTCTATAACTATTTCGGCGCCTGGTTTCGGAACAACCGCCCGGTCGTGCAAGGCAACATCCAACCACTCACCGACGCTGAGATGGCCGCCAACCAGATGATGAGCCCGTCAAACATGCGGGCAAACAACGTCGTCGGCACACCTGACGAGGTCATCACGCGCCTGAAGCGCTACGAAGAGCTTGGTTTCGACGAGTACAGTCTCTGGGTCGACTGCGGTTTGCCTTACGAAGCGAAGCGACGATCGCTAGAGCTGTTCGTAGAGCGCGTCATGCCAGCTTTTACCTGAGAACGATCGCTGCCAGGCTCAAAAGCCGCGGGACATCACACCGACGTCCCGCGGTCCATTCGGTTACGCCGACGCACCCTCTACGACAAACTCGTAGCATGGCAACTGGCGGCCCGGAATGCTGCGTGACGGCGCGGTGCCAGTCGGGCGGCCGCCCATACGCGCATAGAACGGGCCTGCTTGCGGATCGGCCTGCACGGCGAGCCGCCGCGCACCGTTCGCACGAAGCTGCAACAGCACGGCCTGAAACAACCTTGCTCCGTGACCGTGTCCAACCCGATCGGGCGCGACAAACAGGTGGCTCAGGTCCCAGACTCCATCGGCCAGCGGCTCGATGCCGGCAAAGCCGACAATCTGTCCGTCCAGTTCGAGCAACTGCACCAAACCGTCTCGAAGCAGGGCCGGTGCGACGCACAGTTCGTCCCGGCACGCCTCCATAAACGCGTTGTCGTAACGCCAGAACGCCTTCGACCTGAACGCCAGGGATGTCAGCGCATCGGCATCTGCCGGGCCGCCAGCACGCAGGGTCGGCGCGGACACGACACGATCCTCGGCCGGCACCGGCCAGGCCCCATCGACCAGTAACGCTTCATGCGGGCCCGACCACGGCGGCATCGTCACCGCGACGGC
>JBCCEJ010000101.1:0-15857 GCA_039030335.1 Pseudomonadota bacterium | reverse complement strand
GTTCGAGATCGACTTCGATCAGATGCGCAGCCTCATCGACCCGAGCACGCGGCTGCTGATGTTATGCAACCCGCACAACCCGGGTGGCCGGGTGTTTGACCGCGCGGAGCTCGAACAACTGGGTGAACTGGCCCTGCAGCATGATCTCGTTGTGGTCAGCGACGAAATCCACGCCGATCTCGTGTTCGACGGCCGCGAGCACGTCCCGTTCGCCACCTTGGCACCGGAACTGGCCGCACGGACGATCACCTTCAACTCCGCCAACAAGTCGTTCAACATCGCCGGCCTCAGAGTTGGCGTCGCCGTGTTCGGCTCTGATGAACTGATGAACGCATTCGAGGCGTACCCGGCGCGCGTGCGCGGTGGGCTGACGTCGTTCGCGTGCGCGGCGTCGCGGATCGCCTGGGAGCAGTGCGACGACTGGCTGCAGGCAGCCGTCGGTTACCTGCAGGACAATCGGGATCACCTGACGCGGTTTCTTTCCCAACGCCTGCCGCAGGTCGGCTACCTGCCGCCCGAGGCCACGTATCTGGCGTGGCTCGACTTCAATGCGTGCGAGTTGCCCGCTGAACCGCTCGACTTCTTCCTGGAACATGCAAACGTCGCGCTCTACGACGGACTTGCCTTCGGACCAGAGGGCGGGGGCTGCACGCGCATCAACTTCGCGACGCCGCGGCC
Source organism: Pseudomonadota bacterium (assembly GCA_039030335.1). Taxonomy (GTDB): domain Bacteria; phylum Pseudomonadota; class Gammaproteobacteria; order HK1; family HK1; genus JBCCEJ01. The sequence continues at coordinate 15,179 of JBCCEJ010000101.1, read as the reverse complement.
AATCCTGACGGAGATCCTGGAACGTATCGCGGCTGCTGTAGAGCAGCCGCGAATCTGATCAGGCGTTGACGTCTACGACGACGCGTCCGCGCACCTGGCCTTTGACGATGTCTTTCGCAAGACCGGGAACATCGGCGAGGCTGGCCGGCACCACCATGGCCTCGAGCTTGTCGAGCGGCACCGCCTGCGCAACCCGTTGCCACGCGCGCACGCGGTTGTCGTAGGGCTGCATGACGCTGTCGATACCGAGCAGGTTGACGCCGCGCAGCAGGAATGGAATCACCGTTCCCGGGAAGCTCGGGCCGGCGGCCAGACCAACGGCTGCCACCGATGCACCGTACATCATCTGCCCGAGTACGCGGGCCAGCATCTCGCCGCCTACGGCATCGATACAACCAGCCCAGCTCTCTTTTTCGAGCGGCCGTTTGACCGCCTCGTTGATCGATTCACGTTCGACGATCGCGGTGGCCCCAAGTTCGCGCAGATAGTCGGCGGTTTCAGGACGTCCGGTAACCGCCGCAACCTCGTAGCCGAGCGTCGCGAGCGCAGCCACCGCCACCGAACCGACACCGCCTGCGGCGCCAGTTACGAGCACCGGTCCCTGGCCGGTCTTCAAGCCATGATCTTCGAGCGCCATGACCGACAACATCGAGGTGAATCCGGCGGTACCCACGGCCATTGCCTGGCGGGTCGTCAAACCTTCCGGGAGCGGCACCAGCCAGTCGGCTTTGACACGCGCCTTTTCCGCATAGCCACCCCACCATGCTTCACCGACCCGCCAGCCGGTCAGTACCACACGATCGCCGGCCTGGTAGCGGGCGTCGCTGGACGCCTCCACAGTACCGGCGAAATCGATGCCGCCGATGTGGGGATAATCGCGTACGAGGCCGCCGCCGCCTTTACCGAGGCAGAGCCCGTCTTTGTAGTTGACCGTGGAGTACTCGACGGCAACCGTCACATCGCCATCCGGGAGACGCGTTTCGTCCAGGTCCTGAACCGCAACCGAAACTTCACCCTCTTCCGATTTCTCCAGTAGCAGGCCTCTGAAGGACATCTCAACGCTCTCCTCTTGCAACTTCCGCCGGCCGACAGCGCACAAGTGTGGTGCGGGGTCTGTCAAGCGAACCAGTCAAACAGGCATCTTAACTTCATCGCCGCGCGATCGCGCGGATCGAGCGTCACGCCGCATCTGCTTCGCGGTATGATCGAAGCCTTGTCCGCAGTGGAGAACGCGCCATGCCAGCGCTGAGACCTGACGTCGACCCCGATGGCCTGCTCGAGTACTCGGTGGTGTTCACCGACCGTTCCCTGAACCATATGTCCCAGTCGTTTCAGGAAGTGATGAACGACATCTCCGCAACGCTGAAACAGGTTTATGGCGCCAGCGGTGTCGCCCTGGTCCCGGGCGGGGGGACTTACGGCATGGAAGCTGTCGCGAGACAGTTTTCGAACAACGCCCAATGCCTCGTTATTCGCAACGGTTACTTCAGCTTTCGCTGGAGCCAGATTCTGGACGCAGGGCGCATCGCCCGTGACACCAAGGTGCTCAAAGCGCGCCGTACCGGGGATGGACCGAAAGCCCCATTCGCACCCGCGCCACTCAGCGAAGTCGTGCAGGCGATCCGGGCTGAACGTCCGGAAGTGGTATTCGCGCCGCATGTCGAGACATCCGCCGGCATGTTGCTCCCTGACGACTACCTTCGCGAAGTAGCCGATGCCGTGCACGAACACGGCGGGCTGTTCGTGCTCGACTGTATCGCGTCGGGCGCGCTGTGGGTCGATATGCGCGCTGTCGGTGTCGATGTCCTGCTGAGTGCGCCGCAAAAAGGCTGGAGTGCGTCTCCCTGTGCGGCGCTGGTCATGATGTCCGACCACGCCCTCGAGCGCATTGAAAACACCACCAGTTCCAGTTTTGCCTGCGATCTCAAGAAATGGCTCGACATCATGCGGACCTATGAAAATGGCGGGCACGCGTATCACGCGACGATGCCAACCGACGGTCTGCGTGCGTTTCGTAACGGCATGGCAGACACCCAGACGCTCGGGTTTGATGCCGCGCGCGATGCGCAGATCAAGCTGGGTCAGCGGGTTCGCGCGGTGCTGGAGTCACATCAGTTCGCAAGCGTTGCCGCTGACGGTTTCCAGGCCCCGGGCGTGGTCGTGAGTTACACCGACGACCCCGACATCCAGAGCGGTAAGCGGTTTGCCGCACAGGGATTACAGGTCGCCGCGGGCGTCCCGTTGCAATGTGACGAAGGTCCCGACTTCCGTACATTTCGACTCGGCCTGTTCGGACTCGACAAGCTCGAGAATATCGATCGCACGGTTGATCATCTGAGCGGCGCGCTGGCAAAACTCTGACCTTGCGCCCGCGCGCTCTGAACCAGGCTACCGACCGGCCAGGCGCCAGATCAGGGCGAAGCGAGACAGGCCTGGTTTGACTCGGCCCTCCGGCAGCCCGGATAATTTCGCCATGATCAGCTGCAGCAGCATTCGCCTCTACCTCAGCAAACCGGTTCAGAAGCAACCGGGGCTGCCTGACGGGCGCACGCACGGCTGAGTCATCATCCTCAACCCCGGCGGCCGTTTGCGCAGCCGGGGGCATCAAATCACCTGGTCGTCACGCTGCCGCCGTCTTCGCCGAGATGGAGTTTTTCATGTTTTCAGGATCCTACGTCGCACTGGTCACACCCTTCGCCAACAACGAAGTCGACGAGGCGGCGCTACGCAAGATGGTTGGCTGGCATATCGAACAGGGCACGCACGGTCTCGTGCCTGTCGGCACCACAGGCGAATCACCAACGCTCGCCGAAGCGGAGCACCACCGCGTCGTCGAGATCGTAGTGGCCGAGGCCAACGGCCGCGTGCCGGTGATCGCCGGTGCCGGTTCGAACAACACGGCAGAAGCGGTCGGTTACACGCGGCATGCACATAAAGTAGGCGCAAACGCCACGCTGCATGTCGCCGGGTATTACAACCGCCCCAGCCAGGCAGGTCTGTACGCGCATTTCGAAGCGGTCAACAATGCGAGCGAGTTACCGATCATCGTCTACAACATCCCGCCGCGCGCGGTAGTGGACATCTCGGTGGAGACGATGGCGAAGCTCGCGGCTCTGGAACACATCGTCGGCGTCAAGGATGCGACGTGCGATCTCGGACGCCCGGCTCGCGAACGGCTCGCCATTGGCGATGATTTCTGCTGGCTGTCCGGCGAAGATGCCACGGCTGTCGCTTACAACGCAGCCGGCGGTCAGGGCTGCATATCCGTGACGGCGAACGTGGCTCCAGCCCTGTGCTCGCAAATGCAGTCCGCCTGCCTCGACGGCGACTTCCGCGGGGCGATCGACATTCAGCAGCGCCTTTTGCCGCTGCATGATGCGCTGTTTCGAGAGCCGAGCCCGGCCGGCGCAAAGTACGCCGCATCGCTGCTCGGCCTTTGCGCGCCCGACTGCCGCTTACCGGTCGTACCGCTATCCGACGGCGTACGTCAGGAGATCGAAGCTGCGATGCGCGGGCTGAACCTCATCTAGGTCTGCCGCTCTCGATGCCCTCGAACTGCCGGGCGACCGGCTGCCGTGCAGCCGGTCAGCGTTTGTGCGCGACCGATCCCCCGGGCGTGTCCTCGATACGGTAGCCGAGTTGACCCACCGCATCCCGCAGCTGATCCGCGTCTGCCCAACGTTTGTCAGTTCGGGCCGCATCGCGTTCTCGCACCAGCGCCATGACTTCATCCGGAACGGAGTCGACAGCAGGCTGCCACGTCGCCAGCTCGAGTCCGAGAACGACGTCAAACGCGTCAAGGGTCGCGCGCCGCCGGGCTTTCGGCAGGTCAGAGCGCACCAATTCCCACACCACTGCCAGGGCTTTGGAAGTGTTCAGGTCGTCGTTCACGCACGCTTCGAACCGCGCGTAGAAGTCGGGGTCAACACCAGCGTGGGCCTGACCCCAGCCATGGTACGCGTTGCGTAATCTGTCCAACGCCGTAGCGGCCCCGTCGAGGCTGTCCCATGAGAAGTTCATGTCGCTTCGGTAGTGTGCGGTCAGGCAGAGATAGCGGTAGGCGAGCGGGTCATAGCCACGATCGATGAGCGTCTGCATACGCAGAAATTCACCGGAAGACTTTGCCATCTTGGCCGAATCAGTCTGCAGGAAGTAGCCATGTAGCCAGTAGTTAGCGAGACGCGTGCCGTAACACGCCTCCGACTGCGCGATCTCGTTGCTGTGATGAACCGGTATGTGGTCCTTGCCGCCGCAATGGATATCGAATAGCGGTCCCAGATACTTGGCCGACATCGCCGAACACTCGATGTGCCAACCCGGAAATCCGACTCCCCAGGGGCTCTCCCACTCCATCTGCCGCTGCTCGTCGGCCGGCGAGAACTTCCACAGAGCAAAGTCGGTTGGATTGCGCTTTTCACCGGTATCGACGCGCGCACCCGCTTGCAGACCCTTCTTGTCGAGGCGAGCGAGAAATCCGTAACTCTCCTGCTGGGAAGTATCGAAGTAAACCCCGTCGGAGGTCTGGTACGTCAGCCCCTTCGCCTCGATCGCCTCGATATCGGCAATTTGCTCGGCGATGTGATCGGTGGCGCGGCACCACACTTGTGGTTCCAGGACGTTCAGAGCGGCGACGTCCGCCTTGAAAGCCTGGGTATAGAGCTCGGCGATCTCCCAGGCGGTCTTGCCCGTGCGCCGCGACCCCGCCTCCATCTTGTCTTCGCCGCTGTCAGCATCCGACACCAGATGACCGACATCGGTGATGTTCATCACGTGATGTACCGCGTAGCCGTTGAACGCCAGCACACGCCGAAGCACATCCTCGAACACGTACGTGCGCAGGTTGCCGATGTGCGCGTAGTTGTAAACCGTCGGCCCACATGCATACATGCCCACCTCGCCCGCTTTCAGAGGTTCAAAATCGCGGAGTTCCCTTGCGTAGGTGTCGTAGAGGCGCAGTTTCATCGGTGCTCCGGTCCGTTGCCGGCAAACATGCTGAGGGTGTTCTAACCGGCTGAAGATGGGGTGATTCGAAGCGCAGTGCAAGGTCTGCGCAGCGCCGACCGCCAGCCGTTCGCAGCTGTCTTACCCGGGAGGTCGGAAAGCGGCGTGGCAGGCGTCTCGTGGCGTCGGGGTACTTGCGGAGGTCGGCACTTCCGTTAGGCTTAGACCTTCGGGCATTCAAGGCTGCGGGGAAACGCATGGCCGAAACCTCTGTTACCGCCTGCGTTCTGATCATCGGCAACGAGATACTGTCCGGACGCACGCAGGATGTGAATCTCTCGCACATCGCAACCCAGTTGAATGAGCACGGCGTGCAGGTGCGCGAAGCCCGCGTCATCCCAGATGTGGAAGATGAAATCGTGGCGGCGCTGAACGCGTGCCGCAAGAAATACGATTACGTCATCACGACCGGTGGCATCGGCCCGACTCACGACGACATCACGGCCGATTGCGTGGCCGCCGCGTTGGAACGGCCGCTCTACATGCACCCTGAGATCGAGGCCCTGCTGCGTCAACGCGAAGCCACCCCCGAGGTTATGGAGGCACGCCTGCGCATGGCACGGGTACCGGAAGGTGCCGAATTGCTGCGGCACCCGCGCGGACCAGCGGGATTTCGCGTCGAGAATGTCGCCGTACTGGCTGGCGTGCCCGGTGTGATGCGCGCAATGCTCGATTCGCTGCTGCCGACCCTGCGCAAGGGGCATACGGTACGCTCGCGCACCGTGACAGCACGTGTTACCGAAAGCCAGATCGCGGGCCCGCTCGGCGCGCTGCAAGACCGGCACCCGCAGGTGGACATCGGCAGCTACCCGTTTGTCCACGACGGCAGCTACGCCGTCAGCCTCGTGGTTCGCGGCCCTGATGAAGCGGTTCTCGACGCGCTCAGTACCGAGTTACACGAACTCATCAAGATCGTCGGGGGCGAACTGATCGAGCTTTGAACAATTCGCGGCGGTGCGTCTGAAACCGGCGGTCAAGCGGCGGCACCGGCTACGCCGCTTTCGCGTAGTCTGGCAATTTCTCCTGGCTCCAGACCGGCGATGTCACGCAGCACCTCATCCGTATGCTCGCCGAGCAGCGGCGGCGGCGACGGCTCGCGCACTTTGGTCGATGAGAACTTGAGGGGCGAACCGAGCAGCCGCATCGGCGTGCCACCCTCGCGCTCCACCTCTACGACCATATTGCGATGCGCGACCTCGGGCGAACCGAGCGCGCCAGCCAGATCGCGTACCGGGCCAGCCGGCAGGTGCCGCATCGTTTTCACCCAATGAGCGCGAGGTCGCGCGGCAAACGCGGCGCGCATGATCTCGAACAGTGCCGGCCGGTTGGCGAGACGGGCATCGGCGGTCGCGAAGTCCGGATGGTCGACGAGATCCGGACGGTCGAGCACATCGCGGCACAACTGCCCGAACAGCTTGTTGGTGCCGAGTGCCATGTAGAGCGGCCCGTCGCTAGTCTGCATCAGCGTGGTTGGCGTAGAGGTCATATGCGAATTGCCAGCCCGCGGAGGCTGTTTGCCGGAGCAGAGATAGTACAGGCCCGCATTGCCGAGTGCCGCGACCGCCGAGTCCATCAAGGTCAGGTCGATGTGCTGCCCCTCGCGGCCATCACCCCGCGCGTAGAGTGCAGCGCTGACAGCGCCAACAGCGTGCAGAGCCGTCAGCGTGTCGATGATCGACAACGGATGGCGAAGTGGTGGCCCGTCGGGCTCGCCGGTCATCGACATCAGTCCGAATTCCGCCTGCAAGACCGGATCGAAGCCGGGCCGTTCCGACATCGGTCCGTCGGTCCCGTATGCTGAAATCGATACGTAGATGAGGTGGGGGTGGCGCTTCGCCATGGTCGCGTAGTCGAGTCCGAACCGCGCCATGACTCCTGGCCTGAAGTTCTGTATCAACACATCTGACTGCGCGGCCAGGCGATGCAGAACATCCTGCGCATCGGGATGCCGGATATCGAGCGCAACACTCTTTTTGTTGCGGTTGAACGCGAGAAAAAAGTGCGATACGCCATCGACGCCGGGCTCGGAAAGCCGCCGGGTGTCGTCGCCTCCCACCGGATTCTCGATCTTGATGACATCCGCGCCCATATCTGCCAGTTGCTGCGTGCAGAGTGGGCCGGCGATGATGCGCGAGAAATCCAGAATTCGAACGCCTGACAGCGGCGGCGGCAGCGTGGACTCAGTAGACATAGGGCAGCTCGGTCGATCAGTGTTTGGGAAGTTAGTGAATAGTGTACAGCGGCGCCTGCAGAACCGTTCGGATCTACGCAAAGCGGTGCGCCGGCGCGTGTCAGACGCAAACTTCAGGCCAGTTGATCTCGGCACCGACGGACGACACAGTGTTCGATACGGCAAGCGTTACCGAGCGCATGGCGTCGGATTCTCGGGTCCGGCGATACCGGCGTGCTGACCCGGCGTGGTGTCTCTACCAGACGTGTATCTACCAGTCGACCGTTTGTTTCCTGACTTCGTCAGCACGGCGTTGCTCGAGAATTTCGAGTCTGCCGACGAGCTGTGGCCTGATGAGCTACCGCACATCGCGAATGCGGCGCGCAAGCGCCGGCTCGATTTTCGTGCGGGACGCCACTGCGCGCGCGCAGCCCTGTCGAAGGCGGGTTGCCCGCCAGTACCGATCGGTCGCGGCGCGGGCCGCGAACCGCTCTGGCCAGCTGGATTTGTCGGCGCGATCTCGCACGCCCGCATCGTGGCTGGCGCCGCTGTGGCACGAACCGAACATACCGCTGGTCTCGGGCTGGATATCGAGGCGCGGGACACCTGCGACCTCGCCCTGTGGCAACGGCTGGGCACGCCGGCCGAACGGACCGCCGCCGAGGCTCAGGTGTCGGCGCAGGACGCACTGCTGCTGACCTTCTCGGCCAAGGAAGCGTTCTACAAGGCGCAGTACACGCGTAGCGGTCAATGGCTCGGCTTGCGGGGCGCAGAAGTCGCGCTCGACGGGAACGGCGCGCGCTTCGAGATCACGCTGTTACAAGCCGTGCCGGAGGTCGGTCCCGCGGGCGCCCGGTTCGAGGGTCGATATCTCATTTCAGGCGACGTGATCTGCACCGGTATCTGTCTGCCACCCGTCCATCCCGATGGCCTGGCCGCAGCACGGGCGTGAGATGATGCGCCCATGAAGCTCCGCTACCTCCATGCCGCCGACTTACATCTGGACAGCCCGCTGAAAGGCCTCGATCGCTACCCCGGCGCCCCGGTTGACCAACTGCGCACGGCGACCCGCGGCGCGCTGGAGCGACTTGTGAGCTTTGCGCTCGAGCGCCGCGTCGACTTCGTGTTGCTGGCTGGCGATATCTATGATCGCGACTGGCAGGACTTCCACACGGGCCTCTATTTCCGCGCTGAGATGATCCGTCTCGCGCGAGCCGGAATCCGCGTTTTCATGATCCTCGGGAATCACGATGCCGAGGGAACGATCAGCCGTCCGCTGCCGCTACCAGACAACGTCACGACTTTTTCAAGCCGGGCAGCTCAAACCGTGCAGCTGGACGACCTGGGTGTCGCCATTCACGGGCGGAGCTTTCCGAGCCGAGCGGTGACCGAAGACCTGGTGCCGGAGTACCCGCCGGCAGTAGCCGGCCTCGTCAACATCGGTCTGCTGCACACCAGCCTTAACGGTCGCGAGGGACACGATACCTACGCCCCCACGACCCTCGAACGGCTGACAGACAAAGGCTACGACTATTGGGCGCTCGGGCACGTACACCAGCGGGAGATCGTGAGCGACACGCCGCTCGTGGTGTACCCGGGCAACCTGCAGGGGCGCCACGCCAATGAGACCGGTGCCAAGGGCTGCGAGCTGGTGGAGTTCGATGGCACCGCCATACACCATGAGCCGATTGCGCTGGACGTCGCCCGATGGCACCGCATCAATATCGATGTCACCGGCCTGGAGCACCCGGACGCGCTGCAACATCGCGCCAGCGCATGCATTGGCGAGTTCGCCGAGTCCGGCGACATCGACCTGCTGGCGTTGCGCGTAACGCTGACCGGCGTGAGTTCGCTCATCGAAACCGAAGCCAGATTTCCGGGCGCCCTGGACGCCGTCGTCCGTCAGAGCGCTCAGGACATCACGGGCACCGATGTCTGGGTGGAACGGGTAAAACTCGATCTGCGGGCGCCAAAGTCGCCGCGGGACGCAGCTAACCGGTCGGACGCGGTGGCCGAGCTTATGCGGCTCGCCGATGAGCTGGCCGCATCGCCCGACGCGCTGCTGTCGTTTGTGCAGACTGAACTTGGCGACCTGCTGAAACTGCTGCCTCCGGAACTCGAGCTCGATGCCAGCACGGTCAGCGACGATGCGGAGGCCGCCCGCGCGCTGCTGAGCGCGGCGTGCGCAACAGCCCTCGCCCACCTCGAGTCCGGCGTCCCGGATTGATGCGCATCCAGCAGCTGTTGATCGCCGCCTACGGGCCTTTCTCGGACTGCGTGCTCGACTGGCGCGGTGCACCACTTCAGATCGTGTTCGGCGCCAACGAGGCCGGCAAGTCGTCGGCGTTGCGCGCGCTCGGCGACTGGCGGTTCGGCTTCCCTCGGCGCACCAGCGACAATTTTCGCCATCCGAACAACCAGCTACAGATCGCGGCGCGTTGCGTCACGGCAACCAACGAATCCGTTTTGCTGGTTCGTTATAAACGCGACAGAGAATCGCTCTGGGCCACCCCACCTGCACCGCCTGACGGTGCAGGTACCGACGTGCACCAGCAGCACCTCCGCGCCGATGGCGCCGCATCCGTCGGATCGCTGACGCCGGCACCACATCTGGAAGCAGAACTCGCCGCCGGTCTCACCAGGCGCGAGTATGAATCCATGTTCGGCCTCGACCACCAGCGGCTCCGCGCCGGGGGTGAGGCGCTGATGCGTGGCGAGGGAGAACTCGGTAGTGCCCTGTTCGCGGCCAGTGCAGGCACCGTCAGCGTGCAACACGTACTCGCGGAACTCGAACAAGCGGCTGGACAATGGTTCAAGCCGCGCGCTACTACAGCTCCGGTTAACGTCGCACGTAAGGGTTATCTGGACAGCCGTCGGCGAGTACGCGAAGTCGAGGTCAAGCCCGGGCAATGGCGGGCGCTGAAGCAATCACATACGCAGGCAGCTGAGCAGCTGGTAGAAGCCGAGAAGGACCTCGAGGAGGTGCGCGGCCGGCACGTCGAGGCATCGCTGCTGCGCAGCCTTGCACCGTCGCTGCAGCGCTTCGACGACGTACGCGACCGCATCGCGGCACTCGGCGGCTTGCCCGAGTTGGCAAACGATGCTGCCGAGCGACGAGTGGGTGCGGAGACCGAACTCGCACAAGCGCGTGCCGCCATCGCTCGTGCCGACGAGGAGCTCGCAGGTCTGCACGACCTGCTACGGGATCTCACGGTCGACGAGAACATGCTGGCCGCTGCTGCTCCGGTCGACAGGCTGAAAGCGCAGCTGGATGGCATCGCGCGCGAACGTGAGGCGCTCGCTACCCAGAGTGCTCAGCTCGAAGCGTGCCGCGCGGAGGCGCGCGAGCTGCTCGCCCGTATGACAGATCCAAGCGGTGCGGCGTTGAGCGCGTTCCCAAAACCCAGCCAGACCGATGAGCGGGCCCTGCTCGAAAAGCTCGATGCGATCAGCGCGGCCGAGCCGGAACTGCACAGCCTCGCGAACCGTGAGAAGCAGCTACAACGAACGCTGCAGAGCATCCTCGCGGAAACGGCGGCCGTGCCGTTACCGCCGGCTACGGCCTGGCCAGCGCTCAAGACCGCACTGCGTAACGCGGCCAGCCTGGACGTTGAACGCACCCGAACACTGACCGCGCAACTGGACGAGCGGCGGCTGCAACAACAACGCGCCCTGACGAAACTTGGAGTCGACGATCTGGCTACCTTGACAGCGGCCAGGCCACTGTCGGCAGCCCGGATCGAGCAGGAGACCGAGCGACGCCGTCAGCGCCGTGGCGCGAAGCAGCAGCAACGCGCGGACGCAGACCGAATTACCGACGAGATCTCAAACGTCACGGCGGAGTTGAGCTCCCTGGAGGCCGTCGGAGAAGTGCCGACTCTCCAGGCCGTGCACGATGCGCGCCGCAGTCGGGATGCCGCGTGGGCCGCGCTCAGGTCAAACTGGTCTCACGCCGTCGACGAGCCAGCTCGGCCGGAGACTGACCCACCGCTGTCATTCGACGACCGGACAGGCATCGTCGACACGTACGAAGCAGCGGTAAACCACGCAGATCGCCAGGCCGACCGGCTGCGTGAAGACAGCGCTCGCGCCGCGGCTCATGCGCATGCGCGGACCCGGTTCGAACACTTGAACGGGCAGCACGCCGGGGTGCTGCAGCGACTCGGTCAGCTGGAGGCCGAGCGCGACGCAGAGCAGGACGCCTGGATGCAACGCCTGGCAGACGCGGCCCTGCCGGCGATCCCCGAGCCGGAACTGTTGCGCGACTGGCAGCACCTGCGCGACGAAGCGCTGTCGCTGGCCGACGCACTGGCGGCGCTTCAGACCGAAAGGGCGGAGCTTTTAAAGCGCGAAACGAGCGCTGCGCAGCAGCTCGTCAGTGCGCTGAACGACTGCGGCCATCGCGGTGCCGACGGCACCGTGGACGAACTGGTCACGCTCGCCAACTCCGTCGATCAGCAGCTGAGCGAGGCCGAAATCAAGGCGGCTACCCAGGCGCAACATCGGGCTGCGGCGGAACGTGATCTGGCCACGCTGAGGCTGGAGCGAGAATCGACTGCCGCGGAATTGAACCAGCACAGGCAGGCGATCGCCTGGCAGTGCAACCAACTTGGCGTGGACCCAGGCGCGCCAGTCTCCGTCATCCAAGCACGACTGCGAGAATGCGAACGCGGCGAAATACTGCGTTCGCGCGCCGCAGAACTCGATACCTCGATCCAGATGTCTGCCACCCTGCTCAGCGCCTTCGACCGTGATGCCGCCGACCTCGCCGGGCTCGTCAGCGATGCCCTGTCGGTCCGGCCGGAGGACATCGTCACGACGCTCTCCGGGCGACTTGCCTCGGCTCGTGACAAAGCGCAGCGGCGGGCTGAGGCCGAGCGGCTCGGCGTGCGACTGAATCGCGAGCGAGAGACAGCGGCGGAACTCGAGGAAAGCGCCAGGAGTACCCTGGCTGGTCTCTGTGAAGCGGCGGGAGTCAGCGCACCGACCGCGCTGCCCGCCCTCGAGCTTCGCGTCGCCGAGAAACAGCGACTGGAGACCGAGCTCGCGCAGCTCGACCGGCAACTGCGAGCCGGCTGGAGTGACGATATTGCATCTTTGCGCAAGCGCCTTGACGGCCGGTCCGTCGCGGCGCTGGATACCGAGATCGACGTCATCGACACCCAGGTCGAAGCCGGTAAACAGGCGGCCGAGCAGGCGCGCCGAAGCGAAGAACTGGCGCGCCGTGAACTGGAGAAAGTCGACACTTCCGACCGCGCCGCCGCCGCTCGGGCAGACGCAGAACACGCCGCCGCGAGCCTGAGCCGTGGTGCCGAGCGATGGATGCGATTGCGACTTGCGCACGCGTTGTTGGGCGAAGCTGGCAAGCGCTTCAGGGAGCGTGCGCAAGGGCCGATGATGAGTTCGGCCGGACGGCTGTTCGAACGCATGACCAATGGCCGATATTGCAGGTTGCACGCCGATGGGAGCGGCGCTGAGACCTCGCTCGTCGCAGAACGCACAGACCGTCGGCGGGTGCCGGTCGGCGCGATGAGCGAGGGAACCGCCGATCAGCTCTACCTCAGCCTCCGGCTCGCCGCCCTCAGCCTGAAAAGCGGTGCGCACGACGGTATGCCGCTCGTGCTCGATGACATTCTCATCACGTCGGACGACGAGCGCGCACACGCCATGCTGCGCGCCCTCAGCGAGTTCGCCGCCGAGCGGCAGGTGTTGCTATTCACCCACCATGCGCATCTCCTCGAACTGGCTGCCGAGGCACTGCCGGCAGACGCCTTCAACGTTCAGACCTTGCCGCCACCTTTCTTCGATTGAACCGGGCACCCGGTGGGTTTCGGAGGCGCGCAACCGCGCGCGCGGAACCGCCGGCTAGGCGATCAACAAGACGACGACGCCGAGTACCGTCGCGACGACGCCCGCGATCAGCTGCGCGCTGATCGGCGCTGCGCGGACCACGAGCGCACTGACGAGCAGCGTGATGAGCGGATAGGTCGCGATAAGTGGCGACACCAGCGACACGGTGCCATGCGCCAGTGCGGCGTACATCAGCATGGTCGCCATGCCGTTGACCATACCGGCGACGACGAAGCGCCAGGAGCCGCTGCGGTCGAATCCCACCACGGTCCGCCCGACCCGGAACCACCCCGAGATCACGAGCACCAGCGCGGAAACGCTATAGCCAAAAAGCGCAGCCACAAAAGGCGCATCCCAGGTCACGAGTCCCCATTTGACCGCTGGCGCCGCCGCCCCACGGATGATGGCGCCGGCGAGCGGCAACGCAATCAGCCACACCGGCCAGCTCACAGACTGCCCGGAACCGCGCCAGGACAACAGCATCACGCCGGCCATGATCACGCCGGTACCAACGACATCGGCCGTGCCGAGCGTTTCGCCGAGTGTCAGCACCGCAAAACCGATAGCGAACACCGGGGTCAGATTGCCGAGCGCCCCCGTGATGTTCGGTCCCATCTGACGGTTTGCCTCAAACGTCAGCAGCGTGACACTCGCCGGAAACAGCAGGCCAACCGCAGAGAAGATCAACACTGCGCGCCAGTCGAAAGCGGCCCAGTCTACGATGACGACAGACATCAGCCAGAACAACGCAGCCGCGCTCGGCACGCTTACCATGGAGCCGCGCACCGGGTCGGTGCGACGCAGCCCAAACTGAGTCAGAACGAGCCCGACTCCAAAGCAGGTTGAGGCCGCCAGGGCGAGAATGATGGCCCGCGCGGCGTGCGGTTCGACGTCGTTCATGCGCGCTGCGCGCTCATGTCGCACCCGTTGGATGGAGAGGTTGACGAGGGCAGCCCGAGCACATTCGAGCTGACGGTACTAATGCCCGGTGGGCCTCTATATACTCAGCCAGTTTTCGCTGGTGCTCCATACCAACGCTCAGGCACGTGCATGACGAACGACAATCCGACTCCGGATCCGAACGACCCGAACAGGCAGGTTGAAGAAGAGACCGAGACGGTCGCCGCGAAGGTGAACTGGCTCAGTATCGACGGTGCTTACCGGGCTTTCCGTTTCCTGCTCGACAATGTCGTCGGATATGGCGCCGCGCTCGCGATGTTCCTCGCCACCTGGCTCGCGATCTTTGAAGTGGCCCGCCGCTATATCTTCGGGGTCGTGTTTCCGTGGGGTCAGGACGCCGTAACGTATGGCCTGGTGGGATCGGTATTCCTCTACTTCGCCGTGACGCAGGCGCGGCGCTCCCACCTGCGCGTCGGTGCCGGCATAGAAATCCTCGAACGCATGGGCATGCTGAAGACCGTGCTGGTCATTCGCGCCGCGATCAGCGGGATGTCGATGGCATTGTTCGGCGGACTTGCCTGGTGGGGCATACCTGCATTCGAACGTTCGATGTTGATGGAGCGTACGAGCCAGAGCATGGTGCTGCTGATCTGGCCTTTCCAACTCGTACTGATCATCGCCTTCGCGTTGATGGCGATCGTGTGTCTGTTCCAGCTCTACCAGGACGTCCAGGCGGTGCGCGGCAAGCGCGTGTTCGAGTGGGCGCCGGTAGAAGAAGGCATCGACATCTAGGCAAAGCGGGCGGCTTGGACGCGGGCGCGTCGGTGCGCCGCCCACAGACACCGAACAACCAGCGGCCGGAACACCACCGGTAGCGAAGCAGAGCGACAATTCAATGGGTTCTCTAGGCTCCTTTCTCCTCGGCATGCTGGCGCTCGGTGCGCCGATCGGCGTCGCGCTCTGTGCGGCGACGGTCGCCTTCATCCTGTACGACCCGTTGCTGTCCGAGAAAGCGATCTTCCGCTCGTTCTTCAGCTTCGTGAACAAGTACACGTTGATGGCGATTCCATTCTTCGTGTACGCCGGCTTTCTGATGGAGCGCACCGGACTCATCAAGAAGCTCTTCCGCTTCGCCGATGCGCTGGTTGGATGGGTACCCGGCGGCGTGGGTTTAGCGACGATACAGTAAGCCCTGGTGTTAGGCGCGGAATACGGCTCCACCACAGCCCAGGCGGCAGCCAAGGGCGGGGTGGGTTTT
>JBCCEJ010000100.1:0-16375 GCA_039030335.1 Pseudomonadota bacterium | reverse complement strand
CGTCAGGCGGCGCCGTCCGAGTCGGATTTGAGCTTCCCGCCACCGTTTCTGAGCGGCGCGGTCAGTCCGTCAACCGAGGACATGTCGAGCCCCACCTCGCTCAGCAATGCTTCGAGCAGTGGCGCCTGGGTCCGGTAGCGCAGTGCGCTGTTGACGACCTGATCGGAGAGGCTCTGAGCTGTCGATGCGCCGCTTTCGCCCTGCTGCAGCCCGTCCATCTGCACGATGCGGATGCCATCGATATTCTCGATCGGTTTGACCGCTTGTTCGATGATCCCAGGCAGCCGTTCCAGGAGCGCCAGGCGCAGCTGCATTTCCACCTGTTCCAGCGAGAGTGTATTGCTCGACTCGTTCAGTGCGCGTTTGCCTTCGGCGTCTACCGCGTAGCGGCGTTCAGCCGCATCCGCGCCCATCCGGGCTGCGTCGGCGCTGGCCTGCGCGACGATCCGCACTTTATCGCCCTCAGCTTCCGCCTGGGTGCGAGCCGCGCTGGCGCGGTCTTCGGCGGCCTGCTTGTCCGCCTCGGCTGCAACGGTCACTTGCAGCGCCTCGGTTTCGGCCTGCTTCGAAGCGGCAATGAGTTCGATCTGCTTGGCGCGATCGGCCTGCGCGGTTTCGCGCACCGTCGCCACCTGCTCGGACGCTTGCACGGCGTCAGCGCGGGCCAGGTCGGCGGCGGACTCGGCTTCGGACTGTTCACGGGACTTTTCCGCAATCGCGATTGCGCGGCTTTGTTCAGCCAGCTGCACGGCTTTCTGTCTTTCGACGTCGGCAGCCTCCAGCGCCCGGTTACGGTCAATTTCAAGCCCCCGAACCTCCCGGTCTTTTTCGATGCGCTGTTGTTCCACGGCACGCTCAGCGGTCAGTTTCGACTGGTCGACCTGCTGACGCGCCAGAATTTCCGCCTGCTCTGCTTCCTGTTTCCGCTCGGCCTGTTCGCGAGCGATCTCGGAACTCTGTTCGGCGCGCCGAATTTCGACTTCGCGCTGTTGTTCAAGTCGTGCGTACTCCTGTTCCTTGGCGATTTGCAGACGTTGCTGTTCGGCGTCCAGATTCTTGCGTTCGATGTCGACGCGTGTCTCCTGTTCGATTTCATTGCGGCGCTTGCGGCGGGCTTCGATCTCTTCGGTCAACTTGGTCAGACCTTCCGCATCGAAGGCATTGTCCGGGTTGAAATGCTCACGGCTGGTCTGGTCCAGACCGGTCAACGATACCGACTCCAGTTCCAGGCCGTTTTTCAGCAGATCTTCCGAAACCACCTGCTGCACCTTTTGTACGAAACTGACGCGCTGCTCGTGCAGTTCGATCATCGCCATCTCGGCAGCCACCGCACGCAGCGCATCCACGAACTTCCCCTCGACGAGTTCCTTCAACGCGTCGGGTTCCATGGTGCGATAGCCGAGCGTCTGCGCCGCGTTGGCGATCGACTCGGCGGTCGGTTGCACGCGCACGTAAAACTCGGCCAGCACGTCGACGCGCATCCGGTCCCGGGTGATGAGCGCATGTTCCGCCGCTCGCCGTACTTCCAGGCGTAGCGTGTTCATGTTGACCGGGATCGTCTCGTGCATGACCGGGAGCACCAGTGCGCCTCCGTTCATGACTACGCTCTGTCCGCCCAGCCCGGTGCGCACGAACGAGATCTCCTTGGAGGCTCGTCGGTAGAGCTTGGAGAGCACCAGACCGATGGCGAACAGCGCAATGATGACAATGCCCGCGTAGATGAGTGGGGTAATAAGATCCATCAGATTTCCTCCATGTAGTTGGGTCAACCGTCCCCGTCGGGCCGCGCGGTTGGCGGGCTGTCCACCAGGTACCGGGCGCCGTCGCGTTTTACGATGACAACGGTGGCGCCCTGGTCGAAGATCAGGCGCGCGTGCACGGGTTCGACCATCGCGTAGTGCGTGTTGCCGAAACGGTCGTTGAAACGCACCTGCGCAGCGTGACCGGTGCGCGCTACGCCTGTGACAACCACTGCCTCACAGCCGATGAAACTGTCGCGCGAGACGGCTTCGGTCTGCTCACGGGGCAAAATCCGGCTCAACGCGCCGGTGAACACCCGTGCGATCGGGAACGCGCCGAGCAGGGCCGGCACCCATGCGATCGGCCCAGGCAGGTAGCTGCCGAAGACACCGTGCAGGACGGACTGCATCGACAGGCCGCGAAGGCCGAAGCTCGTCAGAGCGACGATCAGCACGATGAGCGCCGGCACTTCGCCGATGCGCATCCAGCCGAGTAACTTCGTGAGGCCGTGGGTCGTTGTTAGATCGCCGCCGACGTGCAGATCGGTGTCGGGCAACAGTGCCTCCAGCGTCGCGTTGAATCCGGCTCCCACCAGCAGTGCGAAGCCTTCCAGTACAGCGATCAGCACCATTACGAGCAACGCGACCGTGAAGGCGAGGTTTTCCGGTGCGGTCAGTAGTTCCAACATGCGGCTCTATCCTGAGCCCGGGCGCTGCCCGGTGTGCCAAACTGATCGCCGGGCACGGCCCGGCGCAGACTCCACCTTGCCGCCTTAGCGCGGGATGAATAGTAAAAAATTTCCTCCTTGCACAGCCCCCGCAATTTCACGCAGGTAAAACACATGACGAGCGAAGCGAGCACGGTGCGGCCAAAGGTGGCGGTGATCGGCACGGGCGGCACGATCTCGAGCGTCGGCCGCCATTCGCTGGACCTGGTCGACTACGTGGTAAATCAACGCATCTACGACGTGCATGAACTGTTGGCCTCGGTCCCCGAGGCGGGGCAGGTTGCCGACGTCGAAGCCGTTGCGTTCAAGGCGATACCCAGTACGGCGATGGGGCCGGGCGTCTGGCTGGACCTGGTACGCGTGGTACACGAACTCGGTGCTCGCGCGGTGCCGCCGGACGGCGTCGTGATCACGCACGGCACGGCTTCGCTCGAGGAAACGGCCTATTTCTTGAACCTCGCGCTCAAAGTGGACTTTCCCGTCGTGCTCGTCGGTGCGCAGCGTCCTGCCAGCGGCATCAGTACCGACGCCAACATCAATCTCGTCAACGCGATTCGGGTAGCCGGCGATCCGGCGGCCCGCGGCAACGGTGTTCTGGTGGTCTTGAATGACGAGATACATGCCGCGCGCGAGGTCACCAAGACCGCGACGCTGCGCATGCAGACCTTCCGGAGCCCGGACTTCGGGTGCCTCGGTCATGCTGACTGCGATCGCGTCGCTTTCTACCGGCAGCTGCTCAGACCTGCCTGCCCGGGTACCGAATTCTCCGTCGACGGCCTGACTGCGCTGCCGCGCGTAGATATCAGCTATGCATACGCTGGCGCCGACGGTGCTGCGATTCGCGGATTTGTAGCCGCGGGTGCACAAGGGATCGTGAGCGCGGGTTTCGCGCCCGGACTATGCACGGCGGGGGAACGTGAAGTCCTGGCTGAGTTTCCGGAACTGATAGTCGTGCAAAGTTCGCGCGTCGGCAGTGGTCGGGTCGCTGCCATGACCGGCCTTCGCGCTACGGCCGACGCAGTCACGGCAGACAATCTGACGCCGCAGAAGTCGCGCGTCCTGTTGATGCTGGCGCTGACGGTGACGCGCGACCGCGCGGAAATTCAGCGCATGTTCGACACGTACTGAGGCGATGTCACGGCTTATCCTACGGGCCGAGCCGTTCGGCAAACCCGTGTTTCATCGCTTCGATATGAGTCACGCCAAGACCGCAGCATCCGCCGATGGCGCGCACGCCAAGCGTCGTCCAGGCCGCCATCTGCTCGACGAGATCCGCGGGTGGAATGATGTCCTCGAACTGCCAGTGCGGCATACGGAAGAAACCACTGTCCGGGTAAGCGCTCAACGGTCCGTCGTAGCGGGCGCGTAACAGCTCGAGCGCCGGACCGGTCAGGTTGACGGAGCTGTGCATCACGCCCGCCACGTCGACGCCGTCCAGATCGATGGCGTCGAACATGTCGGCTGCGGCTAGTGCGGGCTTCGAGAGACTCACCGGGTTACCCGCGTCGTCCGCCCGCACCGAAAACCCCACCCAGATGGGCAGACCCGTGGCGCGCGCAGCTTCGATAGCCTCATTCGCCAGTTCCGGGTGCGACATCATCTCGAGCATGATCAGGTCGACCCCGCCATCAGTAAGCAGATTCGCGAGCTCGTCGAACCGCGCTCTGGCGACATCGATCGGCGGTACGGCGCGTTCAATGCGATCGCCCGTGCCGCGCTTGATCGGAACCTGGTGAGACATGCAGCCCGCGACGAGGACCCGGTCGTCCGCCTTCTCGAGCGACCTCGCGCGGAGCGCTTCTGCGACGGCCGACTCATTCAGCGCGTTGAAGCGGTCGCCGAGACCGGCAGGTTCCAGCATGTTGCGGTTGGTCGAGAACGTGTTGGTCGCAATGATCCGGGCGCCGGCCCGGATATACTGCCGATGCACTTCGCAGACGAGTTGCGGCGCGGTCTCGTTGGCCATTGCGCACCACGTCTCGTCGTGCATCGGCGCGCCGAGCGCTTCGAGTTCGGTCCCCGTTCCGCCGTCGAGCAACGTCAGGCCACCCGCCAGCATGTGCTGCTGCACGGACGTGTAAAGCTTCTCAGAGGTTGAGCCTGCCATGGTCAGGCTGCGGCCTCCGCCGGGTTGTCGATATCGAGCGTCGTCACCCGCCGCAGTTCGCGGCGACCCCGGATGTCATCGAACGGGCGCGCCCTGTGCATCGAGGCCCGATTGTCCCAAATGACCAGATCGCGCGCCCGCCAGTCATGACTGTAGACATTAGCGCGCGCCGTGATGTGCTCCATCAGGTCCATGATCTGAAGCCGGCTCTCGGGCAGGGTCCATCCGACGATGTGTGACGCATGCGATGCCAGGTACAGGGAACGCCGCCCGGTGCGGGGAAACTGCAGGACCAGCGGATGGGTAGCACCGGGCAACATGGCTGCTTCCTCCTCTGAGAATTCGAACCCGAGCGTGCGCCTCGAATGGGCGATCGAATGGTAGACCTCCAGTCCGTGCAGGGCCTCGCGTTTTTCCTCTGGCAGCGCGTCATAGGCTGTGCGGCTGTCGGCGAATTCGGTCGGGGGGGAGTCTTCCGGGAGGACGTAGGCCATCAGCATCGAGTAGCGTCCGCGCGGGCTTTCAAACGAAGCGTCCGTGTGCCAGAGACGGTTGCCCAGGCCATGCAGTCGTTTGCGATCGGCCGCCCGCATGATGGCGCCATCGGCGGCGACGTTGGAGACGTCGGTCAGAGCCTCATCGCCAAACCGGCTCGGGCCCAACACCCGGTTTCCGGTGCGGGCGTGAATGTGACTGTCGAGCCGTTTCGCAAACTCTATCTGCTCGCCGTCGTCGAACTCCTGGTCGCGGAAGACCAGCACGCCATAGCGTTCCATGCCTTCGCGAATCGTCTGGAGCGCCGCATCGTCGTGCAGATCGCGCAGCAACACCGGGCTGGATTCGGCTGCGAAGGTCGGATGAAGCGCGGTGAATTCAAGTTTCAAGTTGACCGCCTCGAGCAAGCACCTTTGCGGCCGGCATGATACGTTCCAACTACTGCGCGCACCATCGCTGGGCAAGCGAATGCGCCGCTCTACGGCCGTCGGCGCGACGGCGCATCGGGTCGCGGGGCGCATCGCGTCGTGTTGCCACGCCCGGCGCGGTGCCTGAACTGGCCCTGGTTGGGCACTAATCTGGCGGAGCTGACCGTACCGCGGTCTGAGTGATGAGACGTGAATGCCTTAGCTGAACAGGTCGTGGAGGTTTCGCCCGTTGTTCCCTTGCGCTCACCCGAACTGGTGATGCGCCTGGAACGCATGGGGGCAGCACATCAGTCGCGATTGTCGTTTCTGCGCATCTTATTGCGTCGCCTCGCCGACGAGCGCTGGTCGTTCGAACGCACTCGATTCGATATCGATGCTGCCGGGGTTGGCACGGCCCTCTATCAGCTGACCGGGCCAGTACGGACCTACACGCTGGTTGCATTCGCGCACGACCTCGACCCGACCATGCGCTCCGATCGGGTGATCGCGGAAGCCTGGGACGCGACTTTCACGCTGTACGATGGGGTCCCGGAGCAGCGCGATATCGACCGACTCCGTGCGCAGGTACCAAGCCAGGAAGCGGGGCACCTGAGTGAGCGGGAACTGACGCTCTCGCGCGCCAACCGTTCCGTTCGCCTGTTCGAGCACGTTGTCGCATGCCTCGCGCGTGGCGCTCAGCCAGACGCTTCGGCGCTGGACGAGGTTGGCTACCTGATGCGTACCACGGCGGTTTACGGATCTGGCAAGTTCGGCGTCTCGGACCGGCGCGCGTTGCTCGACCGGGATGAGTTTGGCGCACCGTTTCAAGTCGAGATGATGACGGTCTGGCTGATCCGCGCTTTCACGGTCGATATCGTCGAACATCTTGCGGCCGTGCGGGCTCCGCGCACGGCGTGCCGGCTGGCTGCGCATCTTCGTCGACGCCTCGGTGTTGGCAACTCGACCGGGCTCGGCATGGCGCCGTTCATGGTCACGCACCCGGCTCTCATCGATCGCTGGTTCACGGTGCGCGAGACCGCGCTCGCGCGCGTGCGGTCGCAGACGGTGATGACTGCGGATGACGCGCGGGCGCTCGCAAGGCAAATTGGCGTGCTGCAGCGCGATGCGGAAGTCTGGCGGACGACGGACGTGCGCCAGCAGGCGCGCATCGCCGCGTATCGCGGCGACCTCGAGGTTCTCGCGCGTTTCGCAAGCAGGGAACTGCCGGTGCGCGGCGGCTGGAACGTAATCTACGAACACGCTGAATCGGTCTGCGCACCGGAGGCCTGCGAGGCGTTGGTGGGTCTCTTGATCGACGCCCATCCCGAGATCGTCGACGCATTGGCCGCGCGCCTCGCCATCGACGAGACGGCGCTCGGTGAACTCGATGGCGCCATGCCGGTGTCGGCGCTCGTAGGTCTTATCGAGCGGCGTTTTGGGTACGCGCTGGCGCTCGACTTCGACAGCGCCGCGGCCACAGCCAGATTCTGGTACACGTCGGTAGAAAAACTGGAACCGCGCCTTGGCGAACGGTCCATGGAGCCAGGACAGGAACGTGAACACCCGCTCGCCGTCGCTCGTGACGTGGCCGCTCTGTACGCCGCGCTGGCTGACGCGGCACCCGACCAGCTACTCTCCGACTGGCTGGCCACCCGCGTGGAGTACCGTCACACCGCTCGCAGAGTGCAACTCGCCGGTACCTACCCATACGCCGAAATCCGCGACAACGTTATCGACGCCGATATGCTTCCGCTCGACATCCTGCGTTGCAAACTCGCCTTCTTCGGTGCGACGCGTTTCGATCCGCGCTCCGATCGATGGGTACGCATAAATCTGTTTCAGCGCGCCCCGTATCCTGACGAAATGCCAGCCGCTTATCGAGACGACTGGATTCACACAGAAGGCGAACCGGGGCGCTCCGGCGATTCAGACGCTGAACTTCCCGGCCGCGTTTCGTTGTCGTGATGAGCGGCGAAGTGCCGCTCGACCAGTCACTCGGAGAATGGGAGTCGCTCACGTTCAAGGCCGCCAGGGGTGCGGGCTACGCCTGGGGTATGGCGGAGGAATTTGCCTTTGCGGCGGGTTGGCTGGCCGAGCGCGGCTGGACGGACTGGCGCGGACTGGTGATGGCGCTACGGCAACCGCATACCGCATGCGCTGTCTCACGAGGATGCGCATGGCTGGACGCTGCGCACGCGCTGGATGCCGATGAGCGGCACGGACCGGTGCACGTCTGTGCCCCCATCCTCGCAACGCCGTTTCTGGACCGCGTGGCCAGCCGGCACGTGCGCCATGTGACGATGCAGTGGCGTGGCGCCTGTGTGCAGCTTCTGGGATTCGGCAATGTGCGCTGGCATGGTGCCGCGCTCGCGGCCACTGAGAGTGAGCTGTACTGGCGTTTCTCCTCACCCCGGCATGCAGCGCCGCAAGTGCCGGCTGGCGCGACGCATACGCGGGCGCACGTGGCTGCGAAATTGCACGGCGTCCTGAGTGAATTCGCATGGCGGACTTATGTACCGGCGTCTGACCGCTCGCGTGCGGGCGCCGGCCCTCAGGTCGATGATGACTGAAGGCAACTGCGTCGCCGCGGGACAAACAGCACCTCGAACAACTCTGGAATCCTGAGGCTACGAAGTCTTTTTTGATCTCGATTACGCACCACGTATACTCCAGAGCTATGCAAACAGCCTCCGACAACTCCGTCCGCAGGATCGCGCGCCCGTCGTGCGATGGCGGTACGTTCAGTCCATCTAGTCGCGAGTGCGTGCGGCCCGACCATCTCGGGATTGCGCTCAGATAGAGCCTTCCAGTCTCCAACGACTGGAAGGCGACGGACTCCGGATGCCTTCCAGCCATGCTTGTAAAAGCCCCGGTTGGCATCGCCTTCCGGGGCTTTTTGTTTAGCGGCATTGCGCGCCTGACTGCTCGCGATGTCTGGTTGAAGCACATCTATCCGAGACGAAGATAACGGAGCCTGGGACCAATGGATGCATTGATCCTGAAATGTGATGTCAGCGGTCGACCGCTGCGTTGGGTGTCCAAAGAAGTGGGCGCATTGCTCTATTGCCGCGACCAGGTTGCCTGGGAAGCAGGCGATACGACTGTGCGTCTGCACGGCGGCGTGTCGCGCATGACCGGCGCGCGTTCCTTCATGGACGTCAATACGATCATCGCGACGCGCGGCGTCGACGCCAAGCTCGCGCGCCTGCGCGCCGTGCCGGCGTTGACGAACACACATCTGTTTCGGCGCGACAACAACATCTGCATGTACTGCGGGGAGAGCTTTGCCACGCGCGATCTGACGCGTGATCACGTGGTCCCGGTCTCGCGCGGAGGCAAAGATGTCTGGGAGAACGTCGTAACGGCATGCCGTCCGTGCAACCACCGCAAAGGCAACTGGACGCCTGAGGAAATTGACCGGGTCGGCATGCGGCTCCTGGCCGTGCCCTACGCGCCGAATCACGCAGAGGCGCTGATTCTCGGCAACCGGAGGATACTGGCCGACCAAATGGCGTTTCTGCGTTCTCAGTGTTCGCGGGCGCCAGACCGGCTTGCGGCGGATCGCTTCTAAAATCCGCAGCCGGTCGCCATCACTGAAAACGGCCGGGCCGGTCTTTGGCCCGGCTGCCTGACCT
The DNA here is from genome assembly GCA_039030335.1 of Pseudomonadota bacterium. Lineage (GTDB taxonomy): Bacteria > Pseudomonadota > Gammaproteobacteria > HK1 > HK1 > JBCCEJ01. Next base: position 7,264 of record JBCCEJ010000100.1, on the reverse strand, counting down.
GATCGACCAACGCCATGCACATAGGCATCCTCGAAACCGGCCGGCCGCCCGAAGAGTTCGGTGATTCCTTTCCTGACTACCCTCGTGCGTTCGAGTTGTTGCTGTCGTCGTCGGCGCCGGACTGGCGGTTTGGCGCGTATGCCGCATTGGACGGCGAGCTGCCCGAATCACCGGACGCGTGTGACGCGTGGCTGGTAACCGGCTCCAAATATGGGGCGTACGATGACGAGCCTTGGATCGAGCGCCTCGAAGCGTTTCTGCGCGAGGCCTATGCGGCGCGCGCGCCGCTGGTAGGTATCTGTTTCGGTCATCAACTTCTGGCACAGGCGCTGGGTGGCAGGGTCGTCAAATCGGAGAAAGGCTGGGGTGTGGGCGTACACGAGTACGCGATAGAGCATCAGGCGGACTGGATGCAGAGCGAAACACGGGCGCCGTCCCGGTTCGCCATTCAGGCATTTCACCAGGATCAGGTGGTTGCGCTACCGCCGGATGCCAAAGTTATAGCGACCTCAGCGTTCTGCCCGAACGCGCTGCTCGCGTACGCGCACACTAATCGGCGTTACGCGGCGCTGTCGTTCCAGGGCCATCCGGAATTCGCTGAAGACTACGTGCGCGCGCTGCTCGAATCGCGGCGCGGCAACGTGGTTCCGGAAGCCGTCGCCGACGCTGCTCTGAGCGGCGTCAGCAGTTCGATCGACCAGGCGCTGTCGGCCCGGTGGATCGCGGAGTTTATCCGGCGCTCTGTGGCTGAGCGTTAGCGCGGCCGCCATCGATAGCGGCCGTTCGCCGCCGCGCCAGCACGTCCGCCGGGATCTGGCGTTTCAGATATAGCCCGTCGGCCAGCTCACCCAGGAAGTCTCCGCCCTCGACCATGACCTTGCCGCGCAGGATGGTCATCGTCGGCCAGGCGGACGCCTCGAAACCCTCCCAGGGGGTGTAGTCGCTCTCGTGCAGGTCGGTGTGCGTGATTTTTCGTCCCGCGGTGTCGTCTAACAACGTGATGTCCGCATCGGCACCAGGTGCCAGGGCGCCTTTACGGGGATACATGCCCATCAGTCGCGCGGCGTTGGTGCTGGTCAGATCCACGAACTTCTCGAGCGACCAGCCGCGTCGCGTCACCATCTCGGTGAACATCACCGCGAGCCGCGGCTCCGCACCGGCGTTGCCGCCGGTCGTATCGTCGATGCGCTCGCCCTGCACCTTGACGGCCAGGGTGCAGCACAGTTCGTCGGTTGCGACGACGTGGATCTGATCGCCGTCCATGCCGTCCCACAGCGCCGCCTGATCGTGTTGCGACTTCAACGACGGATACGTGTGGTAGATCTGCCCGTTGGGCAGCTTGTAGTTGTCCGACGGGAACATCAGGTACTGATGCAACGTCTCGCCGTAGATCGGATAGCCGTTGGCCCGCGATTCGGCAATCGCTTCTACGCCCGTCGCCGCGCTCGTGTGCATCATGTAGAGCGCGGCTCCATCGATATTCTCGGCCAGCCGAATGATGCGCCGGAACGATAGTTCTTCGCTCAGCGTGTTGTGGACTTCCGCCAGATGCTGGAAATGCACGCGGTTCTCGGCGATGAGCTTGTCGTACATGTGCATGACGATGTCGTTGTCTTCCGCGTGGATGACCGCGAGTCCCCGCGCCGCCGCCGTGACCTTCAGGATTTCCCATATATCACCGAAGCGGATCATCCGGCCGCGCCGGCTCGGCGTGATGTCGGTCGTAAAGATCTTGACGGTTGGATAACCCTCGTCGATTTTCTGACCGAGTTCTTCGAGCACCGGAGTCGGCACCTGGCCTTGGAGCATCAGGTGATACGCGTAATCGCAGTAGCATTGTCCGGCGTAGTCGTCGTCGCGTCGCGCGATGCTCTCGGCAAGCGTTTCACCGTCGTTCCAGACGGCGAAGTCGATGAGTGAAGTCGTGCCGCCGTGTAGCGCCGCGCGGCTTACGGTAGCGGGCGAATCGGTTAGCAGACCGACGCTTCCGTCGGCCGAGGGAATCGGCCATGAGCAGTGGATGTGGGGGTCGACGCCGCCCGGCATGACGATCTGTTGGCCAGCCTCGATCGTCCGGGCGGCATCGGAAAGTACGCCGTATTCGGCCACTGCGGCGATACGCCCGGCCTGCACGCCGAGGTCGGCCGCCTGGACCCCCTGCGGCGTTACGACTCGCTCGCCTCTTACGATCAGATCGAACATGGCTGCTTCTCCCACTTCAACTCAGGGTCGGGCTCGGCCGGCTACGCCCTGGAGGATGCCTCCAACCAGTCGACGTCGGCGATCACAGCGTCGAACAGCGCTTCGATCAGATCGGCGCAATCGCCTTGCACGATGCAGGTCAACTGCGTTCGCCTGGGCGCGTACGCTGGCCAAGACGGTAGCAGTTCCAAAGGTTGAAAGACATGTTGGGCGCCCTGGAGTACCGCCGGCTGCCCGTCGATACCAGTCAGGCGAACGAGGCCTTTGACGCGAAGCAGCTGCGCCCCGACGTGGGTCGCGAGTGCCTGCACGAACAGACTGATGGCAGCGGGTGCAACCGGCCGCTGGCGTTCCAGAGTGAAGCTCATGACTCCGTGTGTATGCACGTGGTCCGCTGCTGCCGGCGCCGCCTGCCGCGCGCGTTCCCCGGTTAGCCATGCGCAAAGAGATGCATCCGACACGGCACACGCATCCAGTGTCGGGGCGGCTGGGTTCAGCGCGCGCATCAGCGCCGGACTGGCGCCGGGGTGCAGGTCGCGCTTCGTCAGCACGATACCGTCGGCCAGCAGAATCTGTTGGCGCGATTCGATGTAGCGTTCCAGCGTCGTGGCGCCGTTCAATGCGTCCAGCGTCGCCGTTACGCCAGCGCACCGCACGCGCTCACCAAGCAGCGCGTCGGTGCTGAACAGATTGACGATCGGGGTCGGGTCGGCGAGCCCGCTGGTCTCTATCACGATGCGCTCGAACGGCGTGACGGCGCCGGTGTCACGTTGATGAATCAGTTGAAGCAACGTCGTTGCGAGGTCGCCGCGCACGGTACAGCAGACGCATCCGCCGGCCAGTTTCACGAGCGTATCGTCGCTGCGTTCGACCAGCAGGTGATCGAGTGCGACATCCCCGAACTCATTGATGACGACGGCCGTGTTGCTGAGATTGGGAGCCTTGAGCACGCGATTCAGAATCGTTGTCTTGCCGCTGCCCAGAAATCCGGTCAGGACGTGCACGGGTAGCGGACTCGGCGCTTCGCTCACGCGCTCCGCCCGTCGCGACCGGCTCGCGGACGATGGCCAATAACCGCCCGCCCGGCGGAAAAGGTGGGATCCGCCGCGCGCCGGAGCGCAGTCAGGACGGCTACGGTGGACCCATGCTCGGAGTGCGTGCCATCGGGCCACGCGACGCACCACAGAACCCCGCCGGCGCGGCCGTGCCACCGGATTTGCGCCTCGCCAGACGGTAGCTTGACGGCCAGCGCTGGACCTTTCGGCACGCCGGGTTCTGCATCAAGCCCCGTGCGTATCAAACGGTGCATTGCATCCAGCAGTGCTTCTGACGGCGGCTCCACTGGTTGTTGCACGGTCATTTCACTCCGCGCCGGTCAACGCAGCCATAAGACCGCAACGGTGAGGTATACGGCAACCTCTGTGACCTTCTGGACAGCGCCCAGGCAGTCACCGGTGTAACCCCGCAAGCGCTGCATGAAACTCGCAGCGAACCAGAGCCTTAACAGCAGCGACACGGGAATGACCCATACCAGGGTCCAGGATACCCACGCGCTGGCGGCTGCCAACGGCAGCAGGCCGCCGAGCGCGGCTACGGTGAACCATGGCCATGGCATGCGCGTCGACAGGCGCCGCCCGCGGGCGGCCTCATCGTCACTGCGGGCATACGGCATTGTTTGCATGAATGAAATGGCTGCAAAGCGGCTGAGCGCGCAGGCGGCGATGACTACCGGTGGTATGGCGGCAAACGGCAGGCCGTCAACCAGCGCGGCCAGCAGCGACACTTTCAACAGCAGTAACAGGACGAGGCCGGTGACGCCGAAGACGCCCGTGCGCGGGTCGCGCATGATCGCGAGCGTGGTCTCGCGATCGCGTTCCGTGCCAAAGCCGTCGCAGAAGTCCGCAAACCCGTCTTCGTGCAGCGCACCGGTAATCCAGACGAGCAGAGCGACGACGAGCGCCGCGGCCGGCAGGCTGGGCATCTGCCACGTGAACAGGTTCAGCGCGCCGGCTGCAAACACGCCGAGCAGGATGCCGATCCAAGGCGCAAACGCGGCCGCGTTGCGGTCGTGCGCCGGATGGTAGGCGACCAGCGGCGGGCGCGGCAGCCGCGTAAAGAAGATCAGTGCGGCGAGCAGTGTCCCGACGACAAGCGGCGCCCCGCTCGGCTCCGGTACGTCAGTCGTCGGCTCGGTCACTGACACCGGCCGACTCGAACGAAGCCATGTTGTTCATGAACGCCGTGGCGGAACGCACCAGCGGTATGGCGAGCGCGGCACCGGTGCCTTCGCCGAGCCGCATGTTCAGGTCGAGCAGCGGCCGGGCGCCGAGGTGCCTCAGCTGGGCCGCGTGGCCCGGCTCCTCGGATCGGTGGGCGAAGATGCAGTAATCCAGCACGGCCGGGCGCAGGGCCGCGGCCGCCAACAGCGCCGCGCCGGCAATAAAACCATCGACGACGATGCCAACTCCGCGGGCCGCTCCGCCGAGCATGGCGCCCGTCATCATCGCGATCTCGAAACCGCCGCACTCGCGCAGCACCGCCGCCGGCGATGCACACGGCTCCGTGTCGAGAGCACCGCGAACGCGCCTGGCCACGTCTTCGAGCGTATCGATTTTGCGAGCCAGGCCGGTGTCATCGAGCCCCGTTCCCCGGCCCGTGCAAGCGGCTACGGGTGTGCCTGTCAGCAGGTGCGTCAGCACGGTTGCGGCCGACGTGTTGCCAATACCCATCTCTCCGAAGCCGGCAAGATTGGTACCAGCGTCGGCGAGTTCGTCGGCGATCAGCTGACCTTGCCTCAGTGCTTCGCGCAGCTCGGCCCCGGTCATCGCACTTTCGATCCGCATGTTGGCGGTACCGGCGCCGATGCGCGCGTCGCGCGGCCGGCTAGCTCCGGGGATTTCGCAGGCGACGCCGGCATCCACGACCGTCAGCGCGATGTCGTGCGCTTCGGCGAAGGCGTTGATGGCGGCGCCGCCGGCCAGGAAGTTTGCGACCATCTGCGCGGTAACCTCCTGCGGATACGGGCTCACACCTTCGGCCGTGATGCCATGGTCGGCCGCAAAGACGACGATCGCGGGACGGCGTACGGTCGGCGCCAGCGTCTGCTGCATGCGCCCGAGCTGGAGCGCCACGTCTTCCAGCAACCCGAGTGCGCCAATCGGCTTGGTCTTCGTATCGATCTTGTGTCGGAGCGCTTCGTCGAGTGCTGGGTCGACGGGCGGGATTTCCGGCACCGCGTGCTGCGTTTGCAGTTCAGTCTCGATGTTCATCTCATGCTGTCCGATGTAAGCAACGGAGGACGAGCAGGTCTACCGCGGCTCTTCCGCACTCGCTTCGCTCAATGACCGCAGCAGGGCGCGGGCAGAATTGGAGCGCGGCTGCCACAACCCGCGCTCCAGCGCTTCGAGCAGGCGCCCGCTCATCTCGGTGAGCGCGGCGCGGTTGTGCTCGGACACGAAGTCGCGCACACGCGCATCTTCGAGATAGGCCGCGAATACTGCGTCGAAATGGTGATCGCGCACGGCTCGGGTGGTCGCTGCGAACGCGAACAGGTAGTCGACCGTCGCGGCCATCTCGAAGGCACCTTTGTAGCCATGGCGCATGACGCCGTCAATCCATTTCGGGTTGACGACGCGCGCGCGCACGACGCGCGCGATCTCCTCGTCGAGCGCCCGGATCTTCGGGGACTCGGGCCGCGAGTGGTCGTTGTGATAGATGGTCGGCAACTCTCCGCTCAGATGCTCCACGGCGGCGGCCATCCCACCTTCGAATTGATAGTAGTCGTCGGAATCCAGCAGGTCGTGTTCGCGGTTGTCCTGGTTGTGCACGACCGCTTGAATCCGGCTGATACGGCGCTCGAACAGCTGATGCTCGGCATCGCCGGCCGAGCCGTTGCCATAGGCGTAGCCGCTCCAGGTGAGGTACGCGCGCGCGAGGTCCGAAGTGTCGCGCCAGCCGCGCTCGTCGATCAGTGCCTGCAGTCCCGCGCCGTACGCGCCGGGCTTGGAGCCGAAGACGCGGAATCCGGCTCGCCGGGATGCGGTCCCGTCGTCGGCCCCGTTTGCGATCAACCACGCGCGGTCTTCCTGATACCGTTTCGCGAGCGGATTCCGGTCCGGCGGCTCGTCGGCGGTCGCCACAGCCCGGACGGCTGAATCGAACAGGTCGATCTGCGCCGGGAACGCGTCCCGGAAGAAACCGGAGACGCGGAGCGTCACGTCGATTCGAGGCCGGTCGAGAAGGTCGAGCGGGATCACCTCGAAACCGGTAACCCGGCGCGAACTGGTCTCCCAGGTCGGTTTGACGCCGAGCAACGCCAGTGCCTGGGCGATGTCGTCGCCGCCGGTGCGCATATTCGACGTGCCCCAGGCAGACAGCGCCAGTTCGGTAGGCCATTCGCCGTGGTCTTGGCGGTAGCGGTCCAGCAACAAGCCTGCTGAGCGCCAGCCGAGTTGCCAGGCCGCTGGCGTCGGCACGACCCGGGAGTCCACCGAGTAGAAGTTGCGTCCCGTAGGCAGCACGTCGGGGCGGCCCCGAGTGGGTGCTCCGGATGCACCGGGCTCCACGAACAATCCGCTGAGCGCCGTTACGAGCGCGTCGAGCTCGGCCGGACCGCACTGCCGTACGGTCTCGCCGAGCTCTGTGTCGATGTACGCGAGCACGGCGCGGGTCGCGTCCCACGCGCACGCCGGTGACTGCGTACCGGCCACCAGCCCTGCCGCCAGCAGTTCGAGCCGCTCGACCGTGTCGCCGCAGGTTCGCCATGCACTGCCGGTCAGCGCTGCGAGCGGTGCGGGACGGGGTCCGTCCCATGGGGCACCCATCGTGCAGTCGAGCGGATCGAAGTCCTCGAAGCCGAGATCGGCCGCAAGGGCTCTGACGATCGACGCATCGCCCGACTCGCCGGCGTTGCGCGGCAGACGGGTCAACGCGACCAGCAGATCGGTCAGCTGCGGCCCGGTGGGGCTCTCGCCGAAGATGTGCAGGCCGTCGCGTATCTGCAGTTCCTTCAACTCGCAGAGGTAGTTGTCGAGCTTGCCGAGGGCGTCGTCGGGCGCGTCCT
>JBCCEJ010000099.1:0-18257 GCA_039030335.1 Pseudomonadota bacterium | reverse complement strand
TTTGGATTTCCTCTACATTGCACTGAGAGGTATTGTCAAGGCGGCACGAGAAGAAAGCCAACCTCGGGTGAACTTTTCCGCTCAAGTCCGCAGTCAGCCATCAGCTAAAGCAACTGCTGAGGAGGAGGAGTACTAGAGATTCTTCGGTACGCTGAGTGCTGTGTGAAGAAATCAAATCTCCCGCCGACGTGTTTGGCTCCAGTGGCGAATCTCGCCACCGGGTTGGCGCTGTCCGCTTCGGCCGAGGTCAGCACTATCCGCGTTTTGACCGACCCCAGATTCGCGTACGGGCTGCCCTCGGTGCCTTCACCGAAGACGAAGCGGTTCGCACTGAGAGCGCCTTGGAGGCCCAGAAAGTAGTCTGGTGCACGCGGTTTCCGCCGGGTGCGGTCCGGTTTGACGTAGGCGGCGGAGAACACGGCCCGCGACAGCAGGCGGGCGCCCAGGCTGTGCCCGATAACGGCGACGGTCGGCTGCGGATTGCAGGCAGCGCAAGACTCTACGGCTCCACCAACGATGTGATGCACAAGTTCTGCGCCAAGGGTGTAGCCGATCTCGTCAGCGTCGTTGGTCTTGTTGGTATAGCTGAGGATATGTCCGAGCAGTTGAGTGAGCCGGAAGTCGGCATTCGAGAACCAGACCGACGGCCATGAGAGCGCGACGACGAGTGGGCGATAGGTGCCGCCCGATGATGTCGCGGCCGCGCGCACGTGTTTCAACATGCGGTTGAATCGGCCAAGCGACTCCTGCTGGTCGTTGTTCCAACCCATGGCGATGACGATCACGTGAGAGTAGGGCGCACCCGTCTGTGCGGCGTTCTCGAGGCGTGCGTGCAGCCAGTCGCCGATGCGCTGCAAGGCGTGGTGACTGCATGCGTAGAACGGGAAAGCGCGCTTTTGGAAGTACGGATAGCCTTCGAAAGCGGCGTAGGCGTTGTAAAGGCCGTGGGTTTCCACGCGGTGGGACGCGCCGTCTGGAGCGCGGTTGGCGCCGGCCCGGTGCAATCCGGGCGAGTCGACGCTCACCATAGCCCGGCAGGCGTCCGGCAAGTTCGCCGGGCCCGTCCGGGGTGCGGCCCTGAAGACGGCCCGCGCAACTGCAGCGGAGTTCGTGCGCTCGACCCCTTCGTAAGTCACGACGTGTGTAACTGCCATGGTCTTCACGCCGCTTGTGACCTCGACGAACTTCTTGCGGTCTTTGTCATGAAGCTCGACGTCCGGCTGCTCGTAATGGCGTGCGTAGCATCCGGCAGGCGTTGGACAGCCGTTCAGCGCGTACTTCTCGACCGCGACCAATACGCCGTCTTCGTGCAGGCCCACCATGCCGCGGCCGACGGCGTTGTAGGCGCTCTCGGTGGATGTGCTCGCGCAGGCCGACAGCAGTACGGCGAGCGCGGCTGCTACGAGCGCGGATGTCATTGGCAGCACCGCGTTGCATTCACCCGCGGGCAGACAGCGGCGTTTATGGGAATCTGAATCCGGCGAGAGTTCTGTAGCCATGGCTGCATCCTGCGTACTTCTAGGGCAGGAGGCTATGCCGGCCGGGTATGCGGTCACAAGTCGAATTGTGGTCGCTGCCGTGGCGCTTCGCTCAGGCCCGGATGAGTCGATACGGCGCGGCGCTTGCCGCCGAGCGCCGACGGTAGACGCGGGTTCCGGACCAGCCGATTTCCTGTGTCTGGCGCATCACCGTCGCTCTCCGAGAGTTGCGCCGGTTTGGTCCATCCCAAAGAATGGAGGTTTGTCTGACCTGAGCGGGCGCCCAGATGGACCCGATGAACCTGTTGGTCATCATGTCGGACCAACATAATCCGAAAGCGCTGGGTCACGCAGGACATCCCGTCGCGCGCACTCCGCATCTCGATGCGATGGCCGAGAACGGCACGCAGTATACGGCCGCCTATACGCATTCGCCGCTTTGCATGCCGGCCCGTGCAACCTTCGCGACGGGACGCTACGTGCACGACATTCGTGCCTGGAACAACGCGCAGCCCTACGACGGGTCGATACCGTCCTGGGCGCACCGGTTACGCGACGCCGGGCACCGGGTGGAGTCGATCGGGAAGCTGCATTTTCGTTCCGAAGAGGACGACTACGGTTTCACGGCAACCCACATGCCGATGCACGCGGTGGCGGGGCTCGGTGACTTGATGGGTTGTATTCGAGACGAACTGCCCCTTCGGCCGAACACGCGTGAAGTCATTGAAAAAGCCGGCCGCGCGGCGTCCAGCTACACGCGCTACGACGATCGCATCACGGCGGCGACGGTCGCGTGGCTGCGGGAGGCCGCAAACCACGACGGCAAGCCGTGGGTGCTGTTCTGTTCGATGGTGTGCCCGCATCCACCAAAACTCGCGCCGCCTGAGTTCTTCGATCTGTATCCGTTGGAAGATGTGCCGTGGCCGGTGGAGGCAACCGCGGACGACGGTTGGACGATGCACCCGGCGACGGCTGACTTCCGTCGCGCGTTTCGTTGGGATACCGGCTTCACCGAAGCGCAAATCCGTACGGCGCTCGCGGCCTATCTGGGGCAGATTTCGTTTCTCGACGGCAACATCGGCAAGGTGTTGGATGCGCTGGAGGTAACCGGTCTCGCGCGCAACACGCGGGTCATCTACACGACAGACCATGGTGACAACATGGGCAATCGCGGTTTGTGGAACAAGAACGCGTTGTACGACGACGCGGCGCGCGTGCCGTTTATCGTCCAGGGTCCCGACTTGCCAGTCGGCGAGGTGGTCGATGAGCCCATCAGTCATCTCGACTGCTTTCCGACCATCCTGGAGATGGCAGGCTGCGCGCCGCACGAACAAGAGGCCGATCTCCCCGGCGAGAGCTTTACGCCGTTCATCGGTGGCTCGGGGCGCTCACGGCCGGCTCTGCTGTCGCAATTTCACGGTTCCGGCTCGTCAAAAGGCGTGTTCACCGTGCGCACGGGCAAGCTCAAGTACATCTATCACGCCGGCTGGCCGGCACAGCTTTTCGATCTGTCGGCCGATCCAGATGAGTGCATAGATCTGGCAGCCGATCCGACGCATGACGGCGCGCTGACCGCCGCCGACGCAGCGCTGAGATCTCTTTGCGACCCCGATGCCATCGACGCTGAGGCTCATCTGGACCAGGCGGCGCTGGTGGATGCGCATGGTGGCAAGGAAGCCCTGATGGCGCGCGGGACTTACGCCGGGTCGCCCGTGCATGGCGAGACGGCGACGTTCAATGCGCTCGGTAGCTGAGATTTAAGTAATGTCGGCAGTAACCTGGCGCAGATGAAGCAGATCAGACCACGACATCTACTCTCTATTGCCGCCGCGCTGGTCGCGGTATGCGCCGGATGGTTTGCCGGCGCTACGCTAACTTCTCCGTGGCTGTGGCTCGGAGCAGGCGCGAGCGGCGCAATAGTAGCGTGGGTCGCACGCGCGGCCGCGGCCGACCGGCCGACCGGTGCGACACCCGCTACACAGGTCGATCGGCTCGAAGCACGTATCGCCGAACTGGAGCAATCCGATGCTTTCTGGCGGCATCTGTCGCGCGCGAGCAACGATTTCCTCTGGGAAAGTGACGCCGAACATCGTTTCACGCGCTTTCTCGGCAGCGACGGGCGACCGATGGACTGGGTTCAGAAAGGGATCGGCATGACCCGTTGGGAGTTGGCCGGCACGGGGCCCGACGATCCCGATTGGCAGGACCATCTGAAGGTAATCTCCGCACACGAGGAGTTTCGCGACTTTCGCTATGCAGCCTACGTCGACGGCGTACGTGAAGTACGCTCGACGAGCGGTGTGCCGGTGTTCGACATGGATGGCATGTTCGCCGGCTACCGCGGTTGCGCATCCGTCGTCAACGAGGCGCCCGCCGCGGAACTGCGCGCGCAGCAATCCGACCGGCGTTTGCGCATGGCGGTCGAGGCCCTGGATGGCGGCGTGGCGTTGTTCGACCATCACGATCGCCTGGTGTTTTGCAACTCACGCTACCGCGATGCCTACGAAGGCAGCAGCGGGGTGCGCGCGGAAGGAACTAAATTCTCGGACCTGCTGCGCGGCTCGCTGAAGCATGGCTACATCCTGGACGCATTAGGCCGCGAAGAGGAGTGGTTTGAACGCCGCATGGCACTGCATCGGCAGCACCACGAGCCGATCGAACAGGCGCTGAGCAACGGTACGTGGCAGATCGTGCAAGAGCGTCATTTACCGCACGTTGGCACGCTGGTCGTGGCCACCGACATCACGCCGATGAAGCGTGCGATGCAGTCGCTCGAGCTGTACCGGAATGCGGTGGCGGCGAGCGCGGACCTCGTTTGTGTGATCAATCGTGAACACCAATACGAACTGGTCAACGCTGCTTACGCGAATGCCGTCGGGCGCCCTGTCGAAGACTTGATCGGTCGTACCGTTGAAGAGGTGCTTTCCCCTGAGTGGTACGAGACGGATGTGCGTCCTTATCTGGCTCGTAGCTTCGACGGTGACATGGCGGGAATCGAACACTGGGTCGATTTCGCCGGCAGCGGCCGCCGTTACATAGAGACGCGCTATACGCCGATGCGTGTCGATGATGAGATCGTGGCGGCAGTCAGCGTCATTCGCGATCGTACCGATCGTGAACAGGCGGCCGCGACACTTCGACGCGCAGTCGAAGGCACTGGCAGGGCGACTGGCAACGAACTGTTTCCACTGCTGGCGCGCAACAGCGCGGAGGCATGGTCTGCGCGCGTTGCGGCCATTTATTCGATATCACCGGATGATGCCGGTGTATTCCTGCTCGCTGGCAGCTATACGACGGATGCTCTCGCGTTACCCGAGCGCATCGCAGCAACGGATGCGATCTTTCAGGTCGTAGGGGAACAAGGTGAACTGTTCGTGGCGCAAGCGTTCGCCGAAACGTTCAGCGAGGCGCACGTCTTTTCGGCCGCGTCATTCGAGAGCTTCTATGGCGTACGCGTCGGTGATGTTAATGACCAGACTCTCGGTTTCATTGTCGTCGGTGCCGATGCGGCGTTTGAACGGAGCAATGCGCTGCGGGCGCTGATGCAGATCTTTGCGGCCCGGTCAGCGGCAGAGATTCGCCGGATGCTGGCCGACGCGGGCCGGCGTCTGGCGGAGGCGGGGTTGCGTCAGTCGCAAAAGATGGAAGCCATAGGGCAGCTTACCGGCGGTATTGCGCACGATTTCAATAATGTTCTCGCGAGCATCATCGGTTTCGCGCAGCTGGCGGAATTTCGCAATCGCCAGCTTAAAGACGACGCGCTCGAACGGTACGTCAGCGAGATCAGTCGTGCCGGCGAACGCGCCAGCGCGATGGTGCGGCAATTGCTCGCATTTAGTCGGACCGAACCGGGCAGCCCGGAAATCATCGACCTCGCGCACAACGTGCGCGAAGAACTCGACATGTTGGCGCCGACGTTGCCGTCGAGCATTCGCATTGCCGTGCACGCGCCGGAGCTCACGTCGATGCGCGCCGATCGCACGCAGATGGGACAGGTATTGATGAACCTCTGCATCAACGCAAGAGACGCCATGCAAGGTCGAGGCGAATTGCATATTTCGGTCGAGTCCGTGCAACTCGATGGTCATACCTGCACGTCGTGTGGCATGACGTACTCGGGCGAATATGTGCAGCTTCGCGTACGTGATACTGGCGGCGGGATCGATCCTTCGGTTCTGGCGCGTATGTTCGATCCGTTCTTTACGACCAAAGGTCCGGCGGAGGGAACCGGCATGGGGCTCTCCGTCGTGCATGGCATCGTGCACGATCATGACGGTCATATCAGCGTACAAAGTGAGCTTGGAGTTGGTACGCAGTTCAGTATCAACCTGCCGGTCGTGGACGAGCAAGGAGAAATTGTTGAGGCCGTGGCCGAACGTCCGCTGCTGGCCGCTTCGGGCCCGACACCACGGCGCCTGTTGCTGGTCGATGACGACGAGCCGGTTGCGCGTTTCATCGCGGAACTGTTGGCAATGCGTAACGTTGATTGTCAGGTTCACTACGATCCGGGCGCTGCGCTGGACGCGTTCGCCGCCGAGCCTGATGCGTTCGCCGCCGTGTTCACTGACTACACGATGCCCGGCATGAACGGGTTGGAAATGTTGACTGCACTGCGTGCTGTTCGCCCCGATCTGCCAGCGATTCTTTGCACCGGCTTTGGCGACCAGATCGCACCGGCGGCGCTGGACGAGCACGGCGTGAGCCACTTTCTGCTGAAGCCGATGAACCCCGAGCAGGTTGTTGCAGCCGTTCTCGACGTGCTCGAATCTCGTGACGCAGCCGAGTAGCCTTTTCCCCCTTTCTGCATGCTTCGCCGGGCAGACGAGGCAGGTTCCCCCACATGCAACTAATCGAAAAGCTGGACGAGCAGGCGGAGCGCCGGCGAATTGAGATCGACGGCTGCGGTGTCGTCTGGCGCGTGTTCGGACGGGGTAGCCCGCTCGTGCTCATCCACGGCGGTTATGGATCCTGGCTGCACTGGATCAGGAACGTCGAGGAGCTGGCGCGACACTATCGAGTGCTGGTGCCGGACGTTCCAGGGCATGGAGATTCGAACAACCCGCCCGCACGGTGGGAGCCGCAATGGCTTGCGCATGCGCTGACCGAAAGTCTCCGTCAACTGATCGGGAATGAACCGCTGAGCGGTGTCGGCTTTTCAATGGGGGGCGTACTGTTCGGACCCGTGGCACGCAGCCTCGGTACGCAACTCGAACAGGTTGTGCTCATTGGTCCGAATGGCATGCAGCTCCCGCATCCCGAGATCGAGAATCTGCGTTCGCTCCGAAGCCTGGGGCCGGCGCCGCGCCCGGAGCAGATCGCAGAAGTCCATCGGCATAATCTCGGCCAATTGATGATCCGTGACGAACACGCCGTCGACCCACTTGCCGTCGAGATCCAGACGCGCAACCTCGCGCGACGTCCTGTCAACACCGAGATGATGCCGACATCCGACATCCTGGTGAGCGCTTTGCCGGACATCCGTGCGACCATTCACGGCATCTGGGGTGAGTTCGATGCATTCGTCGGCCCTTACCTCGCCAGTCGGCGCGAGACGCTGATGAGATTTCAGGCAGACCTCGATTTCCGGGTGGTGATCGGTGCCGGGCACTGGGTCATGTACGAGCGGCCCGATGAGGTCAACGACCACATTCTGGAGATGCTCCATTCTTGACTGCGCGGCGCCGCATGTAGAGGAAGCTTTCGTATGCCTGATGTGGCTGGATTTCGCGCCAAGATCGGTACGCTGATCCCATCGACCAACACCCTGGTCGAAGCAGACTTCTGGTCGATGGCCATTCCGGGCGTCACTTTCCATGCCGGGCGCATGTATATCCCGCAGCCGGCACTGGATTCAGACGAGGCTTTCGAACGGTTGCTGGCGAGTGTCGACGAAGCGCTCGACACAACGCTCCGTGATCTGCTCACGTGCCGGCCGGACTATCTGGCGATGGGGATGTCGGCGCCGACGTTCTGGGGGGGCGCGGCCGGGAGCGAACGTTTTACCGAGCGACTGAAGGCTGCTTCGGGTTTGCCGCTGTCGACCGGTGCAGAGAGCTGCGCCGAGGCTTTGAAAGCCTACGGTGCGCGACGGATCGCCGTGCTCACTCCCTATCAGCCGATCATGCGCGCGCAGATCGTGCGGTATTTCGAAGAGAGCGGTTTCCCGGTGGTGCGGTACAGAGATCTGCTTTGTCCCAGCGCGACGGCGATCGCCGCGGTCACCCCCGCCGACCTGCGAGCCGCACTGCGCGAGATCGACGGTGGCGATGTCGAGGCCATCGTGCAGTGCGGCACAAATCTCTCGATGGTGCGCCTGGCCGCCGAGGCTGAAGCCTGGCTTGGCAAACCTGTCATCGCGATCAATGCGGCTATCGTCTGGCACGCCTACCGGGCGTGTGGGTTTTCCGACCGGCTGTATGGTTTGGGGGGGATTGTTCGAACGCTTCTAGCCGGGCGGCAAATTAGCCTGCCTCGCGCTCAACCGCGTGCCAGTTCAATCTCCGCCTGGACCTCTTTCAGGGTGTTCTTGCCAAAGAAGATTTCATCGCCGACGAAAAACGTCGGCGAGCCGAACGTACCGCGACTGACCGATGCGCCGGTGTAATCCACGAGCTTTTGTTTGACCTGCGCGTCACCCATACCAGCCATGATGTCATCTGCCGGCAGCCCGGACTCGCTGAGCGCTTCATGTATCACGTCGGCGTCATCCATTTTGCGCGCCTCGTGCCACATGTGCCTGAAGACGGCGTCAACATAAGGGGTGAAAATACCGGCTCCTTCGGCGTACACCGCGCCCCGCATGATCTGCAGCGTGTTGACCGGGAAGTGCGGGTTGGGGGTTGTTGGTGAGACATCCCAGTCCCGAAGAAACCGCGCCGTTTCGGCTTGCCGGTATTCGCGTTTGTTCATGATGCCGTTTTCGGTCACCATCGGCGAGGCGTTGTTGGTGGCTTTGAATACGCCGCCAAGCAGCACCGGTACGTAGCGGAACGCGATGCCCGTTTGGGCTTCGATCTGCGGAATCGCGAGGTGCGACAGATAAGCATTGGGACTGCCGAAGTCGAAATGAAACTCGGCTTCGGGCATGGCACTGGTGGACATGGACTACTCCAGGGGCGTCTGCTTCGCAACTGTCAGCATGCCGAAAGGCGGGCGTCCTTAACAAGTACTGACGCGGTTGTTACGGTCGCGTGTTGCAACGAACAAGTCTGGGGGAAGTCATGAGCCAGCCGCCGCGATTTGATGTCGAGGTCGAGCGCGCGATTCCGTTCGGTACGGCGTTTGTCAATTTCAACGAAGGTGCAGGCCCGTTTCGGGATCGGCCGTTGCTGCTGGACGTGTACAAGCCCACGGGGCTCGAACAGCCGGCTCCGGCGCTGATCATGGCCTTTGGCGGTGCATTTCATCGCGGCACGCGGGAAGACGATCGCCGGCCTGAAGAAACGCCGGTCAACACGAACATCGCGGACTACTGCGCGCGCTTCGCGGCGCGCGGGTATGTCTGCTTTTCGATCGACTATCGCCTCACCCAGGAAGACTCACATCCTGGATTCACGCCGACGATGGGGCCGGAGCCGGTCCCGACGAGCCGTATCGACGTGGTGCGGAAAATTCTTGGCCTTCCGCCCGCGACCTCAGACATGCTGAAGCGTTCGCAGGAAGGTGCGATCGATGACATCGTAACAGCGTATCGGTTCGTCTCGGGCGAAGCCCGCGCATTGGGTGTTGACCCCGCCCGTATCGGGGTGGGCGGGTTCTCGGCCGGCGGGCGCATCGCTGTAACCGCAGCGCTCGCCGAAGCGATTTCGCCGGCGGCAGTGGTGGCCTTGTCCGGTGTTGCCGCGCCCAGCATCGTCGATCGCTTTCATGCGAGCGGCAAGCGGCGCATGCCGGTATTCCTCGCTTACGGAGAGCACGACCTCGACTATGTGATCCCGGGCGTGGAGGCGATGGTGGCGCGGTTCGACGCGGCCGCGCATCCCTATCAGTGCTGCAGGCTCCCAGGACAATCGCACTTCTACGAAGCGGGTGCCGAGGTCGTCGCAACACTCGGTCAGCCGGAATCCCTGGAAGCGGCGATCGAGCAGTTTCTCGCTGAGCACCTGTGAACGAGCGCGCTCAGCGGTCCGTGGTATCGAGCCAGTGGCAAAGATCGACGATAGCCGCGTAGTCGTGATAGCTGTCCACCGGTGTGCCGCCGAGCGTCGCCGTACCGAGATCTCTCAGCC
The DNA here is from genome assembly GCA_039030335.1 of Pseudomonadota bacterium. Lineage (GTDB taxonomy): Bacteria > Pseudomonadota > Gammaproteobacteria > HK1 > HK1 > JBCCEJ01. The sequence goes on along the minus strand of JBCCEJ010000099.1, from coordinate 8,551 downwards.
CGTTTACGGCACCGCGCACGGCCGCAGAAGCAGCGAAGAGCGGCAGATACCAGTACACGGCGACTTTGACGCCCAGCGATTGCCATTGGGTCAAACTGAAGTTGGGTTGCACATCGAAGTGCGCCGGGTCGGCCGCGCACGCAAAGAGCGGCACTGACACGCTGCGGGTGATTTCGGCATACTCCGCGGCGGTGTAGAAGTCGCCTGTCATGACGGCGTCGGCCCCGGCTTCCACGTAGCTGCATAGCCTCTGAATAACACCGTCGACCCCGTCGGTCTGTTTCGCATCGGTACGCGCTATGATCAGGAACTCGTCGCTTTCGCGCGCGTCGGTGGCGGTCTGTACGGTTCGGGCAAAGGTGTCCATCGCGACGACTTCCTTGCCGTCAAGCACGCCGCAGCGTTTCGGGAACACCTGATCTTCGAGGTGGATGGCGCTGACACCCGCCGCTTCGAATTCGCGCACCGTGCGGATGACGTTGGCCGGCCCGCCAAAGCCAGTGTCGGCATCGCAGACCAGCGGCACGTCGAGCACTCGTGCGAGATTACCAGCACGACGCACGAGCTCCGACGCCGTCGTGAAGCCGATGTCCGGGTAGCCGAGATCGCTCGCTTCGTTGGCGAGCCCCGACAGGTATGCGAGCGGAAAACCCGCCTCGGCGATGATGCGCGCGGAGAACGCATCGTAGGCACCCGGCGCGGCCAGCGCATGGGGGCCATCCAGCAATGATCTGAGCGACATCGGAGCGTCTTCCGTATTTCCTCGGGGGTGTGGCGCCATTATAGGGGGCGGTTCGCGCTGTCTGGCCAAGCCACCGCGAGCGCCGGCTGTGGCCGATTAGCCGCTACACTATCGGTCTTTCGGATCGAGCAATCGGACACCAGTTGATGCACGCCTTCCCGCTGATCGTCGTCGCCGACGATCTCGACAATCTCGGACACGTCAACAACGCCCGCTACCTCGATTACCTGGAGCGCGGCCGAACGCAGTGGTATGACGACGAGGAACTGGTGGAGCGGTGTGCCGTAGCTGAACGGATCCGCCGGGATGCGCTCGGTACCGTCGTCGTCAACGTCAACATCGACTTCCGGGCGGAGTGCACGACTGGCGACGCACTCGAAGTCATGACCGCGCCGGCGCGGGCGGGGTCCAAAAGCCTCGCCGTACGTCAGGAGATCCGGAAGGCCAACGGCGAACTCGCTGCTGAGGCGACCGTTACGTCGGTCGTCATGAATCTCGAAACCCGCAAGTCAGTGGTTTTACCACCGGCCGTCAAAGCGCTGTTCCCGACACCTTAGCGACCAGCGCTTGCGGTCAGCCTCCCGGCGTCTCCGCTGCGGTCACGCCGGCCTCGGCCAGTGCCGCGATATCTGCCTCGGAGAGTCCTGCGTCGCGCAGAATGTCAGCGTTGTGCTCGCCAAGATAGGGCGCCAGCGAACGAATGTTCGCCGGCGTTTTTTCGAAGCGAACGGCAGGCCGCGGTTGGCGCACCGGACCGATCACCGGATGCTCGTGTTGTTCGATGATGCCGTTTTTCAGCACCTGTTCATCACGCATCAGCTGCTCGCGGGTGTATACCGGCGCGCACGGCACGTCTTCGGTGCGCAGGCGCGCGATCACATCGGCGCTGGCGTAGCCGCTGACAGCATCGCTCATGAACTTCCGCCGTTCGGTCTGATGGGCCGAACGCTGCGTGGCGCTGGCAAAACGCGGGTCTTCCAGCATGTCCGGCCGGTCGACGGCCCGGCAAAAACCCCGCCACTCGGCGTCTGCGACCGTTGCTGCCGTGATGTATCCGTCCAGCGTTTTGAAAATCAGGTCGAGACCCATCTGCGCGCGCGCGGGATCCACTTCGTTGCCGACGTAGTTCAGACCCGAAGAGCTCTCCGGCCACAGGTAAGCCACCATCGTGTCGAGCATTGCGAGCTTGATGTGCTGGCCTTCACCGAAGCGCTCACGGTGCAACAGGGCCGCGGTGATGGCCTGTGCCGCCGTTACCGACGTGGTTTTGTCCGGGATGATCGTGCGGACCATACGCGGCTCGCCGGAGTCCCGGTCGCGCTGTATGTCCGCGAGCCCGCAAAGCGCCTGGATGACCGGGTCGTAAACACGTTGCCCGGCGTACGGGCCTTCCTCGCCGAAGCCGCTGATCGATACGAAGATGATGTCCGGTCTCGCAGCGCGCGCGACCTCGAGGCCGAGTCCCATGCGCTCGATCGCACCCGGTCGGAAGTTCTGTACGACTACATCGCACGATGGCAGCAGCCGCCGCACCGCGTCGAGACCCTCCGGACGCTTCAGATCGATTGCGAGCGAGCGTTTGTTGCGGTTACACGACAGAAACGATGAAGACATCCCCCGGTGCTTGATGCCGGCGTTGCGCATCGTCTCGCCGCGCAGCGGCTCCACCTTGATGACGTCGGCGCCCTGGTCGGCCAGCATCATCGTGCTGATTGGGCCCGACACCATGGTCGTCAGGTCGAGAACCCGATAACCGCTGAGCGGTCCTTTCGGCGCGCTGTCGTCTGCGACGTTCATCCGCGTTCGCCGCCCGCGTGCCAGTGACTGGCGCCCGGGTCGTTCCAGGCGGTGGCCTCATCAAACGCAGGTCGCGCGCGCACGCGTTGCAGGTAGTCTGCGAATACTGCCGGCAGGGCAAGCCCATAGTTGTCGGCCCAGCCGAGGGTCGTACAGAGCAGAATGTCAGCGATACTCAGACGCTCACCAAACAGAAAAGGCTCGCCTTTCGGGTAGCGAAGCGCCAGTGCCGTTACCATGCGATCGAAATATTCGGCAGCAGACGCGACCGCTTCGGGTGCCTCACCATAAATGTCCGATAGCGCGTCGTGCCGGCGCATGATGTAGAGCGGATGGGCATCCAGTTCGGTCATGACTGAATAACACCAATCGTGTAGCGCGGCGCGGCTCGCGGCGTCGTCGGGCACGTACACGCCCGTGCCGGCGCCGTACGATTCGCTCAGATAGTTCAGAATGGCCGCACTTTCCGTCACGACCGTCGCGCCATGCTGAAGCACCGGTACCTTGCCCTTCGGACTCATGGCGAGATATCCCGGCGTTTGGGTCTCACCGGTGCGGGCTTGAACTGGCCGGGTTTCGTAGTCGAGTCCCAGTTCACGTGCCAACCAGTGCACGCGGAGCGTGCGTGATGTGCCGATGCCCCAGATGATCAGGGTCTCGCCGGTCATAAATTTCTCCGTTCAGGCCGTGCCCGCCCTGCTCGATTCACCGAGCCGGGACCTGATGGCCAAAGACTCTTGTGCAACGTTGCGGGAACGCAGTGCCCCATCGTGTCACCCGGGCCGTGATTGTCCGCGCCGGGGACCCGTCAGGGCAAATCGTTCACCTGTCGCGATGTCGGCGTGACCGGTCGAGGGGGGCCTGCGACAGGTGCGGCGCGACAGCTTCCGGCCACCTGGCCGGCGCGCGTCGGCATGGCACCAACGCTGGCTTTTTCGCTCATCTTCTTCCTCGTTGCGCTCGGGCGCACTCTGTTGCTGACTGCGCTTCCACTCGAAGCGTTTGCACGCCTTGGCTCAGCCGAGTACGTGAGCTACCTGTTCCTGCTCGCGAGCGCCGGCGGCATCTGCGTCAGTTTGAATCTGCCGGTGTTGCTGAAGCGGCTCGGTTGCAGGGGTGTCTTCTATGTGGCCGCGAGTCTGCTCGTGTTGGCTACGCAGCTCCTGCAGGTCGATTCTGTCGCGGTGTTTCTGCTCGGTATGCTGGCTTACCTCGCCGCGAATACCGCGTTCGAGATCACGCTCAGCGTTTATGTCATGCGCATCGTGCCGCGCGATGAGCTGGCACGTTTCGAACCGCAGCGTGTGCTGGCGATGGTGTTCGCGTTTACGATCGGGCCCTGGTTCGGAGTCTTCGCAGCCGACCGCTGGGGTTCGGCCGCGCCGTTTGTGCTGACGAGCGTACTGGCGCTGACGGCGGTCATCTACTTCCGTCTGCTCGGTCTGCACCGGGTCATGTCTGCATCCGCCGACGACGCCGCCAGCGACAACCCGCTTCGCAACGTAAGGCGCTTCGTCGCTCAGCCTCGCCTGCGCCTCGCGTGGCTGGTCGCATTCCTGCGCTCGACCTGGTGGAACACTCTGTTCGTCTACGGTCCTATCCTCGTGGTGTCCGCCGGCCTCGACAAGGTGACGGCTGGGTCGATCGTGTCGCTCAGCGTCGCGATGGCGTTCGCCGTACCGCTCTGGGCCCGGCTCGGACGGCGAATCGGGTTGCGGCGTCTGTTGACGATCGGCTTTGGTGCGACGGCCTTCATGAGCCTGGTGCTGGCGAGCGTTTCCGTGTCGCCATTGATGCTCGCCGGCCTGATGGTGCTGGCAGCAGCGTCTGCCTCAATGATCGACGGTGCCGGTAACATCGCCTTTCTGCGTGCTGTAAGGGGCGCAGAACGCTCCGAGATGGCGAGTGTATTCGGCACTTTCCGCGACGCGGCACAGCTCGGTACACCGTTGCTCGGGAGTCTCGTTCTGCTCGCCGCTCCGCTCACTACGGTGTTCGGTGTGATCGGTGTCGGGATGTTCGGTCAGGCATGGCTATGCCGCTATTTGCCGCGGCGCATGTAGAAAGGTCCGCGTCGATCTACAATAGCCACATGACTTGCTAGTTTGGCGTGGTTTGCTGTGCGCGCCGTAGGAGAGCGACGTTGTCTGTCGACGCGCGACAGTTTCGCAACGCCCTGGGGCAGTTTGCTACCGGGGTTACCATCGTTACGACCGCTACCGAAGATGGCGAGCCGGCCGGCCTTACGGCCAATAGTTTCAACTCCGCATCCATCGATCCGCCGCTGGTCCTGTGGAGCCTGGATCGCACGTCGTCCAACCTCGATGCGTTCGTCAACGCCGAGTATTTCGCCGTCAACGTGCTGAGCGAAGATCAGCAGGCGCTGTCGAACCGTTTTGCTACGGTCGAAGAGGGGCGCTTCAACGGCGTGCAGTACCGGCTCGGTAACCAGGGTTCGCCGCTCTTACCCGGGTGCGCGGCACGGTTTCAATGCAAGACGACCTACCAGTACGAAGGTGGCGATCACGTCATCTTCGTTGGCGAGGTGTTGCAGTTCGATAACTTCAACCGCCCGCCGCTCATCTTTCACTCCGGGAACTACGCCGGCGCGCTCGCTGTTTCGAAAGACGAGCAGCGCGGCGGCTATGTGGACGATTTTCTACTGCCGTTGCTGGCACGCGCATTCCGCTATCTGTCTGGCCCGATCTACGAACGCGTAGAAGAGGCCGGACTCACGCGCGGCGAGTTTCGCGTGCTGGCTTCGCTGTCCGACTCCGGTTTCTCGCCGGAAGCACTCGGCCGCATCATCCCGATGGACTCGGGCACGCTGGAAGCCGACCTGTCGGCGCTCTCCGAGCGCGGTTTACTGCGCCTGGAAGACAAAGCCGACGGGGCGCGCGAGTGCAATCTGACGCCGCGCGGCTCGGCGACCGTCATCACGCTGCTGGCGCAGGCGAAGGCCGCCGAGTCCGATGCGTTTCGCGAGTTTTCCAAAGCCGAGCAGGCCCAGCTGAAAGATGCGCTCCGACGGCTGACCGACAAGATGTCGCGCCGGTTCTGAGGCCGCACACCGAAGCGTATACGACCATCAGGCAAGCGGGCGCCGGTCGGCCCACGGCCGCGCCGTTTCGAATGCTGCGCTCGCCTGAAGTACGAGAGCGTCGTTCATTCTCGATCCCACGATCTGCAGTCCGACCGGCAAACCGTCGCTGGTGAAGCCGCAGGGGATGCTGGCGGCCGGATTATGGGAAAAATTGAATGGGTAGGAGAACTCGGCCCAGGACAGCCAATCCCACGGGTGCTGTGGCCAGTGCTCCGGTTGTAGTCGTTCCGCCGGGAACGCAGCGACCGACACGCTGGGCGTCAGCAGCAAGTCGTAGTCTGCAAAGGTTCGGTGGACGGCCGCGATGTAGTCGAGCTTCGCGCCGCGCATGCGTACGTAGTCTGACGCGCTGGATTCTTCCGCGGCGTGAATGCACGCGACCAGACCCGGATCCATGCGCGCCTCCCACTCCGGCAGTAGTGCCGCCAGGGGCAGTTCGTGCGCGGCCCAGAAGTAACGGATGAGGTCAGGGCCGGCCGGGCCCCACGCAGGCGTGAAGTCTTCGACATGCGCGCCAAGTTCGCTGAACGCCTCTACGGCGTTCGCGACGAGGGCGGCAATCTCCGGATCAACGCGCGCATGACCGAGGTCGGCACTGAATGCGATTCGAAGACCTTTCACACCGTGGTGCAGCGTGTCCAGATATCGCGCGGGCGGCATTTCGAGGCTGTAGTGATCGCGCGGGTCGGGCCCTGCCATGACTTCGAGCATCAGTGCCGAGTCGGCCACGGTGCGCGTCATCGGGCCACTGTGTGAGGTCTGATCGTTGTTGCGTACCGGCACGTTGGGGATGCGGCCAAAGCTCGGCTTCAGGCCGTACACACCGGAGAAATGCGCTGGCATGCGAATCGAGCCCGCCCCATCTGAACCCTGATGGAGCGGTCCGTAGCCCGCGCCAGCGCCAGCACCGGCTCCGGCTGACGATGCGCCCGCGTTCCATCCGGCGCGCCATGGGTTGGACGTGATACCCGTCCGCGGGCTCTGGCTAACGCCTTTCCAGCCGAATTCCGAGGTCGTGGTTTTGCCGATGATGATCGCGCCCGCTGCGACCAGCCGTTCCACGAGTGAGGTGCTCTCACTCGCAACATAGCCGGCGCGCGTCAGAGAGCCGGATCCGGTGGGCAGGCCCGCGACATCGAACAGGTCCTTTACGGTCACCGGAATACCGTGCAGCGGGCCGCGGTCTTCGCCGCGCATGATCGCGGCTTCCGCCGTACGGGCTGCCTCGCGCGCCTGGTCGTGCAGCACGCACGTCATCGCGTTCAGTTCAGGTTCCAGCGCGTCGATTCTCGAGAGCACGGCGTCGACCACGTCGACCGGTGAAACAGCGCGGCTGCGAAGCAGCGCCGCGAGGCGCGTGGCTGGCGTAAAGCAGAGATCGAGCGGGTCCATCGGGCGGGCTCCGTATCGTTGGGCGCAAGCGTCCCGGCGTGTTGCGCGCGCGTCCATAATGGTCTTGGCTCGGTTTACCCGACCCGGCCGGCGGACGACGCAGTGTGTGATCACTCTACACGAGCGACCCTGAGGGCTTGTCGAGCCGCGAAGAGACGAGCCGGACTCACGTGAGGCACCCGCGTCGCGGCCCATCGATCCTGGAACTCCTGGCGGGGACAGTTGACGGTGTCAGTGTTGACAGGTCATCGTCGCGCCAACGCGGGTTCGCCATGGTCGGCGCAACGCGTCGAGTCAAACAGAGGAGTCGTCGATGACCGGATTTGCATCTGCGCTGGCGATCGATGCCGAGTGGCAAAACTGTGTTGCGGCCGTCGCTGACGCCGTGCGCCACGTCGACGGCGCGAATCTCGGCTTTGTCTATATCGGCGATCCGCTGTCCGCTCACGCCGACAGCATCGTCAATCAGCTGCGGATGCGCACCGGCGTGGTCGACTGGGTCGGGAGCGTCGGGCTCGGCGTCAGTGCAACCGGTACGATGGAATTCGACACACCCGCGTTGAGCGTCATGGTCGGGGCGTTTCCGGATGACAGTTACCGCGTGTTCGGCTCCACCGAGCTCGATCCCGCCACGCGCTCGTGGGCCCGCGATCGAGGCGCACGCTTTGGTGTGATCCATGGCGATCCACACGTCACACATCTGCCGGACGACATCGTCAGATTTGTAGCTGACCTCGACGGCGGTTTTCTGGTCGGCGGCTTGTCCAGTTCCAGGAGCGCATGCCCGCAGATTGCGAATGGCGCGGTAAGAGGTGGCCTGTCCGGCGCGCTGTTCGCGCCGGAGGTGGGTGTCGCGACCCGTTTGAGTCAGGGCTGTTCTCCGATCGGAGAGGTCCACACCGTGACCCGGGGCGACGGCAATTTGATCGCCGAGCTGAATGGCCGGCCGGCGCTCGAAGTCATGAAGGAATCGATCGGCGAGCTGCTGGCGAAGGACTTGCGGCGCGCGGCCGGCTATATCTTCGTGGCGTTCACGGTGCCCGGGTCGGATACGACCGAGTACATGGTGCGCAATCTGGTTGCGGTCGATACCCGCTCGGGCATCATCGCCGTCGGTGAGCACGTCAAAGTGGGGGACACGATCGTATTTTGCCGCCGCGACGCGGCCAGCGCCGTCGAGGACATGGAACGCATGCTCGACCGACTTTGCGAAATCCTCGGCGCGCGGCAACCGCAAGCAGGCCTCTACTTTTCGTGTCTCGCGCGCGGACCCAATCAGTTCTCGCCTCAGGACCTCGAACTCCAGATGATCCGCGACAGGCTGGGTGACTTCCCGTTGGCCGGCTTCTTCGCCAACGGCGAGATCTCCCACGATCGTCTGTACGGCTATACCGGAGTACTGACGCTGTTTACCGGAGACCAGGCAGGTTTGGTCAAGCCATCTGTCAGCAAGTGCATTGCCCAAGCCTAGACTGCCGTGCTGCCAATGGTGGAGCTGTGCTGCCAATCACTCATAC
>JBCCEJ010000098.1:0-18665 GCA_039030335.1 Pseudomonadota bacterium | reverse complement strand
GTGGCGGAGAGAGAGGGATTCGAACCCTCGATGGGCTGTTAACCCATACTCCCTTAGCAGGGGAGCGCCTTCAGCCACTCGGCCATCTCTCCCGAGCGCGCAAGGATACCGGAGCGGCGAACCGAATCCCAGACCTTGCGCCTTCAGAGCCCGTTAACACGCGGCTCTGAACACCCGGAGACAGTCTGCGGGGGTCAGGGCTCCGCGGTGTCGGCGATGCGCTCCTGCTGGATGCGCTCGTAGATTTCTTCGCGGTGAACGGAAACGTCCTTCGGCGCATTAACGCCGATACGCACCTGATTACCCTTGACGCCGAGCACGGTCACGGTGACTTCGTCACCAATCATCAGCGATTCTCCGACGCGTCTGGTCAAAATCAACATATGTCATCTCCTGTCCGGTTCGCAGTACCGGTCCTTGGGTAACCGACGCATCCTGCTGGTTCCTTGCGCGCCATCCGGGGCACGGGTTCGCTGCTCACCCTGGTGTGGGTTCGAGCCTGCGAGTAGCAGTCGGTTGTCAACGTAACTTCAAAATCCAGCAACTCATCACGAAAGGTGTTTGGCCGCTCATGTCTCTTCTGACACCGAATGGCCGCGCAACGTTCGCTCCGCCGCGGCCCGCGAGCGGGCTTGTGTGATCCTGGCAAGATCCATCCGTGAGTGAATTCCTAGTGCTTGGTTGCTTCCTGAACCTGTTCCAGTTCGAATGCGCTATGCAGCGCACGGACACCGAGTTCCCAATATTTTTCGTCCACGACGACTGAAACTTTGATCTCGGATGTGCTTATCATCTGGATGTTGACACCAACTTCCGCCAGCGCCGTAAACATCCGGCTTGCGATCCCCGCGTGCGACCGCATGCCAACCCCTACGAGTGAAATCTTGACGATTTCTGTGTCGCCCACGACGTCCTTCGCGCCCAACGTCTCGGCGCAGCCGCGCACGATGTCCATTGCCCGTTGGAAATCGTTGCGGTTTACGGTGAACGTGAAGTCGGTAAGCCCGTCCAACCCCGCGTTCTGTACGATCATGTCGACGTCGATATCGGCGCTCGCCACCGGTTCCAGAATGCTGGCGGCAACACCAGGCCGATCTTCGACGCCCATGACCGTGAGTTTCGCCTCATCGGTGTTGAACGCAATGCCCGAAATGAGTGGTGTCTCCACGCCCTCCTCCTCTGCAGCGATCAGGGTGCCTTCACCAGGGTCGAACGTAGACAGCACCCGCACCGGGACGTTGTACTTACTGGCGAACTCGACCGACCGAATCTGTAGCACCTTCGCACCCAGGCTCGCCAGTTCCAGCATTTCCTCAAATGAAACGCGATCCAGCTTGCGTGCACCCGCAACGACCCTGGGGTCAGTCGTATAGACACCGTCCACGTCGGTATAAATCTGGCATTCGTCAGCTCCAAGAGCCGCCGCCATCGCCACCGCAGTGGTGTCGGAGCCGCCCCGGCCCAGCGTGGTGATGTTGCCGCCTGCATTCATGCCCTGAAAGCCGGCTACTACGACAACACGCCCGGCATCGAGTTCGCTTCGAACCCTGCCTTCGTCAATTTTGACAATGCGTGCGCGGTTATATGCGTCATCCGTGTGTACCCTGACCTGCCCGCCGGTATACGACACCGCGGGACAATCCATGCGTTCCAACGTCATGCTGAGCAGCGCTATCGTGACTTGCTCGCCAGTCGACAGCAGCACATCGAGTTCGCGGCCTCGAATCTGGTCATCGATTTCACGCGCCATGCCGAGAAGCCGGTCGGTTTCACCGGACATCGCTGACACCGTCACTACAACGTCATGGCCGGCGTCGCGCGTGCGCTTCACAATCTCGGCGACCTTCGAGATACGTTCGAGGCTGCCAACCGAGGTGCCACCAAATTTCTGAACAAACAGTGCCATCAGCCGCGCTCGGAAGCCGTGAACCAAGTCAAGGAAATGAAAGAAATGCACTCGGCTCGTAGAAGAACCGATCAACCGGTGATTGTGCCTTAATTCGTAGCCTAAGCGAAGGGCAACGCTATGATTTTTTTCGAGAAAATCCTATTAAGAAACGGCAATTATCCCAATCGGGATACAATCCTTTCATCGGATTTCACAACGATTCGACGAAGGCCGGAACAGACGCCAGGGCGTTATCGAGATTCGCCGGATCGCGGCCTCCGGCGCGGGCCATATCAGGGCGTCCGCCGCCCTTGCCACCAACCTGCCGGGCCACGTGATTGACCAGGGGGCCGGCCTGGACCCGGTCGATCAGATCAGAGGTGACCCCCGCGATCAGATTGACCTTCTCGCCATCCACCGCACCGATCACAATGACGCCCGACCCTACTCTCTGCTTCAACTGGTCGAGCGAGTTCGCGAGCGACCTGGCGTCGACGCCGTCCAGGCGCGCAGCGAGCACTTTGATGCCGCCCACTTCGACCGCGCCATCAAGAATGTCATTGCCTTGCGCGCTCGCAAGACGGTCGCGCAGCTTGCCGAGTTCTCGTTCCAACTCACGATTTTGCTGGATCAGTGACTCCACGCGCTGCTCGAGGGCATCGGTATCGGTTTTGAGTGTCGCCGCGACCCGATCCAACAGATCATTGGTGCGCTCAGCCCAGCCGAGCGCACCGTCACCACTTACCGCCTCGATGCGGCGCACACCAGCGGCAACGCCGGTTTCCGAAACAACCTTGAAGAGCCCTACCTCACCGGTGTAGCCCACGTGCGTGCCACCGCAGAGTTCGACGCTGACGTCACCCATTCCGAGCACACGCACGGTGTCGTCGTACTTCTCTCCGAACAGTGCCATCGCGCCGGAGGCGATCGCATCGTCGAGGGCCATCAGCCGTGTAGTAACTTCGATATTGTGCATCACGCCAGCGTTCACCTGCCGTTCGATCTCACGCATCTCGTCGACAGAAACTGGCTCGAAGTGAGAGAAATCGAAGCGCAGACGATCGGGCGCGACAAGCGATCCCTTCTGCTGCACGTGCTCGCCGAGCACGTTGCGAAGTGCCGCGTGTAGCAAATGCGTAGCCGAATGGTTGCGGGCTATCGCGACCCTGCGGAAAGCATCAACCTCGGCTTGAACGGCGGTACCGACCGATACGGAACCGGATCGAACCACGCCGATGTGTGCGGATGCGCGACCGTTCTTTTGCGTGTCACGCACCTCGAACACAAACCCCTCACCGCGCAACTCGCCGACATCCCCCACTTGTCCGCCAGCCTCAGCGTAGAACGGCGTCGAATCGAGTACCAGAATGCCTTCCATGCCAGCTTCAAGCGAGGCGACCGCGTCGTTTTCCGCAAACAGGGCCACAACCGCACCATTGCCGGTCGTGGCACCGTATCCGGTGAACGTCGTCTGTGCGTCGATGACGAGATCGGCACCGCCAGACTTGGCTTTCCTGTCAGCGCGGCCTTTCTCGCGCTGACGCTCCATCGCTTGCTCAAAGCCATCCAGATCGGCACTAACGTTCCGTTCCCGGGCGATATCAGCGGTCAGATCGGGCGGGAATCCGTAAGTGTCGTAGAGTTCGAAGATGGTCGCACCGGGCAGTACGTTACCGTCCAGGTCGGCGAACGCTCGTTCCAGAATCCGCATACCCTGGTCGAGCGTCTCAGCGAATCGGTCCTCTTCGTGGCGCAGCACCCGTTTGCAGATATCCGCGTTTGCCGGCAGTTCCGGAAACGCGTCACCCATCTGTTCGCAAAGACTGTCGACCAGGGTGTAGAAGAATGGCTCTTGCATACCGAGCTTGTGCCCGTGCCGGACGGCGCGACGGATAATCCGGCGCAATACGTAGCCGCGGTCTTCGTTGGAGGGGCGCACGCCGTCGACCACGAGAAAGGCGCAGGAACGAATGTGATCGGCGATGACCCGTAGCGACTGCGCGTTCATGTCCGCAGTACCGGTGGCCTTCGCGGCAGCATCGATCAACGCGACGAACAGGTCCGTCTCATAGTTGCTATGCACGCCCTGCAATACCGCGGCGAGGCGCTCGAGTCCCATCCCCGTATCGACCGACGGTTTTGGCAGCGGGGTCATCGTGCCGTCTTCCGACCGGTCGAATTGCATGAACACGAGGTTCCAGATTTCTATGTACCTGTCGCCGTCCTCGTCGGGACTACCTGGCGGTCCGCCCGGAATCTCAGGACCGTGGTCGTAGAAAATCTCGGAGCATGGCCCGCAAGGGCCGGTGTCGCCCATAGACCAGAAGTTGTCTTTGGCTCCGCACCGGGAGAATCGCGTCTGGTCGATGCCGATCTCGTTGAACCAGATGTTCTCGGCTTCTTCGTCCTCTTCGTAAACCGTGACCCAGAGTTTTTCCGGAGGTAGGCCAAAGTGCTCAGTCAGTAACTCCCAAGCAAACCGAATCGCATCGCGCTTGAAGTAATCCCCGAAGCTGAAGTTGCCGAGCATCTCGAAGAATGTGTGGTGCCGCGCGGTGTAGCCAACATTCTCGAGGTCGTTGTGCTTGCCGCCGGCCCGGACGCAGCGCTGCGAAGTGGTGGCGCGGTTGTAGTTGCGGGGGTCGGTACCCAGAAACACATCCTTGAACTGCACCATCCCTGCATTCGTAAACAGCAACGTGCGGTCGTTGGCGGGTACGAGCGGGCTCGACGCAACTATCTGATGTCGTTTGTCACGAAAGAACTCAAGAAACGTGCTTCGGATCTCGTTGCTGCTGACCATCGCTTTACTACTCATTGTCCGGCTGCTGACATGCCGGTTTACCGGGCCGTCACGGGCCTGCCCTGCGGGCTCCGTCGAACTGCCTCATCAGTCTTGTTCATCGTGCCGCCAAACGCCAGCGGTCGCGCCAAAGTCAAAAGCCACCTGCGACAAGGCGCCGACTCGAAGCCCGTTAACGCCAACGTGGGACGACCCGGCTAACCAAAGATTCGGGAAAGCCTCTGCCAGCCAGGAAACGTGCCTGCCGCTCCCATTCGCGGCGGGAGTCAGGCGGCCGGCCGAAGCGACGCCGCCAGAGTTCGGCGCAAAGCGCAGGCCAGTCCGGGCTTTCGTCGTCGATCAGCCATTCGCCGGATGACCGAACCCCGCGCTCGGCAAGACCCGCCGCAATCTTCAAGGGGCCGTAGCCTTTAGCCACCCGCGCCCGCACGAAAGATGACTCGAAGCGGGCATCACTTTGCGTGCCTGCGGCGGCCAGCCGATCGAGCACCTCATCGACCAGTGCCGCTTCAGCGCGAACGGTCAGTTTGCGCCGCAGTTCCAGACGCGAGTGTTCACGGCGGGCCAGAAGATTCAGCGCCCGGGACTCGATATCCGGGATCGAGGCGGAGTTGGCCCCGCTCAGGCTTCTTCCTCCTCCGGTATCTCAGCTTCGGCCCTGGCGGCCTCTCGTACCAGCAGCTTCTCTCGCAGCTGGTCTTCGATCTGGAGCGCCATATCCTCGTTGTCGCGCAGGAAATTGCGCACGTTTTCTTTGCCCTGGCCAATGCGCTCACTGCCATAGCTGTACCAGGCACCAGACTTGTCGACGAAGCCGTGTTTTACGCCGTAGTCGATGAGTTCACCCTCGCGCGAGATACCGTGGCCGTAGAGGATGTCGAACTCGGCTTGTCGAAATGGCGGCGCCACCTTGTTCTTCACCACCTTGACGCGCGTTTCGTTGCCGACCACCTCATCACCCTTCTTGAGTGATCCGATGCGGCGAATATCGAGGCGTACGGACGAATAGAACTTGAGAGCGTTGCCGCCCGTCGTGGTCTCCGGACTGCCGAACATCACCCCGATCTTCATCCGGATCTGGTTGATGAAGATGACGAGCGTGTTGGATCGCTTGATGTTGGCAGTCAATTTCCTCAACGCCTGCGACATCAGGCGCGCCTGCAACCCGACGTGCGAATCACCCATTTCACCTTCGAGTTCCGCTTTCGGCGTCAACGCCGCGACGGAGTCGATCACGACGACGTCGACAGCGCCGGAGCGCACCAGCATGTCGGCGATCTCAAGCGCCTGCTCGCCCGTGTCTGGTTGCGATACGAGAAGATCGTCGACGTTCACGCCGATACGCTCAGCGTAGACCGGGTCCAACGCATGCTCGGCGTCGACGAACGCGGCCGTGCCGCCGTGCTTTTGCGCCTGTGCGACTACCTGGAGTGTGAGGGTGGTCTTCCCCGACGACTCCGGACCGTAGATTTCGACGACGCGGCCCCGCGGCAAACCACCGACTCCGAGCGCGACATCGAGTCCGAGCGACCCGGTCGAGATGACCTCCAGATCACGCTCCGCCTGGTTGTCACCCATGCGCATGATCGAGCCTTTGCCGAACTGTCGTTCGATTTGCCCCAATGCGGCGCTTAGCGCGCGCTTCTTGTTGTCATCCATGTTGTACTCCTGAAATGCTGATTCGAAAGCCGGCCTCGTTCTTCCGTGGGAGCGGCCGGCTGGACGGTACGTACAGCGGAATGCGCCAAGCGCGAAATTATCCCACAGGGGTACGGGTGAATACAGGCGAACCACCCGCCCGTTGTAGGTGCAGTCGCCGTGGCCCGGTCAGCGGGCGGCCGACAATCTGGCGACGGTCAAGAGTTCGTCATTCAGGTCATCGAGTGGCTCGACGCGGTCGGCGTCGCTCAGCAACGCGGCAACCCGCCGCCATCGCGCCGGGTCGGCCTGGAGAAGGGCGATGCGGGCCAACGCCCAGGCCAGGTCCAGTTGATAGGCGCGCTCAGCCGGCGCGGCACTCAGCACACGCTCAGCGTTCTTGATGCATTTTGCGAAGATCGCGCGCGCGCCATCCACATCGCCGTTCACAGCTCTCAGCTCACCGAGGTTGACGCAACTTTGTGACAGCGCGCTGCCGGAACGGAGATTGTCCGGCGCCGACGCGACCAGCGCTTCGAACAATTCGACCACCCGGGTATACCTGAGCTCGGCCTCAGCTCGCCGGCTGAGGCGCCAGAGCAACGATCCAGAACGCCATTCGGCATACGCCAGTCCCGCTTGTCTGCCGGGATCCGTCGCCGCGAGTTCGCGTTCGATCGCAAGCGCGCGCTCCGAAAACGCCAGCGCCTGCTCCAGCCGTCCGCGGCCGTCCGCGGCCGTCGTGGCGAGCACCAGCGCGGCAGCGAGTCGGCCGGACGCCGCGTCATCGCCAGCTGCATGCGCGGCCGCGGCCTCGATCGCGATCAGCCGTTGCGCGGCCGATGCCGCCTCCGCGTAGCGGCGAGCTTCATTGAATACGGCCGCGGCGCGCGACAGCAGATCCCGCCGGGCCGCGGCGGCAGACGCCAGATCAGGTGACTTTGCAGCGATGGATTCCACCGTACGCAGTGCCGTGCGGAGTTCGTCCAACCCGCTGTCGTCACCGTCCCCGATCTGGCCCAGCAGGCGCCTGGCAGCGACTTCGGCGGCCGCGACCTGCGCGGCCCGGTCCTCGGTATCGGCCTCGGCAAGAGATTCGGTCAGATAATTGGACTCGGCCGCGAATCGGGCTGCGTCTCTATCGCCGTCAAGCGCTTCGGCAAGCTGGCCGCGGGCACGCAGAACCTGGGCCAGCAATGTGCGCGCCTGCGCAAAGTCCGGTTCCTTCGCCACCGAGATACGCAGCAGATTGATCGCCCGGTCGAGCCGCTCAGCCGCGACCGCGAGGTCACCGCGCTGCTCGTACATCGCCGCCTCAGTCGCGAGTACCGTAGACTCGAGCGTGCGCCATTCGGACGGATTTGCAGACTCTGATTGGCGCTCCACAATGAGTCGCCGCACCGTCACGTAAGAACCCTCCGCACCATCGAGGTCGCCCGATACCGCCTGCAGCAAGGCCAGTTGCACGGCCACGCCAAACACGTAGCGGGCCTGCGCATCGTTGATGCCAGTTCGGGTCTCAGGGTCGTCCAGCGCTTGCAACGCGGCCGCGAGCACGGCCTCGGCCCCTTCGTGGTCACCTGTCGCAACGAGCAGCTTGGCGCGCTCTGCGCGAATCATTGCCAACGACCACTGTGCGGCCGGCGTCGCGACGTCGTCGCCCAGAATATCGAGCGTAAGCCGCTCGGCTTCGGCCTGCGCTTCGATGGCAGCTGCGATATCGCCCTTGTCGTAGTAGGCGCGCGAGAACACCGACAGGGCGGCGATCTTGCCAACCTTCACTTCGCGCGCCTCGGGCAGCGTTTCGATCAGCTGGTCGTAGATCGCTTCCGATCGGCTGAGCAGACGTCTGGTGGTCGCGAGACTCACGCCTTCGGTGCGAATCAGCTCCTCGCCAACCTGTCCGAGCAAACTGTCCGCCGCCGATACTGCTGCCTGGTAATTGCGCTCGGCGACGACGCGGCGATTCTCCGCCAGCCACCCGAATCCGGCAGCGAGAACCGCCAGAACGGTCATCATCGAAGCAACTCCCGCTACGATGCGATTGCGGCGTTGCTCGGCGGCCTCTGCCCGGCGAACGATCTCGTCGAAGGAAACGCCGAGCAGCCCGGCGATGACTTTGGCTAGCGCCCGACGGGGTCCATCACCTACGCTGCGCGCATCCGCGGCGAGGCGATCTTCGATCTCATCGGTCAACTGTCCGTCAGGTCCGATCTTGCGAATCAGGGCCTCGGGAAAGCAGTTGCGCTCCGGATGTCCAGGTTCACCCTCGACGATGACCGGAATAATGCGTTCCGAACCTCCCATCGCCTTGAACGACCGGATTTCCTCATTGACGTAAGCGCTTCTGGCCGAGGCGGGCGAACAGAGCAGGATGAGGAAATCGGAGTCTTCGAGCGCCTCGTTGGTGGCCTCACCGAGCGTACCGCCGCCAGCGAAGTCGTCGCGATCGCGAAAGATGGGGCGAAGGTTGCTCGGGACCGGCCCGGTTGGCGTATCACGGCCCCGCAGCCCTCGACCAGCGCGCCAGCGTTCCAGGTCTTGATGAAAGCGTGACGCAAAGGCCGAGTCAGCATGGCTGTATGACAAGAAGGCGCGGTACTTCAAGGGCGCGCCCTGGACTCGCCGCTGCGATCAGAGTGCCGCGTGCGGCAACCGCGGTTCATTGCGCCGAACTGCGGAGGAACCACGCTTTTTCGATCTCCGCATGCACGGCGGCAAGATGCACCTGTAATTCATCCAGATATGCGTGCAGGGCCTGCTGGTCCTCGGCGAGTTCCGCGACCGCGCCCCGCTGCAAAACGCGCTGCAGTCCGCCGAGCACCCTCACGCAGTCTTCGCCCTGCGGCAATGTGCGCAAGCCGTCTTCCAACAGGCGGGCGCAACGCGCCACGGCCCGCGGAAACTCGGGGTCTCGCAACAGAAACTCGAGCACCCTGGCGCGCACCAGACGACTTTGCATCTTCTGCCGGTAGATCTGGTACCCCGACAGCGACTTCAACACGCTCATCCATTGCACACCGGCGAACGAGCGCAGTTCAGCAGGCGTCTCGGGCAGCAGGGAATTGGACCGGACGTCGATGAGACGGGTCGTCATGTCGGCGCGCTCGAGCACCCGCCCCATCGTCAGGAAGCTGTAGCCCACATCATGATTCATCGTTCCGAGCAACAGTCCAGACAGGGTTTGCACGGAGCGGATGATGTGCTGCAGGTAGTCGTAACGACCGCGCTTCGACAACCCGGACTGGGCATTGTCACGCGCGTAGTGATAGAGCTCGTTTAAGAGTTCCCAGGCTTCGCGGGGCACGATGTCACGCATCGTGCGAGTGTTCTCCCGTGCCGCGCGCAAGACGAACAGCACCGAGCACGGCGAATCTGCGTCGGTCAGCAGGTAGCGTACGACGCTGCGTTCCTCGTAGTTTGCATACCGGCTTTCAAAGTCGGCTTCAGCGCCGAAGATGGCGATCATCGGTGACCAGCCGGGTGAGATGCCGCGCGGCAGATCGAGCAGGAGATTGGCATTGACGCTGACGATCCGTGCCGTGTTCTCGGCGCGTTCCGCGTAGCGCCCGAGCCAGTATAGATTCTCGGCAACGCGTGACAGCATCAGGCACTACCTCGCTCGACCGGTTCGACGATCCAGGTGTCTTTGCTTCCGCCGCCCTGCGACGAGTTCACGATCAGCGAACCGGCGCGCATCGCGACCCGCGTCAGTCCGCCGGTGGTCACGCGCGTGTCGAGGCCGCTAAGTATGAAAGGCCGCAAATCCACGTGCCGCGGCGCCACGCTGTCACCGGCAACGGTGGGTACCGTCGACAGGGACAATGTCGGTTGTGCAATGAAGTTGCGCGGATCCTTGCGGATCTGCGCGGCCATCGCCTGGCGTTCCCGCGCCGTCGACGCCGGCCCGACCAACATGCCGTAGCCGCCCGACTCGTTGGCGGGTTTGACGACCAGTTTGTCGAGGTTGGCGAGAACATGTTTGCGCTCCGTCTCACCCATGCATCGGAACGTGGGTACGTTCGGCACGATCGGGTCCTGGTCCAGGTAGTAACGAATGATGTCGGGCACGTAGGTGTAGACGACCTTGTCGTCGGCAACGCCCGCACCGGGTGCATTAGCGAGCGCGACGTTGCCCGCACGCCAGGCGCGGAGCAGCCCGGCGACGCCGAGCGAAGAATCCGGTCTGAACGATTCCGGGTCCAGAAACAGGTCGTCGATTCGTCGGTAGATCACATCGACGCGTTCAGGCCCTTCCACGGTGCGCATGTAGACGCAGTCGTCCGTATCCACGAACAGGTCCCTACCCTCGACCAGTTCGCAACCCATGTGCTGCGCGAGATACGAGTGCTCGAAATACGCCGAGTTATAGATCCCTGGTGTTAACACCACGATATTCGGCTGCTCGCCCGGACGCGGAGATACAGCGGCCAGCGTATCGAACAGGTCCGACGTGTAGTCATCGACCGGCAGGATCCCGTAGTTCTCGAACAGTTCCGGAAACACCCGCTTCATGACCAGCCGATTCTCGAGCATGTACGAGACGCCGGAAGGCACGCGCAGATTGTCCTCCAGCACGTAGACGGTGCCGTCGCTGTCACGCACCAGATCGGAGCCGCACACATGAGCCCAGATGCCGAGTTCCGGCGAAATACCCACACACTGTTCGCGGAAGTTGGCCGAATCGGCCAGGACGGACGCTGGAAACACCTTGTCTTTCACGATCTTCTGATCGTGGTACAGATCGTCGATAAACAGATTCAACGCCTGTACGCGTTGGCGAAGGCCCGCTTCGATGACGCGCCACTGCGCGGCATCCATCACGCGCGGGATTATGTCCAGCGGCCAGCTCCTGTCGATGGACCCCTCTTCAGCGTGGTAAACCGTGAAGGTGACGCCCATTTCCTTGATCGCGAGTTCTGACGCCCGTTGGATATCATCGAGGTCGGCACTATCGAGAGACGACAGGTAGCGGGTGAGCGGTGTCGCGAACCGGCGCGCCCGACCGCTTGGCCGGATCAACTCGTCGAACAGATTGTCGTAACGGTAGTTCCGCCAGCTGATCTTCATGATTTCGCCGCGGCCTCCCTTTTGGCATGTCCGCTGGTGGCGCGCAGATCGAGCGTATGCGGCATGTGCGGGTTGATATCCGGCGCCGCCAGCGCCAGCGGCCCTGGCCGGTGGCCGTGCGGTTCAAAACGGGCGCTGCGCCGGGCTTCGGCAGCGGCCGCGTTAACCGGCAGCTCGTCGAAGTTCCGCCCGCCCGGATGCGAGACGTGATAGCGGCAACCACCCACCGCACGCGCATTTGCCCGGTCGATGATGTCGAATGTCAGCGTAGGGCTCGAGGCAACGCTCGGGTGCAGTGCCGACGCCGGCTGCCAGGCTTTGTACCGTACGCCAGCGACAAACTCTCCGGCGGCGCCCGTGGACGCGAGCGGCACGGGCTGGCCGTTGCAATACAAGGCATAACGTTCGCGATTGAAGTCCACGACCCTCGCCTGCAGACGCTCCACCGAGGAGTCGACGTAGCGGGCCGTACCCTGTGCGCCTGCTTCTTCCCCGAGCACGTGCCAGGGTTCTATTGCAAAGCGCAATTCGAGCGACATGCCGTCGATGTGCACCGTCCCGAAGCGCGGAAAGCGAAACTCGAAGAACGGCGCCAGCCACGCGACATCGAAGGTGTAGCCCGCCCGTTCGAGGTCGCGTGCCACGCTGGCGGTATCTTCGTAGACGAAGTGTGGCAGCAGGAAACGGTCGTGCAGCGCATCGCCAAACCGGGCCGGCGTCAGCCTGAACGGCTCGCGCCAGAACCAGGCGACCAGCGTTCTGACGAGGAGCATCTGAACGAGGCTCATGCGCGCGTGCGGCGGCATCTCGAAAGCGCGCAGTTCAAGGAGACCGCGCCGTCCGGAGGGACCGCCAGGGTCGTAGAGCTTATCGATGCAGAACTCTGCGCGATGGGTATTGCCGGTCACGTCCACGAGCAGGTTCCGAAAGATACGGTCGACCAGCCAGGGTTCTGCCGATTCCCGGCCGGGCCCGGTGCCGAGAGCGTCGACCTGCCTTAGCGCGACCCCGAGTTCGTAGAGCGTGTCGTCACGGGCTTCATCGACGCGCGGCGCCTGCGACGTGGGACCGATGAAAGCACCGGAGAACAGGTACGAAAGACTCGGATGGTGCTGCCAGTAAGTCAACAGACTCGCCAACAGATCGGGCCGTCGCAACAACGGGCTGCTGGCGGCATCGGCCGCGCCCAGCGTCACATGGTTACCCCCGCCGGTGCCGGTGTGCCGGCCATCGAGCATGAACTTCTCGGTCCCCAGACGGCTTTGCCGCGCCTCGGCGTAGAGTGTCTGCGTTACCGCACAAAGCTCCGCCCAACTGGCCGAGGGCTGCACATTCACCTCGATGACTCCCGGGTCCGGGGTCACCTGGAACGACGTCAGCCGCGGGTCGGACGGCAACGGATAGCCTTCGAGCCGAACCGGTTGATGCAGTTCGCCGGCGACGCGTTCGATGACGCCGAGCAGTTGCAGAGCCGCCTCGAGGTCGGGAATCGGAGGCAGGAACACATTCAGAAAACCTTCGCGCACCTCGAAGCAGAGCGCGGTGCGCACGGCTCGTTCCGTATCGTCAGCGTGCGGTACGCCGGCTCGCGCCGGCGGCGTCGCGAGCCGCGGCAAATCCGCTCGCGGCGCAAACGGATCGAGCGGGGTCGGTTCGATCGACTCCGGCTCCATCGGCAGTGAGGCAAGTGGCAGGCGGTAGCCCATCGGGGAATCACCGGGCAACAGGAACATGGACTCCCGCCGAAACTGCCAGGCCTCCGTCAACCATTGCCCGTCCTCGCACGCGAGCGGCAGGGCGTAGCCGACCGGCTTACCGAGCTGCCCGGCGAGCACGCGCCGCAGGCGGGCGCGTTCCAGGGGGTCGGCGAGCTGTGTGCCATCGGCATCACCGAGTTCCAGGTCGGGCGGCAGCGTGCCTTCGCGCCAGAGGTAGTACAGCGTATCTTCATGGCCGGCCAGCAACGTCCCGGCTTCGATCGGCAGCAGCTCTGCTACCCGGGCGCCAAACTGCGCCGCGCGACTGGTCTGGAGCGAGGTGTCTGGGCGTGATCCAAGCCACTCGGGATGACGCCAGAGTGGCTCCCCGTCACGTCGCCAGTAGCACGTCATGGCCCACCGTGGCAGTACTTCTCCTGGATACCACTTGCCCTGCGCGAAATGCATGAGCCCGCCTGCGCCGAACCTCGTTTGCAGTCTCGCAGCGAGTTCACCCGCCAGACGCCGCTTATGGTCACCGAGCGCTTCGGTATTCCATTCCGGAGACTCCATGTCGTCGACCGACACGAAAGTAGGCTCACCGCCCATCGTGAGGCGCACGTCGGCGTCTGTCAGCTCAGCGTCCACGCGCGCACCGAGCATATCGATGGCCGCCCATTGCGCGTCGCTGTAAGGAGCGGTAACGCGCGGATCTTCGTGGACCCGTTCAACGGTATTGGCGAAGTCGAATTCCACCTCGCAAGGGTCCACGGCCCCCGTCACCGGTGCGGCCCCGACTGGATCGGGCGCGCAGGCGAGCGGCAGGTGTCCTTCCCCGGCCAGCAGCCCCGAGGTCGGATCGAGCCCGATCCAACCCGCGCCTGGCACATATGCCTCGGCCCACGCGTGCAGGTCCGTGAAGTCGGCCCCAGCGCCCGAGGGGCCGTCGAGTGCTTTCTCGTCAGCCCTGAGCTGTACGAGATAACCGGATACAAAACGCGCTGCAATGCCCAGGTTGCGCAGTACCTGAACCAACAGCCAGCCGCTGTCGCGACAGGACCCGATGCCGCGCTCGAGGGTCGTCTCGCAGCTTTGTACACCAGGCTCCATGCGCAGGGTGTAGCCGATATCCGACTGCAAGGCACGGTTCACATCGACCAGGAAATCAACCGTGCGTCGCGGGTGTTTATCGAAACCGGCGAGCCAGGCGCTCAGCAGCGGGCCGGGCGTTTCAGCAGCCAGATAGGGGGCAAGGTAACCCCGCACGGCTTCGTCGTAACCGAACGGTGCCTGTTGGGCATAGCTTTCGAGGAAAAAGTCAAAAGGGTTGACGACGGAGAGGTCGGCAACGACGTCGACATCGAAGGCGATCGACGTCACCGGCTCCGGAAACACCACGCGGGCCAGATAGTTGCCAAACGGATCCTGCTGCCAGTTGATGAAATGCGCTTGCGGGCTGACACCGAGCGAGTAGCTCAGCACCGGCGTGCGGCAGTGCGGCGCCGGACGCAGGCGTACCACGTGCGGGCCCGCGGCTACGCGCCGGTCGAAGCGGTAGCGGGTGCGGTGAGTCAGGGCAACACGAATCGACATGCGGTCATCCAATCGCTCGTAACGGGCAGCCTGGCACGCCTTGAACCGCGGCGGCGGACGGCGCGCAACCGGAGGTCAGATAGACGGGGTCTTCTGCATCTGAGCATCCCACTGAAGTGCGGGCAGCGCATGGAAGGCTCGATTGATCTGTTCGTTCCAACCTTGCCGAATGCCGAGAAGTTGCGGGTCGTCGCCTTCCAATCTCAGGTATCGGTCGATAACGAAACTGTTGTTGACGTAGGTCAGCAGTTCCACGGGAGGGCCGACGCTCGCGTTGCTGCGCATCGTCGAATCCAACGACACCATCGCGCAAAGGGAGGCCTCCTCGATCGAAGTATCCGCGGTCACCACCCGGTCGAGAATTGGTTTCCCATACTTGGTCTCGCCGATCTGCATGTACGGCGTTTCCTCTGAACAGGCGATATGGTTGCCCTGCGGATAGATGAGGAACAACCGCTGGTCGCGCCCGGCGATCTGACCACCGAACAGCAAGGTCGTTTCCGCATTGAAACCCGCGGCGGAAACGGCCGCGGCGTGTCGGGCGGTCTCATCGCGCACCATGCCGCCAACGTAGTCGGCGGCGTCCTGCATCCGACCAACGTTCAGGAGATTGGTTTGACTGTTGCTCTCGATATGATGTCTGAGCTCGGCGATGACCGACTGCGTCGTGGCCAGATTTCCCGAACTCAAGATCACGAACTGTCGCTCACCGGCGATGCCAAACGTGAACATCTTGCTGTGCGTTTGCACCTGGTCGACACCGGCATTGGTGCGCGAGTCAGCGGCAAACACGAGCCCCGCGTTGAGGGCGATGGCAACACAATATGTCATGGGGTTATTCCCGCCGCTCCCTGGCGGAAAGTCAAGAACCCACGCGGTCTGGTCGGAGGCATCTGTGCACCGCCCGGATCTGTTATACGCATGTCGGTCATCTATCGCGCCTCGACCGTCAGGCGGGCGAGACCGATAGCACTTTCGCCAGCACCACAGTAAAACAGGTAGGTCTCGGCGCCGTCGACGAACACGCAGGGGTCACGCAACTCGCGGACGCGGTGACGTTCCGCACCCATCGTGGAAACCGCCACCGGCAGGTCGGCGCCCTCCCAATCAAATTCCGGCGCCAACAGCTCGCGACACTCACCAGCGCGCCAGGTCATCCAGTCGCCGCGCATGTCCACCGCGCAGTACAGCAATCGCTCCGGCGCATCTCCCATGCGCGTGAACAGTACGAACAGCGTGTTGTCGCGTACAAAAGTCTCGCCGTGGCGGAAACCTTCACCGATGCCGTCACGCGGGTCGTAGGGAATGAGCGAAGGACCTTGTTCGAACGGCATTTCGCGGGCGGGCGAACGCCATAGATCACCACCCCAGGGTACGGTGAAATGATAACCGGCCCGCTCGAATGTACGGAAATACGGCGGGCCCAATAACGGCGCCAGCGGCGTGAAATGAATGCCGTCGCTGGAGATCGCAAGGCGCGTTGCCTGGTCTCCGGTTTCCAACAGGCCGTGGAAGTACATGTAGATGCGACGCTCGGCGTGCGAGACATGCACGTCCGGCGACGCGATGTGTGCATACAGGTATCCACCCTTCATATGCCGGGCCCACGGTGGCCGCAAAGCCGGCGACGGCTCCGGCGGGTCGGCGGCCGGAAACAGGGAATCTTCGAGCGCCAGCGCACCCGGTTCGTGCATCTGCCACGGGCCATGCAGATCGTCGGCGTAAGCGAGCCGGATGTAGTCACCCTTGTGGTCAGCAAAGTACAGGTAGTAACGCCCGAGCGCGTTCGTGACCCACGGCGGAACGCGAATGACCGCAGGCCCGCAGAGGTTGTCGCCCATGCGTGCGTCCATGTGCGGCGTAATCAGCGGCTGCGTCCCAAGCCGGGTCGCGGTCAATGATGCGGTCATCCGGAAATTCTCGCCGTCGATCAGCGGCGCGAGCGAAAAAACGTGCGGAGCTTGTCGGCCGCGTGCTCGCCCAACAGGCCGCATGTGTAGTCAACGGTGTGATTGAACTGTCCGGCTGCAAACAAATCGACGACACTGCCGGCCGCGCCGCCGCGCGGATCCGGCGTTGCAGCGACGACCCTTGCGACCCTCGCGTGAAGGATGGCGCCGGCACACATCGGACAGGGCTCCAGCGTAACGTACAGCGTAGAGCCCGGCAGCCGGTAGTTGCCAACCCGCCGCGCGGCGTCACGCAGTGCCTGGATCTCCGCGTGCGCGCTCGGGTCAGACGACAGCACCGGCTGATTGTGCCCTCGCCCGAGCAGCCGCCCGCTGCGCACGAGCACCGCTCCCACGGGAACTTCGCCGCACACCTTCGCGCGCTCGGCTTCGGCGAGCGCCTGGCGCATCCACCGCTCGTCGTCAGCGCAAGACGTGGCGTTCGTCACTCCCATTCGATCGTGGCCGGCGGCTTCCCGGACACGTCGTAGACCACCCGCGAGACGCCGGCTACTTCATTGATGATGCGATTGGAGCAACGTTCGAGCAGATCGTAGGGCAAATGAGCCCAGCGGGCCGTCATGAAGTCGACCGTTTCGACCGCGCGCAGCGCGATCACATGATCGTATCGGCGCTGGTCGCCCATAACGCCAACCGAGCGCACCGGCAGGTAGACCGCGAAGGCCTGACTGACGCGGTCGTACCAACCGGCGTCGCGCAGTTCCTGAATAAATATCCAATCGGCCTGGCGCAGCGTGTCGGCGTACGCCGCATGCACCTCGCCCAGA
This sequence comes from Pseudomonadota bacterium, assembly GCA_039030335.1. Lineage (GTDB taxonomy): Bacteria > Pseudomonadota > Gammaproteobacteria > HK1 > HK1 > JBCCEJ01. The sequence continues at coordinate 1,239 of JBCCEJ010000098.1, read as the reverse complement.
ATCCGCACGCCGAGTCCGGGGCCCGGAAACGGATGGCGGAAAACCAGCTCGCGCGGCAGGCCAAGTTCCATGCCCAGTTTACGCACCTCGTCTTTGAACAGTTCGCGAAGCGGCTCGACGAGTTCGAGCGTCATGGTGTCCGGCAGTCCGCCGACGTTGTGATGCGACTTGATGACGTGCGCCTTGCCAGACGCAGCCCCGGCGGACTCGATGACATCGGGGTAGATCGTGCCTTGCGCAAGGAACCCGACATCATCCAGCCGGCCTGCCTCGCGATCGAACACGTCGATGAACTTTGCACCGATTATCTTGCGTTTGCGCTCCGGATCGGGCTCGCCGGCAAGCGCGTTCAGGAACAAATCGCTGGCGTCCACCCGAGTTACGTTGACGCCCATCAACTGCGCGAATGTCGCCATCACTTCGTCGCCCTCGCCCAAGCGCAGCAGCCCGTTGTCGACGAAAATGCAGTGCAACCGCTCCCCGATGGCACGCTGCAGCAACGCGGCGACCACCGACGAATCGACTCCGCCCGAAAGCCCCAGTACGACTTGACCGTTACCCACCTGCGCGCGCATGCGCTCGATCGCATCATCGATGATGTTGGCGGACGTCCACTCACTCGCGCACCCGCAGACATCGTGTACGAAGCGGCTGAGAATGACCGCGCCCTGTTCGGTGTGCGTGACCTCCGGGTGGAACTGCAGCGCAAAGTACCGACGCTCTACATCCTGCATCGCCGCGAGCGGCGCATTGGCGCTGGTCGCCACGACCTCGAATCCGGCTGGTAAGCCTTCGACGCGATCGCCGTGACTCATCCATACGTTCAACTGTTCAGCGTGCCCCTCGGCGCCTTCCAGTCCGTCCAGCAAGACGCAGTCAGCAGTCTGGCGAACCACGGCGTGGCCGAACTCGCGCTCAGTGGATGGGGCGACCTTGCCGCCCAGCTGCGAAGCCATGGCCTGCATGCCGTAGCAGATGCCGAGCAACGGTGCGCCGCTCGCCAGCACGGGCGCTGGGATCCGGTAGTCGAGCGCGTCGTACACCGATTCCGGACCACCCGACAGGATGAACCCCCGCGCGCCGAAACTGGCGATGCGCCCGGGGTCGACGTCGAAGGGCAGAATCTCGCAGAAAACGCCGGCCTCGCGCACGCGCCGGGCAATAAGCTGCGTGTATTGGGAGCCGAAATCTAGAATCAGAATCCGATCGGCATGAATGTCACCCGCTGGCGCTACGGCC
>JBCCEJ010000097.1:0-18812 GCA_039030335.1 Pseudomonadota bacterium | reverse complement strand
TCGACGTATGTCTATGTGTGGTAATGATGTACATGACAATAGAGTGTCTGTTGTCCAAATAATGTTGGAGGCAGAGCTTGTATTGTGGATCTGAACATTTCACATATCTGAAGCGCTAGCGAATTTCCATGACATGACTGGACAAATTTCGGCTTTTCTGGCCTCTAAGAGAGTCATGATTGTTCAGCTTATGTGATGGTTTATAACTCCCTGCTTGAATAGCTTGTTTGCATCCGGGCGGGGTCTGCTAGCCTCAGTTGACTTTCGGCCCGCAGAGAGACGCGATGCCAGACGCCTACTACGACGAAGCTGCAGCAAAAAAGCAGGAGAAAGTGGCGCAGTCGCGCGACATGGTGCGCCAACGCGAAGTCACGCGCGACCTGCTCGCCTTGCGCACAGGCGAGGCTGTTCTCGACGTGGGCTCCGGCAATGGCATTCTGGCGCGTGAGATGGTCCACGAAGTGGGACCGACCGGCAGCGTCACGGGCGTCGACCCGGCGCCGCCAATGGTCGCCATGGCGGCCCGCATCTGCCCTCAGGCTACGTTCCTTGAGGGCGGCGCAGATGCACTGCCGGTAGACAGCGAACAGTTCGACGTCGTCACCGCGTCACAGGTGCTCTGCTTCGTGCCGGACATCGACGCCGCACTCGCCGAGATGCGCCGGGTGTTGAAGCCCTCCGGGCGCGTGGTGTTGCTCGACACGGATTGGGATTCGCTCGTATGGCACTGCCGGCATCCGGAGCTCCTTGCCCGCGTCCTCGCTGAGCTCAAGCGTCCCTACGGCTCCTCAGCGGTGCCCAAAACACTCAGCCGCCGGCTGACCGATGCCGGGTTCCAGATAACCGGGCGCATCGTCCATCCGATCGTCAACTGGTCTTTCAGCGACGACGCATTCTCCCGGCAGATGTCGACTTTCCTGCCTGGTGATCCAAACGTACCGGCCGATGCCCGGCTCGACGGGCCACGTTGGTTTCAGCACATGGCGGAGCTGGACGCAGCCGGCGAGTATATGTTCTCGATAAACCGCTATTTGTTTGCTGCCGCGAAGGTGTAGAGAACCGTCCCGGTGTCCGCTCGCCGATAATGTATGCAGCGGTTATCCGGGTTTGCGAGCCTCCAGGCATATGCTGAACGCGGGCCATCGCAGCATGCGCGTTACGGCGCCGTCCAGCAACGGCGGTAACGGGCGAAGCGGGAGTACCGCGCCCCACGCGAGCAGCGGGTGGACATCGGACAGCACGCGCATGAGCCAGGTAATTTTCTGACTCAGAAAGCCGCTGCAATACGATATGCGTTCGTCACTCAGTCCGGCTTGACGGCAAAGTTCGACGAGCCGGACTTCATCGTAGCCCCGCCGTACGTGGCCGCCTGCTTCAACCGGCCTGAACGGCCCATCGTCGTCCCGCGTGATTCGCCTGTAGTGCACGTTTGGCGTCGTCAAGAGCAGCTTGCCGCCCGGCTTCAGGCACGCTGCCATGTCGCGCATCAGCTTCGCGTCATCGAGAATGTGTTCGATGTTTTCGAGGCAGAGCACGACATCGGCCGAATCGATGAGGTCGTGCTCACCATCGAGCGCGCGCACATCGACGATGCGAAAGGTCGCTGCTGAGGCTCCGCAGACCCTGGCGCGTTCGGCGGCCACGTGCTGATTGCGCTCATCCCAGCTCAAACCGAGAGCGCGATATCCCCGGCGGGCGGCACCGATCGTGAAAGCCCCGGTGCCGCAACCCACGTCGAGCACCTGCAACGCGCCTTGCGTCGCGGGCAGGCGCCGCCGCAGCCACAACCACCGGTCCAACACCAACGGGTCACCGTGAATGAGAGTCGCGGGAAAGCCGAACATCCGGACGAGCCCCGATCTTTCCACCCATGCCTCCAAATCACCGCCGTGCGCAAACCACGCCCGCGCACGACTTCACAACCCGACAGAGTACCAGCGGCAGAAGACATCCGGCCCAGCATGCACACCAGCTACTGCCAACTGAAGACACCCTCGAAATCCCTGCAGTTCTCCACGGCGGCGGGTTCCGCGACGTATATCTGCTGCGCTTCCGACACAGGGTAGGTCAGGAATTCCGAGCATCTGGCACTTTGCCCCGTGCCCAATACGATGCGCGCCCCCGGCTTCAAAGTGCACTGCACCAACTTGTCCAGCGCTGACCACTGATAGCAAATCTCGTAGCGGGCGCGGTAAGACGCTACCGGCCCGGCGGGCTTGTCGAATACCCACCACCGACCCAGACGACTGTTCGGATTCGTGCTGTTGAACGCGCGAAAGACTCTGACTCTGGCCGCAGGACGTAACTCGTAAGCCTGGCCCTGACAGAGCTTGCCATCGTCGGGCGCACCGAGGGCCGACTGCAACAACGCTGTATCTTCGACGGCCGTAAAAGCACCCGCCAGCGCGTCCGGCAGTCGGGTGGTGCCGATACAGGCGGCCCCGTGCGTGGACTGGTCTTGAGCTACCGGTACGACGGTACACCCGGAGAGGCCCGCCAGCATCAGCAACGAAATCCACACCTGCACAGCCTGCATCGCTCATCCTCCGTAATTAGTTATCTGCACCAGCTCCGTGAGCAATGGCATGGCGGCAACGCGGTACGTTCGCCAGTCAGGCTTCGGCAATCGAAAATGCCGGCGCGTAGTGCACCGTACCCTGTACGGAATCCAGTCTCCCTGGCACGAGTTCCAAGGCCATGAACACCGGATCCGGCACCTGATAAACGCACGCTAGTCCGAACCGGCTCGCCGGAGTGAAGCCGAAGCGCGGATAGAACTCCGGATGACCGAGGACGCAAACTGCGGCAACACCCTGGCGCTGACACCACTCAACCCCATGCGTGACCAACCTGGAGCCAAGCCCTTGTCGCTGCAAACCAGGGGCGACGGACATCGGCCCAAGACCCAGCAGATCGATTGCCGCAGGTGGGTCTGCCCTTGTCTCAACCGTCAATGGTGAAAACATGATGTGCCCGACGATCTCTCCCGCCAATTCGGCAACCAATGACACGGCTGACATTTGGCTCGCCCAGAGTCGGGTAACGATGCGCCCTTCCAGTTCACCACCGAAAGCCGCGTCGTTCAGCCCGACCACCGCTTCGCGATCGTCCGCGCGCTGAAGACGGATGACTGCCCGCTCGCCCGTCTTGGCAGTCATCCGCGTAGTGCCTGTTTCGCGGGAAGCCGCAACCGCCGGCGCCCGATTGAACGTAAGGAAGTGCTGGCACACAACCCGACCGATTCCGGCGAGCGCACGCGCGCCGCCGGGCCCGCGGTACATCGCGTGACTGAGCAGGTGGTTCCGATCGTGTCGTAGAGCCGATGCAAGCGAGACTCCCGCTACAGCCCGGTGAGAAATGATCTCCGTTACGGGATGGTACGCAACGTCAAGTGAACTTGCCCGCGGCGCCCGACGTGCGCACAACGGCCAGGGGGTCACGGCGCGGCCGCCACATCCATATACCGATACGCCGCCCGGTGCCGTTCGGCCGTCCCGGTCAGCGCCGCGTTGCGCGCGTTCAAGGATGCGACCGTGTGGCGTTCCACTCGCGTCATCACCAACATGTAGCCAGGTTCGGCGCTCCGCTCCGTCAGCCGGATGAAAGTCTTGAAACGGTAGCCGTCACCTTCGAGCGCTGTTTTCAGCGACTCGAGCGGCCCGAGTTGCTCAGCGTGGAACAGGTAAGACCAGAGCAGTGGCCCCTTGGTATCGAGTTGGCGCTGGCTCGTCGCATCCTCGAACAACCAGTCGACCAGTGCCGGTTGGACATTGTTTGGCGGCGTGACTTCATCTGCGCCCAAACGCGGCACTACCAGCGACAGAAAAATACTGGCCGCAAACTGATTCACGAATCGGCGTCGCATTGACTACTGCCCCCAGTTTCTCCGTTCCGACTATGTGGAAGTCGGCCTGCCTCTAGATTCGAGCGCGCCGCGCCAGGCGCGTGGCCGGCAGCGTCGACAAGGCGCCGCGCGTGAACCTTTGCCAACGTCTGATCCGCGCGTCCGGGGTTTCTCGGTCAGTCTGCCGTAACGGCGATGCCGGGCGACGCAAATCACACCGTACAGCAATACCCATCTGTCCGGCCCGGTGTCGCGGTATCAACCACCTCGCGCCGCGTCGACGCGGGCATCTTTTCGATGCAGATCTGCGCCCTTGCGGGCGAACGCCTGCTGCGAGAGTTCCAGGAAGCGAAACAACTGCTGGTCGCCCTGACGACTGCCGTGCCAGTAAGCATAGGTCCGGATGGGGTCCTGCGAAAAAGGAAACGCCAGCTTGCGCAGCGGCCAGCGCGCGACCATCTCGAATGCCGCACGTTCGGCAACGGTCGCGATCATGTCCGTACCCGCCAGCAACGACGGCACCAATGCGTGCGACCAGACCGAGACCCGCCGCTCACGGGCGATCCCCTGCCGGCGCAGGGCCTCCTCGTCCTCAAAGGTGAGCTGATGCTCAAAGTAACGCAGCACGATATGCCGCCGGGCGAGATACGATTTCGGCGTCAGCGTCTTCCCGCGCGGCCCCCGTCGGCTACAGACGACACACGTGAACTGGTCCTCGAACGCCAGCTGGTCCGGCGGCTTGCCTACATCGAGCGCCTGGCCGGCGAATAGCAGGTCGATCTCGCCATTCGCCAACAGCCTCGGCGCCGCCATCGTCAAGGGCAGCAGCTCGATACGAAGGTTCGAAGACGCCACCGTGGCCTGCTGCACCGCGGCCGCCAACCCGGCTGTCAATACATAATCCGATGCCACGACACGGAGAACGCGTTCAGCCTGATGCTGCATCTCCGATGGTGTGCTGGCGAGCAAACCCTGAGCACTGCGCAGCAACTCCGCCACGGGCGCGACTAGCGTCATCGCGAACGGTGTCAAGACGAGCGTACGACCTGACCGAACCAGCAATGGATCACCGAAGTAGTCGCGTAGCTGGGCCAGAATCCAGCTCATCGCCGATTGACTCAGGTGCACCGTCTCAGCCGCGCGAGAGACGTTGCGCTCTCGGAGCAAAGCATCCAGGCACACCAGCTGGTTCAGGTCGAATCCATTCAAGCGCATTGGACTATCGATTTCGTTGATACCAGATACCAAAACTACCAACTTTTCTTATGCTTTGGGATATTCCAGAATTCGCGACGCTATCCGCACGACAACGTGAGGCATTCCTGACATGAGCAGCGCACTCGAAAGCCAACGCACCCCAGGATCCATCGCCGAGACCTACGACCAGGACGGCTTTGTGTTCCCGGTCCCGATCCTCAGCGCCGCCGAGGCGCGCACGCTGCGCGACGACCTCGAATCTGCGGAAGCGGAGCTGGCTGACGAGCCTGAGAAACTTGCACTCCTGCGCGCTTATCCCGATCGGCTGCTGCCGTCATTCGACAACGTGATTCGCCACCCGAATATCATCAAGGCGGTCTCCCAGATCCTGGGGCCTGACCTCCTGGTGTGGAGTGCGGCGCTGTTCTCCAAGGACGCCAACTCGCCGCACATCGTCTCTTGGCACCAGGACCTGACGTACTGGGATCTCGATGACGCTGAGGAAGTGACCTGTTGGCTGGCGCTCTCCACGGCCGATCGCAACAGCGGCTGTATGCAGTTCATTCCCGGGTCCCACAAGATGCGGGCCGTTCAGCATATTGACACTTACTCGGACACCAACCTGCTGACCCGGGGGCAGGAGGTGGCGGTAGAGGTCGACGAAGACGAAGCCGTCTTCGTCGAACTGATGCCGGGCGAAGCATCCTTACATCACGGGCACCTGTTTCACGCTTCTCAGCCAAACCGAAGCGACGACCGGCGCTTGGGCAGCGCGATCCGGTACATTCGTCCTTCCATGCGCCAGGAGAGCGGTGCGCGCACACGGGTCGCGCTGGCCGCCGGCGAAGACCACTACAATCACTTCGCCCTGGTGGATTCCCCAAAGGGCCGACTTCACGACGATGATTTCGATCTTTGCCGTGAAGATTCGGCTATACGGCGCGGTCTGCTCTATCAAGGTGCCGAGGACGCTGCTCAGCAGGGCAAGCGATATTGAGAACGAGGCGGCTGCGACATCGTCGCGGCCCGAGGAGCCATACGACGTGACCACCGAGCGAAAGAAACTCACAATCCCCCAACTGAAACAAAAGAAGGCCGCCGGTGAACGGCTCGTCATGGTGGCCGTCGGCGAGGTGTTGAGCGCTGCGTGGGCGGAGCGGGCAGGCGTCGACATCGTCGGCATTGGCGACAGTCTGGGCATGACGCTCTACGGGCATGAAAATACGCTCGCAATCACCGTCGAACAGATGATCGAACATACGCGGGCGGTGCGCCGCGGCGCACCGAACACGTTCTCGATCACGGCGATGCCATACGGCTCTTATGCAACCAGGGACATCGCGGTACGCAACGCCATCAAGATGATGAAAGAGAGCGGTGCCGACGCGCTCAAATTGCAGGGCGGACGCGAGATATTCGACGTCATCAAGGCGGTTGCCGATGCGGGCGTGCCCGTCATGAGCCACGTGGGCCTGATTCCGCATCACGTGCACAAGCACGGTGGCTTCAAGATGCAGGGACGTACTGTCGAAGACGCATTGGCTATCATCGATAACGCCAAAGCGATCGAGGAAGCCGGGGCCATCGGTCTGGAGATCGAAGCGGTGCCCTACGAAGTCGGCAAGGCGGTCGATGACGCGGTGTCGATCTTCACGTTCTCCATTGGCGCAGGCGCGGCCGGGACTTGCCAGATGCTGAATGGCTACGATCTGATCGGTGCATTCGACACGTTCAAGCCAAAGTTCGCCAAGCGTTATGCCAACGTCGTCGATATCGCTGTTTCAGCTTTCAGAGCCTATGCGGAAGACGTTCGCTCCGGCGCGTTTCCCGACAGCGAGCACAGCTATCAGATGAAGGCGGAAGAGGTCGAAAAACTAAAACGGGCGATCGCGAAAGAGGCCTGATCGTCCACATGTGCGATGGTCTGCCCAGCGCTCTACGCGACCGATAAAGCGGTATAGCGAGCCTCGGGAACCGCTGTTGCATTCGTTGGCCCGTCGCTCGCGCTGGCCGGATGTCGAGAACGCGACACATAGGGGTCGCCTTCACACCATTGCGAATCTGCGTTGCCGTGTTTACTGGCCCGCTGCTCTCAGGACGTAGCGCGCATCCGCGCCCAACGGCCGGCAACACCAGGTCCACCCGTTTGCAAACCACCCAGACCACCATGCCCCTGACGGTGCGCATGCGACGTTCGCCGTTCTTCGAACGCTCGTTCGCAGCGCAACCAAAGAGCATGCTGGTGTACAACCACACGCTGATCGCGGCTGACTTCGAGTCTGCGGAAGCCGATTGCCGGCATCTGCGAGAAGCCGTCCAGCTATGGGACGTCGGCTGTGAGCGTCAGGTCGAGATCGTCGGGCCCGATGCGCTTCGCCTCGTGCAGATGGCGACACCGCGCCACGTGGGCGCGATGCGAGATGACCAGTGCTTCTACGCCCCGACAGTAGACGCAAATGGCGGCATGACCAACGACCCCGTGCTGGTGAAGGTGGGGCCCGACCACTACTGGCTGTCGATTGCCGACTCGGACCTGCTGCTCTATTTCAAGGCACTGGCGGCAGGCCTCAAGCTGAACGTCACCGTGCAGGAGCCCGACGTTTCACCACTCGGGATCCAGGGGCCCTTGGCACAAACTCTCGTCGAACGCGTCTGGGGCAAAGAAGCGGCGCAAATCCGATTCTTCCGCCATACACGGGTAGCGGTTCACGGGAAATCCATGTTGCTGGCCCGGTCAGGATTCTCAACCCAGGACGGATTCGAGCTCTACTACGACGGTGCAGCAGACGACGGCGGCGGCGGCGCGCTCTGGGACGAACTGATGGAAGCAGGTCGCGACCTCGACATCCGCGTCGGTTCGCCCTGCCAGATCGACCGCATCGAAGGCGGAATGCTTTCTTATCTGTCCGACATCACGCCGGATATGACGCCGTTCGAGGCCGGTCTCGGGCGCGTTTGCCACCTGGACAGCGACATAGGCTGTCTGGGCTTCGCAGCGCTACGCGAGAAACGAGCACCAACCAGGCAACTGCGTCCGGTACGGATCGAAGGTGGCGCAGCTCCGCCGATGACGCAGTTTTGGCCCGTCATCGACGAAGACGGCGAGCGGGTCGGGCGGATCTCCTCTTGCACGTGGTCATACGCGTTCGGCTCCAACGCGGCTATCGGCCTGATCGACCAGAGTCACTGGTCACCCGGCACCAGGTTCCGCGTTCTGGCGCCAGACGGCGAGCGAGCAGCGACCGTACTGCCGCGCTTCTGGCGCCGCAACTGACTCCAACTACACGGAATCTCGGGCAGCTGACGCTCCCCTATTTGCCGCTCTGTCAACTCGCTGCCTGGAAACCCGGACAACATCGCGCAATGATGTCGGTAGCAGTCAGACGATCGGCGCAGGCTTCCATCAAACGCGACACGCGCCAACCGCACCAGCTACGAGGAGCACCGCGGATGCGCGCACTATGGTCACCGACGAGCTGGTTGCCGGCAACGAAACTGGCGCTCCTGTTTGCCGTCATCGCGGCCCTGGGACTGACGACCGGTTGCTCGAAGATGACGGTTTTGCCGACCGACCTGTCTGACCCCGTCAGGCTGCCGAGATTGGCCGACGCCCCGCCTGACGCTCGTGCGATCGAGGTGACGTTCTTCGGCAATTCGACGCTGCTGTTCAGCGATGGCAAAACCAGCCTGATGGTCGACGGGTATCTGTCCCGACCAAACCTCTTCGAGGTGGTGCTTACGCGGCTGTCGCCGAATCCCAAGATCATCAAGAAACACCTGCGGAAGGCTTCGATCTCAAGGCTCGACGCCGTCGTGGTCGCGCATTCGCACTACGACCATGTGATGGACGCAGCGACAGTGGCCAAGCTGACGAAAGCGACCCTGGTCGGTACAGTTGACACCTGCCGCGTCGCCGAAGCTCAGGCACGAGTCCCTGACAGCGGTTTTGAGTTTGGAGACTGTGAACGCCTGGTGAGCGAGGCGCGACCGGAAGCATCGCCGCCAGGCGCAGTGCCGTTTGAACTGCTGCGTGATGACAGAGTATGGGCACGCGGCGACTTCAAACTCACCGCCTACCACTCGGCACATGGAAAATACGGCTGGGAATGTCTGGACAATGCGCTGAAAGGCAATGTCACCGAGGCCTTCACCGCACCGGCCCATGCGCTCAGCTTCAAAGAGGGCATCAGCTACACGCTGCACATAGAGCACCCGATCGCCAGTTTCATCGTGCAGACCAGTGCCGGACTGTCACTCGATGCGCGCCTCACCAAGCCGGCTGATTTCGTGTTCCTGACGACGGCGCTCGTCGACAAGATGTCGGCCGAAGATCGCAACGCCTATTGGGACACATTCGTGACACAGCGTAAGCGCCAGAAAAGCCCTATCCATGTCATCCCGATCCACTGGGACAGTCTGTTCGAGAAGCTCGACCAGAAGCTGGAGCCGTTGCCGGATTGGATAACCGACCAGAGCAACACGAAGGCGTATCTGGAGGGACGTGCCAACGCGGATGACGAAACGAGTCTCATCTGGATGGATGCCTATTCCAGGCTGCGAGTCGAACGAGAATAGGAGAGCGACGCCGCGACGCTGCCCCGCGGCCGCATTGCCCAGTATCGCGATCCGCATCGGTTAGCCACCCTCAGTTACCCGGAGTCAACAACGTGACCAAACCTGCCGGCAAGACTTCTCTCACCACCATCCCGGCCCGCCACGCGCGCGCCGCGCTCGTGCCCAAGGGCGCCAAGGTCAAAGTCATCAACACGCACGGCACGCAGGTGGTGGATTGCTGGGCATTCAACGCTTCGGACACCACCGAGTACATGTCGATGGAACACTGTCGTGTTTCGTTCGAACGCTATCGGCCGAAAACAGGCGATGCGATGGTCACGAACCGCCGCCGCAAGATCTTGAAGATCATCGAGGATACGGCCGACGGCGCGCACGACACCTTGCTGGCCGCCTGTGACCGCTACCGGTACGAGCAACTCGGCTGCCGCGAGTACCACCGTAACTGCACGGACAATCTCTGGGAGGCGATGATCACGACCGGTTACAAGATCACCGAGACACCGTCACCTTTCAATCTCTGGCAGAACACGCCGGTGGAAACGGACGGCACGGTCAAGCCGAATCCACCGCAGTATCAGAAAGGTGACTACATCGTCATGCGCGCCGAGATGAACCTCGTGATCTGCCTCTCTGCGTGCCCGCAGGACATCACTTCGATCTGCGGCAACCGACCGCGAAACGCCCACTTTGAAGTCTTGAGCTGACCATAGCTGGTCGGACGTTTGCGCCGTCGAACCAGGCATCCGTCCGACCAGCTTTCGCGAACGGAAGAGAACATGCCGATGCTTCAGGTGCTCAAACTCGCCTTCGCCTTGCTGGCGCTCGCGTTGCTCGCCGGGTGCGCCAAGCCGCGCGCGCATTACGCTGACAGCTGGCCTGAGCCGCGGCGATGCACCGCCGGCTCTTCCGCCGGCGTCGTCTACTTTCAGAACTGGGTGACCGATCCCGCGAAAGCCGTCTGCGAACCCATCGACGCCTTCGGCAAGATTCTTGATAGCGCCTACCAGTATGTCCAGAACACCGGCGCCGTCGACAATCTCATCGTGTTCATCCACGGGCGCGGCAAACATCCGCAAAAGCTCATCGAAGAGAACCTTATGTCCAGGCTGCAAAGTGAGAACAGCGCGGCCGTCATTGCGGTGCACTGGCCGTCTTACGCCGGACCACTCGGTTACGCGGACACCAGCGCTCGCGCCGCAGCCAGGGATCTCGAAGCGGTTATGCGCGCTTATGCGAGCCATCGGCGCGCAACCTTGGACGCAAAGCGCGCGTTACGAACCACGTTGCTGGTTCACAGCATGGGCAACATCTTGTTTCGCGCCTGGGCCTTGCAGGCAGATCTCTCTCAGTATGACGACACGCTGTTCGACACGGTGATTCAAAACGCCGCGGACATCCCGCCCTCGGACCTTGGCCCGTGGCTTGCGGACATGAGACTCAGCCGTCAGCACTACGTGACCGTGAATCGCGACGATCGCGTACTGCAGGCATCGCAATGGCTGTTCGGACAGGGCGAGCGTCTCGGCCGTTGTATGCCGCGCACCGGACGCCCTGACCACATTCATTTTTTCGACTTCACCGCCACTGACGTGGGCCACCGGTACTACGTCGGGCGCCGGCGTAGTGCGGGCGTTACGCTTTTCTATGAGCGTCTGCTGGACGGTCGTGCGCTGCCTGTAGCTGAAGGTGTAGATCGCCGTTGGTATGACCGTCTCGGCGAGCGAGGCCGAACTTATGCGGTGACTCGGGACGGTGCAAAGCCCACCATAAACTGGTGTAGCGGATGACTGGTAACGACGCACGACGTGGTGCGCGCGGTACACCGCTGACAGGTTGTGGCCGTCGTAGTCGACCACGTGGGCGGCGAAAGAGCCTGCGCCACACCCAGGCCTGAGTCCCGCGCCCGATGCCCGGTCATTTCAAAGTCGAGCGCTGCGCTCTGTAACCGGCCGACGATCCTCCTGGCGTTCAACCACGACGAACAGTTGCAGCGGCGTTATCAGCCATGCGCAGAACGCCAGCCCGTGGAGTCAGGTCATCCGACTGAAGCCGACCATCTCTGCGTGTTCGAACAATACCGTCGCGTCAATCGGCGCGCGCACGGCACCACGGCGCGACCCGATAATTCGCAATACGTGCTTCCGGCAAAGTCCTCGGGCTCCAGAGTCGTATCAGTCGTCGCTCGTTTCAGAGACTACCGGACGCGTGAACACCACGGTCTGGTCACTCTGTCCACGTACGTCCACGGACCCAACGCGTTCCAGGCCGGCATGCGGCACAAGATCAGCAGTCGATTTCGACACGAGCAGCGTGGTGCCGAGGTCCTTGTTCATGGCTTCCAAGCGCGCGGCCGCGTTCACCGCATCACCGTGCACGGTGTAGTTCTCGCGTCCACCGCCACCCACGTTGCCGGCGACGACATTGCCCGTGTTGATGCCCACCCGGATCCCGATGGTCTCGCCATCGTAACGCGACGACGCGACCTTCTCGAGCATGCGCGTGCCTGCCCGGAGCGCTGCGCCGGCGTGGTCCGGGTCGCTCGCCGGAAGATTGAACACCGCCAGAATGGCATCGCCCTGGAACTGCGTGATGATTCCGCCTTCCGCGCCGATGATGTTGGCGGCGTCGTCGAAATAGGCGTTGAGCACGTTGGTAATGCCGGTGGGCCCGAGTCGCTCGGTGAGGTTCGTAAAACCGGCGACGTCAGCAAACAGCACCGTCGCTTGCCGCTCCGTAGGTGCCAGTTCTCCGCGCGCCTCGATCATCAGCTCGGCGACCGAACGCGGCACGTGCCGGCCGAACAGGTCGCTCACGTTGCGCCGCTCCGCTTCCGCCTCGAGGTGCGCGTACACAGTGCGCCGTGCCCGACTCATGACCAGCGTCAACAGAGCAGCGATGATAATCAGTAGCATCGACTCCTGCAGCCGGGTGCCGAACGGCAGAAAATGCGGGTCCAGCACCACGGCCAGAAACTGCTCCGGCGTTGCACCGGCTGGCACGTCTGACCACTGCAGCGCCCGGTCAGCGTTGCCGAGCACGTAGTAGAAAGCGCCTACCCAACCGATGCTTCCGGCGACGCCAGCCCACAACATCAATCCCGGCGAGAAGCTGAAGCCGGCGATGGCGACGATGACGTAGTAGTAGTGAAAGCCGCCGAACCTGAAAGTCATCGCCTTCGGCAACTCGTGATTCAGGTCAGCCGGACCCAGCGCGACGAACACGGACAGCAACGCGATGTCGATGGTGATGAACACGTACTTGACCCACGGCCGGTCCCGCGATGTGCCGATAATCCAGTAGTGCAGCATGCCGAACACGATGAACAACGCGCCCGCCATCAGAAACACCGGCGCCGACGCCGGCCCGCGAGTGACCGCCAGATAGCTGACCAGCAGGGCTACGGCGACAATCTTGCCCCGCAGCGCGATTTTGAGTCCCTGCTCTTCCGCCCGCCTGAATGTCGCGCGGATCTGCGTATCAAACTGCCCGGTTTCTGCGGTCATCTTTCAATTCGCGTCTCGGTATAGAGCGCGCCTCCGGCCGGGTGCGCATCTCGCGATTGGACTGCCGGATATCCAAAGGGTTCGAGCCCGTGCAGGGCCTTCAACGTGATGTACCGGTTCGCCTGGAAGCGCATGCAGGGCGGCGCGACAGATGACCCTCCCCAACGGTCAGCGTCTGGATTCGGACCGGGAGGCTACAAAGCGAGCCGCTTGTCTTCGACGTGCACGACCGTCAGCGACGCGGCATCTTCGCCGCGCTTGAAGCGCCCGTACATCCCGACGGATAGCTCGGTTGGATCTGCACCGGCCTCGTCGGGCGCCACATAGGTGAAAATGTCCTTGTGGTGACTGGTCACAACCCAACCGGCGTCGTCTCCCAAATCGATAGTGGAGAAGTCACCAGCCGACGCCCCTGGTTGCGCCGGTCCCCAGACTTTCAGCAGCTCGACTGCTTGCGATTCAAGATCCGGATCGGGTTCCATCACGATGACACACGTACCGTGCTGAAACAGCACCCACGACTTCTCATCGCCCGCAATAACCGCACGGAGCGTTAGCACCACCCCTTCACTCATCACGAAGCCGTTCGCGCACTTCCATCAAGATGACGCCCAGCATGTTCTTGCCAGCACCATCGCCGCCATCACCCCAGTAGTGGTCGTTCGCCGTGTGCTCGACCAGAGTGGCATTGTCCGTCGCCAACAAAATGCGTCGCAGTTCCATGTGCTGGCTGAACTTCGCGAGGACGGCTTGGCGCATGACATCGTCCTTGACCGTTTCCCAGTCCCGGCGGAGCGGCCGTTTGCGCTCGCGGCCCATTCGCGCGGCTTTCATCGGCGACTTCTCTTTACGGATCTCGGTCTCGTGGCGAGTGCCGGCAAATTTCTGCGCCTGAAAGTAGTGTTCGGACGTAGGCCAGAGCTTCCCCTTCATATTGATCGGATACGGCGCGAAATTCGAGAAACAGCCGTAGTCATCCTTGACCGCGTAGAAGTTGATGATGTTGCCCATCGACATGCCTTTACGTGCCTCGGTCGTGCTTACCCGTTGGACCGGCAGCCGTTGAGGCCGTCGCGCGCGTTGGGGCAACACCTCACGCATCGGGTGAAAACAGCGTCTTGTTGAGCGCGCCGCGCTGCGCAGTTGGCGCCGACTAGCCGCCCGGTATCAACTCGGGCGGAACGGTCATAATTGTACATTGCATCAGCGCGACACTTAGCTGCTTCTCGCCATCGTGGGCAACTACGTCGCATTGGCACACGCTGAGCGAGCGGCCGGGTTTTACAACCGTTGCCTTTGCGACGAACCGCTCAGCGGTAGCTGGGCGCAGAAAATTCACTTTGAACTCAACGGTCAGCACTTCATGACCTTCGGGCCCGAGCGTCATCGCCGCATATCCACAACCTGTATCAGCGACGGCTGTCAGCGCACCCGCGTGCACAAATCCATGATGCTGCGTGATCTCGGGCTTCGGCCAGACGGCAATATGCACCTCGCCGGGCATCACGTAGGTCAATTCCGCGCCGAGGGTATGCATCAGGCCCATGCGCGCGAAACTCTCTGCGATGCGCTGCTCGAAATCTGGCACGTTCTCTCCCGCCTGGCGCCCGCATATCCGAGCTAGGGTTTCGGCAAAGAGTAGATGGTACCGCGCGTCACAACCTCGCCGTCCCGCTCAACTTTGCAGATGGCCTCCAACTGACTCTGGTCACCCAGGTCGGAGCGTGGAGGTGTCGCCGCCGCCTCGGCTTCGCTCGGAGGACGACACCATGACCACTCGTCCTTCGCCCATTGCGGCACCTCAGACGGGATCCCGAGGTACTGGCGGGCCTCCCGGTCCACCCGGAAGTCGACCGCGATTGCCCTCAATCCGCTGCGAAACGCAAACGACGTTGCGCCCGGAGGCAGCTCCGGGCGTGTGAGATAACCACGGTCGACGTAGATATAGCCGCCATAGGCCACGAAACCCACTATCGCGGCTCCCGAAACCCGCCCGACCCACATACCCATGTGCTCCAGCTCCCATTGGGCGAGACAGATGGCTGCGCTGCATGCGGCCCCAAACCGGGTGGACCCGACGCACGTAACGCGCCTTCAAAACACGGCCCCGCCAAGGACGGCGATACCGCCCAACATCAAGATGACCGCCATAGCCGAACCATGTGTCTCGTTCTTTCCGTAAATGCCAGGCACGAGCACAGACCGGTGCGGATCCGACGGATGGTAGTAAACCGGGTGAGTCGACCCTTGCGTGAACCGGGCGGCAAACTCGTTCGCTTCTTCCGCAGTCGAGATATCGAAAAACGACACCCGGTCGCCCGTGATGGTACCAATGCCGGGGTCGTATTCGTATGTGACCCTGCACGAATGCGATTTTGGCGCGGGTCCGAACTCGATGACCTCGGACGACACGATAGAGCCCTCGACTGTAGGCCAACGCTCGGCCTTCTTTGCCATGCGTTTCGCGCGCGCTGCACGGTGAAGCAGGTAAGGCCCTGCCAGAATCATCAAAACCCCTACGACAAGGGGAGCCACTGCACTCACGGTCGTCTCACGGTTCGAACGTAATTTTGCAGCGACCATACCCCAGGTAGGTCGGTCTTGTTGAGCTTCGAGAGGACATCGTCGTCAAAATGTGACTCTGGTTACCGCCACTTGAGCACACCATGGGCCGACTGATGAGTCGTCTACGAACGCGTCGCACTCTGCCGGCCCATGATTCCGGCAGCCACTGCCGGGGCCATTTCAATAATCCGGTCGATCGTGTCCCGAACATACGCCAGCGCCGGCTCAGTCAGAAACTCTTCCGGCTTGAACAACTCGTCCACATCCGGCAGCGCCACCTCCCCGACTCCCGCGCACGCCGTGTACAACGGCACCTCCCGCATGAACCGTTCAGCAATTTCCACCTGGTGGGGTGTACTCATCGCGATGATCACGTCGGAGCGCTCGAGCAGACCCTCTGTCAGCTGACGACGCCGATGCCGGGAGGCGTCCAGCGCATGGGACCCAAGGTGCGCCAGGACGTCGCCGCGTACCTCGAGTTCTGGCCGATCGGCAGTCCCTGCCGAACTGACCGAAAACGTCGGATCTGACGACAGAACTCTCGCTACGGCCAGTTCGGCCGCGAGGCTCCTGAAGACGTTGCCGGTACAGACGAACAGGACCTCGGTCACGACCTTATTCCAAACGGATGACCACGTGAGTCGACGCTCGTACGGTAAGGACACAAGGGGCGCGGACTGCCTTGTTCAGGAGCCGAGTTGCCAGCGAGTTGCTGCAACGGCAACCGCGCCACGCGCCGTCTCAAAGCTCCAGCACCACCGGTGCGTGTACAACTTCGAGCTGACTGTTGACTGATGACGCATTGACGAACAGCGTGTCTGACCCCTGGACGACACCGGCGCTGTGGTGCACGTGCCCGAAACAATGGACGACAGGCTTCACACGCTGAACAGCCTCCGCAAGGTGCCTGCAACCCAGTTCCATTCCGCGGCTCGACCGGTCCATCACTGAGTATGGAGGAATGTGCGTAATCAGCACGTTCGTCTCCTGCGGAATTCGAGCCCATCGGTTCCTCAGTTCACTGTCGTCAGCATAAAACGCATGGCGCGTCAGCAGCGGAACCCATGGCGCACCGTAGAAGCACACTCCATTGTGCCAATGCACCATGTCTTTTAGAAAGACTGCGTTCTCGAAGGGCTGTGATCGTTTTAGCAACTTACGTTCCAGTAGCAGATCGTGATTACCGCCGGTTAAGAGAATGACGTCGAACTCCTGCCGCCCGAACCAGTCGTCCACTCTCTTTAACTGTGTCGAGTCATCACTTCGGAGGTTAAACAGATCGCCGCAATGGATGAGTACATCGCCGTCGATCGCGCCGAGGTTTTCATGACGCTCATGGGTATCGCTGATGATGACAATTTTCACGCAACTCTCGACAGTCTATTCGTCGCCAGCAACCGAGACACCGGTTTATATTGTCCTGCAGACGAAAACTAAGCCGTATACTCAGGCGACCACCAGTACCCTGGCTTTTCCAGCGCGCTGATCGGAACGAAACCAAACCGAGCGACTGGCAATCGACAGCAAGTGCTGCCAGTCGCCAGTACAGCCTCAACAGGTTTGACGCGCACCGCTCAGAGTCGGTGTCCCAGCCGGTGCATCTCTCGCCTAATTGTCACCACCCGGTGCGTCATCGTGTTCTTCGAGGAACGTAGACGCCTTGTCAGCCCCTCGATGCTGCGTTTTCGCGTCACCTTCGCCGCCTTCTTTCACTGAACTACCCGCAAGCGCTCGTCCCTGCATGCGGTCACCGAACGCCAGCGTCATACGTTGATTTATGTAGGAGGGCGGCGTCGATTTGCTTACGCTTGAGGTCTGCAGTCCACGACAATACTGCCTGATGCGACTCTTGCCCACTATCCACTCCACGACCTCGTCGATCTCTGTAGACGCACCGATCACGATGCCAGCTGTCCGGGAAGTCATTACCATCAAGGGATCGGTCTTGGCATTGTGAACGTGCTTATGCGGTTCGCCATAGACACCGATCAAGTCCGCTCGAACCTGCTCACACAGAGGCTCTGGATCCTTCTTCTTGGTCACAATGATCCGGTACTTTCCGTCGATGTTGCCGGTTGACGGGTCCTTCACGACTATCGCGAGCCCCGGCAGCCCGAATACGACCACGTCCTCAGGTCCCCTTTCGGTCAAATACCCGGCGTCACCAGGAATTCTTTTCGCAAAGTCTGATGTCGAAAATCCAGGCCAGTTCATCGTGCTCCACAATGCCGAATCGAGAACATCAGTAGTTACGTCTCTGGCCGACGCGCCCATCGGCACCGACATGAGAAGCGCAAAAGCGGTCGCTATTGGGTAGCTCCGCTTTCTCGAATTTCGGGTGTTTGGGGCCCTGAAAGGTGGTTGTTGCCGCATTACTCACAGTTCCTTCTCGAAGCTTTGCGCTAGATACCGGACAGTCGAGCCAACCGGCATACCATTGCTTGTGTACGCTACTGGCGCGCGGTTCGCAACGTCTCCCGGCCAATTGCGCCCTCTGCGCGCCGAGCCTCTTGCGTAACCGTCTCGCTCTTCCCTATCTGGAGACGTTGGTCGATTCCCCAGATACTCATCGCCAGTCTGGGTCACCCTGGCCCAACCGTCGTTTCAACAACAAGAGGACAATTGAAGGCCTGCTTATTGCGGTCAAACGGGGACGTTTTTATTCCAGAGTTCGGCAACTCTTCATCGAGTCTCAGTGCGGTGGCCGCAATCCACGCCACGGGAGGCGACACGAGCAGTTGCATTGAGTATTACCTGCCCCATGCTTACCGGGTCTCATACTTTCGTCTCGAATCTTATGAGCTTCCCGCGGGTCGGTAACGACCGCAAGGCTATCTGTCCGGCTCGCACTTGCGGTAGCGCTCCCGGGCTATTCTGTACAAGACGTTCCCTTTGGCATCGGGAGCGACATCCCTGACACCTCCGATCTTCTCTATTGCCTTTTGAGACCTCACGTTGTTCGCGCCAATGCGGAAGAGGACTTTGTCGACCACACCGAATGCGTGATTCAACATCAATCGCTTCAACTCACCGTTGTAGCTGCCGCCCCAGCACCTTCTCGCAAGAAACGTCCAGCCGATTTCGATCTCCTTTTCGCCTTCGCAGTATCGTCCGTAACGGGAAGTGCC
>JBCCEJ010000096.1:0-19908 GCA_039030335.1 Pseudomonadota bacterium | reverse complement strand
GGTGTACCCGCCCACGCACGGCGAGCGTCGTGAAGTGCAGGCATTCTGTGACTGGGCACTCAACCTGCCCGCGCCAGATTCGTAAACTGAACATGGACGCGCTCCCCGCCGGAGCAGGTCCTGATGGAGAAGGCTATATGAACAAGCCGGCCGATCCGGCGCCGGATGCAGGCCAGACCAGACTCGAGATAGCTGGTCACGTTGCGCAGATCTGGTTCGACCGACCGCGCGCCCGCAACGCCATGACCTGGGATATGTACGAGGGGCTCGCCGAGTCTTGTGCAGCCATCGCTGCCCGCGACGACGTCCGGGTGGTGGTGCTGCGCGGCGCTGGCGGCAAAGCGTTCATCGCGGGTACCGATATCGAACAGTTCATGACGTTCGAATCCGGAGACGACGGCGTGCGCTACGAGGCGGCGATCGCAAGATACGTCGGCGCTGTTGCCAGCCTGGAGATACCGACGATCGCGGTCGTTGAGGGATGGGCGGTCGGCGGCGGCATGGCGATCGCGAGCGTTTGTGACTTTCGCATCGCAACGCCCGGTGCCCGTTTCGGAGTGCCCATTGCGCGGACACTCGGGAACTGTCTGTCCACTGGCAATCTGGCCGTGCTGATGGCGCAGCTCGGCCCGTCCATCGTTCGCCGGATGCTGTTGCTCGCGGAAATGGTGCCGGCCGAGGAGTTGCTGGCGAATGGCTACGTGCTGGAGATCGCGCCGTCGGAAGCGCTCGACGATGTTGTGGCGGCGCGCGCAGCGACGCTTGCGAGTCATGCACCGGTCACGATGGCCGTGACCAAGACGGCGCTGGCTCGGCTGATCGAGGCGGGCGTCGTCGACGATCACGATCTCGTTACGCGGGCGTACGGTAGCGATGACTTCCACGCCGGCGTGCGCGCTTTCGTCGCACGCGGTCGGCCCGACTGGCAGGGACGCTGAACTTGAGCAGACGCGTCGTGGTGTTGGGCACGGGCGGCACGTCGGTCGACATCGTCGACACGCTGATGGACCTGAACGATGCCGGTGGCAGTGAACACTACGACTGTGTGGGCTATCTGGACGACGATCCGCAAACCCATGGCGTCCACTTTCTGGGCCGACCGGTGTTGGGGCCGTTCGCGGCGGCTGCCGACCTGACGGACTGCTGGTTCGTCAATGGCATCGGCAGCCCGGCGAGTTTTCGCGGCAAACCGGCGCTGCTCGCGCGCGCCGGAATTCCTGACGAGCGCTACCTGACCCTGGTGCATCCGAGCGCCGCCGTGTCGCGTCACGCGTCGCTGGGGGCGGGCACGGTGATCTTGCAAAACGCCACGGTGACGGCGAATGCAGCCCTCGGCCGGCACGTGGTCGTACTGCCCAACTCGGTTGTCAGCCATGACGTTATCGTCGGCGACTATAGTTGTATCGCGGGCGGTGTGTGCCTGTCGGGCGGTGTCGAAATCGGTCGCGGCTGTTATCTGGGCACCCGCAGCGTAGTGATCGAAAACGCGCGAGTCGGTGACGGTACTCTGGTCGCAATGGGGAGTGTGGTGCGCAGCTGCGTGCCGGACGATGTGCTGGTGGCCGGCAATCCCGCCACCGTCAAACGTCACCTGTCCGACCGATCTTCGTAACTGATGCGCGGGTCGCTCAATTGAAAGCCGCTGCCATCCGATGGCCGGTGTGCGGTAGCGTCTGGACGCGGCCTCCTGAGCCGCCACAACAGGAAACGACGTTTGAATGATCGCTGACGACGTGATGCTCGACCCGACGGCTGCGGTGATGCAGCCGAGTCTCGTAAATCTTTATGGTTGCCGGATCGGCCCGGGTTCGCGGGTGGGTCCATTTGTAGAAATCCAACGCGATGTGGACATCGGTGCAAACTGCAAGATTTCGAGTCACAGCTTTATCTGTGAGGGTGTCTCGATCGAAGACGGCGTATTTATCGGCCACGGTGTCATGTTCACCAACGATCTCTTTCCACGCGCCACCAACGCGGCTGGTGAGCCGCAGACCAGCGATGACTGGGAATTGTTGCCAACCCGGGTCCGCGCCGGCGCCTCGGTTGGTTCAGGTGCCACAATCTTGCCGAACGTTACGATCGGTGTTGGCGCGATGGTCGGTGCCGGCTCGGTTGTGACCCGCGATGTACCCGACCACGCGCTCGTGGTGGGATGTCCTGCGCGCATCGTCGGTGATACGCGCGAGCGCGGCAGCGACGAGCGTTCCGCGGCTTCCGACGACACGCCGACGTGCTGAAGATCGGCGTAATCGGTTACGGCTACTGGGGTCCGAACCTCGTACGCAATTTCATGGCAGCCGACGGCGCGACGGTCAGCTACGTAAGCGACCTGGACGCGGCCCGCCTGGAGTTGGTCAGCAAACAGTATCCGGGCGTAGGTACAACGACCGATCACCGGCAACTCGTTGAAAGCCCTGATGTCGACGCCGTCGCGATCGCGACGCCGGTGGCAACGCACCACGGGCTCGCGACCCTGGCCCTCGAAGCGGGCAAGCACGTGTTCGTCGAAAAGCCGTTGGCAGCCAGCACGGCGGAGGCCGAAGATCTGGTAAACCGGGCGCGGGCGAGTGGTCTGACGCTGATGGTCGATCACACGTTCATCTACACCGGGGCCGTTCGCAAGATGCGCGAGCTGGTCGAGTCGGGTGAACTGGGGGAGATCTATTATTTCGATTCGGTGCGCGTCAATCTCGGGCTGTTCCAGGCCGATGTCAGTGTGCTGTGGGACCTCGCGGTGCACGATCTCGCGATCCTCGGCTACGTATTGCCAGGCTTGCCAGAAACCGTATCGGCAACCGGCAAAGCGCATGTGCCGGGCAAGCCCGCCAACGTCGCCTATCTCACGTGCATGTATCCCGGTTCATTGATCGCTCATATTCACGTGAACTGGCTCTCGCCGGTCAAGATCAGACAGACCCTGCTCGGCGGGAGCAGGAAGATGTTGGTCTACGATGACCTGCAGGCGAGCGAGAAGGTGAAGATCTACGACCGGGGGATCACCACGGAGACACGAAACGAGATCTACGACACGC
Source organism: Pseudomonadota bacterium (assembly GCA_039030335.1). Taxonomy (GTDB): domain Bacteria; phylum Pseudomonadota; class Gammaproteobacteria; order HK1; family HK1; genus JBCCEJ01. The sequence goes on along the minus strand of JBCCEJ010000096.1, from coordinate 16,876 downwards.
TGATCGGTTACCGGATGGGCGACATGTTGGCGCCGCGCCTGGATGCCCGCGAAGCTCTGCTGCTCGAGGCCGAGAACTTCGTGCGCTGCGTACGCGATCGCGTGACGCCTCCCAACGATGGTCTGGCCGGCCTGCAGGTCGTGCGTCTGCTCGAGGCAGCAGAACGTTCGATGCTCGAACACGGTATGCCAGTTTCCGTGTGATGCACGATTACACCGTCAGGCGGCGCGCATTCGGCCTCTGCTGACGGCCCGACTGCGAGTCTGGCTGCGCCCGACTCTGCGCGATGAGAAATTTCCATGAGCAGTGAATCCGTACCGTTCGTCGATCTGCGCACGCAGTATCAGGACTTGAAGTCGGAAATCGAGCCAGCCGTCCTGGCGACGCTCGCGAGTGGGCGATATGCCCTCGGTCCGGAGGTTGAGGCGTTCGAAGCCGCGTTTGCCGCATTTGTGGGTGCCCGCCACGCGGTGGCCGTGAGTTCGGGCACGAGCGCGCTGCATCTCGCATTGCTGGCCGCTGGTATCGGTCCTGGCGATGAGGTCATTACCGTCGCCAGTACCTTTGTCGCAACGGTTGCCGCGATCGACTACGCCGGCGCAACGGCGCGCTTTGTCGACGTGGATGCCGATACCCTCAGCATGGATGCGCGCCAGCTCGACGGCGCGCTGACCGACCGTACCCGCGCCGTGATGCCGGTTCATCTACACGGTTTGCCGGTCGATATGCAGGCTGTGACCGCGTTTGCGCAGCGCCATGACCTCGTTGTCATCGAAGACGCTGCTCAGGCGCACGGCGCCACCTGTCAGGGCTGCGCGGCCGGCACGATCGGTGATATGGGTTGTTTCAGTTTCTATCCCGGCAAGAATCTCGGAGCCTACGGTGAAGGCGGCCTGGTCGTGACCGACGACGATGCGTTCGCCGCGGCCATGCGGTGCCAGCGCGACTGGGGTCAGGAACGGAAGTACGTCCACCGGTTCAAGGGATTCAACTACCGGATGGATGCCGTCCAGGGCACGATCTTGACTATCAAGCTCGCGCATCTGCCAACATGGACCGCCGCGCGCCAGCGCATCGCCGAGCGCTACACGCGCGAGCTGACCGGCATCGGACTCAGGTTGCCCGGTGAGCCGGCCGGACGGGAGTCGGTTTATCACATCTATGCCGTCAGGCACCCACACCGCGACGAGTTGCAGGCGTTGTTGACCGACCGGGATATTGGTACCGGGATTCACTATCCGATACCGGTCCACCTACAGCCGGCCTACGCCGAGTTCGGTCGCGGCCGCGGGTCTTTACCGGTATCGGAAACGGCCGCCAATGAGATCCTGTCGCTGCCGATGTATCCGGAAATGACCGACGCGCAGGTAGGTCAGGTGATCGATGCGGTTGGTGAGAGTGTCATGCGGCTGGCGCTGACCCACGGAGCGAGTTGATGGAACTGAGCGGGAAGCGCGTACTGGTAACCGGCGGCGCAGGCTTTATCGGGTCGCACATTATCGATCTGCTGGTCGATGCCGGCTGCGCTGAGATTACCTCGATAGATAACATGGTTCGCGGGCGGCCGGCGAACCTCGCCATCGCGTCGCAGCGTGCACCGGTGCGTTCACTCGAAGGCGACATCCGCGACCGTGACCTGCTCGCTTCCCTGGTGGCTGAAGCCGATCTCGTCTTTCACATGGCCGCGCTCAGGATAACGCAGTGTGCTGAAGAGCCGAGAAGCGCGCTCGAGACGATGGTCGATGCAACGTTCAACCTGTTGGAGGCGTGCGTTGAACACAAAGTCCAGAAAATTGTGGCGGCCTCGACGGCATCGGTATACGGCATGGCCGATGCGTTTCCTACGAGCGAAGCCCAGAACCCCTACAACAACCGTACGCTCTACGGCGCGGCCAAGGTGTTCAACGAAGGACTGCTGCGCAGCTTCAACGACATGTATGGGCTGGATTACGTGGCGATGCGCTACTTCAACGCCTACGGCACCCGTATGGACATTCACGGCCGATATACCGAAGTATTGATTCGCTGGATGGAGCGCATCGACCGCGGCGAGCCGCCGCTCATTTTCGGCGACGGCGAGCAGACCATGGATTTCGTCGAGGTGCGCGACATCGCCAGAGCCAACGTTCTGGCGATGCGCAGTGACCTGACAGATGAAGTTTTCAACGTGGCGAGTGAAACCGAGACCAGTCTGACAGAGCTTGCGTATGCACTGCTGAACGTCATGGGGTCCGACCTGCAGCCCGAACATGTAGAGGAACGCAAGGTGAATCCGGTGCCGAGGCGGTTGGCGAGCATTGCCAAAGCGCGCGAGATGCTCGGTTTCGAACCTGAGATCTCACTCGAACGCGGCCTTCAGGATCTCGTGCAATGGTGGCGCAAGGAGCAGCGCGGAGAGGTCAGTTGATCCCCATTATCAAGCCGGCGCTGGGCGATGAGGAGGTATCGGCGGTCGCTGAAGTGCTCCGTTCGGGTTGGGTGACGCAGGGCCCCAAAGTCAGCGAGTTCGAGACAGCGTTTGCTCACTATGTGGGTGCGGCCCACGCAGTAGCCGTTTCGAACTGTACGGCCGCGCTGCATCTCGCCCTGGTCGCGGCCGGTGTCGGTGAAGGCGACGAAGTCGTAACGCCGTCGCATTCTTTCGTCGCAACTGCCAACGCGATCCGCTACTGCGGTGCGACGCCGGTTTTTGCCGATGTCCGGCCGGATACCTTCAATGTCGACGTGGCCAGCGTCGAAGCGTGCATGTCGCCGCGTACACGCGCCATTCTGTGCGTACACCAGATGGGCATGCCCTGTGAACTGGAAGCCCTGTCGGCCATCGCGTCGGCGCACGGGGTCTGGCTGGTCGAAGACGCGGCGTGCGCAATCGGCAGCAGGTTCGCGCGCAACGGCGACTGGCACTACGTCGGCGCGCCGGTTGGGAAGCTCGCTTGTTTCTCGTTTCACCCACGCAAACTGTTGACGACCGGCGATGGCGGCATGGTGACGACCGATGATGCCGACCTGGCAACCCGGCTGCGCGCACTGCGCCAACATGCGATGAGTGTGCCGGATACCACTCGCCACGCGTCGGCTCGTGTCACTTTTGAAAGCTACGGCGAACTCGGTTTCAACTACCGGATGACGGATATTCAGGCCGCGGTCGGGTTACCTCAACTGACCCGCCTGGACGGGCTGATCGCGCGCCGGCGGGCAACAGCCGATCGTTATCGCGAACTGCTCTCATCGATCCCAGGTCTGCAGACCCCATACGAGCCGGCTGACGTGCAGAGCAACTGGCAGAGTTACTGTGTCCGCTTACCGCCCGCACTGTCGCAGGTCGGCGTTATGCAGGCGCTGTTGGATGCCGGCGTGGCATCGCGGCGCGGCATCATGTGCGCGCACCGCGAGCCCGCCTTTGCGAATGCCGACTGGCGCAGCAGTGCTGGCCCGCGTGACGCCAGTGCGTTGAGCGCGAGCGAGTCGGCTCAGGATGAGTGCATATTGCTGCCGCTGTTCGACGCCATGACCGACGATGAGCAGCAAACTGTAGTCGACCAGCTCGCCGCGGCGTGCCGTTCGGCGCCAGCGAGTGCGACGTGAGCGACGGTCCGCACGACAAGCCTGCTCTGTCGGTCGTGACGCCGGCGTTCCGGGAGACCGACAACCTGCCGGTCTTGTACGAAAAGCTGGTTGAGGTTTGCGACGCTACCGGCATGAGCTGGGAATGGATCATCGTTGACGACCATTCGCCCGACGACACCTACCAGGCGATCCGCGCGCTGTCGTTACGGGATTCCCGCGTGCGGGGCTTGAGACTCGCACGCAACTGCGGATCGCACACCGCGCTGGGCTGCGGATTGTACTGGGCGCGGGGCGATGCCGTCGTCGCCCTCGCAGGCGACCTGCAGGATCCGCCGGAGACGATCCCTACGCTGTTGGCCGAGTGGCGTGACGGCGCGCAGGTGGTATGGGCGGCGCGCGCCGAACGCGAGGGCGAGCGGGCCTCTACCTTGCTGGCGGCCGGGGTGTATTACTGGATCATGCGTTCGGTTGTCGGGCTGCGCGATATACCCTCCACTGGCGCCGACTTCATGTTGCTCGATCGCGCGGTCGTAGATGCCTTCAATGAGTTCAAGGAAACCACCGTCAGCGTACTCGCGCTGATCACGTGGCTCGGGTTCGAGCAGCGCACGATCGAGTACACCAAGGTTGCGCGGTTGCACGGTCGTTCGGGTTGGAGTTTCCGCAAGCGCGTGCAGCTATTGATGGATTCGGTAACGTCGTTCAGCTACGCGCCCATCCGCTGGATCTCCTACGCCGGTGTCTTGCTTTCACTGGTCGGTTTTCTCTACGCCTCTGTCGTCGTTGTCAATGCGTTCATGGGCTCGCCGGTACCTGGATGGACTTCGCTGATGGTCGTCGTCCTGGTGATCGGCGGCGTGCAGATGCTGATGATCGGCGCGCTCGGATTCTACGTCTGGCGCGCCCTCGACGAGGCGCGTGCGCGGCCGCGTTTCGTCGTTGAGAAAAGTACGTTTGATGCTCGCACCGTACGTTGATCCGTCGAGGTCGTGACGTCGGGTACGTTATGCCCGCGGACCCGAACAGGAGGCATGAATGAACGAGATCACGGTATTTACCGCACGACGCTTCATCACGATGAACCCGTCCAACCCGTCGGCTACGGCAGTTGCGGTCCGCGACGGGCGCATACTCGAAGTAGGTTCGATGGAGACCATCCAACCGTGGCTCGAGTCCGGGCCGCACCGGATCGACGAGCGCTTCGCTGACTGTGTCGTACTGCCGGGCTTGATCGATCCGCACCTGCACCCGTCCATGGCCGCGGTACTGCTGCCAATGCATTTCATCACGGCGATGGAGTGGCGATTGCCGTGGGGCGTGGTTGCCCCGGTGACGACCCACGACGGCTTCATGCAGCGCGCACTCGAACTGCACGAGTCGCTGCAAGACCCCGATGAACCGCTGTTCCTCTGGGGATACCACCAGTTTTGGCATGGGCGGGTCATGCGCGCCGAGTTGAACCGGGTGAGCAATTCTCGACCGATCGTCAGCTGGCAGCGCTCATTTCACGAACTGGCACTGAACGATGCCGCGTTCGGGTGGCTCGAACTCGACGAGCAGCGGCTCTCCAACGCCCATCAGGTCGATGTCGCCAACGGCCGTTTCTACGAGCGGGGCAAAGATTTTCTGAGTGCGAAGCTGAACCAGTACCTGCTGGCACCTGAGCGCTTCAAGGCCGGTCTGCGGCGCCTTAGAGATGTCGTACATCTGGGGGGGCACACGACGATCGCCGATATGGCCGTACCCATCTTCGATCTCGACATGGAATGGGACGCGCTGGTCGAAGTACTGGACAACGAACAAACGCCATTTCGCGTGGAGATGATTGCGCACGGGCTCCGCGCGGCGCGCGGCAGCCCGGACGTGCACGCCATGGTGGCTGCGGTCGACGCTCTGCAGGCGCGCAATCGTAAACGATTGCGGTTTTCAGACCATGTAAAATTCTTCGCCGACGGCGCTTTCTTCTCGCAACTCGCACAGATGGAAGCGCCGGGGTACATCGACGGCCACCACGGTGAATGGATGATGCCGCTCGAGGAGCTGGAAGAGCGCACCCGCGCATTCTGGAATGCGGGCTACAAGATTCACGTGCACGTCACCGGCGACATGGGATTGTCGTTCGTTGTTGATCTGCTCGAGAAACTGCAGTGGGAACGACCACGATTCAATCATGGCTTCACGATCGAACACTTCGGTTTTTCAACGCCCGAGCAGGTGCAGCGCTTGCACGCACTGGGCGCCAACGTGTCTGCAAACGTCTATTACCTCTATGAACTAAGCGATGCTTATGCCCGGCAAGGTATCGGTCATGAGCGGGCGCACGCGATGGCACGGCTCGGCAGCTGCGAACGGATCGGGATGCGTGCCGCAGTTCATTCGGATTTCACGATGGCGCCCGCCGTGCCGCTCTTCAGCGCGTGGATCGCCGCCAACCGTTTGAATTGTGAAGGCCAGGTTGTCGGTCCGCACGAGCGTCTGAGTCTCGACGCGGCGCTTAGAGCCATCACCATCGACGCCGCGCACATCATCGGGCGGGCGGACGAGATCGGCAGTTTGCGGGCCGGCAAGCTGGCGGACTTTACGGTTGTCGATGCTGACCCCTACGAGGTCGGCCCGGAGCGGCTGCGCGAGTTGGTGGTACTGGCCACCGTGCTGGAAGGTGCGGTTTATCCGGTCACACAGCCAGATCCGCCACCATAGGGTCAGCCTGACCCGGACGTCGTCGCGACCGCGCGGTCAGATCGCGCAGCTCCATAGACAACGTAGAGGCCGGAGACGACGATGATGGCGCCACCTACGAGTTCGAGCGTGTGTGGCCAGTCGCCAAATACGACGATGCCGATGCTGATCGCCCAGACCAGTCGAACGTAGTTGATCGGGGCCACGACGGAGGCGTCAGCGTGTTGCATGGCGCGCACGATGCCCAGATGGGCGACCAGCCCGACGCACCCAGCCGCCGCGTAGAGACCGGTTTCGCTCGAGTTTGGGGTCAGCCAGGTGAACGGCAGGCCCAGCGTCAGCGCCATCGCGCCGACGCCCGACGTGTAGAACAAGGTCGTCGCCGGCGGGTCGCTGACGAGCCGGGTGATGATCGTGAAAGCAGCAAAAAACACAGCGCCGAACAATGGCAGCAAAGCGGCCCAGACGAACAGTTCACTGCCTGGCCGGATCACCAGCAGCGCGCCTCCGAGACCACTCAGCACGGCCAGCCAGCGCCGCCAGCCGACGCTTTCATGCAGGATCGGGCCGGCCAGAGCGACGACAAAAAGGGGTGAGGTAAACGAGATCACCGTTGCTTCCGCCAGCGGCATGACGCGTAGCGCTGAGAACAACAGGCTTAGCGAGCCCACCAGGCAGAGCGCGCGCAGCATCTGGAGCCAGAGGTGGCGCGTACGCCAGATCGGCATGCCGGCAGGCAGGACCCGGCGGGGCAGGGCAGACGCGAGGAGCATTACGCCAATCCACATCGCGAAGAAATATCCCCACGCTACCTGCACGCCGTGCAGCCTGGCACCCAGGTATTTCGCCAGCGCATCGACGATCCCTATGCACGACATGGCGAGCACCATCCACAGGACGCCTCGAAGCGTACGGTTGCGCGGCGGCACTGCGTCTGGAGGCAGACTGGACACGGTTGGCGCGGTGCCCTAGCCCGTACAGGTTGCGAGTTGTGGTGGGCTGCCGCCGGGCTTGGTCAGGAGTGCGAGGTCCTTCGCGAGGTGTTTCGCGCCGGCCGAGTTCGGTTTGAAGAAGCGGTACTTGCCGGCCCGGGCTTTCTGGCAGATGCGGTAAATCACCTTGACGTAGTGCTGCGTCTCTTTGTACGGCGGAATACCCTTGTACTTGCGCACGGCGCCCTCGCCCGCGTTGTAGCCGGCCAGACTGAGGCGCATGTTGCCGCCGAACTGCGCCAGCAACCATTCCATGTAGGCGATGCCGCCGCGAATGTTGTCCAGTGGATCCCATTCGTTCATGGTGCCGAAGCGTCTTGCCGTTCGCGGCAACAGCTGCATCAGCCCGCGCGCGTTCTTTGGTGAACGTGCCTGCGGATTGAAGCCGGACTCGACCTGAATCATCGCCAGCACCACGTTCGGGTCGATGCCGGCCTGCGGTGCGAGCTGTCGCACCCAGTAGGCGATCCGCGCCCGCGACGGGCGTGGTTCGGAGATGAGCGGCGGTAACATCTCGGTCCCGTTGGAGAGCAGGCACCGCGCGGGAAACTGCGGCTGCGCACCGAGCCGGCGCAGCATTCGTTGCGAATGTTTGTCACGTGAACCAGCCGAGCGCTGGAACCACGCGGCCGCCAGCGCATCATTGCGGGCCACGCCGCGGCCGTTCGCGTACATCCAACCGAGCGCATACTGCGCATCTGCATGACCCATGCGCGCAGCGAGACAGTACAGTGATACGGCACCGTCGGCGTTGCGGGCAATGCCCTCGCCGTGTTCGAGTCGCGCACCCTGCCTGGTCAGACGCGCCGGGTCGCGGCTGGTGATGGCGGCACGAATATCATCGTCGAGCTGCACGCCTTCCAGAAAGCCGGCAGCCGCGACCTGGGAGGGTAGCCATACCAGGCTGGCCAGGGCAGCCCACAGGAGGCGCGTCGGATCAAAGCGTAACAACTGCAGCATGCCTGTGGGGCGTCGCGCGGCGGGTGGTACCGCGAAGTGTAGTCCGAACTATTGGACCCGAACGTACTGGCGCTGTCACGCCTGCCTGCTCGTCCAGATACATCCGGCCGGGCCGCGCGGCAGCCGGTTTACCAGCCGAGCGCCGCCAGACGCTAAAGCTGCCTGGCCGCAAAGTTCATCTTGCGAGGGGGCTTTGCGGTGCGCTGCCCGATCCGGGCAGGTGAGCCGGGACCGGGATGTCGGCTCGCCGACGTCAGGTACGTTCACCGATTGTCAGTTTCCCGCCGGCGCGTGAACTGCCTCGAGGAGTGTGTCGGGAACAGCGGCGCGCAGTCCCGCAGCGTCGAGACTCTCTTTGATCCGATGCGGACGTCCCCAGTCGTTCCAGGTCACACCGGTCATGGCCATGACCTCGATCCGCTCGGGTTCTCTTTGCAAGGCGTCCGCGGAGAAATCGTAATGCGCCAAATCCCGGTAGGCGTCGCGCAAACGGCTGCGAAAGCCACTCGGCAGGGCGTCCGTGTGGTGGCCGTGGACAGCCTCGGCGAATGCCTCGAAGCGCTGCGCCAGATCCGGGAAGCGCCGTCGCGCAATCCGCCATAGCACGTCGACCGTGGCGGTCAGCATCATCGTATTCCAGAGCCACCCCTGCGTGTAGCAGGATACTGCCGTCGCGGCCGGCGGTTTCTCGACGAAGGCCCTTGCCGATTCGGTATCGCCGTCCTTGAGTGATCCCACGTTGGCGACGTCTACCCAGCCGAACTCCGGCTCAGGGTGTGTCGGTACCGCGCCCAGCAAAATGATCTTGTCGCGGCGGTCAGCGGCGGCGCGGACCGCCGCACGCAGATGCCGGTCGAGGCTGGTCTCCGGGTAGATGAAATGATCGGACGGCAACGCAGTGACGATGGCCTCGGGGTCGCGGGCGCGAATCAGAGCGACCGGAAGCAACAGCCCGGCCGCCGTTCCGCAGCTCTCCGGCTGCTCGAAGCAGGTGCCAACCGGGTCGAAATTGATGGCATCCAGATGCCGTTGGTGACTGGGGCCGAGCACGGTCATGACGCGGTCGTCGCCGGCGACCCGGCGCGCGCGTTCGACCGCAAAAGACAGCATCGGACGATCTCCGTAGAACGTGCAGTACTGTTTGGGGCGGCGAAAGCCCAGCCACGATTGCACCAGCGAGTTCATGCGCTCACCTTCACCGCCGGCCAGCACGATGCCCCACACGCCCCGCTCCGGTTCCGCGCCTGGATGTTCTCGCGTCGTCATCCAATAACTCCTCAAGTCGGTTGCTGCGTCGGGGCACGCGCCCCTAGTCGTTCGCGCTCGTGCAACTTTCGGGCCAGAGCCTGGCGATCGCGGCATTCGTCAGGGGCTTCAGGTCGTGCGCTGCCGCGGCCGTTTCGAAGCGGTGGCCCGGATAGCCCGGCTGCTGGTGAATCTGGTCGGTGAAACGATTCAGGAATTCTGACACCTGGTGCCGGCTGGCTTGTCTGCGACGCCACACTGGCCTGAGTTCGACCTCGGACTCGCGTCCCGATCCGGGCGTCCCGATCCGGGCGTACCGATCCGGGCATACCGATCCGGGCATACCGATCCGGACAGGCGATTCGATGTCTGTGTCACCAAGATGCCAGTGCGTGGCGCTGGTTTTCAGGGTTGTGACCGCGTCAACAGTTTGACCTTCGTCAAGGTCCTGAACACTGAATCAAGACCTTGACAACGGTAGCCGTGGCCGATGCCGGCCTGCTGTTCGCGCAATGATTCGGATCCGTGAGGCTCTGCATACACCCGGTCCCGACCGCTTCGGTCTCGGCAAATGCGGCCAGGTTCGATCGCGGTCCGGCGATATCCTGCACAATGGCGTCTGCTATTGCCTTTCGGCCGATCCAGGTGAGTACTTCAAAGCGCGGGCGCGCCGCCGCTGCCTGCTATTCGCAACCTTCTGCACGCGCGACTGGACGATTCGTGAATACACGAACGAAACCTGGGGCCTGTCGAGCGCACTGCCCTTGCCACTGCGCGGCATCGACTGTTGATCGATACGGCGCCTCTCCATCCGCGACGTGGGCCACCGGTGCCGGGCAACCCTGAAGCGCTGCTGATTTCCCGTGGCGCCGCGGCGCCGCTCGGTGCCACGCCCTCAGCGACGGGCACCAACTTCGCCGTGCATGCACCGGGTGCCGCGAGCCTCAAGCTGGGGCTGTTCCTGACTGCGCGGCTGACCCCGCACGCAACGTTCAGCCTCAGTGTGGATCAACACCGTACCGGTGACGTCTGGCATGCGCACATCGAAGGGCTGTCCGGCTGTTGCGGGTACGCCTATCAGGTTCTGGAACCCGACGGCAGCGCCGGCCCCTGGTTGTTGGACCCGTATGCACGCGCCGTCAGCGGGTTGGAGCATTGGGGCGATCGGAGGGCGCCAGGCGCACGCCTGCTCAAGGGTCTCACGAGCTACGCGGACTTCGATTGGGGTGACGACCGCGCGCCCCGTACCGCGTGGAGCGAGACTGTCATCTACGAACTTCACGTTCGGGGTTTTACCCGCGGTCTCGGTGCCGACGTGACTGCGCCAGGTACCTATGCGGGTTTGCAACAGAAGTTGCCGTACCTGCGCGAACTTGGCGTTACCGCGATCGAACTCCTGCCGATCTTCGAATTCGACGAAGATGCACTGGAGCGGCGTCATCCGGAGACCGGTGCGGTGCTCCTGAACTATTGGGGCTATGACCCGCTTGCATTCATGGCGCCCAAGGCCGGTCTTGCGCAGGCCGACGATGCCGCGTTCGTTCCGAACGAGTTCAAACGGCTGGTCAAGGCGTGTCATGCGCACGGCATTGAAGTCATCCTCGACGTGGTGTTCAACCATACCGGTGAGGGGCCAGTCGAGCATCCACCGCGCAGCTGGCGTGGCTTCGCGGAATCGAGTTTTTATCATACCGAGCCGCAAGCGGCAGGCGATGAAGGCCCGCGGTATCGCGACTACTCGGGATGCGGCAACAGCGTCAACTGCAACCACCCGGTCACCACCGACCTCATCATCGCGGCGCTCAGGCACTGGGTAGCCGAATATCATGTGGACGGCTTCCGCTTTGACCTCGCCTCGGTGCTGACCCGTGGCGTGGACGGTGAACCGATGACGCACCCGCCGCTCATCGAACGCATGTCCACGGATCCGGTGCTGGCCGGCATCAAGCTGATCGCAGAGCCCTGGGACGCCGTCGGGCTGCATCACGTCGGCAGTTTCCCGGGCGAAGGCCGATTCGCCGAATGGAGCGATGGCTTTCGCGACACGGTGCGTGCCTTCGTGCGCGGAGACGAGAATGTCGTGCCGGCACTGGCTCGGAAGTGGCTGGCGACGACCACGGACGGCGAAGGCGGCGAGCGAACCCAGATCAATTTCGTGACGTGCCACGATGGCTTCTCACTCGCTGACCTCGTCGCTTACAGCGCCAAGCGCAATCTGGACAATGGCGAAGCCAACCGTGACGGTACCGACCACAATCTCAGTTGGAACTGCGGCGTTGAAGGTCCGACTACCGACGTTGACGTAGTGCAGTTGCGGTTGCGCCAACAACGCAACTTTCTGACCTTGCTGCTGCTGGCGCCGGGCACCCCGATGCTGAGAGCTGGCGACGAGTTCTGTCACACCCAGTTGGGTAACAACAATGTCTGGTGTCAGGACAATGCCACCGCATGGCTTGGTTGGCGCCATGGTGACGCCGCTTTGCAGCAACTTCACTTTACGCGCGCGTTGGTCAGGCTCCGGCGGTCGTGGATGTCGATGCTGATACCCCATGGGCGGCCACCAGCGCCGCGATGGCACGGCGTGCGCGTCCGGCAGCCGGACTGGGCACCGCACTCACGCAGCATCGCTCTGGAGCTTCGCACACCGGATGGCAAGGGTGCCGGACTGCTGCTCGCCAGTGCCTATTGGGAGCCACTCGAATTCGAGCTGCCCGCCGGCCCCGCCCCCTGGCGCCGTGTGGTCGATAAGGCGGAACCAGGTTCCGCCGCGACCGCGGCAGCCGGCCTGCGCCCGATTGCAAATCAGCGATCAGCTACTCTGGTGTCCCGGTCGATACAGGTACTCATGGCCAATACTGACTGGCCCTAGCGCACGCCGGGCCCGAGTGCTGGAACGTTCGAGGCTCCTGCGGTTAGCTGGTGACGGCGGTGCCTGGCTTATCGCTGCCGCGTCTGCAAGCACGATCGCCGTGAGCAGAAGGGCATCAGTACGTGGATGAAAGTTCTGGGGACCTGGCCGATAACCCGCTGTACATCGTCCTGTCCAACCCGTCGGCAATGTCGGGACAGACATCGGCCTTTCGGTACTCACGTCTCAACGAGAGCAGCGAGGCCGGGGCCATCACCGGAGCGTATATATGCGGCACATCGACCCTTCAGTTATCGCCGAAGTACGCGAAGACATGGAAGAAGACTTCGAAGACTTCGTAACCTGTTACCTGGATGATGCCGAAAGGTTTGTACGCCTTTGCGGCGCGGCGATCGCAGTGGCAGACAGCGCGCAGCTGCAATTCCAGGCACACGCTTTGAAGAGCAGCAGCGCCTATGTCGGCGCGAATGAACTGGCGGCGCTGGCAGCTGGCCTGGAACAACTCGGTGCCGGGGGCAGTGTAGACGGCGCGGATGACCTGCATCGGCAGGCCGTGTACGTGTTCGAAGGCGTCAAGTCAGAGCTCGAAGCGAGCGTGGCCGCCTGAAGCGTCCGGATGGCCGCGCCGGAACCCGAATCCATCTCTGCTATAGTCGATGGCGCCTGCCGCATGGGGTGCGGCAATCGAAATCAGGAGCGCCCGATGGATTCTGGAATTGCCGTATTCTGGCAACCACACTGAACGAGCTGCCTCAGGGTAAAGGAATACCTGTCGGTCCGTGGGATCGAATTCGAGTCAGTCAATGTCCTCGAAGATGATACTGGCCGGGAGCGGATGGTCGCGCTCGGTGCCCGCGCCATTCCCATCGTCGTGCGCGACGGCAGGTTCGTCTCCGCGCAGGTCATCCGCGATGTCGTCGAGTTTCTGAGTCTCGATGAAGACACCGGTCCGCAGCTGTCACCGGCCGCGTTGGCGGCGCGCTACGGCGTCATCATCGACAAGGCGGTGCGGCTCGTCGCTCAAATGCCGGACGAACACCTGACGCGTGAGTTGCCGAATCGGCCGCGTTCCTGGCGCGTGCTGCTCCATCATGTATTCCAGATCCCCAAAGCGTATCTGGATATGGAAGCAACCGGCGAAACGCTGACCTACGAGGGTCTGGTGGCACCGCCGCCCGACGAACTGCGCACGAGTGCCGACATCGCGGCCTTCGGGCGCGATGTAGCCGAACGCTTCGATGAGTGGTGGCAAGACGTGCAGGCGCAATCGTTTGATGGCGAGGTCCCGACCTACTTCGGCGGCACCTCGCGCCACGAGATGCTCGAACGTACCGTCTGGCATTCGACCCAGCATGTCCGTCAGGTAGCGTCGTTGCTCGAGCAGGTTGGCATCACCCCAGAAGCTCCGTTGACAAAGGACGACCTCGCGGGGCTGCCGCTGACCGAGCGCGTATGGGACGAGAACTGAGCGTGGTCGCAGCGCGCTCTCCGGCTCTGGAGCGAACTGCCGGATCGGCGCTGACCGCGTGACGCGCCGCTACTCGCCGTCTGCGGCGCGCAACGTCGAGCCGATCCTGTCGGTACTGGAAGACGCGCTGCCGGCTACCGGCCGGGTGCTGGAACTGGCCAGTGGTCCGGGACAGCACGTGGCCGCTTTTGCTGAACGTTTGCCCGGTATCGAATGGTTGCCAAGTGACCGGGATCCAGACGCGCTCGCGAGCATCGAAGTCTGGCGCCAAGAGGCGCCGGCAGGCAATGTTGCCGCTCCGCTGACGATCGATTTGCTGCGGCCAGAGTGGCCAGCCGAGGTGGACGCGGCCGTCGACGGCGCGGTCGCGATAAACGTTTGCCACATTTCGCCATGGGCGGCGAGCGTGGGACTGCTGACCGGCGCCGCCGCCGTGCTGGTCCCGGGCGGCGCGCTGTTCATCTACGGGCCGTTCATGCGCGATGGCGGCCATACCGCAGACAGCAACGCGGCCTTCGATGCCTCGCTCAGAGGCCAGAACCCGGCGTGGGGTGTGCGTGCCGTCGAAGATCTGAACGCATCCGCGGCCGCGGTCGGACTTGGCCCGGCGAAGTGGCACGATATGCCATCGAACAACGCGGTGCTGGAGTTCCGGCGCCGCTAGCAGGCTGCTGTTCAACCGCCTGCCATACCCTTTTTCTGCAGTATCACTGGTTGGAGGCGGGATGAAACATTTTCCAACAGAACTCGCGGCAGACTACGTCGAGGCCACCCATGGGCGGCGTCCGGCCGAGGCGCAGGCCGAGCGTGTCGCGCGCGTCGCCGCCAGCATGCGCAAGACGCTCAGCGTGACGGCCGAAGCGTCTTTGTTCGACACCGAACCGGACCAGTTACAGGCCACGCTGATCGCGCTGGCCGATCCGGAGGATCAGTAACATGGCGGCGTTGAACGATCTCACGCTGACCGCGGCGGCCGACGGTGTTGCGAGCGGCGAGTTCTCGTCTGTAGACCTCACCGAAGCGTGCCTGGACGCGGCCCGGCAGGCTGATGAGCGCCTGAACTGCTTCATCCGGTTGGACGCTGAAGGTGCGCTGGCCGGGGCCCGCGATGCAGACGAACAGCGTGCGCGCGGCGGCCCGCTCGGCCCGTTGCACGGTGTGCCGCTTGCGCACAAGGATATGTTCTACCGCGCTGGCGCGGTCTGCACGTGCGGCTCGAAGATCAGGGCGAACTTCCGCCCGGACGTTACGGCAACCGTCTTGAAACGGCTGGACGCCGCCGGGGCCGTGACGCTTGGCACGCTGAACATGGCCGAGTTCGCGACCGGCCCCACCGGGCACAATGAACACTACGGCGCCTGCCGCAATCCATGGCATCCCGACTACATCACCGGCGGCTCTTCGAGTGGATCGGGGTCGGCGACGGCCGCGCGCCTCGTGTTTGGCGCACTCGGTTCCGATACCGGTGGGTCGGTGCGCCTGCCCGCCGCTGCGTGCGGACTGTTCGGGATGAAAGCGACGCAGACCCGCGTATCCCGCTACGGTTGCATGGGGCTTTCGTTCTCGCTCGACAATGTCGGCCCGCTCGCGCGCACGGCGCGCGATTGCGCACGTTTGCTGGAGGTTATCGCGGGACACGACGAACTGGATTCGACGTCGAGCCGCTATCCGGTGGGCGCTTACGAGGCGGCGACGCTGGAGCCCGACATTCGCGGGTTGCGCATCGGCATAGCGAAGAGCTATTTCCGAGATGACCTGGATGCGGAACTGCGCTCCGCCCACGATGCCGCGCTTGCCGTCATGTCTTCACTTGGCGCCGAGATCGTGGAAGTTGAAATTCCGTTCGCTGACGTCATGGGCAGCCTCGGCGGCCCGATCTCCGGCATCGAAGCGCTCGCACTGCACCGCGCGTGGATGCGCGACCGGCCCGAAGACTACGGTGCGCAGACGCTCGCGCGGCATACCTCGAACCTCGCCGTACCCGCGGCTGACTACCTGGCGGCCGTCCAGTCGCGCCCGCGTATCGTGCGCAAATTCACGGAAGCCGTCTTCACGCAGTGCGATGTCCTTCAGGCGCCCGTATTCCCGTTTCCGCTGCCGACCATCGACGAGACAGACGTGCGCGACACGCAGGGTTTCGATGCCCTGCTGGCCCGGATCACGCGCAACACCCGACCGTTCAACTTCCTGGCGCTGCCAGGGCTGAGCGTTCCGGCCGGCTTCTGCCGCAATGGATTGCCGCTCGGCTTTCAACTGGTCGGGCGTCCGTTCAGTGAAACGCGGCTGTTCCGGGTGGGCGCGGCTTACGAAGCCGCAACCGACTGGACCGGACGCGCGCCGAAGAACTGACACCGGGTGGCGCACGCACCAGCGCGTCTGCTGGCCGTCGACGTCGGCGGCACCAACACTCGCGTCGTCATCTGCGAGCCGGATGGAAGGCGCATTATCGAACGTCGCGCGGTGCTCGCCACAAAACACGACCTTCGGGCGCAGATTCATGGCGCGGTGGCCGAAGCGGGTGGGTGGAACCGGATCGGCCATACGGTGATCGACTTTGCCGGACCGGTCCGCCGGCCTGACGTCGCTCAGATGACGAACTGGCCCGACAGTCCGGAAATCGACGCCGATGAGCTTCGCGCATGGCTGCACGGCTCCGATCGTTTCACGATGCTGAACGATATGGAGGCAGCGGCGCTCGGTGTGATCAGCGCACCGGCAGCCGCGAGCGAGACGTTACACGCAGGCGAGCCGGCCGCGGATGGCGGTCGGTTGATCGTCGCGCCAGGGACGGGGCTTGGCAGCATTGGCGTTGTCGCCGGTACGGCTCTGGACGCGCGTGTGCTGAACGGGCTTCTACCCTCGGAGGTCGGTCACGCACGCGCCGCTCCGGGCAGTGATCAACTTACCGAGGCGCTGCACGCGTGGCGTGACGATCACGGCTACTGGCCCGGCTGGGAAGAACTGGTATCCGGGCGTGGGCTCGAGGGTCTTTATGCCATTGCCGCCGGGCGCGTGGCCGATGCGGCCTGGATCGCCCGGCACGGCGACCGGCGGCACGAGGACGCGGACAACGATGCTGTGACGGCGCTGGAACTG
>JBCCEJ010000095.1:0-20446 GCA_039030335.1 Pseudomonadota bacterium | reverse complement strand
CCAGAACTTCATCTTGCCGTCGACCTTGAAGGCCTGCCGCCCGTACATCGGCATGAAGCGGATGCCCTTGGAATGCATCCACTTGGTGGTTTCCAGGCTCTTGGTGACAAGGATTTCGCAAAGATCGGGGTCCGTGCGGTACTGCGTGACCCGGAACATGTCGTCGAAGAACTGATCGGTTGTGTACGTCCCGAAATCGTTCTCCTCGATTTCCTTGGTGGTCAGGTCGACCAGTGTCGCGATGTCTTGCAGCCCGTCGTACGCGAAGCGCAGCGCGCCGGCCGTGTAGCGACTGTTTCCGCCCGCCTCATCCTCGGGGGCACGCTCCAGGATGACGACGCTGGCGCCGTTTTCGTGGGCTGACATCGCGGCGCACATCGCGGCATTGCCGGCGCCCACCACAATCACATCGTAGCTCTCGGTGCTCACAGTTCGGATCTCCTGCCGGCGCGCGTGCGCGGCCTGCATGCTCAATTTCGATGGCCGTATTGTATATGCTACGTTGCGGTTCCGGGCATGCAGCTAACGGCTGCATGGCTCTCCTACGCTGAATGAATGGCCTGTTCGCGTCGTGTGCCACGTATGCTGATCGCATCCTGGCGTGGGCGCCGGAATACGTTTCAGCCAGCCCGTCAGCGGCCCTATGTCATCGCTTCCACCTTTTCAGGAGACCTGTCATGCACGATCTGCGCAGCGATCTGTTCGAACTGTCGATGTCGGAAGAGGCACAGCCCTTGATGGATGCTGTGCTGAAGCACGTCGAAGACAACGTCGCGCCTATTACCGAAGAGTTCTTCGCGCTGAACGAAGAAAAAGAGGACCGTTGGAGTTGGCATCCACGGCAGCTCGAACTGCTCGACGGTGCCAAACAGAAGGCCAAGGACCTTGGGCTCTGGAATTTCTTTCTTCCCGACGCGGAGTCTGGTGAAGGTCTCAACAACCTCGATTACGCCTATATCGCGGCAGAACTCGGTAAGTGGGATCTCGCAAGCGAAACGCTTAACTGCAGTGCTCCTGATACCGGCAACATGGAGGTGCTGGAACGCGTCGGCACGCCGGAACAGAAAGAGCAGTGGCTGACGCCGCTGATGAACGGCGAAATTCGCTCGGCCTACGCGATGACGGAGCCGGCGCTACCGTCGTCAGATGCCAAGAACGTCAGCACCAGTGCCGTGCTCGACGGCGACGAGTGGGTGATCAACGGAGAGAAGTTCTTCATCTCGGGTGCTGGCGATCCGCGCTGCAAGATCCTGATTACGATGGTCAAAACGAGCCCGGATGCGCCGCCGAACAAGCAGCAATCGCAGATCCTCGTGCCAAAGGACACGCCAGGGCTGGAGATCATCGAAGGCATGAAGGTGTTTGGTGAAGACCATGCACCGCGCGGTCACATGCATCTGCGCTTCAACGACGTGCGGGTACCGAAGGAGAACATCCTGCTCGGCGAAGGCCGCGGCTTCGAGATCTCGCAGCTGCGCCTCGGTCCTGGCCGTATTCACCACTGCATGCGCTCGATTGGCAAGGCTGAGAAGGCTCTCGAGCTGATGGTCAAACGCTCCAGCACACGCGTTGCGTTCGGCAAGCCGATCGCCAAGCTCGGCAAGAACCTCGAAGTGATCTCCCGTGCCCGAATCGAGATCAACGCGATGCGACTGGCCGTTTTGCAGGCGGCCAAAGCGATGGACGTGCTCGGCAACAAAGAAGCGCGCGTTTACGTCAGTGCCGTGAAGGCGATGGTGCCGGAGAAGGTCTGCACGATCATCGATCAGGCCATGCAGATGCACGGCGCGGCCGGTGTGTCCCACTGGACGCCGCTCGTGAAGATGTACACCGATATGCGTCATCTGCGATTCGCGGACGGCCCGGACGAAGTGCACCACATGGTTGTCGGCCGGAACGAACTGCGCCGCCACGATCTCTGGTAGGTAGCCCGGCGGCCCGCGCATTTCGCGGGCCGCGCCTTTCAGCGTGAGCCGAAGTGCTTGCGCCAGACTGGCCCGACCACCGCATCGCGGCGGACCCGGTTGGTCAGCGCTTCGAGGCGCGGGTGTGATTCGCGCTCCGCGCCGGCCCAGAGCCACAGCATGGCGACGTAGACGTCTAATACCGTCATCGACTCGCCCAGGAAGTACGGGCTCTCCACCGCCTGTTCGAGCACGGCAAAAGCCTCGCGCAGACGCCGGATGGCGGCGGACTTGACCGCTTCATGCCCGTTCGGATCGTCTGTGAAGCGGTATGAGTAACCGCGTCTCAGAACCCCCTCGTAGACATTGACGCTCGTAAACACGAGCCAGCGTGCAAGTTGGCCGTGTGCCGCCGTGCCGGGCGCAGGCCCGAGCCTCCGTTCAGGCGCCACGGCCGCGAGATGGATCAAAATCGCGGCGCACTCGGTCAGTGTCTCACCGTCCGGACTGACCAGCGTCGGCAACTGCGCCCACGGATTCACGGTGCGGAACTCGTCGGTGAGTGGTGTGCCGGGTTTTGACGGCAATTCTTCCAGTTCGAATGGTATTTGCGCCATGACCAGAGCTGCTTCGACGACCATCCCGCCCGATCCGACGCGGTTATAGAGTCGCCAGCTGCTCACGCGCCATCATCCCGCGCCAGAGTGTGCTCCAGGCGGTAGACCTCCGCGGCCGTGCCGTGAAACAGTCGGGCGCGCTCGTCGGCCGAGTAGTTCGACGTCAGCCGCTTGAAGGCATTCCAGACAACGTGATAGCTGACGCTCAGCTTATCGACCGGGAAGTTGGATTCGAACATGCAGCGCTCTACTCCGAACTGCTCCAGCGTGAACTCGAAATAGCGCTTCTGCGCATCCATGAATTCCGCACTGCCAGGTGGCTTGACGCGTTCGTGCCAGGCGAAGCCGTTCACCTCCATCGCGAGGCCGCCGAGCTTCGCGTAGACGTTCGGGCAACGGGCAAGTGCGGTAACGCTCTCGCGCCACCTTTCGAACACCGCCTCTTTCTGATCCGCGTAGGGGCCGACGCCGATCGGACCGCCGAAATGGTCGAGGATGATAGTCGTATCCGGGAACGCTTCAGCGAGCCGCGTCAACGACGGGATCTGGGTGTGATAGCACCACGCTTCAAAGGTGAGGCCGCGCGGCGCCAGTTCGGCGAATCCCTCTCTGAATTTTGCATCTGCGTAGAGGTCCGGCATCGGCTCGGTCCGGTGGTTTTCGACTTCCGGGCTCGCATCCCAGCTGGCGGCCTGTCGGATCCCACGGAACCGCCCGTTGCCGGCGGCGATCTGTGCGTCGAGCACTGCGCCCGCGCTGGCCCCCTGCGTCAGGTAAGCGGTACCGACGATACCGGCGGCCACCTGTGTCGGGCCGTAGCCGCCCGACGCGGCCATTGCAGCCTGGCCGTTTACGAATTCGGTCTCGCCGACGACCGCAAAAGCTGGATCGGCGTCAGCGTTGAACATCGTGCCGCACTCGATAAATACGCTCGCGACGATGTTGTGCCCGGTCCCGGCGTCTTTAAGGAACTCATGGATGAAATAGCGCGTGTCGACGGCGCCTTTGCGAAAGTCCCACAGGTGGTGGTGCGGGTCGATAATCGGCAGGCTCGGATCCAGCGTTTCCTCGTGGACCTGGGCCAGCCATTCGGCGTGTGACTCCATGGTGATATTCCTCAAACACTACGTTCTAACAAGGGCAGGCAATCCGTCGCATCGAGAGCCGGGCCGATGCGCGCGCGGGTTTGCGCAGACAGCGCCTGATATCGCTGCCGGAGTTCGCGCAGGCACTTCGCCTGGTAGCGAAACGGCGCCTGTCCGTACTCGTGACCGGCAAGCTTTGTGGTGAAGTGATCCCGGCCCGATGCCAGAGCGGTTGCGTTCGCGTCCAGGTAGGGCAGGTAGATCTCGCCGGTGAGTTTCAACAACGCCATGACGCAGCGGTTGTCAGCCATCGGTTCATCGCCCCATGCGCCGGTGACGCCCGACAGGTCAGTACCGCGGCGAGTCCAGGCTTCGGTGCGCGGCGCGGATGCGCGCATGACGGCGCTGCCAGCCCAGTCGCGTTCCAGCGTCGACAGCTGCGCGATCAGACCAAAGTCGGCCAGCGACGGGCGCGTGCCGAACAGGAAGCGTTCGTTGGCGACCGCGCCCTCCAGCGCTGACAGAATTCTAGTGAGCGTCGAGTCCAGTAGATCGGCGTGTGCGTCTGTGGCACCAACGATCGGCAGGCGTTCCAGTTGCCGGGCATGGAAGCTGGTCGTCGCTGCCGACAGGGCCTCGCGACTCGCATCGACCAGGGTATCGTCGCTGACCCAGCCGGCCGCGTGGCGCCCGGCCTCCGTTGCCTTGAACCGGTAGTAAAACAGTACCTTCGTCAACCACTCGTCTGCCATGTCTTCGATCAGCGCGGCGACAAAGGCGCGTCCGTGGTCGTCAGGAAGCACGCGCCGCTCCTGGTCGCCAGTGGACTCCAACGCCAGGATCAGAGGCGTGCTGTCGGTAAGATAGTTGCCGTCGCCATCGGCCAGGACTGGCATGAGTCCTGGTCTGACGTGTTGGGTCTCTTCGAAGAACTGCGGCATCCGGCACTGCCACACGTGTTCGATGTGCCGATACCGGAACACCGCGCGCAGCTTGGTCGTGTACGGCGACGAGTCGACGCCGATGATTCTGAACGGTCCGTTTAGCGGTGGGGGTGACGGCATGCAGCTCACGCGTTGAAAAAGTGGCTCCGGCAACCCTCGGGTGCCGCGTCGCAATCGGTTAGCGCAGTCTAACCTGCAACGCCGCTCAGCAGGCCGCAGGTGGGGCCAGCCTACGCGGTCGGCGGTGCCCAAGCCGCCGTTTGCTGAGACCATCGTTTCGACAATGCACAATTCGACCGGAAGCCTTAAGCTCTTGGCATCCTGAACTCACAGTCGATGGGATGCCCATGCTTGCTGTTCTCTCGCCGGCGAAGGCGCTGGATTGGACACCGCCCGAATCCCAGGTTGCCGGAACCGAACCCGCATTGATGGATGACGCGCGGGTGTTGATGCGTACGACACGCGGGTTGACGCAAAAGCGTATCCGCGAGTTGATGAATCTGAGCGCGGAGCTCGCGAAACTGAACTATGAGCGCTACCACAGTTTCGAACTGCCGTTCACCGACGATAACGCGCTGCCTGCCAGCCTCGCGTTCAATGGCGACGTCTACCGTGGCCTCGACGCGCGCACACTCGATGCGGACGACCTCAACTGGGCGCAGGAGCACCTCGCCATCCTGTCCGGCCTGTTCGGCATTCTGCGTCCGCTGGACCGGATTCAGCCGTACCGACTCGAAATGGGCACGCGGCTCAAGACGCGCCGCGGCGCCAACCTTTACGCGTTCTGGGGCGACCGCATCGCCAAGTCGATTCGCCAGCGGCTCGCTGATCATGATGACGGCACACTCGTGAATCTCGCCAGTAACGAGTACTTCAAGGCGGTACAGGCAAAGAATCTGAAGGCACCGGTTATCGAATGTGTATTCGAAGACTGGAAAGTCCGTCCGGACGAGGGCACCGTCATCGGTTTTCTCGCGAAATATGCGCGCGGCCTGATGGCGCGTCATATCGTCACCGAGAGGATCGATCGCGCAGAGGGACTCAAAGACTTCAATCGCGAGCGGTACGCCTACCAGCCGGAACGCTCGACGCCAACCCGCTGGGTGTTCGCGCGCAAGTTTGTGCCGGTGGGAACCGCGCCCTGAGCCGGCGGGCCAGGGCCGATGGCCTGATGGCTGAGGCCGTCAGGCGGTTTCGCGGCGGTGATTCGAAAGCGGCTGTAGCGCAGATGCGCAAGGCGCTCAAGTTGGCACCGGCGCACGCGGATGGCTGGAACAACCTCGGCGTCATGCTGTCTCACGGCGGCGATATGCTCGGCGCGCTGAGTGCATTCCAAAAAGCGCTGGAGTGCGCGCCCACCCATCTCGAAGCGGCGCGCAACGGCGCGGCCGCGGCACTCGAACTGGGGCAGGCCCGGGCCGCTGTCGCGCCGCTGTCCCGGGCGGTTGAACTGGCGCCGGAGGACATCACCCTTCGAACGCACCTTTGCCAGGCGCTGGCTGATACCGGAGCGCTGGAGGTGGCGGTGACGCACGCGCTGCGGCTCTCGCACACCGTGCCCGACGATCCCCAGTATCACGCCGCCCTCGGGTCGCTTTACGCACAGCTCGGGAGGCATGGCGAAGCCATGGCGCCGCTACGGCGCGCGCGCGCCCTGGCACCGCGCGACGCGGACGTCATTCGAGACCTCGCCGTTTGCCTGGAACGGGCGAGATTTGTCGTGTTCGACGCCGATGCCGCAACTGAACTCGAATTCCTGCTGGCCGAGCCGGGCGTGGATGCACAGAAGCTCGCTGTGCCGGCGGGTGAGCTGCTGGCACATCGATATGCGATCGGCGCGCGGCACTGGCCAGATCTAGACGCGGCGCTCCAGGCTGGCTTCGCGACTGATGCGCTGGCCGTTGGACTTCTACGCCGTGCCGTCAACCTGAATCACGCCCTCGAGCGGATGCTGATCGCGCATCGGGAAACGCTGCGGTCGCGTTTGATTCAACATGGCGAACTCTCCGCATCCGAGCGCGGCTATGCCGTGACGCTCGCTTTGCAGGCTTTCTGGAACGAGCATGTCTGGAAACGTGAGGCTGACGCAGCCAACGACCCGCATTCCGAGTCCGTGAGTACTGGATTAGCTGGTCAGCCTGACGCGGTGAGTCTCGACCGCTTGCTGGTGCTCGCGTTGTTCGAACCACTGCATCGACGGTCCGACGCCGAGTACCTGGCCGCCTGGGACGGCTGGCCTGAAGAAGCCCGCCAGCTCCGCGAGACCGTGTTGACAGAGCCGCTCGCCGAGCGGGCGCTCGTCGCGTCGATGCGTTCTGCAACTATCGTCGACGACACGTCGGTTGCGGTCCGGGCACAGTATGAGGAATCGCCTTATCCGCGCTGGTCGGTGCTCGGCGAGCCTGTGCGCGAGCCGGTAACGGAGATGCTGCAACGGCTCTACCGGAGCTACGACATCGCGCGGGCGCCCGCCAACCGTGACACGCTGATCGCGGGCTGCGGCAGCGGTCATCACGCGCTGCTGGTTGCGCGGCGCGACCCGTCGGCAAACGTTGTGGCGATCGATTTGTCGATGGCGAGCCTGGCCCATGCGATGCGGCGGGCAGAGGCTTTTGGCGTTCGTAATGTTGAGTTCCGCCATCTCGACATCCTCGACGCCGGATCGCTCGGGCGGCGGTTCGGTGTCGTCGAGTCGTTTGGCGTTTTGCATCACATGCGCGATCCGGCCGCCGGGCTCGCCGCGCTGCGGCCGCTGATACTGGATGGCGGAGTGCTGAAACTTGGTCTCTACAGCGTCAAGGCACGCCAGACGGTGAATCTGGCGCGCGCACGGATCGCGGAGCTTGGGCTCGGTCTTGGACCGGATGATGTACGTAAGCTACGCGCGCGCATTCTCGCGGGCCTTGAACCTGATCTGGAGTCTTTGTTCGAGTCGAGTGACTTCTACGCAACCAGCGCATGCCGGGACCTGCTGTTCCACGTGCAGGAACACCAGTTCACGGCACCCGATGCAGTGGCGTTCGTGGAAGCGCAGAACCTGCGATTCCTGGGCTTCAATTTCTTCAACGATACGATACCCAATCGCTACCGCGACCGGTTCCCCGACGACCCGGAGCGGTTGAACGCGGAGAACTGGGATCGTCTTGAAGATGAGTTTCCGAACACCTTCTCACGGTGTTACCAGTTCTGGGCGCAGGCCTGACTGGACCACCGGGCGGATCGGCGCGCTAAGCGTTGATGAACTCAGACGCCGAGGCGACTCTGCTGCGTTTCGAGATCCGCGCGAAGCGCCACCGAGTCGCCTTCCCAGACCACGCGCCCACGCTCCAGGATGTAGTGCCGATCGCCGATGCGGGTCAGCGCGTCCACGCTCTTGTCGATCAGCAGGATCGACTGGCCGTTGGCCTTGAGGTTTTCGATGCACTGCCAGATCTCCTGGCGCACCAGTGGGGCCAGGCCCTCGGTTGCTTCGTCGAGGATCAGCAGCTTCGGATTGGTCATTAGCGCCCGGCCGACGGCGAGCATCTGCTGTTCACCACCGGAGAGCCCGCCTCCCATGTTGGCCGTGCGCGCCTGCAATCCGGGGAACAGCTCGTAAACCCGGTCGACCGTCCACGCGGCACTCCGGCGTGACCGGTTTGCAGCTGTCGCCACCAAGTTCTCACGCACCGTCAGATTGGGGAACACTTGCCGGCCCTCTGGAACGAGGCCAAGACCGAGCCGCGCCACCGCGTACGCCGGTTTGCCGATGAGCTCGCGCTCTTCGAATCGAATGCTGCCGCCGCTCGGTGCCGCGAGGCCCATGATCGACTTGACCGTAGTCGATTTGCCCATGCCGTTGCGGCCCATCAACGTGACGACTTCGCCTTCGCCAACACGGAAGTCGACACCGAACAGCACCTGGCTGGCACCGTATGCCGTGGTCAGACCCGCGACAGCTAACACGGTCGAACACCTTCGACGGGGCGTACGCGCGTATACGTGGTTTTACGCATCTTCGTTGCCCAGATACGCCCGGCGCACTTCCGGGTCCGAACGAATCTCGGCTCCGGTGCCCGACGCGATAGCACGGCCATAGACCAGCACGGAAATGCGGTCGGCGAGACTGAAGACGGTGTCCATGTCGTGTTCGATCAATACGATGGAGTAGTCGCCTTTCAGTCCTTCGAGGAAGCTCGCCATCCACTGCGAGTCTTCCGGACCCATGCCAGCGGTCGGTTCGTCCAGCAACAGCATGCGCGGTTCCGACGCGAGCACCATGGCGATTTCGAGCTGGCGCTGCTCGCCGTGCGCCAGGTTGGCGGCGAGCGTGTCGGCGCGTTCGCTTAGGCTGAGGCGTTCGAGAATGGCCTCCGCCGGATCTATAAGCGATCGGTCCCGGTGCGCGGCGCGCCAGAATCGGAAGCTGTGGCCTTGTCTTGCCTGCACGGCCATCGCAACGTTGTCGCGTACTGTAAAGTCTTTGAGGATGCTCGTTATCTGGAACGAGCGCGCGAGCCCGAGGCGCGCACGCTCGGCCGTGGAAAGAGCGGTGATGTCGTGCCCGTCGAACCAGATGGAACCGCTATCCGGTTTCAGCATGCCCGAAAGCTGCGCGACGAGCGTAGTCTTGCCGGCACCATTCGGGCCGATCACAGCATGGAACTCGCCGGGCTGTACGGCGATGCTGAGGTCATCCGTGGCGTAGATGCCGCCGAACCTTTTCACCAGATTGCGGACCTCGAGCAGGGCTTCGCTCACGGTTTGCGCCCCGGCAGCAAGCCCCACAATCCGCCGCGCGCAAACAGCACCAGCACAACCAGCAGCGGGCCGAGCACGATCGACCAGTGTTGTCCGAGCCCGTCGCCGAACAGGTCGAGAATGTCTGGAATGAACTCTTCGAGTGCGATGAATCCGATGGCGCCCAGCACCGCTCCGAACAGCGTGCCCATGCCGCCCATCAGCACCATGATCATGAGTTCGCCTGAACGGGACCATTGCATGTATTCGGGGGTGATGAATTCGGTCAGGTTGGCGAGCAGGAAGCCGGCGACGCCGCACATCGCCCCGGAGATGACAAACGCCGTCAGCTTGTAGCGAAAGGTTGGAAAGCCCATAGCCTGCATGCGGGCTTCGTTGGAGTGCACACCGCGGATAACGCGCCCGAAACGCGAATGCACCAGTCGATAGCTGAACACGAGGCAGACGGCCAGGCATGCGAGCACGAAGTAGTAGAGCGTCGCGTCATCATAAAGATCGATCCAACTCGCGAATTCGCTGCGGTTCGTGTTGATGCCGTCGTCCCCGCCGTATTCCTCGAGGCTGACACCGAGGTAGAACAGCATCTGCGTGAACGCGAGTGTGATCATGATGAAGTAGAGGCCACTCGTACGCAGGCTGACCGCGCCTATGAACAGCGCGACGAGCGCCGAGCCGCCAACGGCGAACAGCAACTGAAGGTAGCCGTTGTCGATACCGTAATACGACGGAATGGCTACCGCGTAAGCGCCGATGCCCAGGTATGCCGCGTGTCCGAAGCTCACCATGCCGCCGTAGCCGAGGATCAGGTCGAGGCTCACAACCGCGATGGCAAACACGAGAATGCGTGCGATGAGTGACGTATAAAACGGTTCGTCGAGGGCCGCCATCGTGGACGGCACCGCGAGCAACGCGGCCCCGACGACGGTGATGGCGATCCATTGGGCGCGACTCAGCATCTGGCGTTACCCGGTGCGGGCCGTGAACAGGCCTTCGGGCCTGAAGAACAGCACGGCTGCCATCAAGACGTAGATCAGCATCGAGGCGAGCGCCGGGCCGGCGGTCTGGGCGGCGTCGTTCGAGACGACCGCTTCGAGCGCCAGCGGCAACAGCGAGCGCCCGAGCGTTTCCACGATGCCAACCAGAATCGAGGCGACCAACGCACCGCGGATCGAACCAATTCCGCCGATGACGATGACGACGAATGACCGCACCAGCATGTCCTCGCCCATACCTGGCTCTACGGCCAGCAACGGCCCGGCCATGACGCCGGAGAGCCCGGCCAACACAGCGCCAAGTCCGAACACCAGTGTGTAGAGCAGGGGAATGTTGACGCCGAGCGCACCGGCCATCGCACGGTTGCTTGCGCCCGCCCGGATAAGCATGCCGATGCGGGTTTTGGAGATCAGGACGTACAGCGACGCGGCGACGAGCAGGCCCACCACGATGATCGCGATACGAAATTCCGGGTAGGGGACGCCGGGCAACAACTCCACGTGCCCCGACAGCGCCTCCGGGATCGGCATCGGCTGACTTTCCGGCCCCCAGATGATGCGCACCAGTTCGTTGAAGAACAGGATGAGACCGAAGGTTGCCAGCACCTGGTCCATATGGTCGCGGTCATACAGCGTGCGCAGCGCCACCACTTCGATGATGACGCCAGCGAGCATCATCGCTGGAATGGAAACGAGGATCGCGACGAGGAAAGAGCCGCTCGCGGCAAATGCCGTTGCGCCGGCGTAAGCGCCGAGCATGTAGAGCGAGCCGTGCGCCAGGTTCACGAGATTCATGATCCCGAAAACGAGCGTCAGGCCCGCTGCGATCAGAAACAGGAAAACCCCGGACTGGATGCCGTTCAGGGTCTGCTCGAAGATCAGCAATCCGACGTTCATGACGCAGCTACGGCTCCCGGCGCGTCACCGGGAGCCGAATTCACCAACACGGCTGAAGACTCTAGATGTGCGGCGTTACCACTTCATCTTGCAGTCTTGATGGTAGGCGTCTTTGTGGTTCTCGAATACCACGCCGCGCGTCACGATCTTCGTGCCGCCGCTGCCGTCGGCGATCACTTCGCGCTTGTAGAAGTTCTGGATCGGGATGTGGTTGGTGTTGTACTGGAAAGGCCCGCGAATAGAGGCGAAATCAGCTTTTCGCATCGCGTCGCGCATGCCGTCTTTGTTGCTGAGGTCGCCGCCGACCGCCCGCACGGCGCTGTCGATCAGCATTGCCGAATCGTAGGCCTGCGCCGAATAGTGCGACGGGTGATAGCCGTACTTCGCCACAAAGTCCTTGATGAAGCGCTGGTTCGCGGCGTTGTCTGAATCGATGTTCCAGAAGTTCGTGTGGAACGTACCTACGGCGGCGTCTCCGTGCCCCTTAAGGGTCATGTGGTCAACCGTGAAGACGGTATAGAGCGGTGTGGTTTTGTCGAGCCCGGCCGCTTTGTACTGTTTCACGAACGCGATGCCCATGCCGCCCGGGAAGAACCCGAAGAGCGCGCCAGGCTTTTTCGCACGGACCTGCGAGAGCTCGGCCTGGAAGTCGCTCTGACCGAGCTTGAACAGGATCTTCCCGACAACGTTCTTTTTATAGAATCGTTGGAAGCCCGTGAACATGTCCTTGCCGGCCTGGTAGTTCGGTGCCAGTAGGAATACGTTGTCGACGCTTTCGTCGTTCATCAGCTTGCCCATCGACTCGGGCGTCTGATCGTTGTTCCAGGAAGTCGAGAAAAAGTATGGACTGCACTGCTTGCCCGCCATGCCAGACCAGCCCGCGTTGGTTGAGATCAGAAAGGTCTTGCTGCGCACGACCGGTTTTTGCACCGCCGCCAGAATATTCGACCACGTAATGCCGGTTACAAAGTTCACGCGGTGCTTCTTCAGCATCGCGTCGACCTCCTGACGGGCAACATCGGGTTTGCGCTGGTCGTCGCCGTAGACCATCTCGACGTCGACTCCACCCATTTTTCGGCCCAGGTGATCGAGTGCCAGTTCGAAGGCGTCCTTCTGGTGTTTGCCAAAGACGGCGGCGCGGCCCGAGAACGTGTTCAGAAATCCGATTTTGACGGTGTCGGCGTAAGCGGCCGGACCGCCTGAAAATGCGGCCAGCGCTGCTGCCAGGCCGATGATAGTGCGCTTCATTACTCCTCCAGGAATTGTTATCGCCGGATCGCCAAGCCTGACGCCCCGGCATTGGTGCCGCGGCATTATAACCAGAGCGTCGCGACTCGCATGCCGCGTCGGGACGGGGGCTGGGCGGTCGCAGCGCCGCGGTCAATCCCAGCTGGCCAACTCCTCACGAATCGCCTGATAGCGTGCGAGTATCTCCTGGCGTTTCATCTGCATCGCCAGGAATGCGCCGGTAAAGGTCAGGCCGATCAGCAGGAAGATGGCCCCGATCATCAGCTTCGTCTGCGCTGGCGGCTGGTTGTAGATAACCCACGACAGCACGACTAGCGCGTTGAACACGAATGCGGAAAAACCGAGATAGAGGTACACGCGGACTCGCAGTGCAATGCCGACTACCACAGCGGCCGCGGCGGCCACGGCCGCGGACAAGGGCATGAAGACCGAGTCGTTGAAGTCGACGACGTTGTAGAAGCTGGATGTGCCGATGATCGCTACCGCGGCCAGCATGCGCACCAGCCTGTGCTGGTCGTCGCTCAGCTGACCGCGGAACATCTGCGCGAGCGTCAGGACCGTGGCGGCCAGAGGCATTACGTAAAACTGCAGATTGGTCAGTTCGAGGCGCCAGAAGAATATGACCAGCGCGACGTTGACAAACACCATGGCCGCAACGGTGTTGACGCGGTGACGCATGCGTGCGAACCACCAGTAGAGCGCAGCCATCAGCATCGAGGCAGCTTCCGCGTGGTATCCATCGGCACCGACCCAACCGAGGTAGAGCAGGTAGCCCCAACCGGCGGCGGCGTACAACGTAGCGGACACGTTCAGCAAACCGTCGAAGTCTCCGGTCGCGCGCCGCAACAGTTCGCGTATACCGGTGGCAATGAACGCAAGACCGAGCAGCGCGTAGCCGTCGACGGCACCGCCCAGTTCGAGTGTCTCGCGTAGATCGAGCTGCCACCTGGCGAGGGCCAGCAGAGCGAACAGGAACAGCTCGGCCGCCGCCGCAGCAAAGATTCGCGTGACACGCCGCTTCGCCCGGCGCATCGCGAGTTCCAGGTACCACCCGCACCCGATCGTCAACGTCAGTGCGGCGGTCGCGAACTGCCACCAGGCGTTCAGACCACCAGACCAGCCGCCTGCGACCAAGCCGGCAAACGCAAGCCAGGTGAAGAGCCACTGCCCGCGATACATGCGGCGCGCGAGATCGGCGAGACGAGCATTCCTGGCCCCGAGCCCGCGTCGCCCGCAAGCTAGCGTAATCAACAGGGGGAGGCCGACCAGGCCGAGCGTCGCCGCTGACCAGAACGACGCCGAATAACCATTCTGCGCGCACAGCACGGCGACGCTGACGACCACTGGCCACCACAGCACCGTGTGCCTTTTTCGGCGTCTTCGAAGCATCGGCCAGGCCAATGCCAGAAGTGCGAGTATCGGCAGCGACGAGGGCTGAAAGAAGCCGCGTAGATGGAGCGTGGTGAGCGCCAGCGCGATGATCGGGAAAAATACCCACGGCGGCACGGCGACGTGCAAACTGGCGTGGCGGCGCAGCCAGCCGGCGACCAGCAACTCGGCAGCCAGCAGGTAGGCGGCGAACAGCAGGCTCATTTGTTCGAAGAACAGCATCGGTGCGGCAAAGATCGCGGCCGCGATCTGCAGCAGTGCAAGCGCGATGCCCCACGACGGCCAGCCGTGCAGCCAGATAGCGATGGCGAGTATCACGACCCACGGCAGGCGTGGGTCGTTCGCGAACAGAAATAGTGCCGCCACGCCCAATACCTGCGCGACGAACACGCACACGCCGTGCATCTGACTGCCGAGGCGTCGGCCGGCCGGACGGTCCAGACCGGCCATCGCATGCAGTACCCGCAGGGAGGCATGCCGCGAACGGAACCAGGCGGCGAAGGCGTGAACGACCAGAAGCGCCGCGATAACGCCTCCTGGTACGAATAGGAAAGTCGCGTCGGCCGCCCCGGTCAACAGTGCGACCGCAGCGCTTGCGAGCAGGGCGCAGCCAGCCATCAGTGCGACTGAACCGATCAGAGGCAGACCGTGCCAGGCGGTACCGGCGGCGGCGCGCAGAAGACCTGCGCCAGCGAGCAGCAGGATCGGCGCATTCCAGTAGTAGGCGTGCCAGTCGAAGCTGTACTCCGGGAACAACACGGCGTGCAATGGCGCCTGTTCGAGGTACAGCAGCAGTGCGGTCAGGTAGAGGATGACGGCGGCCAGGCGGTCGGCCGTGCGACCGGCGCTCTCGCGGTCGGCAGGACCAGCCTTGCGCTCCGAGCGCCAGGCAAAAAACAGTGCCGGCACGATCAGCAGGTAGAGGAACGTCTCGGGGTAAGGGGCCAGTGCGTACGCGACTGACCACAGCGCCATCGTCAGACTCAGGCGGTAGGCCGCCCGGTGTAGCGCCGTGATCGGTTTGACCAGCACCCTGAAGTAGAAGGCAACGGCCGCGAGGAGCGCCGCGCTGGTCAGGAAGCGGACTGGCGACGGTGCACTGAGGTCGTGCGCCAGTGTGAAATTGAGGCCGAGCACGAAGAGGACACCAAAGGCCAACAGCAGCGCCGCGCGCTCCAGAAGTCCCGAAAAAGGTGAGCTTGTCGCAGTGCTCATGTGGCCACCTCCGTGTTTGCGTAGATACGGCGCAGTCCACCTGCCAACATGACGAGGACAAACAGACTGAACACGAAGGCGCCGGCGAGCAGGTGGAGGGCGCTCATCCCTTGGGCGCTGGCCTGGTCGAGGTGTTCGAGCGCGATAAAACAGTTGCTGTAGGCGAACAATCCGACCCCGAACCAGGCGAGTTCAGATCGGTTGGCGTCACGCGCCGCCCAGACGAGCGCAGCGATCAAGGGATAAAGCCACAGGTGTGACGCTATCGTGGTTTCGGTGGCAGCAGTCCAGCTGACCGCGAGGTGCGCGAGCACCGCAAGCGCTACTGAGAGTGTCAGCAAAGCGATGAAGGTCGTGCGCTGGCCGGCGGTGATGCCATGCGCTCTGATAACGCGTGGCAGACCACGTCCGAGCGCTCGTTCGATTCGTCTTGACAGATCTTCCAGCAGCCAGAATGTGAGCGCCGTCGAGACCAGCGCGAACAGCACTCTCAGCCCGGCCGCAGCCGGCAAGGTACCTCGGTCGAGCATCAGGGAAATGTCTGTCGAGAGCCAGAACAACGCCCAGAACCACGCGACGACCAGCAGGCGCGGCAGTTCGATGATCCCGCCGCGCCAGCGGCGTGAGGTCGCTTCGAACATGATCCACGCGGCTACGGGCAAAGCCAGCAACGGGGCTGCCGTGTACACCGGTGTCCACACCGAAAGATAAAATCCGATGCTGGTAAAGGCGACCGCGAGCAACGCGACCCAGGGCCACGCCGAGACTGAGTACGCGCGGGTCCAATGGCCCGGTCGTCCGAACCAGGCGATGAGGGAGAGGACGGCGAAGCCGGCGCCGATGACGAATGGTCCGTAACCGAGCGCTACGAGTGGGTCCGGGTAGCCGAGCGCCACGTAGGGAGCGCCGAAGACCACAATGAGCAAGTGTAGGTGCACGAGATGCGCCAGCCCGGCGGGCCAGCGCGGCACGATGCATCGCGCGTGTACCACCAGCACCAGCGCGGCCCAGACGAGCACGTTGATGGGCTCGGCCTTTGTCAGGAGCAGCCAGGGATAGCCGAGGAGTGCACCGACGATGAACAACCAGCAGACTGTCGTCAGCAGCCAGCCAAATGGCTTGACCACGCCGGCGGCGAAACCCGGGTCCGTGCGTGGAAGCCGATGGAATGTCTCGTGCAGTACGAGGATCCAGAGCGCGGTGGCATGCAACATGTACGCGGCGGGCGCGGCGCCGATGACCGCCGCGCTGAAGGCCAGCAACCCGGGCAATGCCAGCAGACCGAGCCACCGGCTGGCGCTGCGCCACGCGAGTCTGCCCAAGACGATCGTACAAAGTGCGATGCTGATGGCGACCGCGGGACGATGGTCGAGTGGCCCGAGGCGCGGAATTGCCTGAACCACCCCAGTGAGAGCAGCCAACCCCGCGGCCACGTCCAGCGGTACGGCGAAATACCGATCCGAGCGTAGCAACCACGCGCGGCCAAACCATTGATCCCGGCCGCCCCACTGCGTTTCCAACTCGCTACGTCGTCTGAGCCATTCAGCAATCGCGAGCATCAGTGCACCCGCCGTCGCGGTGCCGAGCCCGGAACTCCCGAGACCGAGTTCCGCTTTCAGCGTGGCCCCGGCCAGACCCGCGACCACAAGGGCCGCTGCCATCGGCAGCATACTGCGCGTGCGTCGGGCCAACTCGACCAAAGCCGCGCCCAGAAGGAGCGCCGCGACTGGCAGCCAGGTGCCCGCGAACGGAGACGTCAACACAGCCGCGACCCAGAGCACCAGGGCGGTGGCGCCCAGCACGCTCTGAATGACGCTTCGATGCATGACTGTCAGCGGATCACGCAACCAGACCGTGACGACGCACCAGAGCGCTGTCAGCGTGGTGGTGACCACCGCGACATGTGCGAGCGTCGCGGCTGACCAGCGGAAATCCGCAAGTCCCAAGGTAACGACCAGCGCGGCTGATGCGGCCGCTATGTTCACGAAATAAAGGTTGACGCGAAATCGGGTGGAGAACCGCCAGTGGCCCCACATAGCAGTGGCTGACACGGCCGCGGTGGCGACCAGTCCGGGAACGCTGGGGAAATTGGCGTCCGCCGCGTACGCACTCCACGCGCAGAGCGCCATGACGAGCGGATAGGCGAAGTGAATGAACTCGGAGTCCCGGTTATGTTCCAGGCGTCGCGAGCAGAACATGGCGACCAACGCAAACGGTCCGGCGAGCCACGTCAGGCCGCCGCTGAAAGCCGTGGCCACGGCAAACGCAAAGCCGTGCAGCGCGGTAGCTTCGTGTGCGTAGTCCCACGCCGCGCGGCGGAACTGCAGGAACCAGAATACCGTCGCGAGCGCCAGCACCAGCGGCAGCCAGGCCGGGTGGAGCAAGCCGAGCAGAACGCCCCCCAGGGAGATTGCGGCCGTGCCGATCAGAATGACCGGCGTCAGCGCGAATGCGTACGCGAGACCAAGAGCGATCAGCTGCGCGAGCGTCGCGATCACAACCGGATCCGGCCACACGCGAAAGTAGACGTGCGGGATCCCGACGACGAGCAGGAAACTGCCAGTCTGCAGCCAGAAAGCGAGCGCCGGCGGGAACGCTCCGTCGGAGATTTGCTGATTCCCGTTTTGATGTCGCAGTGCGCGCCACACGACGAACCAGCCCAGAAACAGCGTCGCACCCAACGCTACGGGCAACCCGCTCTCGCCGAAGGTGAAAAAGGTGACACCGGGCACGTAGGCGAGCAGGTTCAACTCGAGCAGTGGACGCGTCGGGGCGAATCCGACTCCTCCGCGGATGCGTTGCGCAATCCACGGCGTCATCGCCGCATAGACGATCACCGAGACGAACGCGGCCACCTTTGCTGACAACGCCGGTACCGTCAGCAGCGAGGCACCGAGGGCATAGTTGAATGGCACACTCAGGTACGCCAAGGTCGCGAACAGCGTTACCGCCCGAGGCGCGCCGTCCGGCAGACGCTGAATGAAACGCGCGATCCACGCCGCGCCGATCGTCAACCCCAGGAGCGGCACCGCGCCCATGGCGACGCGATAGACCTGGCCTTTGTCCCATAGCCACATCGTCAGGAACATCCAGGCGGCCATCAGCGACGTAATGCCGATAAGCCCGAGCCAGTTCTCGCTCAGAAACGGGCGTAAGTAGATGTTCCACGCACTGCGCGCCTCGACCAGATCGTCTGACTCGCTGCGACTGGCACCGGGCGCGGCCGTGAACTCGATATCGAGTTCGGGTACCCAGGCTTCCGGTTCTGCATGCCGGTGTTCGGGCTGAGGGGTGCGGACCTCGTGAGTTGGCTCGACGACGCTCGCCAGGGCAGCGCCCGCCAGCGCAGATCGGGCGGCGGGTGATTCTCCGGATTCCGGTTCCGGCGTTGCAGCCGGCGTGGGATTTCGACGTTCGCGGAGATTCTGGACGAGCGGCCACCAACGGGCTTTCAATCCGTCACCCAAAACCGCACCCGCACTCATGGCGAGTGCCAGTGCGTAGATCATGCGGTCAGCGTGCATCGACTCCCGGAGTGCCGTCAGCCGCAGCTGGTCGCCGTTGATGTGCGCCTCGACCCAACGGCGCCAACGCGCTGGCGACGCGAACGGATCGATGCCTGTTCTGGCGGCCAGCAGGTCAGCGCGGTGCTCCGACGCGGACTCGTCCTCTCCAGGCCGCCGGGTAAGCCATGCATCGGCCAGTTCCGCGAAGAACGGCCCGTTCCAGCGCATCAGCAGCGCCGTGATGTCCGCGTCGGGCGACTCCATCGACGCGTAGGCTTCGAGGACCTCGAACAGCGCGTGGCTCGTGCCGCTGAGCACGTGGTCCGGCAGGCTGCCGCTAATGCTCAGTTCCACGTGCATCTGCCCGGACGCAAACTCCAGGGCCTCGGTCATGTCGGCGAGATCGTCGGCACACGCAGGCGCATCCTGCGCAGGCAGGATGCGATGTTTGATCAACTCCGCGACCAGACCGTGGAGCGGTAAGCCCGTACGAACTGGTATGGAAAGGTCGTGACGGCTACCGAAGAAGTCCTCGCACATTTGCCGAAGCCGATCGAAGTCGATCCGGCCGTCGATTATCGCGTTCGCGAGCGCTTGCCACCGCTGCTCGATATGGCTCCAGGGAAAAGGTCCTACGGGTACCTGCACGAGGCCCGGATGCACGTCGCTCAAGTCGAGCGATCCGGCTGGCAACACCGCCTCGCGGCGCTGCTGAAGGTCGCGCAGTCGCGCAGCGCGCGATGCGTGGCGCAGGACCTGCACCTCGGCGCTCATTCCGGCGGCTACACATTGAGCGATGAGTGAGTCGGTATCGACGGAGGGCAGCCCGTCGACGAGTTGCCGTTCAGATTCGGTGAGCGAATGCTCCGCGGTTGTGGCAACCGCTGGATCGAGCAGGCCGGCAGCGCTCAGTCGGCGCAATTGCATCCTCACCTGCGCCAGCAGCACTAACCGTGCGTGCGCCTGTTCCATAGTCACAACCTCGTCGCCGGCTTACCGGCAAGATACTGGTCCCGGTACCTGTGTAGCCGGGCCGGCGCCGATGCTCTGAAGACTAGCGAACTATCCCGTCGGCCGCACCGTGCGGATGCATCGTAGCGGTTGAGTGCAGTCCGGATGGCTGACGATCTGGTGACAGACAGCTCAGCCCCAACGGTGAGGCGGAGGCCCGCGCCACAACGGCGCGGTGGTCCGTTGCGAACAGCCGGGGTTGCCGCCGCGGTGCCGGTCAGGATTGGTCGAATCCGCGCTGATGAACGGGCCGTTTCGAGCGGGTGCCTTCAGCCCTGTCCGGCCGGTTGCGTCGCCAGGGGCACGACATCAATGTCAGGGGAAAGGTCCCAGCGGGCCCGGTATTCCGGCGCTAGCCGGTTGTGTGAACACGCCGCGGCGAGACAACTGTGCGCACGGCGGCGTTCGACGCGCGTGGATAACATCGAGGCCGAGTGACATCGCTGAGAGAACCGGTCAGCAGGAGGCATGAGTGGAGCCGGCCATTTGACTCGGCTCGTGCCGCGACCAGAATGCGCTATTGGATTAGCTCTGCCAGTCAGCGCAAAGCGCTTGCGTCATCGCCCTGATATGGCCCGCCTGCACTGTGTCAGTGCCGGCGCATCTATACATGCTCCGTCGCTCGGATGTGCCCAACGACACCAGAGCTTCTCAGGCGGCGAGGCGCTCGAGGTCGATCAAAGCCCCTTTGCGTTTGGACCAGTCGGGGTCGAGCTTATTCAGAAGGCCCCGCAGCGAAGACGCGCGCGCCAGGCACACGCCGTCTGCGATGCACACCCAGACCGGCTTGCCGTCGAGAACACCTGCACGCTGCCGTAAGATTTTCATGATTCGTCACCTCCACAACTGGATGAAAGTATAGGAGAACGAATAGAGAACATCAACCATGGCGGCCAAT
>JBCCEJ010000094.1:0-20816 GCA_039030335.1 Pseudomonadota bacterium | reverse complement strand
CTTCGATTTGAAGGTTTGTGGCCATCCGAAGATAGCCATATCTGTCTCGATGGAATCACGTATAAAAACGCTTTTCTATCGATGGTCTTGTGGAAACCGACCACCAATTCAAGCGCCCACACAAATTGCTTGATCGAGTTGTTAAAGAGCGGGGCCGACGAGGTGTCTCGCCAACCGAGCCGCGCATTGTACAGAGCCCAGGGAGACCGTCAAGGTTTTTTTTCGTGCCTGGCGGTGTTTTCTCCTACCTGCCACGCGGCACCGCGGAGACGAATCTTCACAGGCGTGGACGGTAACGCCCAGGCATCTGATTTTGCCAACTAATCCAGTGAGATACGGGCGATCCGCCGCTTACCTACCTGGACCACGCCCGCGAATCCAGCAGACAGCATCTGGTTGGGGTCGTGCGCGCGTTCGCCGTCGATCCGAACGGCACCCTCTTTGAGCAGCCGCCGCGCGTCCGAAGTGCTACCCACCAGACCGGCATCTTTCAACAAATTCGCAAGCCTTAAGCCATCTTCCCCAGCTTCGAGTGCGACCTCTGGAATCTCCGATGGCAGTTCGCGCCGGCTGAACCTCGCGACAAACGCCTCTTCGGCCGATTTTCCAGCGGCCGCGCCATGGAAACGCGCGACCTGTTCCCGCGCCATCTTGAGTTTGATGTCGCGCGGATTGGTGCCGTTGGCGACGTCTTCCCGCCACTGTTGAATCGTGCGCATGTCGACGGCGCTCAGCAACTCCAGATACCGCCACATAAGGTCATCGGAAACGCGCATCAGTTTGCCGAATATCTCGTCTGGGGGCTCGTCGATTCCAACGTAGTTGCCGAGTGATTTGGACATCTTGTTGACGCCGTCCAGCCCCTCAAGAATCGGCACCGTCAACGCGATCTGCGGAGCCTGCCCATCCAACTCCTGCAAGCGGCGCCCAACCAGCAGGTTGAAGAGCTGATCGGTGCCGCCGAGTTCGACGTCACAGCGCATGGCCACAGAGTCGAAGCCCTGGCAAAGCGGATACAGGAGTTCATGCACTGCGATCGGCAACTCGCCCTGGAAGCGCTTTTTGAAATCATCACGCTCGAGCATACGAGCCACCGTGTACTGTGAAGCCAGCCGGATCATGCCGGCGGCGCCGAGCGGCTCCATCCAAGTGGAGTTGAAACACACTTCCGTGCGCTCCGGGTCGAGAATCTTGAAAACCTGCTCCTTGTAAGTGTCCGCATTCGCGTTCAATTCCTCGCGCGTCAGAGGCGGGCGCGTACTGTTTCGACCGGTGGGATCACCTATCAGCCCGGTGAAGTCACCGATCAGGAACATGACGTGATGGCCCAGTTCCTGGAAGTGGCGCATCTTGTTCAGCAGCACGGTGTGCCCGAGATGCAAATCCGGTGCGGTTGGGTCGAATCCGGCTTTCACGCGCAGCTGCGGCTTGGCCGCAAGCCGCTCGCGGAGTTCGCTTTCCACCACTATCTCGTCAGCGCCACGCCGGATGAGCGCCAGCGCCTCGTCCACACCCGTCATCTTCTTAGGTTTCCCGTCTGTGTAAGCGGTCTGCCCAAAGGCAGGTCAAACGGTGAAGTTTAACGATCTGCGCCGCCGCTCGCAGCGCTCGGATTGCGGTACACCGGGGTCCGGAGCCGCCGCGCGCAAGATAACGTCTCGCGCATTGCGCGCCTTGCGCCGCCACGCGGGGCGCCCGCGTAGTCAAGACAGCGGCGAATACAGGCCTGAGAGGTGTGAACTGCGTCGCAATTTGTCACCATCCCGCGGTATCATGCGCGCTCGCTGGCGGCCCAACTGCGAAGAGCTCGATACGCGTTGACCCCGGCGTCCGGCTGCGCTAGTGTGCAGCCCTCGCGAATGCGAACTTTTTCAACACGTTACGCACTTAAATTAAAGAAGACTTAGAAACTTCTTGGTTCGAGTGGGAAACGGGGGATACGGCTTGGCATTTTTGCGCACGAGTCAGCGCCTGCGACGCCGGCGCCGGCTGGCTTGGTTGAGTGCAGCGGCAGCCACCACCTTCACAGGTGCGTTGGCGCTTGTGTATGTCTCCGGTCACGCAACAACAGACCCGGCCTGGCATGCCGCGCACAATGGTCCGGTGACGGGCGCCGTCCAGGCCGCTTCACGTGGCAAGTGGGGCGCCATCAAGCCGCTCACCGAGGCTGAAGAGCGCACTGTTGCCAATGCCGCCCCAAGACCGTCGAAGAGCGCGGCCACGGGGGCACCGGGACGCACCGACGCTCTCGCCGCCTCCCGAACCCCGGATTCGCAACCGCCCGCCGCTGCTCCGCCTGCCGCCCATATTCTGGTTTTGAACGCGCAGGACCGGCTCGCAGCGGACGCGGGCATGCCGCGGAATCGGCCGAGACGCCCCGTCCCGGCTGCGACGACTGGCGACGAGCCAGCGTTGTCGGACCCTGTGAAGCTCGCCTTCGGCCCGGGACAACCCGGTTCCGAAGCAAATGGCAGTGAGTCTGTCGGACAAGCGGCTCTACCGGGGCTCAAGCCGATCCGGGTCAAGGTCAAGTCGGGCGACTCGCTGTACGGCATTCTGAAGCGCCGCGGCCTGCGCCCGGGCGTGCTTCCGGCGCTGCTGTCGGTCGGCAAAGACGGCCGGAGGCTCGAACGCATCCGGCCTGGCGAGGCACTTGAGCTCTACATCGACGACGCCGGCTTACTCCAGCGTCTCGAGTACAAGCCCAATGCGTTGACCACGGTCAGCTACCGTCGTCAGGGAGACGGCTTTGCGAGCACGCTGTTGGAAACCCCGCTGCTCGCCCGCGAGCGCAAACTAAGCGGCGAAATTGAGAGTTCACTGTTCCTCGACGGGCAGCGCGCCGGGCTGTCCGACCGCGTGATCATGCAACTGGCGGAAATCTTCGGCTGGGATGTGGATTTCGCGCTGGACATCCGCAATGGCGACAGGTTCACGGTCGTACACGAAGAACTCTTCGACGGCTCCCGGAAAGTGCGCGACGGCAACATCCTCGCCGCAGAGTTCATCAATCAAGGGCGCGTGTTTCGTGCGGTGCGTTTTGTGAACCCGGACGGCGAAGCACGCTACTACACGCCGGACGGGCGCAGCATGCGTAAGGCGTTCCTGCGCACACCCGTTCGATTTGCACGCATCTCGTCCCGTTTCAACCTGCGCCGCAAACACCCGATCCTGCACAAGGTGCGCGCGCACAAGGGAGTTGACTACGCCGCACCGTCCGGAACTCCGGTCAAGGCGACCGGCGACGGGCGCATAGAATTCCGTGGTCGCAAGCGCGGTTACGGCAACACCGTCATCATTCGGCACAGTGGCGGCGTGTACAGCACGCTCTATGCGCACCTGAAGGGTTTCTCCAGGAAAGTTCGCCACGGCTCCTACGTCAAGCAGGGGCAGGTCATCGGATACGTCGGTCAAACCGGACTCGCGACTGGTCCGCATCTGCACTACGAATTTCGCGTGCGCGGCAAACACAAAGATCCGCTGCGCGTGCGCTTGCCGAAGTCGTTGCCAATCCCAGGCCGCTACAAGCAGGCATTCAAACAGCAAACGCGCCGCTGGCTGGCCCGCCTGGGCAGTGACGGAGCGCGGGTTGCCGGAAACCACTGATACGTCTCTATACATCGGCCTGATCAGCGGCACCAGCATGGATGGTGTCGACTGCGCCCTGGTGTCCGTTGATGGTGCGCTGGGCGTGCCCTGCCTCCGAGCGAGCTACTCCCACCGGATGCCCGATGAACTCACCGAAGCGCTGCTGCGCGCTGCGGCGAGACCCGATCTGCGTTACACCGAATGGTGCGAACTCGACACCGCCGTCGGCGCGGAGTTCGCGATCGCTGCCAACGCATTGCTAAGTCGTGAGCAGGTGCAGCCAGACCGCATCCGCGCGCTCGGCTCGCATGGTCAAACGCTGTTTCATCAGCCGGACGGGCGGCATCCCAACTCGCTGCAAATTGGCAATCCGAACGTCATTACCGCGCGCACCGGCATCGCTACGGTCGCGGATCTGCGCCGTCGCGACATGGCGGACGGTGGCCAGGGGGCACCTCTGCTACCCGCCCTGCACCAGCGGCTGTTTGCTGATGCGTACCGGTCCAGGGGAATACTGAACCTCGGCGGAATAGCCAACCTCACCGTGCTACCGGCAGCCACTGAGGCACCCACCGCGGGCTTCGACACGGGCCCCGCGAATACGCTGCTCGATCGTTGGTGCGAATTGCACACCGGCAGCCCATTCGACGCGGGCGGCCAATACGCTGCGCAAGGAGAGGTCTTGCCTGAGCTGCTGAGTACGCTGATGGCCGAGCCCTACCTCGCCCGCGCGGCGCCGAAGAGCACGGGCACCGAGTACTTCAATCTCCAATGGCTGCGGACGCTGTCGCCGGACATCGAGCGTTACGAACCCGCTGATGTGCAGCGCACGTTGACCCGGTTCACGGCGGCGAGCGTCTCCGAGGCCGCCGCGCGCTACCCGTTGGACGAGATGTGGGTGGTCGGGGGCGGCAGACATAACAGATTGCTGGTGCAGGATCTGGAGGACAGATCAGGACTCGCAATCCGCGATCCGGCCAGTCTGGGTGTAGATGGCGATAACCTCGAGGCGATGGCCTTCGCGTGGTTTGCGCACTGTCATCTCGAAGGAATTGCAATCATGCCGACCGGACTCACCGGAGCGCGCCGCTCGTGCGTGCTGGGCGCCCTGTACCCGGCCGGCTGAGTGCCGTGCTGCGACCGCCAGCGTGAGGTTCAGATCGAGAACGAAGCCCCGCACCCACAGGTAGTGGACGCGTTTGGGTTATCGATAACGAACCGGGAACCCTGCAGATCTTCTTTGTAGTCGACCACGCCGCCGGCCAGGTATTGGAGGCTCAGTGGGTCGACCAGGAGCTTGACGCCGCCCCTCTCGATAACCATGTCATCCTCTTCGGCGGCCTGCTCGAACTCGAAGCCGTACTGAAAGCCAGAGCAACCGCCGCCTTCAATGTAAACCCGCAGGATCGGTTCAGCAGCATCCGGCTGCTCGACGGCGACCATGGCACGGACTTTCGCCGCCGCGTTGTCGGTGAATTCAAGCGAAAGTTCAGCAATTTCCGACATGTGTTTGCACTCCAGCGCAGTGCGGATTTTTGGGCCCGCCCGCCCGGTTTCCCATGCTCGCGGGCTCGCGGTGTCAGCCTTTCGGCGGCCTCACGGCGACGTGGCGTTCGTCTCAGCTTCCGTGTCGGCTTCGTGCGACTCGTCGGTCAGCCTGGCCGGGGATGCGTCTATCGACAGCCGCGCTTTTGCATCGTCCCCGAGATGCACGAGAGAGCCATTGACCTCGGCACCCATCTCCATCTCTATCAGCCGATAGTAAACGTTCCCGCTGATGCGTGCATTAGCCGCCAGCTGAATACGTTTAGACGAGTAGACGTCACCGTCGACGGTGCCGTCGATGACAACATTGGGGACGCGAATCTCGCCTTCAACCCGGCCCGACTCGCTCAGGTTGAACAGGCTGTCGCTGTCGAGTTCCGCGACGACGTTCCCGGCCACCGTGCCGAGTACGATCAGGTCGCCGCTGAAGTGCACATCACCTTGAATCTGATCGGCCGAGCCGATCAGTGAGTCTGCCCGGTTGGCGCGAATCCGCTTACTGTTTCCAAACATCGTGTGCGTCTCTTTCGTGAACCCTGAGGTTGCCCGATTGCCCTACCTTGCGGCAGCCACATGTGAATTTGGCCAGCGATAGTCGCGCTCTACCAGCACATCGCCCCCATCGTCGCCGAGCGCCGTCAACTGAACCACGGCCCGCAGCGGTATGAAATCCGGCGGCCACGTGAGCGTGCCGGTGACGCGCCGGAAATGCCGGAACTGAAAGCTTTGAAGCGCGCCGCGGCGCCCGCCGAGGTCGGTGCCGTCGAGCACGTGCGGTTGCCCATCCCGCTCGCCGTGCAGCGATACCCGCAGCTCGGCACTGGTCAAGAGGCCATCTCGGCGCATCCGCATCACGGTGAGGGCGTAGTCCGCATAACCCCCAGTGTCGTCTTTGGGCGCCACCGTGAAATCAGACAACGCCAGATCTTGTCCCCGGTCACGATCGACGGCGACCCCGCGAAAGAAAGCCACCTGTTCGCGCAGCTCGGCGATCACTGCGTGCTGTTGGCGCAACGTACGCTCTAGCTGCACCGAGGCGGTGTCAGTCAGACGCTGCGCATGGCGAGCGCGCTCCGCATCGCGTTCCAGGAATTTCATCTCGCGCCGGGCTTTCGCAAGCGCCGCTATCTGACCTTGAGACGCTATCTGCAGCTCAGCCAGACCGGCTG
Source organism: Pseudomonadota bacterium (assembly GCA_039030335.1). Lineage (GTDB taxonomy): Bacteria > Pseudomonadota > Gammaproteobacteria > HK1 > HK1 > JBCCEJ01. The sequence goes on along the minus strand of JBCCEJ010000094.1, from coordinate 14,514 downwards.
CACCAGTGCGGTGACCCGCCTCGTACAGTCCGATCCCAAGCGCCACGGCCGCGCCGACGATGAACAACGCGAGCAGCGCAGCGCGCCACGGTTGGCGCCGACGTACCACGTAGGCTGACTGCGGCAAGGGTATACCTCTGCGTGCAACAATACCGACCGTCTCTACCGCGCGCCGAGCGTTACGCAGCTGCATGTAACCCAATGCGCGCAGAGCAGACCCAGCACAGGTTCAATTGTAAATTGTCGACCCACACTTACAACTCGAATTCGGTTCCGGCCACCGTGTCCGCCGAACCTACGCCACAATGGAGCCGTTGCGTTGTTTCGTCTGGCACTTGACAGGTTTCGGCTGCGATTGGCCGATTCGGAGGCATTGGCGCCTCTGGTGATTCTGGGCGTTCTGAGCGGGGCTGCCTCGGGCGCGCTACTGATCTCTTTCAGAGCCATGGTCGAGTGGATTCTGTCGAGCACCGTCACACCAACACATCCGGAAGCGTTCGAAACGCTGGCCTGGCCGGTGCGATTGCTTCTACCGATCGGCGGTGCCCTGTTGGTCGTACTGTTGTTCGCGAGGCTTGGCAGTGCCCACGTGCAAGTCGGTGTCGTTCACGTCATGGAGCGGCTGGCCTATCACCAGGGGGCAATGCCCTGGCGGAATGCGCTCGCGCAATATGTTGGTGCGGTGATTGCGCTTTGCAGCGGTCATTCGATGGGACGCGAGGGTCCGGGCGTGCACCTCGGTGCCGCTGCCGGCAGTTGGGTAGGACAGGGGCTCGGTGTACCGAACAACAGCATGCGCGTGCTGATCGCTTGCGGAACGGCTGGTTCTATCGCGGCGTCTTTCAACACGCCTATTGCGGGAGTCATTTTCGCGATGGAAGTCGTGATGATGGAGTACACCATCGTCGGCTTCGCGCCGGTTATCGTTTCAGCCGCCGTTGCGGCGTGGATGAGTCAGGCAGTTTACGGCGATGCCGCAGCATTCGCAGTGCCGGCGCTGGAACTCAATTCCCTGCTGGAACTTCCACTCATCGTCGGCTGCGGCTGCGCCATAGGTTTGCTAGCCGCCCTGTTCGTACGTAGCACGGCTACGTTACAGCGTGCCGCCGTTGCGTGGCCGCTCTGGCGGCGTGGCGTACTCGCGGGGGTGATGATGGGCGCAGCCGCGGTGGTGGCGCCGGAGGTGATGGGAATCGGCTACGACACCGTCGAAGCCACCCTACACAACCGGTTCGCTATCTCCGCTTTGCTGCTCATCCTCGTCACGAAGCTCGTCGCCAGCACGATCTGTGCAGGGCTCGGAATGCCGGGTGGCGTCATCGCGCCAATGCTGTTCATGGGTGCCAGCGCAGGCGCGGCCCTGGGGTTGCTCGGGCAGGCCGTAGCGCCGGACCTGAGTGCCAGCCCTGCGTTCTACGCGATGCTCGGGATGGGCGCGATGATGGCCGCCTGCCTGCATGCACCGCTAGCAGGGTTGATGGCCATCGTGGAGCTGACGCAGAACGTAAAGCTCATCTTGCCAGGCATGGTGTGCATTGTAAGCGCCGTGCTAATCGCGCGCTCGCTGTTGCGCACTGAGCCGATGTTCATCGCTTCACTGAAGGTCCGTGGCGCCGACTACGTCACGGATCCCGTCGCCCTCGCACTGAGTCGTAGTGGCATTACCTCGCGCATGAATGCGAGCTTCAAACGAGTGACCCACCTTCCAGAAACCGACGAAGACTGGGCCGTCCTGAACAAGCCCTCCGTACGGTGGCTGGTACACGAGGCCGGACAGGAGACGCGCCTTTACCTCGTGTCTCCGGCGGCGGATGGCGCCGCGCCGCGGAGCGCTGCCTGGCAAGCCGAGTGCCTCGTCAGCGCCGAGGTCTCAGTGCGCGCAACGGTGCAGGAAGGACGAGAAAGGCTAAGCGCACAAGGCGCGGAGGGCCTTATCGTCAGGCGGCTGGACGGACGCGTGTGCGGCGTCGTGACGGCAGAGATGCTCGGCGCGACCAGCGCTCCCAAAGCGGTCTGACGAACGGGGGGTATTGGCCAATAGTGCTGTGGGTCAAAGCTTTCCACATTATCTTTGCCGTGTCGTGGTACGCAGGCCTGCTGTATCTGCCACGCCTGTTCGTCTATCACACGGAGACGACCGAGCCAGAGGCGAATGAGCGCTTCAAGACTATGGAGCGCAAGCTTTTTTTGATCATGAGCATCGGGGCACTCGGCACTGCGGTGTTCGGGTTCTGGCTGTTGCATGCCTATGCGATGGTGGCGTTCGGAGGCACGGTCTGGTTGTGGGCGAAGCTCGCCCTGGTGGCAGCCCTGTATGGATTCCACGGTTGGTGCTATTTGCTGATGCGAGCGTTTCGCGAAGACCGCAACAGGCACAGTCAGCGCTTCTTTCGTATGATCAACGAAATTCCGGCGCTTATCCTCGTCGGCGTCGTCATCGCCGTGGTGGTAAAACCCGCCTGACAGCAGAGAGAGTCTGATGACACGAATGGTTCAATGCGTTGTCCTGCGGCGCGAAGCCGAAGGCCTGGAAGAGATGCCACACCCAGGTGAGCTGGGACTGCGCATCTACAATCAAGTCTCCAGGGAGGGCTGGCTGGAATGGCTGGAGCGGCTGCAGATCATCATCAATGAGAATCAGCTCAACAGCGGTGATCCGCGCAGTCAGGAGATCATCGAGCAGCACATGCTCGGGTTCTTTTTCGATGAGGGCGATTTGGGCGGTGTACCGATGGGCTTCAGGGCTGGCGGTGCCAAGAAGTAGCACCGCCCCGAATCTGTAGCGCGGCGTTCACGACGCCACCTCGATACGCCACATCGGAGCGATTACGACGCGCAGTAACGCGTGGGCTTCGCGTAGTGCAGCATAGACCTCCGCCGCGCCTGGTCCGCGCGCGAAGACGAAACCGAGATAACTGCTGCCCTCCGGCAAGGCCACCAGCTCGTGACCTTCCCGAGCTGCGATGAAGACGTCTTCAACCAACGGCACTGCCAGCGCCTGCAGTACCCCTTCTACCCGCCTCAAGACGCCCGAGCGTGGAATCGGGATCATCAACACACCACCGGCAACGTCCGTGGGCCGGGCGGATATAGACAAACCGAGGGCGCGTGCCAGCACCAGTTCTTCGAGGCTGTGCCCGGTACCAAACCGCAACAATCGCGCGCAGTCTCCGCCGATAGTGCGGCTCGCGAGTTCCAACGGGCGCACCCGGTCGCCGAAAACCCGCAGTTCAGCATGCACCGGCCCCGTGGTCAGACCATAGGCCGCACACATCGCCGCCACGCAGTCTTGCACGCGTTGGAGACGGGGCGCTTCCAGCCGGCTAGGGGTGACGTAGTAGGACTCTTCGAAGAACGGGCCGTCGAGCGGTGCCGGCTTGTCGAATACCGCCAGAATTTCGAGTTGGCCATTGGACAGGATGCCCTCGACGGCCACCTCGGTGCCGGGCATGAAACTCTCCACCAAGCCGTAACGCCGTTCTGCCGAGCCGTCGGACGCGCCCACAATACGACGAAGCCGGACCCTGGCTTCATCAAGTGCCGCGGGCGTATCAACCCGCATGACACCGCGGCTGCCCGATAACGCGAGTGGCTTCAGCACGCATGGAAACGGCGGCAGGTCACCTGTTGCCAACCGCCCGGAATCGAGTTCGATGAGTGCAAACTCGGGCACATCCAGGCCGGCTGCCCTCTGCCGGGCACGGGCCAGATCCTTGCGCCGGCTGACCCGGGCGCTGTCCAGCGGGTTGTGCGGCAGACCACATAGCGCGGCCACCTGACTGGCGAGCTCGACGGTAGCATCGTCGCTCGCCAGCACCGTGGCGTAGGGTTGACGGGCATGCGCGGCAGCGAGTTTCGCCGCGGCGTCACCGGGGCCGCCGAAGTCGACATGGATGCCTTCGGCGACCTCGGGAACGAGCGAATATTGGCCATCGGAGGCCACCACCAGGCGTACACCGAGTGAGGCGGCTGCGCTCGCGTAGGCACCTATACGGTAGCTTGACGACGGCGCGATCAGCAGGACACTGGCAGGCGGGGACAGGCACCCTGCGCCCGCGTCATTAAGCTTCATGCAATCGCCGCGCGGCGCGCACGGAGCCGGAGACGAGAGAGGGCGAGACCCGGGGGGCTCCGCCAGTGGCTAAGGCCATTGTCGGCCCGGGAGTTGAAGCGGTCAGGCGTTAGCCGCAACCGCCGGCAGCACCGCAACCGGAGCACATACCGCTGCCGCCCGTCGACGCGAAGACGTTGTTGAACACGAAACTTGCGCCGGTCGGTTTCGACACGAAGTCGATCTCCACCCCGCGCATGTAGTTCAACGCGACCGTATCGACGTAAACGTTGTAACCATCCCGCGTCAGCACCTTGTCGAATGCATGTCGCTGGTCCGTAAACGTCATGCCGTAAGTCATGCCGGAGCACCCGCCGCCGGTGACGTAGATGCGAATCGCCTCGATCTCGTCGTCGTCGATTTGGCCGTAGAGACGCACGAGCTGCTCGTGCGCATCGTCGGTGATGACGATCTCTTCATCGCTTACGTCAGTTGTGAACACGGGTAACGTGGCAACGTTCATGGATTTCTTGCCTCCGCGTGGGCGCCATGGCCCCCGTCACGATCTCATAGAGGAGAGTCTAAGGGCGGTTTGGGTCTCTCTCAAGGCCAATCAGAGCAAAACGACAGACGTACACGGCCCGAGCGCTTTGCAGGTACTGGACTAAATCCGGCACATCGCGGCACTCGGCGTTGCTCGCCAGGACCTCAGATCTCGACCATTTCGAAGTCTTCCTTGCGCGCTCCACAATCCGGGCACACCCAGTTCGGCGGCACATCCTCCCAGCTGGTACCAGGATCGATCCCGTCTTCCGGGCAGCCGTCTTCCTCGTTGTAGATCCAACCGCAGATCACACACATGTAAGACTTCATCGCACACCAACCCCCGGCTCGACAGCGCGCGATTTTGTCAGGAACCGGTCCCGAGTCCAAGCGCCCTGATACACAACGGCCTTTCGCGCGGACCACCCGTCCCGCCCGGCCACGATGCTAAAATTGCGGCAAACCAAATTATCTCAACACATCAGGGCAAACCGATCATGAGCCGTTCCAAAGAGCTGTTCGCCGAGGCCGTGCGCCACATCCCAGGTGGCGTCAATTCGCCCGTGCGGGCATTTCGCGCCGTCGGCGGCGAGCCGGTGTTCTTCAAACGGGCCAGCGGCGCCTACCTGTACGACGAAGATGGTCGAAGCTACGTCGACTACATCGGCTCCTGGGGCCCGATGGTACTCGGGCACGCCCACCCGGAGGTGATTTCGGCCGTACAGGCAGCTGCCGCAAACGGGTTGAGCTTTGGCGCACCGACTCGCATCGAGACCGAGATGGCTGCCAAGGTCACGGAACTCATGCCGTCGATCGAGAAGGTCCGTATGGTCAGTTCCGGAACTGAGGCGACGATGTCGGCAATCCGGCTGGCACGCGGTTATACGGGGCGCGACAAGATCGTCAAGTTCGAAGGTTGCTATCACGGCCACGCAGACTCCCTGCTGGTAAAGGCTGGTTCCGGCGCACTCACCCTCGGCATTCCGACATCGCCCGGCGTGCCCGCGGAGCTGGCCGCGCACACGATTACCCTGCAATTCAACGATCTGACGCAGGTGCGCGAGGTGTTTGCGGATATTGGCGACCAAATCGCGGCCGTCATCGTCGAGCCCATCGCTGGCAACATGAACTGCGTGCCGGCAGAACCTGATTTCCTGCCTGGCTTGCGCGATGTCTGCAGTGCATCCGGGACCGTACTGATCTTCGACGAGGTCATGACCGGTTTCCGCGTCGCGCTCGGCGGCGCGCAGGCGGTTTACAACGTCGCGCCCGACCTGACGGCGCTCGGCAAGGTCATCGGCGGCGGCATGCCCGTTGGCGCGTTTGGTGGCAAAGCCGAGATCATGAATCACATTGCCCCGGACGGGCCGGTCTATCAGGCCGGCACCCTATCGGGCAACCCGGTAGCGATGACCGCCGGCTTGAAAACACTCGAACTGATAAGCAGTCCGGGCTTCTTTGAATCACTCGGCGAGAAGACCGCACGCCTGGTCGCGGGGCTCGAAGATGTCGCGAAAGCAGCGGGTATAGGCATGACCACAAATCACGTCGGCGGCATGTTCGGCGTGTTCTTCACCGAACAGAACCGCGTCGCTAACTTCGGCGACGTCATGGGTTGCGACACCGAGCGCTTCAAGGACTTCTTTACACGCATGCTGCGCGAAGGTGTTTACCTGGCCCCGTCGGCGTTCGAGGCGGGGTTTGTGTCCGCTGCCCACGACGACGAGGCGATCGAGAGAACGCTCACCGCCGCGCGCGCTTCGCTGGCGTAGCGCGCGCCCCGTCCGCGCGCCTGATATCACCGGCAGCGACTACTCTACGGTCACCGACTTGGCCAGATTGCGCGGTTGGTCCACGTCAGTGCCCTTCAGCACCGCCGCGTGGTAGGACAGTAGCTGCAGCGGCACCGTATAGACGATAGGCGCCACCAGCGCGCCAACCCGCGGCATTTCGATGATGTGAACATTGTCTTGCGCGGCCAGCTTCGTATCGGGGTCGGCAAAGACATATAGCTCACCGCCGCGCGCGCGCACCTCTTCGAGGTTGGACTCGAGCTTCTCCAACAATTCGTCGTTCGGCGCGACTGCGATGACCGGCATGTCAGCGTCGACCAGGGCCAGGGGGCCGTGCTTGAGTTCACCGGCTGGATACGCCTCGGCGTGGATATAAGAAATTTCCTTGAGCTTTAGTGCCCCTTCCATCGCAACCGGATATTGCAGACCGCGTCCCAGAAACAGAGCGTGATGTTTGTCAGCAAAACGTTGCGAGAGCCGGGCGATAGTCTCATCCAGGGCGAGCGCCTGCTCTATCCAAACCGGGAGCGACTGCAGTTCCTGGCAAATCTGCGCTTCGACACCTGCGCCAACACCACGATGTTTCGCAAGCGCACCGGTCAGCAACAACAGGGCCACCAGCTGCGTGGTGAATGCTTTTGTCGAGGCAACCCCAATCTCTGGACCCGCGTGCGTCATGAGCGCCATATCAGACTCGCGAACCAGCGAACTCTCCGGTACGTTGATCACGCCAACGGAGTAGTCGAGGCCGGTTTCCTTCGCGCCTCGCAATGCAGCCAGCGTGTCAGCGGTTTCGCCGGACTGCGAGATCGTAACCAGCAACGTCCCGGGGTGCGTGACGGTACTTCGATACCGGTACTCGCTCGCCACTTCGACGCTCGTCGGCACCTTGGCGATCGCCTCCATCCAATAGCGGGCAACAAGACCGGCGTGGAAGCTGGTACCGCACGCAACGATTTGAATGGCCTCGACCTTGGACAGAATATTCTCTGCTTCCGGGCCCAGCATCGATGACAGAATCGCCTCTTCGTGCAACCGCCCTTCGATGGTCGCGCGCACCGAATTCGGCTGCTCGTGGATCTCCTTCAGCATGTAATGTCGATACTGGCCGCGGTCGACTGCATCCGCGCTGAGCTCACTCGTTACCATCCGGCGATTGGCGCGATTCCCGTCGGCGTCGTAAACCACCAACGTGTAGCCGCGGATGTCGACCACGTCGCCTTCTTCGAGGAAGATGAACTGCTGCGTGACCGGGATCAGCGCAGCAACGTCGGACGCGATGAAGAACTCACCGACCCCAACGCCGATAACGAGCGGGCTGCCACTGCGCGCGCCGACTACGCGGTCGGGCTCATCCGCGCTAACGACGCCGAGCGCGTAAGCGCCGCGCAGTTGAGCGACGGTTGCCTGCAACGCCTCCAGCAGATCCTGACCGTTGGCGAGATGCGTTTCGATCTGATGTGCGATGACCTCGGTGTCGGTCTCCGAGGTATGCACGTAACCCGCCTCGGCCTGCGCGGCGCGCAGCTCCGCGTGATTTTCGATGATGCCGTTGTGTACCAGTGCAACCCGGCCCGCCGATACGTGAGGGTGTGCGTTGGCTTCGCTCGGCTTGCCGTGTGTCGCCCACCGGGTATGTGCGATCCCAACTGGGGCGCTTTTCGGCTCGGCCGTCAGCAGGGCCTCGAGGTTGGCCACCTTGCCAACGGTCCGCGCACGGCCCAGACCGGATGCGTCGACGACTGCCAGGCCGGCGGAGTCATAGCCCCGGTATTCGAGGCGGCGCAAGCCTTCCATCAGAATGGGCACGACGTCGCGCTGCGCGACTGCCCCTACAATTCCACACATCCGTGCAGTTCTCCGCTATTTCTTGTTCTTGACCGGGCGTTGCCAGCCGCTGATAGAGCGTTGTTTGCCGCGCGCGACCGTCAGTTCGTTGGCTGGCGCGTCGCGACTGATCGTGCTGCCGGCACCGATCGTCGCGCCAGCACCCACGGTTACTGGTGCGACAAGCATCGCACCCGAGCCGATGAAAGCGTCGTCTTCGATCGTCGTGCGGTGTTTGTTCGCACCGTCGTAGTTGCATGTGATCGTGCCAGCGCCCACGTTGACCCGCTCGCCAACTTCGCTATCGCCGATGTAGGTCAGATGATTCACCTTGGCGCCGCGCTTGAGCACTGATTTCTTGATCTCTACGAAATTCCCCACGTGCACATCCGGGCCAAGGTCAGCCTCCGGCCGTACCCGCGCGAAGGGGCCAACACGCGCGCCCGCCGCGATCGACGCTGACTCGATGACGCAGTTGGCCAGAATCTCGACACCGTCGCCGATGTTGGTATCACTGACTACGCAGTTTGGCCCGATACGCACGCCAGTGCCGAGTGTCACCCGTCCGCTCAGGACGACATTCACGTCGATGCTGACCTCGGTGCCAGCCTCCACCGTACCGCGCACGTCGAACCGGGTGGGATCGCGCAGAGACACGCCAGCGCGCATCAGGCGCTCGGCTTCCCGGTGCTGATAAGCGCGCTCGAGCCTCGCGAGTTGCACGCGGTCATTGACGCCGCTGACTTCGTCTTCATCCAGGACCACGCTCGCCTCGATGGCGACTCCATCCGCCAACGCAGCTTCCACCGCGTCCGTCAGGTAATACTCCCCTTGCGCATTGTCGTTGGTCAGACCTTCCAGCCAGCCTCTAAGCCGATTGACCGGCGCGGCCATGATGCCGGTGTTGATTTCTCGAATCGCAAGCTCTGCGCTGCTCGCATCTTTGTGTTCGCGAATAGCGACCACACTGTCGTTTGCGTCGCGTATGACGCGTCCGTAGCCGGTCGGGTCTGCCACCATTGCAGAGACCACCGCCAGCTTGTCCTGCGATGCAATCGCCGCGGCCGCTTCCAGGGTTTCAGACCGTACCAGCGGCACATCGCCGAACAGGATCAACACGACCGCTTCGTCTGACAGGTGTGGTGCCGCTTGCAGAACCGCATGTCCGGTACCGCGCTGCTCACTCTGATGCACCCACGTGGCGTCGCGGTCCGCAAAGGTCGACATCACCGTGTCGCCGCCGTGACCGTATACGACGCAGAGCCGTGTGGGATTCAGCACGGCGGCCGTATCCATGACGTGTCCGAGCAACGGCCGGCCACCCAGGTCGTGTAATACCTTCGGAAGCGTCGAGCGCATGCGGGTTCCCTGGCCGGCCGCCAGGATCACAATTTCGATTGGCAAGGTGGACAAAGCGGCGCGACCTCCTTCTGCACGCTCGGCAACACACGGAGTATAGGAAAAAGCGGCGCGTGCTTAAATGAAAAATGTGAAATATGTGAAGGCCGTCTCTCTTCAGCGCGGTTATCGGCGAAATGTGGTCAAATCAGCCCGTTGAACTGAAGTCGGCTGACACTCCGTGCACTGAAGATCCAGACAAAAAAAAGGCGCCCAGGGCGCCTTTTCACGTTCGGACTGGCCGTGAGACGGCTCAGCGCAGTTTCTTGCGCAAACGCTGCACGGCAGCGATCTGCGCCACTGCTTCGGCAAGTTCCGCCTGCGCCTTGGCGTAGTCGATGCTGGCCGAACGATCGGCGAGTGCGCGCTCAGCCTCTTCTTTGGCTGCCACGGCCGCGGCCTCATCGATGTCGTCAGCGCGAAGGCCGATATCGGAAAGCACCGTCACGACGTGCGGCTGCACCTCTAGAATGCCGCCGTTGATGTAGAAGGTCTGCTCTTCGCCGTCGTCCATCACGGCACGCACTTCGCCCGGCTTCAGGCGAGTCAGCAACGGAGTGTGTTGCGGGGTGATACCCACCTCACCTTCTGCTGCCGGCGCCATCACCATAGCGCACGAGCCGGAGAACAGTTCCCGCTCGGCACTAACGATGTCGAGATGAATACTGCCTGCCATCTGACCTTACCTCGGTTTGAAAGGGCTCAGGCGTCGCCGCCAGCTTCTGCCTCGTCGAGACCGCCAATCATGTAGAAGGCCTGCTCCGGCAAGTGGTCCATCTCGCCGTCGACGATCGCTTTGAAGCCCGCGATGGTGTCTTTCAGGGATACGTACTTCCCGGGGCTGTTGGTGAAGACTTCAGCCACGAAGAACGGCTGCGACAGGAAGCGCTGAATCTTCCGGGCGCGGGCGACGGCCAGTTTGTCGTCATCCGAGAGTTCGTCCATGCCGAGGATGGCGATGATGTCGCGCAGTTCCTTGTACCGCTGCAGGATGCCCTGCACCGAGCGCGCGACATCGTAGTGTTCCTGACCGACGACCAGCGGGTCGAGGTTGCGACTGGTGGAGTCGAGCGGGTCCACGGCCGGGTAAATCCCCAGTTCCGCGATCTGACGCGAAAGCACCAGCGTGGCGTCCAGGTGCGCAAAGGTCGTCGCCGGCGACGGGTCGGTCAAATCGTCCGCAGGCACGTAGACGGCCTGAATGGACGTGACCGAGCCGGTCTTCGTCGACGTGATGCGTTCTTGCAACACACCCATTTCCTCGGCCAGCGTCGGCTGGTAGCCCACCGCGGAAGGCATACGGCCGAGCAGCGCCGAGCATTCGGTGCCGGCGAGTGTGTAGCGGTAAATGTTGTCCACGAAGAACAGCACGTCGCGGCCTTCTTCACGGAAGTATTCCGCCATCGTCAGACCGGTCAGTGCCACCCGCAGGCGGTTGCCGGGCGGCTCGTTCATCTGGCCGTAGACCAGCGCCACCTTGTCGATGACGTTCGAGTCGGTCATTTCGTGGTAGAAGTCGTTTCCTTCGCGGGTGCGCTCACCCACGCCGGCGAACACCGAGTAACCGGAGTGCTCGGTCGCGATGTTTCGAATGAGTTCCATCAGCGTGACGGTCTTGCCGACGCCGGCACCGCCGAACAGGCCGATTTTCCCGCCCTTGTTGAACGGGCAAATCAGGTCGATGACCTTGATGCCGGTCTCGAGGATTTCGAGGGCCGCGGCCTGGTCGGTGTATTCAGGCGCAGGGCGGTGAATAGCCCAGTGCTCTTCCGCGCCGATGTCACCAGCTTCGTCGACCGGCTCACCCAGCACGTTCATGATGCGACCGAGCGTCTTCTGCCCAACCGGAACCGACACCGGTGCGCCGGTGTTGTTCGCGACTACGCCGCGCTTCAGTCCATCGGTGGAACCCATCGCGATCGTGCGGACCACGCCGTCGCCGATCTGCTGCTGGACTTCGAGGGTCAGTTCACCCTCTTCTCCGACTTTGAGCGCGTCGTACACCTTCGGCACGGCATCGCGGGGGAATTCGACGTCAACAACGGCGCCGATGACTTCAACTACCTGGCCAGAGCTCATGAGCTGATCCTCTGTCTAGTCCAATACAAAAAAATTCGTTTCGAAACCGCCCGGAATATCGGGTTTGCCAACACCGGTCGTCAGACCGCCGCCGCGCCACCGACAATTTCCGACAGCTCCTGCGTAATGGCTGCCTGCCGGGCCTTGTTGTAGGCCAGCTGCAACTCGTCGATCAGATTTCCAGCGTTATCGGATGCCGCCTTCATGGCGACCATGCGCGCAGCCTGTTCGCACGCGATGTTCTCCACAACGCCTTGATACACCAGCGACTCGATGTAGCGATCGAGCAGGTGATCGACAACGGGTTTCGCCTCCGGCTCATAGAGGTAATCCCAATGGTGAGAAACCTCGGCCTCGTCCGACGCGACGCGCGGCAGCAGTTGCTCTGCAACCGGGCTTTGCGTCATCGAGTTCACGAAGCGATTGAACACCAGGAACACCCGGTCGACGCGGCCTTCGTTATACGCATCGAGCATCAGCTTGATGGTACCTACGAGGTCATCAAATGACGGGGTATCGCCGAGTTGCGCCACTTGCCCTATGACATTACCGCCCATCCGCCGGAAGAACTGCTGAGCTTTGGACCCAACCGTGCAAACGTCGACCTCGACGCCCTGCTGGTCCCACTCGCGGAGTTCCGGCAGCAACATGCGGAACATGTTGCTGTTCAATCCACCGCAGAGCCCGCGGTCAGAGGAGATGACGATGTAGCCAACCCGGCTCACCGACTCGTGCTCGACGAGATACGGATGGGTGTATTCGGTGTGCGCACTGCTGACGTGTGCGATCACATTGCGCATCTTTTCCGCATAGGGCCTTGCGGCGGCCATGCGGTCCTGCGCTTTGCGCATCTTGCTCGCAGCCACCATCTCCATCGCGCTCGTGATCTTGCGCGTGTTCTGGACGCTGCGAATTTTGGTGCGGATTTCCTTGGCGCCTGCCATGGGACTCCAGCTCTTGTTGGTGAAAGTAGTGCGGGCCTGTCAGACAGACCCGCGCCTTCCGGTGCTTACCAGGTGCCGCTCGACTTGAAGCCTTCGATGGCTTTGGAGAGCCCCTCTTCGACATCACCGGACAGGTCCGGCGTCGCGTTGATGCTGTCCATCAAATCGCCGTGTTCAGATGTCATGTGCGCCTGCAATGCCGCCTCGAAGTCGACGACCTTGGCCAGCTCGACGTCGTCGAGGTAACCGCGGTCGACGGCGAACAGCGAGACCGCCATCTGCGCGACGCTCATCGGCGAGTACTGCATCTGCTTCATGAGTTCCGTCACGCGCTGGCCGCGTTCGAGCTGCTTGCGGGTGGCTTCGTCGAGGTCCGATGCAAACTGTGCAAACGCCGCGAGTTCGCGATACTGAGCAAGCGCCAGTCGCACACCGCCTCCGAGCTTCTTGACGATACCGGTCTGCGCGGCCCCGCCCACTCGCGACACCGACAGGCCGGCGTTGATGGCCGGGCGGATACCGGAGTTGAAGAGGTCGGTTTCCAGGAAGATCTGGCCGTCCGTAATCGAGATGACGTTCGTCGGGACGAAGGCCGACACGTCACCAGCCTGCGTTTCAATGATCGGCAGGGCCGTCAGTGAACCGGTCTGGCCTTTGACTTCACCATTCGTGAAGGCCTCTACGTATTCAGCGTTGACGCGCGCGGCGCGCTCCAGCAGACGCGAGTGCAGGTAGAAGACGTCACCCGGATAGGCTTCACGACCTGGCGGACGGCGCAGCAGCAGCGATACCTGACGATAGGCCCAGGCCTGCTTCGTCAGATCGTCGTAGATGATCAGCGCGTCTTCGCCGCGGTCACGGAAGTATTCACCCATCGTGCAACCGGAGTACGGCGCGATGTACTGCATCGCGGCGGATTCCGACGCGGTGGCGGCAACGACGATGGTGTGGTCCATCGCGCCGTGCTCTACGAGCTTGCGCACCACGCCGGCAACCGAAGAAGCCTTCTGGCCAACGGCGACGTAGATGCACTTAACGCCGGTGCCCTTCTGGTTGATGATCGCGTCGATGGCGACAGCGGTCTTACCGGTCTGCGGGTCACCGATGATGAGTTCGCGCTGGCCGCGGCCAACCGGCACCATCGCGTCGATGGACTTGAGCCCGGTCTGCACCGGCTGGTCGACCGACTGACGTGAGATGACCCCCGGCGCCACTTTTTCGATCGGTGCGAACTCGTCCGCTTCGACCGGGCCCTTGCCGTCGATCGGCTCGCCCAGGGAGTTGACCACGCGGCCGAGCAGGTTGCGCCCGGTCGGCACTTCGAGAATGCGGCCCGTGCACTTGACCGTGTCGCCTTCCGAAATGTGCTTGTAGTCGCCGAGCACCACCGCGCCGACCGAATCGCGCTCGAGGTTCAGCGCGAGGCCGAAGCTGTTGCCGGGAAATTCGATCATCTCGCCCTGCATCGCGTCACTCAGACCGTGCAGGCGGGCGATACCGTCCGTCAGCGAGATAACCGTACCTTCGGTGCGGGCTTCCACGCCGACGTCAAAGTTCTGGATCCGCTCTTTGATCAGATCCGATATTTCTGTGGCACTCAGTTGCATGACTGAACCCCTATAACATCAAGAATTCGTTGTTTGAACCGGTCGCATTCGGGCCGCATCAAGCCGCCGCACCGAGAGCGGTACCGAGCTGCGCAAGCCGACCGCGCATCGACGCATCGATGACGAGGTCACCGGCGCGAATGATCACGCCGCCGATCAGCGCGCTGTCGACCGACACGGTGACATCCACTTCGCGTCCGAGGCGCTGGGAGATAGCGCTGGCCAACGCGTCACGCTGCGCGTCGTCCATTTCGAATGCGGAGATGATGTCG
>JBCCEJ010000093.1:0-21913 GCA_039030335.1 Pseudomonadota bacterium | reverse complement strand
GGCACTAGCGACGCTGCGCGGCCGGCGATGTCCGGCCGCTCTTCTTTGCTCTGCACCTGACCCCGGCGTCGCCGTCGCCCTGGACATTTACCGGTGTGCACTGGCGCACACCCCATTTCCCTCGATGTCCCTCAGAGCTGGAAATTGACCATGTCGGAAACAGCAAAGAGCCCAAGTAAGGGCATCCCCACACCTATCATCGCGATCGTGGCGATCCTCGCCATCGTCGGTGTCATATTTGGATACGTTTCCGGATTGGAAGAGGAAGCACAGGAGCAGTTGCTCTACTTCGTGCAGGACTACCTGCCGATAGTGATGTTTACAACTCTCGCCGTGCTTCTGTTCACCGGCTTCCCAGTTGCTTTCATTCTCGGCGGATTGGCCTTGCTCTACGGGCTTATCGGCTTCTTCCTCGAGATGTTCTCGCTGATCGAATTCTTCAACTTCATCCCCCGCATCTGGGGCGGTGCAGCTGAAAACCTGGTCCTGGTCGCAGTGCCCGCGTTTGTGTTCATGGGCGTCATGATGGAGCGCAGCGGCATCGCCAACGATTTGCTCTATTGCGTGCAGGTGCTGCTGAAGCGCGTGCCGGGCGCGCTGGCGCTGGCTGTCACGATCATGGGCACCATCCTTGCCGCCATGACCGGCATCATCGGGGCGTCTGTCACGATGATGACGGCGTTGGCGCTGCCGACGATGATGCGTCAAGGCTACGACCATGGACTCGCGTGCGGCACCATCGCTGCCTCAGGAACACTGGGCATTCTGATTCCGCCAAGCATTATGCTGATCATCATGGCGGACCTGCTGCAGGTGTCCGTCGGGAATGTCTTTATGGCAGCGATTGGGCCCGGCCTGCTGCTGTCAGCGCTTTATCTGCTCTACGTAGGGCTGCGTGCGAAGTTCAATCCAAAGATCGCACCGCCGCTACCGCCGGACCTGCTGAACGTTCCGAAGGGCGAAATGACGCCACTGATACTGAAGGCGTTCATTCCCCCGGTGCTGTTGATCACAATGATCAAGGGGTCAATTCTGTTCGGCTTCGCGACACCTAGTGAAGCCGGCGCCGTAGGTGCATTCGGCGCGATGCTGCTGGCAGCATTCAACGGACGCTTACAGTTCGAAGTGCTGAAAGGCGTGTGCCATACCTCAGCCCGGACGATCGCGATGATTTTCTTCATCATCATCAGCGCAACCTGCTTCGCTTACGTATACCGCTCGCTCGGTGGCGACGACATCGTCGAACACATGATACTTCAAGCCGGCCTGGACTCTTGGGGTCTGTTGATCCTGCTGATGGCTATCACCTTCTTCCTGGGCTTCTTTCTCGATTGGATCGAAATCACCCTAATCGTGCTACCAGTGTTCGCGCCACTGGTCGCCGGCATGAATTTCGAGGGGCACGTTGCGTCCAACGAAATCAAGATCTGGTTCATCATCCTGATGTCGGTGAACCTGCAAACATCGTTCCTGACACCTCCGTTCGGCTTTGCGCTGTTCTACCTGAAAGGCATTGCGCCCAAAGAGATCAAGATTCAGAGCATCTACGTCGGTATCGTGCCGTTCGTCCTCTTGCAGGTGTGCGGATTGGTCCTGGTACTGATGCAGCCGGATATCGCCTTGTACCTGTCGCGTACGACGTACGGCGAATAAGCGCCCTCGGAGGAGCAAAAAGACATGTCCGAACAGTCTATGCCGATGCCTGAGGGCGTTATGCGAGAGACTCCGGGCGAGGCCGTGGGCCGCAGTTCGCGGTTCGTGATCTCGCTTTGCGACGCCATGATATTCGCCGCCATGACCGCCTTCGGCGGTTTCCTTGGGTTGTTTATCGAAGACGCGCTCGTCAACCTCGACTACCTGGCGATGGCCGAGGGTTCAAAGCACGGCAACTACGGCACAGAATTCATGCTGGCGGGAGCGTTCCTCGGCTGGCTCTGGGTTGCCGTGAAAACCTGCGTGCGGATGGTGAAGAGGGGGCAGAGTGTGGGCTCCGAACTGATGCGGGCAAAAGTCGTCACGGCTTCCGACGCGAAAGCGAGCCTGCTGGTTGGTTTCGTCTTGCGCATGCTCGTGCCCATGATCGTCATTGCGGCGCTGCTCTGGTTCGAGCAGTTCACGGCCGCGATCGGATTCGCCGTAGTAGTCGCCGGCCTGGGCCTGATCACCGGCCGCGGATTGAACGACATGCTTACAGGCACGCGCGTCGTTTGGGCGGACGACGTCGACGAGATCCCGAGCAGCATTCACGTCAGCGAAGCGCTGCGGAGATTCGTCGATGCATTCGGCCGGTTTGGCTCGTGGTGGATCGTGCCAGTCGTCATCATTACCTGCTTTGACGTCATCGCGCGTAAGGCGGTGTGGACCAACGAGGAAGGGATTCGCGTCGGCATACAGATCTTTCTGGTCGAGAATTTTGGTCGCTTCTTCGATTCCACGCTGTTGCAGGAGATGGAGTGGCACTCTCACACCATTCTGTTTGCTTTTGTACTCGGCTACGGTTACATCAAGAATACTCACGTACGGGTCGACCTCCTGCGCGAGCGCTTCGACTTTCGTCTGAAGGCGAAACTCGAGTTCTTCGGTCTCACTTTCTTCCTGATCCCCTACTGCATCATCGTTGCCTACTTCGCTGGGATCTACGCAATGGACTCCTACGCAATTTCGGAGATCTCGGCTTCTCAGGTTGGTCTGCCGATGCGTTGGGTGATCAAGACGCTGCTGACGGCCGGACTGCTAGCGACCGTCGCGGCCGGCATATCCGTCTGGTTGCAAGTCGCGGTGGCGCTTTGGGGCCCGCGGAACCTGCGGTTCGACTTGATGACGCTCGAATGGCCCGAAGACGCAGGCTCGACGATCGAAGGTAAAGAGCGCCTTGACCTCTCGAAGGTTGAAGACGAACTGGAAAAGCGCGCCCGCGCTTCAGGCCACTACAAAGGCGACAGCAGCGACAGCTAGTGGTATCACCAATCCGCGCAAGCTACACGTCTGGACGCCAACCGAAACTGATGTCGAGCTACCGATGGACTTCAATCTAGAGAAGTTCCTGAAACGGTACGTCTGGGACGATGAGAAGACGCCATACTTCACGCCGTCGCGCAAACTGAACCGGCGGCAGGCTCACTTCGAGGCGCTGGCGTACTCAGTTTTCGTGTGCGTCTTGTTCGGCGCGGTCGCCCTTGCGTCATTGACCGGCGCGGGCGGTCAACCGCGCGCGGAAGGAGTCGCGCTGTACGGATTCACGATAATCTGCGCAGGCGTGATCTTCGGTTTCACCAAACACTACTATGCAGCCCTCTGGCTGAGTACGGCACCCGCCGGCGCGATCGGCTACCTGTTGGTCTACGGATTCAAGCCCAAGTGGGCCGGAATCGACCAGGCCGTTGTCATAGCGTTCGTGCTGGTCTGGATATTCTATTCTATCCGGATCGTTGCAATTGGTCGCCGCTTCGAGCACATGTCCGATGGACCAACCCAGTCCTGACCCGCCGACCGGGCAAGACGAAGAGAGCCCGGCGGGACGATACGGGCAGTTAGCCGTACGAACGTTCAAACCGCACGCGCGGCTTTTCTGGGCGGTCAATGCGGCATTGACGCTCATCAATATCGCAACAGGCGCGCCTTGGTGGGCGCTCTGGCCTCTGGTCGCGTGGGGTTTGCCGTTTTCGGTGCATTTCTTCATCTACAAAAGCCTGACGGTCGATGAATCGTGGACAGACGATCGCATCGAAGAACTGCGCTGGAAATCATACGACCTCGGCCACGTGGAGGATCTGGAAGACCGCATCAGAGGGGATGACTACAGTACCCGTCCGGTGCACCGGCGCGACCCGGACTGGTGGCGACGCTCGGCGAGCGGCGAGTTGATTGAACCAGAAGACACTCCCGCCGACGAATCCACGACTGAGGAGCGTGAACCGGACGTCAAGTCGAAAGACTGACGGTCACCACCGACACTAAAGGCCTGTCAGCGTACGATTGCATCCGGCCCGTCACTGGCCGGCCTATGGACCCTCCGCAAGGCCCAAAACCAATCTCTCCGGCCGTGGTGTCAGTCGGCGTCGGCGCACCGCACGATCAACCAACACGCTGCAATCGAGACCATTCCGGCGGCCAATGCGCCCAATAGCAACTCCGTAGACCAGGCGATCCAGAGCGCCAGAGGAGTGACCAGCGCAGTCATACCAAACACCGCTATGCCGAACTCGGCAAGTGGGCCTCTGGAGCGAAAACCAGCCGCGTCAAGCCGTTCGACAGGGGTACCGACGATATGCGCGTCACGCATGACCGGTTCGTCATCTGTTGGCGCGGGCGCGGGAAAATCCCTGCCGGCAGCATCGCCGTACCTGTCACGCATCATCCGGAAGTCACCACGAACGCATCGGGCCGCCGTTTGAGATCAGACCGCAACTCGGTGCCAAGTCCAGGGCCTTCGGGTAGTTCGATATAGCCTCGGGAGACGACCGGTAACGCTGTCACCAGTTCTTGATACCAGCCGGTGTAGAACGCCCGCACCGATTCCTGCACAAGTGCATTCGTCACATTCATCGACAGATGTACGGCCGCCATGAACGCGACCGGCCCCGTGCAGTCATGCGGTGCAACGGGTCTGTGATAAGCCTCGGCCATCGCGGCAATTTTCTTGCCTTCAGAGATACCTCCACACCACACCAGGTCAGGCATGATGATGTCAGACGCACCAGACTCGAGCAGTTCGCGGTGATTCCAACGCCCGGCTACCGTTTCACTGGCGCACACCGGTACGCGCGTTGATGCGCCGAATTTCTCGAGCGCGGGCAGAGAATCCATACGCACCGGGTCTTCGTACCAGAATGGGTTGAACGGCTCGAGCGCCTCGGCGATCTTCAACGCCGCCGGAAAGCGCCATAGCGAGTGCAGTTCAACCATGATGTCCATCTGCTCACCCACGGCCGCGCGGATGCGCCGAAACGGCTCGAGCGCAGCGTCCAGGTCAGCGTTGGATATGTAGTACCCGTCTGAAGCGGTCGCGGCGTAGTCGAACGGCCATATCTTCATGCCGGTGATGCCTTCATCGAGCAAACTGAGCGCAAGCTCATCGGCGCGATTCAAAAACGCGTCGAGATCTTCATAGGGCCCTTCGTCACCTTCCAACCCCCAGTCGTCGGTTCCCCAGTCCGGCTTGCTGCGCACGTAGCGATAACCGGCACACGTGTTGTAGGTTCGAATCCGCGGTCGTGACGCACCACCCAGCAGTTGGTAGATCGGAAGGCCCGCGTGTTTGCCGAACAAGTCCCAGAGAGCCAGATCGAGCGCTGAGCGTCCCCGCGACTCCACCCCGGTGCCCGTAAAGCCGCAATAAGGCGTCAACTGTTGCCCGATGCGCTCGATCGCCAGCGGGTCGGCGCCCAGCAGCTGAGGTGCACAGGATTCATGAATGTAGGCTTCGACCGCCCGCGCGCCAAAGTAAGTCTCGCCAAGTCCCGTGAGACCCGTGTCGGTATGCAGCTGAACCCACACCAGATTCGGAAACTCGTCTAGGCGAAGCGTCTCTACGCCTGTGATCTTCATGGTCGGATGCTCCACTGGTCAGGCTTGGGCTGGCGGCAAAATTAGCACATAGAGCGCGTCGGTCCACTTTGCATCCGCCCGCGTCGAACCGCACAATTCGGTGGCCGGGCGAACGACAGCCTAGGGGTACGCTAGTCGTCACCAACAAGCGCGGCGCGGCAGGCCACATCCCGGGCCGCCGACTCAGACAGGCGGGCAACGCATGAACGCAATTCCATTTGACCAACTGGCCAGGCTGCCAGCCGACGGTGACAACGTCGCTATCGCCGTGCGCAACATCGAGCCCGGCACGGTGGTGCAGGCGGGTAATCGGCAATTCGAAATTTCTCACTACATTCTCGAAGGACACCGCTTCGCGGCGGAGCGGCTCGAAGCCGATACCTATCTGCTGTCGTGGGGGCTGCCGTTCGGCCGCGCGCTGCGTGGGATCGAACCCGGTGAGTACGTCTGTAACGCCAAGATTCTGACCGCCCTTTCCGAGCGCCACGTCGCATTCGATATTCCGGAGACAGCCAACTTCGAAGATCATCTGCAGCGCTACGAAATCGACCCGGCGACGTTCGTCGCGGGCGAACCAACGGAGACCCTGGCGGAACCTGGTACTTTTCTCGGGTTCAGGCGGCATGCCTCCCGCGGCGTCGGCACACGCAACTTCGTTGTCGTGATGGGCACTACGTCGCGCTCCGGGCCATTTGCTCAAGCGCTCGCCGACAGCTTTCACGACATCAAAAAGCGTTTCCCGAATGTAGATGATGTATGTGCCATCGTGCACACCGAAGGCGGCGGCACAGAGCGGCCGAACAACCTGGATTTTGTGCTACGCGTGCTCGCCGGTTTCATGGTGCATTCCAATGTCGGCGCGGTACTGGCACTGGACTACGGCACCGAGGCGTTCACGAATGACGACGTGCATGCGTACCTCGAAGAGCACGACTATCCACTCGACAAGGTACCGCACGCGTTCATGCGCATCGGCGGTAATTTGAACGAAGAGCTCGAACGCGCCGCCGCGCTGATCGAAGGCTGGCTGCCACTCGTCAACGAAACCGCGCGCACGCCGCAGCCATTGAGCGCGCTCAAGATCGCGCTGCAGTGCGGCGGTTCCGACGCGTTCTCCGGTATCTCGGGCAACGCGCTGGCGGGTTGGATCGCCAAAGAGACCATTCGCAATGGCGGTGCGGCCGTACTGGCAGAGACCGATGAGCTGATCGGCGCCGAGCCGTATGTGCTGAACAACGTGCGCGATCTCGATACGGCGCGCGTGTTCCTGGAGAAGATCGAGGTCTTCAAAGAACGCGCGGAGCGCCACGGGGCGACGGCCGAAGGCAACCCGTCGGGCGGCAACAATTTCCGGGGTCTTTACAACATCGCGTTGAAGTCTATCGGTGCCGCACGCAAACGCGACCCCGATGTCCGGCTCGACTACGTGATCGACTACGGTGCGTTGATGCGCGAGCCGGGCTACTACTTCATGGACAGCCCGGGTAACGATCTCGAAAGTATCGCGGGGCAGGTCGCATCCGGTTCCAACCTCATCTTGTTCATCACGGGCAACGGGTCGGTCACGAACTTTCCATTCGTCCCCACCCTCAAGTTCGTCACGACGACTGGCCGCTTCAACATGCTGGCAAAAGAGATGGATGTTAACGCCGGGCGATACAACGACGGCATGTCGATGGATGCGTTGGGCGAGGAGACTTTCCAACTCGCCGTGGATGTCATCTCAGGCGAGCAGAGCAAAGGTGAGTTGGCCGGTCATGCCCAGGTCTCGATCTGGCGCAACTGGACCCAGACCGAATCCGGCCAGGTCGAAAAGGTCAAAGCCCGGGCGCGCCCCGACGGTACCCCGCTCGAGGTCGCCCCTGGCACACCCAGTCAACTGACATTCGCAGGCCTGCCGAGCGACCGCGGCGTCAGCATCGAACAGATCGGCGTCGTCATGCCGACGAGTCTCTGCTCGGGCCAGGTAGCGCGGCTCGTCGCTGAACATCTCAATCAACGGGTTCAGCCAGACGACGGTGTCACGCGGTATGTCTCGCTCGTGCACACCGAGGGGTGCGGCTCCGTGAATGCCGAAGACCTGTTTCTGCGCACGTTGCTGGGCCACGTACGGCATCCGAACACGCGCCGGGCGCTACTCCTCGAGCACGGCTGCGAGAAGACGCACAACGACGCGGTGCGCAACTACCTGACCGACGTGGGCGTCGATATCGATACGTTCGGCTGGGCGAGCGTCCAACTGGACGGCGGCCTCGGGAGCGTCACAGAGAAATGCACACAGTGGTTCGAGACGGATCTGAGAGGCGTCGGTATGCCCGAGGTCGAGACCCATGGCGCTAACGCGCTGCGCATCGCTCTCACCAGCACCGGCGCTGTCTGTGAGCAGGCCGCGACCGTGCTCGGCGAGCTGGTTCGCGGCCTTGCGAGCGCTGGCGCTACCGTGGTCGTAGCAGAAAACGCAAGTTTCTCGGGCCTGGCCGGGTTTGCCGGCGCTGCGCTCGGCCCCGACGAAGCGTGGCATGCGACAGTCGAGTACGCCGGCTGGCCGGAGACAGGCGGTCTTCACGTCATGCAAACACCGACGTCCGACCCGCTCGAAACCATCACCGGGCTGGGCGCGACCGGCGCGCATCTGATCGTCCACTACGCCGGCGATGCGCCAGCGCCGAATCACCCGATGGTGCCCGTGGTGCAGATTTCCGGTGAGACGGTAGTAACGCGTCGTTACGACAGCGACCTGGACCACCCGTGGCAAGCGGACGCGCAGGTGCGCCAGACGGTCGAAGCGCTCGAAGGTCTGATAGCGCGGATCGCGTCGCGGGAAGCACGCCCGAAGCTCTTCGGGCGGGGGCCAGCCGGATTCCAGCTGACCCGCGGCCTGCTTGGCATCTCACTTTAGCGCGGCCGCGCTCCGGGGCGCGGTTGCGCGGGCATGCGGCCAGCCGGCTGGCGGTGACCACGAGCCGGTAAAGCTTCAGCACAAAAGTGGCACGGGCGCGCGGCTGGCGATGCCGTTGCACGCGATCGCGCTCGGCTTGTTCATCCACACGCTGTGGGGCGGCAACGCGGTTGCCGTCAAGTGGTCACTCGAAGCCTTTCCACCGCTCTGGGTGGGCTTCGTTCGCTTTGTGATCGGCACCGCAGCGGTCGGCGCCTATGCGCTGTTGCTACGGGTTCGTTTGTGGCCGTATCCGGGCGAATGGCGCGCGTTCGCGGTGTTGATGCTGGTGTTCGTGTTCCAGATCTGGACCATGAACGTGGGGTTTGGTGCTACCACCGGTTCACTGTCGACGATTCTGCTCAGCTTGAATCCGTTGTTTGGCGCCTTGCTGGCGCGCTTTTTCCTGAGCGCAGAACACCTCAGCCCAATGCGCATTGCCGGTATGTGCGTCGCGTTTGCCGGCACCGCGGCCGCTCTGTCGCCGGAATCGAACAGCGGACTGCGCGAATTCATGAATCCGGGCAACTGGATAGTCATCGGCAGTGCCGTATTGCTGGGTGCGCGGTTGATGTACTCGGCGCGCCTGGTACGCGAATCCGGGG
This sequence comes from Pseudomonadota bacterium, assembly GCA_039030335.1. Classification (GTDB taxonomy): domain Bacteria; phylum Pseudomonadota; class Gammaproteobacteria; order HK1; family HK1; genus JBCCEJ01. The sequence continues at coordinate 12,823 of JBCCEJ010000093.1, read as the reverse complement.
AGCTTCGCACGATGTTCTGGATGATGGCATTGTCCCTGCCGCTATTCCTTGCGGGCGCCGCCGCCACAGAGACCATCCAGTGGTCGCACCTGGGCTGGCGACCCGTTGCCGGCCTCGCCTACCAGGGCGTTGTCATCGCCGGCTTCTGTTTCGTCGCCAACTCGTTCTTGCTGCGCAAGTACTCACCGAGCGTCGTCGTCAGCTTCAACTTCGTATCGCCAATCGCGGGCGTTGCCCTCAGTATCTTGCTGCTGGACGAGTCCTTTACCGCTGGCGTAGCCCTTGGACTGGTGCTGGTTGCGGCAGGTCTGACACTTGTTACCCGCAGCCGCTGACAACGCCGGCCGGAACTTGCTGTACAACGACTCGGCACAGGCCAGCGCGCCATGCGGGCGAACGCCCGCATGCGCCTACAGTCGAACAACACCGAGGCGTTGGCCTTATCCACACCCCGGTTGGTCTGTACGCGGGCGCCCTGGGCAAAGCCGCCAGAGCGTTTAGCGCGACCAGGCCACGACCTTCTGGGTCTGCACGCCGAGGCCTTCAATGCCAAGCCGCACGGTATCGCCATCTTTCAAGAAGCGCTGCGGGTTCATGCCCATGCCGACACCCGGTGGTGTTCCGGTCGAGATGATGTCGCCCGGCTGCAGGCTCATATGGTCACTGCAATAGCTGACGAGCGTAGGGACGTCGAAGATCATCGTATTCGTACTGCCGTCCTGAAGCCGCTCGCCGTTGACCTCCAGCCAGATACCGAGCGCTTGAGCATCCGGCACCTCGTCTCGCGACACCATCCATGGGCCTACCGGGCCAAAGGTGTCGCAGCTCTTGCCCTTGGTCCACTGGCCGGTACTTTCGATCTGAAATTCGCGCTCGGACACGTCGTTGCAAACGCAGTAGCCGGCAACGTAGTCGAGCGCCTCTTCTTTCTCTACATACGAGGCGTGCTTGCCGATTACGATGCCGAGTTCAACCTCCCAGTCCGTCTTCCGACTGCCGCGCGGTAGCACGATGTTGTCGTCAGGTCCGACGATTGCGCTGGTCGCCTTCATGAAGATGATGGGTGCTTCAGGAATCGGGTTGCCGGTCTCGGCTGCGTGGTCGGAATAGTTGAGTCCGATGCACACGAGCTTGCCGATGTCGCCAACGCACGGACCAAGCCGCGTGCCCGGCGCCACTTTGGGCAACGAGTCAGTATCGTAGGCTGCAATGCGCGCGAGGCCTTCGGCCGACAATGCCGCGCCATCGATGTCGTCGACCAGGCCGGCGAGCGAGCGCACGTTTCCATCGCTGTCCAGAACCCCGGGCTGCTCTTGCCCATCCGCTCCATACCGCACCAGTTTCATGTTTTCCTCCTCGGTTGATGCTGCTGGTTCCCGCGGCCCTGTAAGCCCGGGAAGTCCGCCTGACGCTAGACCGTCATACCGCCATCGACCGTAAAGGTCGTGCCGGTTGTGAACGCCGACTCGTCACCCGCCAGGTGAATAGCGAGCGCGGCTATCTCAGCGGTGGTACCGACCCGCCCCATCGGTTGACGCGCGATGAAAGCGGCACGGGCTTCCTCAGCGTTGCCCTGCGCCGCGATGCGCTCATCCAGCGACGGCGACTGCACCGTACCTGGACATATGGCATTACAGCGTATCCCGTGCGTAACAAAGTCTGCGGCAACGCTTTTGGTAAGGCCGATTACTGCCGCTTTGGAAGCACCGTACACGCAACGGTTGACCACACCTTTGAGACTGGACGCCACGGACGACATGTTGATGATCGATGCGCCGCCGTTTTCGACCATGCCCGGCAGAAACGCACGGGTCATCTGGTACATGCTCTTGACGTTCAGATCGAAAGAGAAGTCCCAGTCCTCCTCGTCGCATTCAAGGATGGAACCGTGATGCACGAAGCCGGCGCAGTTGAACAGGATGTCGGGCGTTTTGATCTCGCTCACGAGCGCACCGATCTGGTCAGCCTTGGTGACATCCAAAACCCGTGTATCGAGGCTGGGGGCGTTTCCCGAAGCGGCCATCGCCCGGAGTGCTTCGCCGTTGATGTCGGTCGCGAGAACGGTCGCACCCTCGGCGACGAAAGCTTGCGCCGTAGCCGCCCCAATACCTTGTCCCGCAGCGGTTACCACTGCGAATTTGCCGGCCAGCCGTCCGCTCATACTCTATCCATCCACTGCCTTAACAGCCGGCGATTGTACCTGCTTCGGGTACTACCCGGTGGCGCGCATCAACTGCCCGCCGGCTCCAGCCCGTAGACATCGCGCGCATACTCAGGAGAGAGAAATCCCAGTTCGACATCACGGCGGACCGCGGCCGGGTCACGCTCAGCCGGGTCGCCATACCCGCCGCCGCCCGCCTCGATCATTGTGATCGCATCGCCAGGGTTCAGCACGTGCCGGCCTTTCGGATCCACGACCACCCCGTTGATCTGATGCTCCCGGCAATGCCCGTCACCGCCCCCAAACAGGCCTTGCGGTGCAAACTCGGTGCGATTGGCCATACACAACACCGTCATCTGAGAGCCGGTGTCGTTACGCATTTCGACGCGCTGACCGAGGCCTCCTCGGCTGGCACCCGGTCCGCCCGAATCGGGGAGCAGCGCGCGGCTGACGACCGTAGTGCTGGTCAGCGTCTCCCAGACCTCCACAGGCACGACCGCCATATTGGATGGCCCGGGCAGGACCTCGGGGCCATCGTGCCCGGACAGCGCGCCAAATCCGCCCGCTGCGAAGTACAGCGTAGACACGGGTCGTCCGGTCCGGTGGGTGCCCTGGACCGTAAGGAGGTTCATCATGCCGCAGTCAGCCATGACCCGATCGGGCGCTGCGGCTGCGAGCGCGCCGAACAGGAGCGGCGTCACATAATGCCCGATCATGTGTCGCGCGCCCGTCGCGGACGGCGGCACCGCGTTTAACAGGCAACCCGCCGGCGCGCTCACCGAAATCGGGTTGGTCATCCCGCTATTGTTCGGTAACTCCGGCACGGTGACGCATTTGACGGTGTAGAGCACCATCGCGCGGGTGTAGCAAAGCGGCACATTGATGCCGCGTGTCACGGCGCCGCCCGTGCCGTCGAAGTCGGCGTGAATGGTGCCGTCGGCATTGACCGATACGGCGACCTGTAAGGTGATCGGACCATCGGTGCCTTCGATCTGAATAGCATTGCGATAGGTGCCTGGTACCATTTCCTGAATGCGTGTGCGCATCGCGCGTCCCGACCGCGCGCGAATCTCTGCCGACAACACACGCAAGTCGTCTAGTCCATATTCATCCATGAACTCGGCCAACATGCGTGCACCCACGGCTGTTGCGGTCACGTTTGCGGTGACGTCTCCCATGACCTCGTCGGGATTGCGGACGTTCGTGCGGATGAGTTCCGGGATGAACGGATCTTCATCGCCCGCGCGATACAGCTTGCAAACCGGCAGACGCAGACCTTCATGAAAGATCTGCTCAGCCGCCGCGCCAAACCCGAGACCACCGACATCGGGCAGATGCGTGATCGAGATAACGTACGCAACCAAGGTGCCGTTGCTGAATACTGGCCGCATGACGTTTATGTCGTAGATATGGCCGGTGCCGAGCCAAGGATCATTGGTGATCAGGACATCACCTTCCTCGAGCGTCTCGGGCGGGAAGCGCTCGAGCATGGCCGCGAGCGTCGCGGGAGCGGTGCCCATGAAAACAGGGACGCTGTACGTACCCTGCACCATCAGTTCGCCATCGACGTCCAGTACGGCGACCGTGAGGTCATAGCTTTCCGAGACGATCGTCGAGAACGAGGTACGGACGAGGGTCGATACGATCTCGTCTGCCACCGAGACGAGGCGGTCCCACATGATGCCGACACTGACGCCGTCGAGCGGTTGTGTCATGGTATTCGAACTCCCGGTTGGTGCCTGATCCTGAAACCACGTGGCGGGACATCGGGTCAGAGAACTAACATTTTGACGCTTGCGCGTGTTGACGTTCGCGCGCGGTACGCGTCCGTCCCGTTTCCAAGCGCGGATCGTGGATGCGACCGCACGTCTCGAAGTCCTGAGTGTGCCGGAGTATCGATGTCCGACGCCAACTTGAAAGCTCTTTCACCCGACGTCGAGCGGGCCGTGGACCTGGATTGGCTGGCTGCGCAGTTGTCTGCATTCGCCGACGATGTCGCTTTTTGCAGTCTGCGCATGGTCCATGAGTCGAATGAACGCCTGATGGTTCGCCAGAACATCCTGCAGCCCGTGCATCTGGCGCGCACGGCCGGCGTCATGGTGACGGTATCCGAGGTTGGTGGAACCGGCTACGCTGCAACCGCCGACCTCAGCCCAGCCGGACTCCGGGCCGCATTTGATTCGGCCCGCGCATGGGCCCGGCGCATCGCCGGTCGCACAGACGTCCCGAGCCGTCCAGACCGCGTGGTGGCATCTGGCAGCTATGCATCGCGCGTGGCTGAACCCTGGGCGCGTGTGCCCCGTCACGAGAAGATCGAACGATTGACCGAGGTCAGCGCGTCGTTGCAAACCGACGCACGGGTAGTCGACTGGTCGGCGTCGCTATGGCACACCGCCACCGATTCGCGCTACGTCGATTCTCTCGGCGCGCGCATCGAGCAGCGGTTCCAGTACCTGGTACCCGACATTTCGGTTACCGCCAGCGACCACTCGGTTACGGAAACCCGTAGTTTTGGCGGCTACGCGCACTGTCGGCAAGGCGGTCTCGAAATTTTGCGGGACCTGGATTTTGATGCGCGCGGGGCCGAGATCGCTCAGCAGGCACTGGAGTTGCTTGGCGCGCCGAACTGTCCGGACGGAACAATGGATGTGGTGCTGGCACCGGACCAGATGATCCTGCAGATCCACGAATCGATCGGACATCCGCTCGAGCTCGACCGCATTTACGGAGACGAACGTAATTACGCCGGCACCAGTTTCGTAACACCGGACATGTTTGGCCAGTATCAGTACGGATCGGATCTCCTGAACGTGACCTTCGCGCCCGATGTCGTCGGCGAGTTCGCGAGCTTCGGCTTTGACGATGAAGGGACGCCAGCGAAACGCGAGCACCTGATTCAAAACGGCTTGCTGGTTCGAGGCCTCGGAGGTGCGCGTTCACAGCTGCGTACGGGATTGGATGGTGTTGCGAACGCCCGTGCCTGCAGCTGGAATCGCGCACCGATCGACCGGATGGCCAATCTGAATCTCGAACCGGGCACCTCAAGCTTTGACGACCTGATCGGTGCCGTCGACGACGGCGTCTTCATGGAGACCAATATCAGCTGGTCGATCGACGACTCACGCAACAAGTTCCAGTTCGGCTGCGAACGGGCACGGCTCATCAGGCATGGAGAGCTTGGTCCGGTCGTACGTAAACCAAACTATCGCGGAGTCTCCGCAACGTTCTGGCGGAGCCTCGACGGGGTTGGAAACGCGGCCACGTCTGAGCGGCTGGGGACACCGTTTTGCGGCAAAGGTGAGCCCAATCAGTGTGTCCGAGTCGGGCATGCAACGCCTGCGTGCCGGTTCCGGCAGGTCGAGGTGTTCGGCGGTGAGTGAATCGGATGCGATCGAACAGGGCTTCGACAGCCTCGCCACGAGCCTCAGCGATGGCTTGCACGCGGGTGAGCACCTGCTGTTGTGGCTGGCTGCCGAAGACTCCGACTTCGCTCGCTTCAACCGCGGCACCGCGCAGCAAGCCGGACAGGTCAGTCAGGCTAGTCTGGAGCTGACGTTGATCGACGGCCAGCGACAGGCGGGCGCGTCTCTCGACCTGACACACAACGCGACGGGTGACATCGCCGCGGCAGGCCGGATGGTAAGTGAACTTCGCAGCGTGATTGCGCATCTACCCGAAGACCCTTACCTCAATATAAACCGGACGCCACACTCGACGGTGGATCTTCGCGGTGGTACCTGTCCGCATCCGGACGAGGTCATCGATGACATCGAAGGCACGCGACCCGGCCGAGGTGAACTGGTCGGCATCTACGCGGGCGGCGTACAGCGACGGGGGTTCGCCAACAGCCTGGGTCAACGCAACTGGTTCAGCGCGACAACGGTCAACTTCGACTGGTCTGTACATCTGGGTGGCGACCGGGCTGTCAAATGCAGCTACGCGGGCAGTACGTGGCACCGCGCCGAGTTGGACCAGCGGATGCGGCTCGCCGAAGCTGAGCTCGAGGCACTGGGTCGGCCACCAAAACGTCTGTCCCCGGGGGCCTACCGTGCGTATCTGGCGCCAGCGGCGCTCGTCGAGGTTCTCGAACTCCTGAGCTGGGGCGGCTTCAGCCTGAAATCGCAACGCACCCGCAACAGTTGCCTGGCCCGACTGGCAGATGGCGAAGCGCAACTCGATGCGAGCCTGACGCTTTACGAAGACTCTGCGAAAGGCTGCGCGCCCGGTTTTCAGCGCGAAGGCTTCGTAAAGCCCCCCACTGTCTCCTTGGTCGAGAACGGCACACACGCTGGCGCGCTTGTGGGGCCGCGTTCGGCCATGGAGTTTGCCCGCCCCTGTAACGGCGCCGGGAACGGCGAATCGCCGGACTCGCTGACACTCGCACCGGGCACGCTGTCAGCTGAGCACATCGTTCAGACCCTCGGCACTGGCATTTACGTCAGCAATCTCTGGTACATGAACTTCTCGGACAAGAACGCCTGCAGAATGACCGGGATGACACGCTTTGCCACGTTCTGGGTGGAAGGCGGCGAGATCGTGGCACCGCTCGCGGTCATGCGGTTCGATGAAAGTCTGTATCGGTTGCTCGGCACCAATCTGGTTGGCCTGACCGACCGAAGCGAGACGATTCTGAGTGCCAGCACCTACGGCGAGCGCTCTACCGACAGCTGGCGATCGCCGGGTGCGTTGGTCGAAGACTTCCGTCTGACTCTTTGACGATGCGCTTGGGCCGACCATCGACGGGTTGACCACCAGTCATCGAGTACAGGTGAGAAGGCCGGGATCGTCCGCTGGTCAATCCTGGTCAGCGGTTGCACTCCCGCCCTCGAGTTCCGCCACGAGATTGCCGAACTCATCGACTACCACGCGGTCCTCGGGGCCGACCACAACGGTCGACTCCCGCTCTTCGATCAACGCTGGACCCACCACCTGTTCTCCAGGCAGCAGGGAGTAGCGGTTGACGACCTGGGCCGGCAGCCAACGCTCGCCAGGACCAAAACAGGTTGGACGGTTCCCCGGTACGCCATCCGCTTCAAGGAGTGCTTCCTGACGCAGCTGGTAGCCGGCCTGCAGCCCCGGTGTCGGCCCGGTGATCTCGACTTTCCAGTTCGTTATCACGAGCGGGGCCGTCAATGTGGCAAAGGCGTAGAGTTCGGCATAACGCTCGCGAAACAGACGTGCCAGCTGCGCAAAGTCACGGTGCAACGCGTCGGCGTCCGGCATCGTGACCTCAATTTCGTGACCCTGGCCCTGGTAGCGCATGTCGAGTCTCACGACCGGCGCGAGTTCGCTTACCGTCAGCCCGGCCGCCGTCAGGGGCGCGCGCGCGCGCTGGAGGAGTTCTTCGACTTCGGCGACAAACTGCTCCGCCTCGAGGTCGTCGAGATAGCACTCCCGCGAGCGCGATACTTCAAAGGCCAGCGGGCTCGCCAGCAATCCCAGCGCGGACATGACACCGGCCGCAACGGGAAACACGACGCGTGGAATGCGGAGCTTGCGGGCAACAGACAGGGCGTGCACCGGTCCAGAGCCTCCGAACGCCACCATCGTCGAGCGCCGGTAGTCGAACCCCCGCTCCGACGCGTGGATGCGAAACGCCCGCGCAACGTCTTCGCTGATGGTCTCGTGAATACCAAGTGCGGCTCGCTCGACTGAGATACCGAGCGGGCGCGCGACATGCTCCTCGATAGCCGTGCGGGCCGCCTCGGGATCGAGCCGCATAGCACCGCCGAGGAAGTTGTCGGGGTCCAGATATCCGAGCACGACGTTGGCATCCGTCAGTGTCGCGAGCACGCCGCCCTGTCCGTAACACGCGGGGCCCGGCTGCGCGCCGGCGCTTCTCGGACCAACCTGCACGGTCTCGCGCGCATCCATCGACGCCACGCTGCCACCGCCGGCGCCGATCTCGATCATGTCGACCACGGGCGTGCGCAGCGGCAGCCCGCTGCCCGCTTTGAAGTCATGCTCGCGGGCAACTTCTAGTTCGTAGACCTTGAGCGTCTCGCCGCCGCGAATGAGCGCGCCCTTGGCAGTTGTCCCGCCCATGTCGAATGACAGCAGTTCCCCGCGTCCGAGCGCGCGACCGTGAAACGCCGACATCTGCACGCCCGCGGCCGGACCCGATTCCACCACGCGGACCGGCAACGCGGCCGCGACGGACGGTGTCAACGTGCCGCCACTGGAACTCATGACGTAGAGCCGCCCGCCAAATCCAAGGGCCGCGAGCGCTGTCTCGAGACGCCGCAGATATCGCGCGAACATCGGCTGCGTGAATGCGTTCAGACTTGCGGTAGTGAAGCGCTCGTATTCGCGCCGCCCCCCGAACACGTCTGACGACAGCGTTACGGGAAGGTCCGGGTACAGAGCGTTGATCGCAACGCGAGCGGCCTGTTCATGCGCCGGGTTCGCGTAGGCGTGCAGAAAGCCGACGGCCAGCGCTTCGACGCCGTGCTGTTCGACCAGTTCTTGCGCCGCGCGCTCGACTTCAGCCACGACCAGGGGCTCGGTCACCTGGCCGTCATAGCGCATCCGCTCAGTGACCTCACGTCGCCGCGGGCGTGGTACGACCGGAGACGGAAACGTGATGCGCAGATCGAACACGTCGTACCTTTTCTCCTCGCGCATGTCGAGTACGTCTTTGAAGCCGCGGGTCGTCACCAAGCCCGTAACGGCCCCGCGCCGTTCGATGATGCTGTTCGTAACCAACGTGGTGCCGTGCACGATTTCACTGATGTCGCGGAGCGCGTGTCCGTCGCGCTCGAGCATGAACGCGATACCGTCGAGGACCGCCTCCGATGGGTCGTCCGGGGTCGTGAGCTGTTTGTGAATGGCGAGGGTCCCGGCCCCACCGAACAGGGCAAAGTCGGTAAACGTGCCACCGATATCGACGCCCAGGCGTAACCGGTCGTCACTCGACGTCGATAACGAAACTTCCCCTGATGGCATGGCGAGACTCCGCGCTATTGAAAGGCACACGATTTGCGACCTGTTTAGCGCATTGTCGGAGAAGAAACGCGGACGCGCACGTCGAGCGGGCCGCGTTCGACACAGCGTTGCGCTCTCCGTGGCCAACCGACTGCTAGACTGCCCCGCCATATGGCCAGTCGAGGCCACTCGGAACCAACACCATGACAGCAGCGATCTCTGTCCCGGAAACGGCGGCTGACCCGATCACCGTATCCGTCGTTCAGCATCGACTTACCGGAATCGTCGAGGAGATGGGCGAAGCGATGCTGCGCACGTCGTTCTCACAAATCCTCAATTCGAGTCGTGATTTCTCCATGGCCATCTGCGCCGCGAATGGCGACCTGGTCGCACAGGCCGAACATATTCCGGTGCACGTGGGCGCGCTGCCGTCCGCTGTGCGGGCGGTGGCCGAAGCGTTTGGCGACGACGTCCATGCGGGCGACGTATTCCTGCTGAACGACCCGTACCACGGCGGCAGCCACTTGCCCGACCTGACTGCCTTCGTGCCAGTGTTCGTCGACAACGCGCTGGCGTTCTGGACCGTCAATCGCGCCCACCAGTCAGATATCGGCGGCGCAACTTACGGCGCCTACAACGCGGCGGCGCGCGAGATCTGGCAAGAGGGTCTGCGACTGCCGCCGATCCGCCTGGTGGACCGCGGCGTCATGCGCGATGACCTGATGTCGATGCTGGCTGCCAACGTCCGCCACCCGCGCGATTTTCGCGGCGATCTGGCTGCCCAAATCGGCTCGGTGCACCTCGGCGAACGGCGTTTGCACGCACTCGTCGACGAATTCGGCGGCCCCACCGTACAGATGTCGGTAGCTGCGATTCTGGACGCGGCGGAACGGGAGGTGCGCGCCATCATCGAGGGTTGGCGCGATGGCACCTACCACGGCGCAGCGGTGCTGGACGACGACGGCCGCGGTAATGACAACATCACCATCCGCGCGAGCGTGACGGTGACCGGCAGCGACATCGAAGTCGACCTCAGCGCGTCCGACGATCAGGTCGAGAGCTTTCTCAATTCGTCTTATGCCAACATGCGCTCAGGGGTCGCGATGGCACTCGCCTACCTGTGCGATCCCGAAACGCCGAAGAACGACGGTGCGATGCGCCCTTTGAAGATCAAGGCGCGTGAGGGGTCGATCGTGTGGGCGCACCCGGGCGCACCCGTCACCATGTGCACGTCGCATTGTGCGCAGGAGATTATCGAAGCGATCGTCGTGGCCTTGGCTGAGGCCTGTCCCGATCGGGCGATGGCGGGCTGGGGCCGGCGTCTGCGCATTGCGATCAAGGGTACCGATCCGCGCACCAATCGCGCATTCATCTGGCACATGTTTCACGCCCGGCCGGGAGCCGGCGCGTCGCCTGGCGGAGACGGGTGGCACAGCGCCGGTGAATGGCACAGCGCCGGTGGCTTGAAGTTCGGATCCGTCGAAGTGGCCGAGGCGCGCTTCCCACTGTTTTTTGCCCGTCATGAACTGCGCCCGGACTCCGGCGGGCCCGGAGAATTTGTAGGCGGGGCTGGCGTCGATCTCGACATGGTTGTCGAGACGGCTGAGGATTGCGTCGCCAACATGGCCGGCGACGGCGTACATCACGGCGCACGCGGTATCCAGGGCGGCGGTGACGGTGCACCCCATGCCTACTTCCTGCTGACGCCAGACGGCGGGCGCCACGGCTTGCCGAGCAAACGCGAAGGCATCCCGGTGCCGGCTGGATCGACGTTTGAGGTGCACAGTGCTGGCGGCGGCGGTTGGGGCAACCCTGAGGCGCGCACGCCCGAGGCCCGCGCGGCTGACCGGCAAGCCGGGGTCGTGACGCACCCGGAGGCCCGTGGATGAGCCTGCGTATCGCGGTCGACGTCGGCGGCACATTCACTGACGTCGTAGCATCCGGCGACGCCGGCGACACCACGTTTACGAAGGCGCCGAGCACGCCTGCGGACCAGTCGCAAGGCGTCATGCAGGGCCTGCGGCAACTGGCGGAACGGCTCGATACCGATCTCGCGAGCCTGCTCGGACAAACCGACCGCATCGTCCACGGTATGACCGTCGCGACCAACGCGCTACTGGAGCGCAAGGGCGCACGCGTAGGTCTGCTGACCACGGCAGGCCATCGCGATGTCCTCGAAATGCGCGAAGGCTTGAAGCCGGACCGTTACAACCTGCGCCTGGCGCGCCCGGAGACCCTGGTGCCACGCCATCTGCGCCTCGGCGTAGTCGAACGCCTGAGGGCCGATGGGAGCATCCACGAGTCACTCGATCCGCAATCGCTCGAGTCGGCCATCGCCGCCCTCCGGGATGCCGGTGTCAATTCGGTTGCCGTGTGTTTTCTACACGCCTACCGCAATGACACGCATGAACAGCAGGCCGCTACGGCACTGGCGCGGCTGATGCCCGATACCTACGTATCGTTATCGAGTGAAGTATTGCCGCAGATCAAGGAATACCAACGCGTCTCCACGACGGTGGTCAACGCTTATGTCGGCCCGCTGATCCGCCGCTACCTCGAGAAGCTGGAGGCGGAGCTGCACGCCGCGGGCTATCGCGGCCCACTGCTCATCATGTTGTCGCACGGCGGGGTGGCGCCCGTCGGGGAAGCGGTGCGCATTGCGGCTGCCACTGTGCTCTCCGGTCCCGCTGGAGGCGTGGCCGGTGCGCGGCGCGTCGCCGCGCTCAGCGGCGTCGAAAATTTGATCCCACTCGATATGGGCGGCACGTCAACCGACATCTCGCTCATCATCGATGGCGAAGCTGCGCTCGCCAACGAACGCACGGTGGCGCATCAATCCATCGCGCTGCCGAGCCTGGACATCATCACGCTCGGCGCTGGCGGCGGCTCGATCGCAGAGACCAACCCCGGGGGATTGTTCAAGGTTGGGCCGGAAAGTGCCGGAGCCGTGCCGGGGCCGGCCAGTTACGGACGCGGTGGACGTGCAGCGACGGTCACGGATGCATCGGTGGGTCTCGGCCTGCTTTCACCCGATAACTTCATGGGCGGCAGTGCCGAGCTCGACGTCGCCGCAGCCAATCAGGCACTGCGCGCGCTGGGTGACCGGCTCGGTCTGGCACCGGTCGAAGTCGCCGAAGGTATTCATCGCGTCGTCAATACGCACATGGCCGAAGGTATCCGGCTCGCGACCGTGCGCCGTGGAGTCGATCCCCGGCGGTTCTCTCTGCTCGGTTTTGGCGGCGCCGCCGGCCTGCACGCCACTGCACTCGCACGCATGCTGAGCCTTTCCCGAGTGCTCGTGCCGGGCATGGCGTCGGTGCTGTCAGCCTGGGGCATGCTGGCGACTGAACTGCGTTTCGAGACATTGCGCTCCCTGCTCGGAGAAACGGCGGAGCTGGATATCGAGGAGGTGCGCAGCGTCTACCAGACGCTGGCGGCGGCGGGGCGCGACCGCATGTCATCCTGGTTCGACGGCAGCATCGAAATCCAACATTCCGCGGACATGCGCTATGGCGAGCAGGTGTATGAGATCAATGTTCCATTCACCAACGTCGATCTGACGGCACCGGACTTTGCCGAGCAGCTGAAAGCCGCGTTCGAAATCCGACACCGCGAACTCTACACCTACGCGTTGCCGGAGCAGGCTCCCGTACTCGTGAACGCCCGCAGCGCTGCGGTCGGACACCTGGCGCCCGCGCCCGGCAAGGCGCCGGCGCCCCCACCCCACAAGGCACTTTG
>JBCCEJ010000092.1:0-22215 GCA_039030335.1 Pseudomonadota bacterium | reverse complement strand
CGCATGTGTGCGGCTCGGTGCCGTCACCAATCCGTTGATGCCGATCTTCAGGGCCCGCGAGCTCGAGTTCATGCTCGCCTTCGCCAACACCAAGGCGATCGTGATCCCGCGCGAGTTCCGCGGTTTTGCCTACGAGCCGCTGATCGACGGGCTCCGCGCTCAGCTGCCCGACCTGGAGCACGTGTTCGTGGTTGGGGGCGAAGGCGACAACGCGTTCGAGCCGGCGCTTTCCGACCGTCCCTGGGAAGAAGAGGTCGACGACCTGGACGCCATCCTGGCCGCCGGCAGGCCCGAACCGAATGACGTGATCGAGTATTGCTACACCTCTGGCACCAGCGGGCAGCCGAAAGCGGTCATGCACACGTCCAACACGCTCGTGAGCTGTATCGAGGGCGCGTTTCCGCTGAATGTCGATGCGTCCACGGTGGTCCTGATGGGCTCACCGCTCGCGCATCAAACCGGTTTCATCTACGGCATGCTGATGCCGTTTGTGCTCGGCGGCCGCGCTGTTTTCATGGACATCTGGAACGTGCCCCAGGCGGTGCGTCTGATCCACGACCAGCAGGTTACGCTGACGATGGGCGCGACGCCCTTCCTGTCCGACCTGACCGAGTCGAACCTGCTGGAACGTTATCCGCCCGATTCGCTGCAGATCTTCATCTGCGCGGGGGCGCCGATCCCGCGGCCTCTCGTGCGGGCCGGTACTGAACGGTTGGGGGCCAGCATCGTGGCCGGCTGGGGCATGAGCGAGAACGGACTCGTGTCGGCGACACTTTGCGGCGACCCGGAAGCAAAGGTGTTGGGCACGGATGGCGTGCCGTGCCCGGGCATGGAGCTGCGCGTTGTGGACGATGACAAGCAGGTGGTCGCGAACGGCATCGACGGGCAGCTGCAGGTTCGCGGCGCGGCCAATTTCGTCGGCTATCTGAAGCGCCCCGAGGCCTATAGTGTAGATGCCGAAGGGTGGTTCGATACGGGCGATATCGCGCGCATGGACGATGATGGCTATATCACGATCACCGGTCGGGCGAAGGACATCTTGATTCGGGGCGGAGAAAACGTGCCAGTCGCCGAAGTCGAATCCGCGTTGTTCGACCACCCGGCCGTTGCCAAGGTCGCAGTGGTTGGAAAGCCGGATCCGCGCCTCGGCGAGCGGGGCTGCGCGTTCGTGACGCTGAATCCCGGCCATGCGTTCGGCTTTGACGATATGGTCGAGCATCTGAGCGAGGCCGACTTCACGAAGAACTACTGGCCCGAGCACCTCGTGGTGCTGGACGAGATGCCGATGACCCCGAGCGGTAAGATTCAGAAATTCAAGCTGCGCGACCTGGCGGCGACCGAATAGGCAGGGCGTATCCGGCTGGCGGTCTGGTCGCCTTACAGACCGTTCATCCCGGCGTGCAGCGCGCCAGTATCACGCCGGCCGGCACCGCGAGCTGGCGCTTCAGATAGTCTTTGAAGGCCGGGTCGAAGTCCTGCAGATCGATCGCTTCTGACATGCACATCAACCATTGGTCGTGCGCACTCTGTCCGATTGGCAGATGGCCGTGAACGGCGGGGATGTTGATACTCCCGTGCGTCGCCTGGTAAATCCGCGGCCCGCCCAGCCAGCCGCTCAGAAACATCCACAGCCGCTCCTCGGAGACGTCCGCGTTCGGGTGCATCCCGTGAATTTCGGCGAACCGCGCATCCGAGCCCATGCGGCGGTAAAACTCCGCCACCAGCGCGCGCAGGCCAGCTTCGCCGCCAGCCGCGCGGTAAGAGGTATCGCCGTTGCCGTAGGCGTGCAGGTTGACGGTCAGCAATGCGGTACGGACCTCGCCAGTAGACCAGATGAGTCATGCGCCGGCGAGGTGCCGGCGCCGTTACCAGAGTCTACGCGTGCGTGCCGGTCATGCTGTCCAGCAACCGTCGCCTGCGGTTGCGCCGCACGGTTAGTCGAGCGGCAGGCCTGGATGCTGGGAACGGGCATCCTTGATGTCGAAGAACTGGCTCTTCAGTGCGGGCATCGCGTTGGTTTCGATCGCCTCCGGTGTCCACCCGCCGTTGCTGTGCACCATGCGCACAGGCTTTGGCAAACCGTAGAGTGAAAGCTCGCCGGCGCGTTGATGGAATACCTGTCCGTTGACGTAGCTCGACTGTTCCGACGCCAGGAACACGCAGAGCGGGGCTATGGCGTCAGCGCGACTGCGGCGCAGACGCTCCTCGCGCTGCGCGGCGGCGTCCGGATCCTTCGGCGTTGGCACCGAGCGGGTCATGCGCGTGTCGGCCGACGGGCAAATCACGTTCGCGGTGATGCCCTTCGACGCACTCTCCATCGCGATGATGCGGGCGAGCGCCACAAGCCCCATTTTGGCCGAGCCGTAATTGGCCTGCCCGATATTGCCCAGCAATCCGGAAGTCGAGCCGCACAGGATCATGCGTCCGTACTCCTGCTCGCGGAACAGATTGATGGCTGAGCGCAGAAGGTTGAAGTGCCCGTTCAGGTGGACGTCGATTACCGCGTGCCAGTCATCCGGCGACATCTTGTGGAACATCCGGTCGCGGAGGATGCCCGCCGGATTGAACAGAATATGGCAACCGCCAAATTCATCGCGCGCTTGCTGGACCATGCCGAGGCAATCTTCGTAGCTCGTGACCGAACCGTAGTTCGGCGCTGCATTGCCGCCGGCGGCCCGGATGGCATCAACGATTTCCGCCGCCGGGCCCTGATCGCCGCCAGCCCCGTCGCCGGCCACACCCGGGTCGTTGACGATGACGCTCGCGCCATTCGCGGCCATCAACTTCGCCACCTCCGCGCCAACGCCTCGCCCGGCCCCGGTGCAGATTGCAACTCTTCCGTCCAGCATTCCCATCTTGTAGTTCCTTCGCATCTTTTCAGGTTGAATGAATGACAAACCGGTTCGCCGATCCGTCGGACTGTTCGCCGGGCTGTCGCTCACGACTGCATCAGTTTGAAACGACTGAGCGTGCCTAAGCTTCGATCATTGCAATTGGGCACCAGAAGCAAATCGCTTTCGCCAGACATCACCACACCCCCGGGTTTACCGGCATATTGGCGGCAGTGCAGCGTCTGACATGCGGCAACGGTTTACGGTTGAAGAGAGTGATGCGCGAATGTTTGATGTCCCACCTGGGGCCAGAAGGATTTCATCGGGTTGCCTACCGCGAGTGGGGGGATCCGGACAACGATAACGTGCTGCTCTGCGTGCACGGTATTTCGCGCAATGGCCGTGACTTCGACAACGTCGCGGAGGCGCTCGCGGGCGAGTACCGCGTTGTATGCCCCGATATGCCCGGGCGCGGCGGCAGCGAGTGGATGACGGAGAAGCGCCACTACGTGCAGTCGCTTTACGAGTCTGTGTGTGCGGCCCTCATCGCGCGGCTGAACGTTGCGCACCTGGACTGGCTGGGGACATCGATGGGGGGGCGCATCGGCATGGCGATGGCCGCCGCGCCGGGTTCGCCAGTGCGTAAACTCGTCATCAACGACATCGGTCCGCACGTGCCGGCATCCGGGCGCGCTGATAACTTCAAGCACTTCGGCAAGGATCCGCGCTTCGCGACCGAAGAAGAAGCGGTTCGCTACGTGCGCGAGACGCGCGCCGCGTTCGGGCCCACCACCGAAGCGGCCTGGGCCAAGTTCTGCCGTGATTCGCTCAGGCAACTCGACGACGGTCAGTGGACGCTGCACTACGACCCGGGGCTCGCGGTCACCGCCGGCGTTGCGGCCGCGTCTGATACCTGGGAGGAATGGGCGCGCATACGTTGCCCTGTACTCGTGTTGTGGGGGCTCCAGTCGAAACTGTTGGTGGCTCCGACGGTAGAACGTATGCGCACGTCCGGACCTCGTGCAGAAATTTTCGAAGTGCCGTACGCCGGGCACTGCCCGCGGCTCGAAAATGACGAGCAGATCGGGGCGGTTGCGGAATTTCTGAGGCGCTGACGGTCATGGGATCAGTCGAAATTGCGTTCGTGCGCGAGCAGGACGCGCGCGGAGAAGTAGAGTCCGTATTCGCAGACATCCGGGCCGTGATGCGCATCGGTACCGTGAATCTTATCTGGCGTCACCTGGCGATGGATGCCGCTGTATTGCAGGCAGCCTGGGCCGTTGCGAGACCGCTGTACGTGCGGCGCGAAGCGCTCGAACAGGCTGTCGCGGATACCGTAGTGCGACTCGGGCGACCTGACCTGACGCCATGGTCTGACGATGCGTGGGCCGACGCCGGTCTGGCGTATGACGATCGGCGACGCATCGCCGGCGTAATCGCCACGTACAACCGCGGCAACGCCTTCAATCTACTGGCGTTGTCAGCACTGCTGGCGCCGGCCGGGGGTAAGAACCATGACAGGTCGGAGCCGCGCGACGTCGACGCCCTGCTACCACCGCCGCCATCCGACTTGCCATCAGTGCCCGAATTACACGAACTGGAGCCCGGCGTAGCCGAGCTCGTGACCCGGTTGAACGGGCTCGGCCTGCGCCGCCCGGCTGGTGGTATCGTCGCCACGCTGTACAAACATCTCGCGCTTTGGCCGGGCATGTTGAACCTGACGTGGTCATTGTTGGAGCCGTTGGAACGGAGCCACACCCTGGTGGCGCTGGTCGAACAATGTGCCGCGTGTTCAGCTGATGCCGCCGGCTCGCTGGCAGCGGAGGTCGGTCGATGGGAACGTGACGACCTGCGCGAGCGCGCCCAGGCCTCGATCTCTCTGTTCGTCGACTCGGCGATCTGTCGAATGCTGCCTGTGGGGCTGCTGTTGCGCGATGCCTTGAACGAGGGCGGGCCGCCGCCATGAGCATGTTGCGAGAGGTTCGGGTGCTCGAACTGGGCCGCCGTACCGCCTGTCAGGCGACTGGCGCACTGCTGGCCGAGTTTGGCGCGGATGTCTACACACCCGACGCTCCGGATCTGTCTGCGCCGGGCGCGCTCGCTCTGATGGCGGGCAAGCAGTGGCTCGCCGCGGACACCTTCGCGGCCATGCAGGCCGGGCCGGGTGGTTATTTCGATATCGTGCTTCATTCATCTGACGAAGCGTGCACCACCGAGCCCGTAACGTTCCTCCGCGACGGCGGGGTCGAGGTGGACATCGTCGCCGCCGGGCGGCCGCTTTCAGACGAATTCAACAGCATCTTGTCCGATGCGGCCGCGCAGGCGGTGACTGGCATGATGGCGACTACCGGGATGGCCGATGGGCCGCCGGTGCTGCAAGACGGCGAGCCGCTGGAGTTGATCGCCGCACTGCATGCTTTAGCCGGCGCGCTGGCCGCCCTGTACGCGCGTGGTAGTCCTCCACCGGGGCGCCGCGAGCGCGTTGCCGTCTCGTTAACCGATTGCTCGATGTCGTCGCACGCCGTGTTCGTGTCCAGGTTGATCGCTGAGCCGACGGCTCGCGCGCATCGATCCGGGAATCGCCATCAGCTCGCGTCGCCCTGGAACGTCTTCCAGACCCGTGACGGCTGGTTGTTGATTTGCATGGCGCAGGAGAGTCAGTGGCAACGGTTCTGCGAGGTGGCCGGCAGGCCGGAGCAGGCAGAGGTCGAAGGATTTCGCAATGGCACCGAGCGTCAGGCCAATATCGAGGCAGTCGAAGCTTTTGTGCAGGGTTGGGTCCGGACGCGGGACTCGGCTGACGTATCGGCCGCACTATCCGGGATCGGCGTTCCCTGTGGCCCGGTCGCGCCGATTGGTGCGCATCCGGAAGAGCCGAATCTCACACACCGGGACAGCGTGCGCGCCATCGAGTCGGGTGATGGTCAGGAGTCTTTTATGCCTGGTCCGTTACTGCACGCTACGAGGGACCCCGGACGCACGCGCGGGGCGCCCCGTCCGGCGTCCGATACCCGGGCGCTTGCGGCGAGGCATGCATCTCCCGCCAAGGCTTCATCTACGGCGCCATTGAGCGGTGTCAACGTCATCGAGCTGGGGCAATTCACTACCGCGCCGGTCGCGACCCGATATCTGGCCAACCTCGGGGCGCGCGTGACCAAGATCGAAGCCCCGGGCGGTGAGGTCATGCGGGGTTGGGCACCTCAACGCCACGGGATTGGCTTGTTCTACGTGGTCAACAATTCGGGAAAGCACGGCCTGACGCTCGATCTGAAGAGCACTGAGGGGCGCGCACAGCTGGAGCAGATCCTGACGAACGCAGATGTGCTGGTCGAGAATCTGAAGCCGGGTGCACTGGCCCGCATGGGCTTTGATGAGGCACGGCTTGCTGCATTGAATCCCAAGCTCATCTATTGCGCTGTCACGGGATTCGGGGCCGACTCCATTTATCCAGGCCGCCCGGCGTACGACACCGTCGTGCAGGCGATGTCCGGGCTCATGCACGCCACCCGTGCAGACGGCTTACCGGTCAAGACCGGCATGTCCAGCGCTGATGTCATGGGTGCCAACTTTGCCGTCGCTGCCGTCATCGGCGCCCTGATCGCCCGGCGACGGCACGGACACGGACAGTTCATCGACGTTTCGATGCAGGACATCGCCGCCTGGTGCACCCAACGTGTCTGGAACCATGCGGAGACGGTGTATACGCAGACTTCGGTGGTGCCGTGCGCAGATGGTCACGTGCTCGTGCTGACCGCAAAGCCGGACTCTGCTCTACTGGCGCGCGCACCGTCCAGCAGCCGTGATGCTTTGACGGCGCAATGGCCGGGCCTCGTCTGGCCAGTCAGGAGTTTCACGGAGACGATGGCTTCAGCCTACGGGCAGAGTCAGGTCATCGAAGTACCCGACGCGGGTGGCCAGTGCTGGCCTGCGCTGCGCAATCCGATCCAGATGCGTGATCGCGAGATCGTCCATCTGGCCGTCCTGAACCCATAGCCGCCGGCCTTCGAGGCCACCGATCGAGCACGAGTTAGAGGTGAGGAGCCGATGTCCGACCTGATTTTGGAATCCCGCGACGACGAAGTCGCGGTACTGCAGTTCAACCGGCCCGACAAACGCAACGCCTTGTCATCCGAGTTGCTGGAGGTGTTGGATGCACACCTCGTCGCACTCGATGACGATGAAACCGTGCGCGGCGTGGTTCTGACCGGCGACGAGCGGGCTTTTTCGGCTGGTGCCGACCTCGGCGGCGCACTCGAAGCGCAGTCGCCGCGCGCAACCAGTCGCTTGCTGAAGCGATTTACGGACGCCAATGAAACCATCGAGCAGATGACGAAACCCGTGGTCGCCGCGATCAACGGCTACTGCCTGACTGGTGGGTTGGAAGTGGCGATGGCATGTGACGTTCGGGTCGCGGGCACTGGTTCGCGGTTCGGGATTACCAGCGCTCGCATCGGTTCCGTGGCCGGAGCTGGCGGCACTCAGCGTCTGCCTCGACTAGTCGGGGAGCAGTGGGCGAAGCATCTACTGTTCAGCTGCGATTTCATCGACGCGGAAAAGGCGCTTGCGATCGGCCTGGTTCTTGAACTGACCGAGCCCGCAGAGGTTCTGCCCCGCGCGAAGGCTCTGGTCAGGCGCTACGCCGAACAGGCGCCGCTCAGCGTCTGGTATGCCAAGAAGGCCGTGAATACCGGCATGCAGATGAGTTTGAGCGAGGCGCTCAAACTGGAGCGTGAACTGACCACGGTGCTGTGGACGACTGACGACCGTATCGAAGGTATGAGCGCGTTCCTGGAAAAGCGCAAGGCTCGTTTCAAAGGTACGTAACGGCAGCGACGGGCGCGCCCTTTGTCGAACTTCATTTCGGGGGCCGTTCTTGTAGCGGCTCCTAGAGAAACCTCTGCGGAGAATCCGAATGGCCGACTACGACGACCTCAAGTACGACGTGACCGACGGTGTCGCGACCATCACGATCAACCGGCCCGAGCGCATGAACGCGTTGCGCCCTCAGACCTACGAGGAGCTGATCGATGCTCTGTCCGAGGCTGCGTGGTCTGATGCTATTGGGGTGATCGTGCTGACCGGGGCAGGCGATCGCGCATTCTGCATCGGAGGGGACAATGCCGACGGCAAGTCGGAGCGACGCGGCCGCGGCGTCATCGGCGTGCCGATCGAAACCATTCATACCTTGATCCGTGATGCACCCAAGCCGGTGATCGCGCGCGTGAATGGTTATGCGATCGGCGGGGGCAACGTGCTCGCTACATTGTGCGATCTGACTATTGCTTCGGCCACGGCCCAGTTCGGCCAGGTCGGCCCCAAAGTTGGTTCGGTGGACCCGGGCTTCGGCACCGCGTACCTGGCGCGAGCCATTGGCGAGAAGCGCGCCCGCGAGTTCTGGTATCTGTGCCGGCGCTACACCGCCGAGCAGGCGTTGCAGATGGGACTTGCGAACGCCGTTGTGCCGCCAGACGATCTGGATGCCGAAGTCAGGCGCTGGTGTGATGAATTACTCGAGCGTAGTCCGACTGCGCTCGCGATCGCCAAGCGGTCGTTCAATGCTGACACCGAACACCTGCGCGGCGTCGCGCTGGCGGGCTTCGAAGCCGTCAAACTCTACTACGATACTGCAGAGGCGAAGGAGATGTCCGCCGCTTTCAAAGAACGCCGAAAACCGCATATCAGGCCTCGCGTTAAGGCCTGACGCAAGCCAGCGCTCCGCGGGACGCCTACAGCGTAATGGATGAGCGAAGCAATTCGGCTCGCCCCGTAGCGATTTGCGCTGAGCGCAGTACGTGCCGCAGATGTTGACGGTCTGCATCCCGGGCAGAACCATAGAAGTCAGCCGGGCCTTTGAAGACGCCATAGTCGCGACGACTGAAACCGGGCACGCTGCCATCGTTGACGAACTGCACGAAGTTGTCCTCAGTGCCGTCCCATTCGATGTTGCCTTCCCTGTGGATGCCGAAACCGAGCTGGCGCCCAGCATTTTCGAGCTTTCGCTGCGCTCGCTTGAATAGCGGCTGGTCCACTACATAGCTGTCCACCTTGAGCCACCGCCCATCCAGATAGACTTCCGCGAAAGAGTGATCCACGAATTTGCCGTCCGTTTCTGCGAGGCCCCAGAGCACGTCGCTGGACATGTCGACAAAGTGTTGGCGCGCGCGGATTCCCACGGCGCGTAGCAGTGCGATGAACAGTGTGCCTTTGGTGTTGCAATAGCCGACGCGCGCTTCGAGAACATCGAGCGGGCTCATCCGATGGAATTCACTGGTCCAGCCAAACGCGATCTCGTCGCGTACGTAATCATGAATCCGCACCGCCTGTTCACGCTGCGTCGTGGCGCCGAATGTAATCACCTCCGCCAGATGACGTACGGTCAGTTCTTCAGCCTGTCCACGCGAGAAACGTTTGTTGCTGATCTCCAACGCCTGCGCGCCGCCGGCCAGCAACAGGAGCGTCACCAGTGAGAAAACAAAGCGGACGTTTGGCCGCTGCCACGACAGATTGCTGGCCATCGCGGATGCTCCAGCTGATAGGGTTAACCCGAGTATCAGCCGGCGCTGGTGAAAATAATGTGAACGAATTCGGCTCCATTACTTCGCACCGAAGTGGTGCGAAGTCTGGTGCTCAGAGGCAACGTCACTGAGAGGCCCCGAAGTGTGCACCAGTCATTCAAAATGCATCATGGCAGCGGCGTCAGCCAGTTCGCGAGTGCTTCGCCAATTGCGTCGGGACTGTCTTCCTGGATGAAGTGCGAACCGCTGACTGTGACCTCGGTCTGGTTTGGCCACGCACGGCAGATCTCTCGCTGACGGCCTATCAATATCGCGCCAGGCTCGGCGTTTATGAACAATTTCGGGACGTCGCACTCAGCCATCCACGCGGCGTAGTCGGCGGCGATGGCGACTACGTCGGCTGGTTCTCCAGCGATCGGGATCTGCCGTGGCCAGGTAAGCGTCGGGCGCCGGTCTTCGCCTGGTTCGAGGTAGGGGCGGCGGTAAATCGCCATCTCCGCTTCGCTCAGACCACGCAGCACAGATCCGGGCAGCACCCGTTCGACGAAGATATTTTTGTCGAGCACCATCTTCTCGCCCGCGTCCGAGCGGAATCCTTGAAACACTGGAGTGGCGTCTTTGGAGAAATCTTCCCAGGTTTCGATCGGAGCCACTACCGCTTCCATGTAGCAGATACCACGCACCGCGTCGCGGTGTTGATTAGCCCAATGAAAGCCAAGCGCCGATCCCCAGTCATGGATGACGAACGTGACATTACTGTCTACGCCGAGCAATTCCAGCGCGCCGCAGAAATACTCATAGTGCTCGGCGAACGTATAGCGCTCAGGGCCGGAGTCCTCGAGCTTCTCCGAATCACCCATACCGATCAGGTCGAGTGCGATACAGCGCCCCAGCGTTGCGGCATACGGCATGATGTTGCGCCAGAGGTAAGAAGAGGTCGGATTGCCGTGTTGGAAGATGATTGGCGGGCCGTCGCCCATCTCAACGTACGCCATGGATTTGCCGTTGACGGTGATCGTCTTCTTCGGATGCTCTTCAGTGTTCATGGGGTCGCAGGCCGTCGGGGTATCGAGGCCGCGACAGTACCACGCCCGCGTCGTTCGCCGCATGAGCGGTATCATGGGCCCAGGGCTCGGCGGTGGGTGTTTTCAAGAATGGGCAAAGCAAAGATCGGTTGTCCCGAAGCCCTGGAACTCCGTTCGGGAGGACGTCAAGACCGTGCGTGCTATTGAAAGGTCCGACTACGTCACCGGTCTCGGTGGGGCGTTCCGGTGAGTTCGGTTCGGTTCGAACAGAGCGATGCACAGCGTCTGGTGCAAGAACGAAGCCGGTCATCATTGTTTCATCCGCTGGTCGATTTCTTTGCGCTTGGCGGCCTCAGTTTGATCGCGCTCGGAGGGTTTGCGCTCTGGGGTCCGAAGACTGAGATAGCGTTTTGGACCACGGTCGCCGCGATGGTCGCGCACGTGGTGAACCATCCGCATTTCGCGGCTTCTTATCAGATTTTCTATGCACGATTCGGCGCGAAACTCCGCTCTGCTGAATATGGCCACGGACTGCGGATGCGGTATCTCTTCGCCGGCCTGATCGTGCCGGTTCTACTTCTCGCCTTCTTCATCTGGTGCTTTATCACGCGGGATGCGCAGACGCTCGGCTTCGGTGTCAACGCGATGTTCTTCCTCGTGGGGTGGCACTACGTGAAGCAGGGCTATGGGGTATTGATGGTCTACGCCGCACTGCGCAAAGTGCGCATCCCCGTTCTCACGCGCCAGGTATTGTTGGCTAACGCCTACGCTTGCTGGGGCTATGCGTGGCTGAACGCCAATCGCGCGGTGTATGAAAGTGAGTATTGGGGCGTACCGTGGGGCGCCTTCGCGCTACCGGAACCCTACTTCATGGTGTTGGCGGGAACGGCGGCGACACTGACACTCACTGCCTCGCTGTTGCTCATCTACGACTACTACCGCGACTGCGCGGCGCCCTTGAACGGTCTTGTGGGCTACGCGTGTGCCATTTATCCGTGGACCGTGGTTCCGCATCTGCATCCAGCGATGGCGCTACTGATCCCGGCGTTTCATTCACTGCAGTACCTGATCATCGTCGCACGGTTTCGCATCAACTACGGTGCCGGGACGTCGACGGGCCGGGCGGCCTTGCCGGCCCGTTTGCGCGGCGCGGTCGGCTTCTTCGTTGTGAGTGCTGCTCTCGGCTACCTTGGTTTCTGGGGTTTGCCAGAGGCGCTGAGCGCGGTTACGGCTTGGGACGCCGCGTTCGGAGATGGTTCGCGCGCGCTTTTCTTCTGCGCGTGGATTTTCATCAACGTGCATCATTACTTTCTGGATAACGTGATGTGGCGTCGCGAGAACCCGGATATTCGACGGCACCTCCTGAAGGCGTGAGATTTCTACCTGGGTCGGAAAACAGGACGCGGACTGGCGATCGCGCGGACGGAGCTTGCCAGAGCGAGACCGTCAAAGGCGTTCACCTCACTTTCAACATGTGCGCCAGCGTCTGGTATTGCCAGCCGAACTCTTCCGCATACGCCCTCGGGTCGGTTACAGCTGAGCCAGAGTAGGCGTAGACCGCCGCGTAGGCGGCATATCCGGCGGCGTCCAGGGCACGTCCTTCGAGCGCCCTTGCGAGGCCTGTCGTAGCGCTGACTGCGGCCGTGCCGCTACCGTCGATCATCCCGGAGCCCGGGTGGCTCGCAGCGATTTCCCGGGTTGCCCGCGCGGCTCTTTGCAGCGCATCGAGATCGACCTCTCCGAGCACGTACGCGGCGGCGACATCCAGAGCTTCAAGCGCCTCATCTGACACGATGAGATGTCGCACACGTTGCATGCAGGCTACGCCGAACGCAATGCGCAGGTCGAAGTTGTGGTCGTGGTCCAAGTGTGCAGTGCGGGCCAGGGCTGTCAGGGCACTGTTCACGGTGTACACCCTCCCCGGTTTGAATTGGTATCGCGGGTGCCGAGCCTGCCCGTCAACTCACCCAGTCGCCTACTTTCAGAGCCTGGAACATCTGCGTCTGAAAATACAAGCCCAGGACTACGGCAGTCATTGTCAAAGCGCCGGCGAGGGCGCTGGCAATGCGAGTCAGCCGGTGCACTGGCAGCAACATTGCGGCCATCACTGCCAATGCCACCACGGGAAATACGTGGCGCATCAGGTTTCGGTTCGGCAGCGCTGCGTAGTTTCCGGGGACACTATAGGCGTAATACATGACCGCTGCGGCGCCGAGGATGCCCACGTAGAGATGCTGGCGATCGTCGGAAAATCGCCAGGCAAGGACACCCAGCGCGACGATTAAGAGTGGCAGCACGATTGAGATGGCATTGGACAATCGGACTGACGGATGTTCGTGCCAGTGGAAATTGGTGAACATGCTGAGAGGATTCAGGTCCGGGATACCTTGTGCCTTTCCCGACCACCCTTGGCTCGTGTACTGGAAGTACAGATCCCACCGCCCAAAACGTATCTCGGCGAACAGGAAGAACGTAAGCACGCCCAGCAGTGACAAGCCTGCGGCAAGCCACATGAGACCATGTTGTCGTGTCAACAACTGGCCACGGGCACCATGGAATGCAAGCGCCATCAGGACTGGAATCGCGCTCGCCGTGATGCCGGTGACCTTGACCAGACCCAGCAAGTAGCAACAGGCCGCGAGAGCCACGATCGAAACCGTGCCGCCGTATTGAAGATAGCGGTGTGACAGTACGACGACGGAGACGACCAGTAGTGTCAACACGGATTCGCTGTACGCCATGCTGGCGTAGAGGGTGCCGGGGTAAGCGACGAGCAGTAGCAGCAGACTGATGCGCAGCGCGTTGAATTCTCTGATACTCCTGACGAACAGCAGGATTAGCAACAGCGTGAGCAGCCAGGCGACCTGAGATATCAGCGGCAACGCGTAGACCAGATCGATGCCGACCTGGCTCGCAGCACTGCCGAGAAAAGGTACTAGTGGAAAAAACGCTACATTGCAGATATGAGGATTGCTGTTTGACGGTATCCCGGTGCACTGATAGTCGTTGCGCGCGATGTGGTGATACCAATGGCCATCCCAGCCGTTCAGTCGCAGGTAGATGCGCTCGAAGTAATTCGTTGAGTTGGCGATGCGATCTGCGAAATCGGGAATTGTGATCCACATACCGCGGAGATTGTACGTCGATTGTGTATCGAGCACGGCCGCCATAGAGAACCACTGGAAGGCGCCGATCGCGATCACGAACAAGACCAGCCACTCCGTAGTGGGAAGGTTTGATCGCGGCTTCGAACAGGGTTGATGCAAGGATGACGTCCACGCACTCACGGCGGTATGGATTCTATCATGGCGCCTGTTCGTGCCATCGGAAATCACTCTGGTGTGGGCACGCGAGGCGTCCGTCGCCGGTTCGCATGTCAACCGTGCATTGCGGACGGTTGGCGACGTTGACTGAGTGCGACGGGCAACCCGCGCGAAGCCAGCCTATTGGAGGCTTGGCAACGGTACGTACGGCAGGTTGGCGAAGCCCTCCTCGCTACTGCCCGGAAAGTAGAGTTCGCGACTTTTCTGGTCCCACCAGACCGGTTCACCAGTGTGCGGATGAAACAACACGCCGCGCCGCTCACGCAGGAATCTATCGACCTGGTCCGGGGGAGTGGCCTCCGCCACGAGATGCCGTTTGGCATTGACGAGCACGACCAGCCCATCCATGTCTCTGATCGCCGGGCCGACGCCGCTGAATTCGACGTACGTGGCATGAACCACCATGGCTCCGATCGGATTCAGGACTTTCTCCAGTGGATCGATTTCACAAGTTGGCCGCAATTCCAGCGGGGCGATCGACCGTGCGCTGCGGCGGATCGCTTCCTGGATACAGGCGAAGACGAAGTTGACAGTGCGCTTCGGCTTGAACATCGCCCGGTAGCCGCTCATCGATCCGAGCGACTCGACTGACTTGTTGCTCGCGGCAACTTCCCGTCGGACCGATTCTTCACTGTGCAAGATAGTGTGGGCCATCGATCGAAATTCGGCGAGAAGCGAGGGCTCCAGGTCGAACGCACCTTCGTCGAACAACAGCAACTCGGGTAATAGCGCGGCGGCTTGGGGGCCGGCGTCTGTGAACACGGCGTACACGTGCATGCTGTTTGCCAACATGTCGATCAAGGCCAGTTTGGACAACAGATGATCGGCCTGCCCGATGAGCGTACGCAGGTGGGCGATGTCGTTGTAGATAGCGGGCACGTCTGCATTGACCAGTGCACGCGCTAACCACAGTTTGTGTAGCTCGGTGAGCGTTTGACCA
This sequence comes from Pseudomonadota bacterium, assembly GCA_039030335.1. GTDB lineage: Bacteria > Pseudomonadota > Gammaproteobacteria > HK1 > HK1 > JBCCEJ01. Next base: position 7,581 of record JBCCEJ010000092.1, on the reverse strand, counting down.
TTCATCTGCGGTGTCATCGCCCGGTAGCGCAGGTCGAAACGATACTCAGGAAACTCAGTCAGCCGCTCGTAACGTTGCAGTAGCAGCGCATTGTCTCCGGCGGCCTTGAGTATCCCGTCGACGCGCTTACGGAGTTGGGCGGCGCAGGCGCCTGCACGCAAATCGCATATAAGGCCGGCCGGGAGGCTGAGCCCGATGTCTGGTTTCACCCACGCATGCCGGACGCGATCGGACGTTGTCGGGTCGCTCAGAGCCACGGGATCTTCGACGATCGCATTGATGCGCGTGACGGCTGAGTGAGCGTGTTCCTCCGGTACAAAGTTCGCGGGGGCCTGAATGCCGGCGATCAGATAGAAGGCGTTGCGTTTTGCTGGAAGCCGCGGACGGTCTGTCATGGCTTCGACGACTGCGGGCGACAGCTCGTCGTCTCCTATCATGAACAGGGTTGTAACCGCTGCCACGGCTAGTGCGAACAAGCCAATGGCAAGCTTCAGCACGATGTCGAAGAGTCCCAGCAATCTTCTGTGCCTCCACGGCGTGACGCTGACTATCGGCCCCAACGCGCGTCCGGCGAACCGGTCCGGATGCACGCACGCATAGTGCGGGGTACGCGAGCCTTGGCGCGAAAGTCGAATCTGGAAGTTTCGTGCCAGGTCGGCACGCGATGGAGGACGCGGCCAGACCAGCGGCTCAGGCATCCTCGCCTGAACGACACCATCGCCTTTCTCTGGCGATCGTGCTGTCGCCGCCGCGGTCGACCAGCACGCTGCGCGAGCGCTCTGGGCGCCTGGCAGCCGGCGCGGTCAGGAGCAGATGTCCGGACCGCGCGCCCATATTCTAACAGGCTGTCATTGTCTTGCGTTTGAAAGATCGGGCGGTCTCACGCGTCCCGGTCGCGGACGCTGGGTTCAGGGGTTGCGTGAATGTATCCGCGGCTACATCGGGCCGCGCCGGCTGTGCGGCATACCGGGGGCGGGGCAACTTATCTGACGGTCTGAACAAGCCCGCGGGAAACTGTTGGAACACTCGCCCAGTAGACGTCGACAGCTGACTTCGCATTTGTCACGCTCATTGGCCGGCTTTGCACGAAACGATGGTATCTACCGATGGACGCAGACGAAACGGTTGGCTTTATTGGTCTCGGCGCAATGGGATTTGGTATGGCCCTGAATCTCAAGAATCACGGATTTGATGTGGTTGGTCTGGACATCGACACATCGGCCATGGCGCGTTTTCGGGAGAGCGGCGGGCGCACGGCGGGCACTTTGGCTGAAATCGGGTCCATCTCAAATACCGTCATGATCATGGTGGTCAACGGTGCGCAGGTCGAAGCGGTCCTGAACCCCGTCGATGGGCTGCTCTCGACCATGCAAAGCGGCGTCGTGATGGTGCATGCGACGATCGCGTTGAGTGAATTGAGGCCGGTCGCGGAAGTTGCGCTGGCGCACGGTGTCACGGTGATCGACTGCCCGGTCAGCGGTGGCATTACCGGTGCCAATGCCGGGTCTCTGACGATCCTCGCGGGCGGTGACGAGCACGCATTCGCCTCTCGTCGCCCTCTGCTCGAAGCGGTAGCCAGCAACATCACCCACCTCGGCCCGCTCGGCGCAGGCATGGTTGGCAAGCTTGCGAACAACCTCATTCTGGGTGTGGGGCGCCTCGCCATCGGCGAAGCCTTCGCGATGGCAAGGCGCGCGGGAATTTCCACCGAAGAGCTGTATCGCACGCTGCTGACGTGCACGGCGGACAGTCGGCAACTGCGCGGTCTCGAGGCGGTAATTCTGCGCGGCGAGTATCCGGACGCCACCTTTCTGGGATTGAAAGATCTGAGCGCCGCGGTGGACAGCGGCCGGACGGTTGGGCAAGCGATGCCGGTGACCGGCCTGACGCGCGAGTTGTATCAGCTGATCGATGACAAGCTTGGCGGCCTCAGCGGTTCGGACCAGGTTATGCGCTATTTCCTGGAGGTCGACGGGGACAGCGGATGACGACCGATTCCGGTTTTCGCCAACCTGGGTCGCGCCGTTCGTCTCCAATCACCTCGTGCCGCGGCCGCGTACAGACTCGATAGCGGCCTGTCCGTCGGACGTAACGCGAAGTTCGGCAATGCCGCCGTCGGCCAGGTCTTTTTCAAGCGCCAGCGCCGCTACCTTGGGCGCGAACCAGGCTTCAATGCCGTAGCGGATTCGATACGGGCTATAGGCTCGCGTTACGCGGCCGCGCAGAAATACGCCGCTGTCCGGACGGGTCAGGCTGGCGGCGCTGGCCTCGTAAAGCCCATTATCGCCGCGTTGGAGCACGACGTAGACCACTTCGCCGGGGCGCTTTGGCGTCGCACCGTCGAAGAGTTTCTTCGGGAGCCGGCTGAATGCGTAGTTCAGTCGGGCGTAGTTGCCGCGCAGCAGCGACCGTGGATCCACCGGGACCGTTTCCACGGGGACGGACTGGCCGACCCAAAGCGGCATGGCTGCTTTGACGACCATGCCGATGAGTATGACTCCCTGGCCGAGGATCGTGGCGAGCAGTATGCCGACCAGCAGTTTGCGCGAAGTCATTGCGCGGTCCTCGTATTCCAGTAGCGCCAGAAGCGGGCCGCACCGATCAGCACGCCGGCCATGGCGAGAAACAGCACTGCGCTGCCGACATAGCCACCGATCAAATCCACGTATCGTAAGAAGCCGGTGAACAATATGGTGCCGATTCCGAGGTAGAAGTAGTGGGTTACGGCCTGCTCGATGCCGCGCCAGATCAGTACCGCTCCGGAGGCCACCAGCAGCAGATTCGCGGCCACCTGAAAGAGCACTGCGTGCGATGAGTCCGTAATGGCAACAGCGGCGGTCATTACGCCGGTCATGGCGATCGTCTGAGCCGCGACGCTGATGCCATGGCCACTGCGCCAGCCGAATGCGATGGCGCCCGCGAACAGCGCGATGAGCCATGGTATGGCATGAGCGAGATAGTCGAAGTCCGCTTCGATCAGCTCTTCCCAGAGAAATTCGAAGCTCAGGATGAACAGCGACACCAACGCGAAGCGGAGACTCCACAGTGACAGCGCCACGCCGTAGTCGCGCGAACGTACGCTGCTGCGTTGGCTGAGCCACTGTCCAAAACTCTTGCAAAGCAGCACGTAGGCGGCTCCGATGAACAGGTGTTCGGGCTCAAAATTTCGCCCGTAGTCGTCCGACCAGAGTTCTGCAAGGCTCACTTCCAGCCACACTCCGATGCTGGCAGCAGTAGACAGAAACAGCGTCAGACTGGTCGATGCGTAACGCAGCACATAGACCGCTGCGACGAGGAAAATGGGCATTGCGAGTGGATAGAATCCCACTTCCAGCTCGACGAAGAACCACAGCAGTCCGAGCGACAGCGATACCAGCGTCAGCCAGGGACTGCGCAGCGCGAGGCCGAACGGTAACGTGCCGAGCGCCCAGATGAAGATGCCGTCAGGCATGTGTTCGCCGAGGTGGTAGATCTGCGCGGTGAGCGCGATCGAAGCACCGTAAAACAAGTTACCGAGGAAGAAGAGTGCAAGCGCCGTCGTACGCCGGTCGTTCAGGAAATGACGCAGACCATTCAAATGCGTCAGCATGGTGACGCCGACGATCGCGCCGAGCCGCAGCTCGCGCGGAATTTCTTCCCAGTTGGCGCCGATGAGTGTGATGAGGGCGAGGCCGACGAACAGGTAGCCCAGCCCTACCAGCAGCCCGTAGGCGCCAGTCGGATGTTTGGCGGCATCAAAGTCCACGCCGTATCCGGTCGCGATGGCGCGCGCCTGATCGGTCGTGATATGGCCAGCCTCGATCCAGTCCGACATCTCGCGGACCAGGTCTTTCTTGAGTAGGCGAATGAGCCGCAATGCGCGTTACCGGTAGCGGGTGAGCACTGGGATATTAACGCCAATCGTCGTCTGAGAAGGGTCTCGCCAGCTGACATGAAGCTGACGGAAAGGCCGCGCAGTGGCGCTCGCCGTGGTCAGCTAAGCAGCAGCTCGAGATCCGCGAGTTCGAGCCCTTTCAGCACGCGGTTGTCGGCGGCTACTACCGCATCGGCGATGAGCCGTTTCGACTTTTGCAATTCCATGACGCGCTCTTCGACCGTGTTGGCCGCCAACAGGCGGTACGCGAACACCGGCTGCGTTTGACCGATTCGGTGCGCACGGTCTACCGCCTGCGCCTCAGCCGCCGGATTCCACCACGGGTCCAGGATGAATACGTACTGCGCGGCGGTGAGATTGAGTCCCTGGCCGCCCGCCTTGAGACTGATGAGAAACGCGGAGATATCCGGGTCGCTTTGGAATTTCTGCACGCGCTGAGCGCGGTTTCGCGTCCGGCCATCGAGGTATTCGTACGCGAGCCCAGACTGCTCGAGGCGGGTGCGCACCAGAGCCAGCAGTTTCGTGAACTGTGAAAACACCAGCGCTTTTTCGCCTTGCGCCGCCAGCTGCACCAGGTGGTCGCACAGCAACTCCACCTTAGCGGACGATAACTCGGCATTGTCAGGGTCGATGAGAGCCGGGTGGCAGGCAGCCTGACGCAGCCGCAGCAGGGCTTCGAGCACGTTGACCTTGGCACGATTCAGTCCGACATCGGCAACCCGTTCCGAGATCGAGCGGCGAAACTGATGGCGAAGCGCATCGTAGATTCCACGCTCGGCTTCGCCCAACTCGCAGAGCAGTACCTGCTCGGTCTTGCGCGGCAGCTCCGGCGCGGCCTCTTCTTTTGTGCGCCGCAAAATCAAGGGTTTCAAACCGCGACCCAGAGTGCTGATTAAACGTTGCGCATTTTCGTCGTCACGCGCCGTGCGGCTCAGTTCGACGAGCTTGTCCCGAGAGCCGAGCAGACCCGGGTTCAGGAATTCGAACAGTGACCAAAGGTCGCCGAGATGATTCTCGACTGGTGTCCCGGTTACGACAAGCCGGTGTTTCGCGCGCACCAGCCTGCTCGCTTTGGCCGCTTGCGACTCCGGGTTCTTGATCGCCTGTGCCTCGTCCAGGATGGCGTAGGTGAACGGATGCTCGACCAGCCACTCTATATCTCGCCTGAGCGTCCCGTAGGTGGTGACCACGACATCGGCCTCGCGCAGACGTGGGCGTAGCTGGTGGCGCCCCTGCCCGGTGTAGCCGAGCGTGCGCAACTCGGGAGTGAAGCGAGTCGCTTCGTCGAGCCAGTTGAACACGAGACTTTTGGGAACGACCACCAGAGACGGCGATACCTTGTGATCCCGGTGCACGTGCTGGAGATGGGCAAGCACCTGTACCGTCTTGCCGAGGCCCATATCGTCGGCCAGGCAGCCATGCAGTCCGTGCTTGTGTAATGCCTGCAGCCATCCTACGCCCCGCTGCTGATAGCTGCGCAACTTGCCGCAGAAATCGGGCGCAGCCTCGGCGGGAGCGGTGTCGCCGAGTGATGCCAGTTTTTGCTTCACGCGCGCAAACCCGGCTTCCTGGCGAACAGCGGCGGACTGCGCTTGTAGCATCAAGTCCAGTAGCAAGGCCTGCCCCGGGCTGAATTCTATGGCGTCACCCTCAGCCTGGCCGAAGCTCGCCCAGCTTGTGCCTTCGGTGCTGAGTTCGTCGCTCAGCCAGCCGACGGCGCCGTTGTCGAGTGACATGACCGGTGCGTTGTCGGCCGCTGCCGGCAGCCAGTCGCTGAGCGATGCGGTGACGTCGCCGTAATCGATCTGCGCGGTGACGCGAGTGCGGTTGGGACCGGATGACACCAGCAATTCGAGGTCCTGCACGAAGCGCAGTGGCTGACCACCGAACTCGAGCTGCCATCCCTGTGCCTGAAGTGCCTTCAGCAGCCCGGGTATTGCATTGCGATTGAGGATTTGGCCTCCCGCGTCGGATTCCGCGCTCCGCGCGAGATCAGCCGCCGTGAGTTCCTCGAGTAGTGACTGCTCGCGCGCCGAGTCGCGTTGAATGATGCGTTCGCGCTGCGCGTCCACCACGCTCATCCCCGGGCCGTTGAAGGCGACGCGGGTGCCGTCGTAGAGCGCCTGTGCCTGGACTTTGAAACGGGATTTGCCGTTTCCCGCAGCCACTTCCTCCGACAGTGCCAGCAGGCCGCTGACCGGCGGGCTCACAACGCTGAACAGCAGGTCGGGCGGCAGCCCCGGCAATGCGTTCGCGCGGTGTCGGTGCCAGAGTTCATTAAACGCGATCCGGTCGCTGAAAGGCACCGCGAGCGGGCCGTCGCGGAGCATGTCGAGCCACCTGAGCAAGGCTGGCGGAACCGTCAGGGATGCCATGCTGTTGTCGCTGATCAGCAGACCGTCCGATAGCAGCAGATCGCACTGTCCAATCGAATAGCGCCGCAGCGCCGAACTGACCGCGCCCTTCAGAATCCAGTGGCCTTGCGTATCGTCGCGCTCGCCGTCGAGCGACAGCTGATAGGGCTCCGATTCCCAGCGCAACGGCACGAGCTCGGCAATGCGCTCACCCCGTTCTCGTTGCAGCACCAGCCGCCCACTGCTCACGAGGTCTGGTAACAGCGTCCCGAACAGGGCGCTCGGCAGCGTGCAGGATGTCTTCGCGTCCAGATAACCGATCGATTCGCTGTTGGCCAGCGCCAGCATCAGCTCCATCAACCTGCGGTCGGCAGGTTCCACATAGCTGCTGAGCGGGCCAGCGCTCTGAATTCGCGGTTGTCCCAGCTCGCCGTTGCGAAGGATTGGCTGGTGAGCGAATCGCACGACCAGCGATTCGGTCTCCTCGCTCGCTCCGAGGTCGACGACGAACCAGGGGATTCGCGCGGACTCCCGGTGTCGTGAACGCGACAGGCCGTTCGCACTGCTCGGCGCGTCGCCGATGAGCGGGCCAAGGCGCTGCAGCCAGTCTGGCCGGGTTGCGGGCGGCGGGTCTACATAGGCACGGTTGGTACTTTGCCATTCCAACGCGTGTAGCACCGTCGGGACGAGATCTTGCGGCGCCGCCGCGACGTCGTCGGCGTGTTGTTCGACCTCGGCGGCCAGCCAGGCGATGCAGGCCGGCGATAAGAGCGTCGCCCAGATGTGCTTACAGAGATTGGCTCGGATGAAGTGCTGGCACTCACATCCGGCGACCACGACGCCGGCGTCATACCGTAACGTGACCGTGTAGCAATCCCCTTGCGGATTCGAAACCGGCGCGCTGATACCAGCTCGCGTGCGCGACACATCGCCCACGCGCCTTGCGCGCACGTAATCGGCGCCGCGCTCACGCACGGCCGGCTCGAAGTAATTCGACAGCCGGTCTGACAGTGTCAAGGTTGCAGACATCCGAATAACGAACTGGCGTGTCGTTTCAGGAGTTCAGGCCATCCTCGCCGTATTGATCGGCCGGACCGGCGCCACCTTCGCCCAGCCGGCCACCGCTGCCGAAGTGCCCCTTCCCGGGCACGTGGTTGACCTCGATCCGTATGCCGTCAGGGTCTTCGAAGAGCACGGAATAATACCCAGGCGCAAATTGCGAGCCGTCCTCAGCCGCGTGAATCATCTTCGCGCCGAGTTCGCGTTCGGCGAACTCGGCGACGGCCGTGACGTCATGGATTTTGCACGTTCGGGTTGTTATTGCTGCGGCGGCTGCTGCTGCGGCTGCTGCTG
>JBCCEJ010000091.1:0-22722 GCA_039030335.1 Pseudomonadota bacterium | reverse complement strand
TGGTTCAAGTCGCCAGGATTGGGCAGTTTAAAGTCCTCCAGGATGCCGCCGGCGGCTTTGAACACGGCAAGCGCGCTTTCGAAGATAGCGTCCCAGCCCGGCGCGAGACCCTCAAAGAAGGGTTCCCGCGGTATTCCGATCTTCATGCCCGTAAGGCTGGCCGGAGCAGAAGCTACCGCAGCCACGTAGTCGGGAACCGGCTGCAACTCGGTCGTCGGGTCCAGCGGATCGTCTCCTGCCATGATCTGCAACATCAATGCAGCATCGTGAACGGTTCGCGTCATCGGGCCCAGGTGATCGAGCGAAAACGCCAATGGCATGGCGCCATACTTGCTGACCCGTCCGAAGGTGGGTTTCAGCCCCACGATGCCGCATAGCGCTGCGGGCTGACGGATCGACATCGCCGTATCGCTGCCGATGGCGCCGTACGCGAGTCCGGCAGCGACCGCAGCGGCAGAGCCGCCGCTGGATCCGCCCGTTATTCGCTCCAGATTCCATGGATTCCTCGGACCGCCGAATGCGGAAGACAGGCTAGACGAGTCTGCGGCGCCTTCGGATAAGTTGAGCTTGCCCAGCATGATCGCTCCCGCCTCGCGGAAGTTCGTAACCTGCGTCGCATCGTAGTCCGGCACCCAATTGGCATACGCGCGCGACGCAAAGGTTGTCGGAACACCCTTGGTAGCGAGCAGGTCCTTGTACGCCAAAGGCACGCCATGGAGTGGCGTTCTGATGTCGCCCTTATCCATTTCGGCCTGCGCTTGCTCGGCCTCACGCATCGCTACATCGCGGGTAACCGTGATGAAGCTGTTCAAGCTATTCTGCGAATGCTCAATCCGTTCCAACAGAGCTTCCGTAAGGTCGATTGGACCAAACTCACCCGCGCTCATCTTTTGACGCATATCAGTGATGGAGCTGAAGAACACGCCTTCGTCGATGCTCATGACTTGTGTCGCTTGGGACTCAGCCGGGTAACGGTCGCCGGTTCAGTCAAGTCCAGGTGAGGCTCCCATGCCCTGATCGTCTCCAGGCCATCAAGCTGACGACGCAGTCGCGAACCGAAGTGGACAAGTTCTTCGTCGCTGAACTTACGGCCGAAGACTTCTTCAAGTCGCGTCTTGTCCACGGCTCGCGAAGATTTGGATGCACTCATCTGTTTAACCCCTGGGAACACGGTTGAACGACAGGTGGTCCATCGTTCGCCCGTTTGTCCACCGTGTGCGCCGAATCGGCCGCGCGATAAGCCCGTCACCACGCTATTTTGCCCTCGTCCGCTTGAACTCGACCTACGAGTTGCGGATTCGCGCGCAGCCGCTCAGGCAACACCAGACAACGACGATAGCAGCTATCACCAAGATCGGGATCACCGGCGATTTCTACGTTCGAAGTTGAAGGGGCTCGCGACTGCGGGGCGAGGTCGCGAGCGCGTTACAGTAGGCCGTGCTGAAATCGAATCTGGCGCTGCCGTGCGTTACGCAGGTGATTCGCGCGACGACACACCCTCAGGCCAGTACTGCGGCGATGGCTGACTGGAGTTGTTGTAGCGAGAACGGTTTCGACAACAGGTGCACCCCCTCATCCAACCGCCCGTCGTGCAGAATCGCGTTCTCGGTGTAACCCGACATGTACAGCACGGACAGACCGGGGATTTCCGACTCGAGTGCCTCCGCGAGCTCACGTCCGTTCTGCTGGCCGGGCAAGATGACGTCGGTCAGCAGGAGATCGGGTTCGAATCCCGCGGCCAGCGTTCTGGCAGTGCCGGCGTCGCGTGCATCTTCGACGGTCATGCCGAGACCCTGGAGCATCGACGCGATCACCTGCCGCAAGGTATCGTCGTCCTCGACCAGTAGCACCTTTCTACGCCTCAAGTTCTCAGGCGTGGTGTCCGCCCGCACCTCCGGACGCCCCCGCGCGTCGTCGTTGCTCTTCGGCAGATAGATGCGAATTGTCGTGCCGACGCCCGGTTCGCTATACGCGGTCACGTGCCCGCCGGACTGCTTGACGAAGCCGAACACCATGCTGAGACCGAGACCCGTGCCGTGCCCTGGCGCTTTGGTGCTGTAGAACGGTTCGAAGATTCGCTCGAGGACCGCCTTTTCCATTCCCGAGCCGGTGTCCGACACGGCCAGCACCGCGTATCGACCCGCCTTGACCTCCATCGCATTGCGAGCATACTCCGGGCTGATCTCGGTGTTGGCGATCTCGATGGTGAGTTTGCCGCCCTGCGGCATGGCATCCCGCGCGTTCAGTACGAGGTTCAGCAGAGCAGTTTCGAGTTGCGTACGATCGGCAGAGATGTTCCACAGTCCTGCGCTTCGGATCGTGCGTAGTTCAATCCGCTCGCCGAGTGTGCGGCGCATCAGCTCCGAACTCTCGGTCACGAGTTCGTTGAGATCGATGGGCTCCGGCGAGAGCGCCTGACGCCGCGAGTAGGACAACAACCGGCCAGTCAGGTCCGCGCCTCGCTGAATTGACTGCTCCACGGCGCTCAGGTACCTGTCACAGCTCAAGCCCTGTTTGAGACCAACTCGAATCAATTCGACGTTGCCAAGTATGACCGACATCAGGTTGTTGAAATCGTGGGCGACGCCACCGGTGAGCTGCCCCACCGCTTCCATCTTCTGCGACTGGCGCAGCATCGATTCTGCTTCACGCGTCGCGGTCAGATCGCGGTTGATCGCGAAGATCAGTGCCTCGGAACCAAATTCGATGGGTGTTCCCGCCTGTTCGACGATCAGCTCATCGCCCTCCCTGGTGACGCGGCGATCCTCCACGAACGGGAGCGTTCGGGGATTGGCGCGCATCTCGGCAAGGCGTTCCAGATACTGCGGTCGGTCGGCCTCGTCGAGCAGGCTCAAGACCTCGACTCCGCGCATGTCCTCGGGCGAGTCGTAGCGGAAGAGCGATGCCGTAGCGGGATTGGCCTCACGGATGTGCGTGCCGTCATGCAGGTACATCGCAATCGGAGAGAACTCGAAGATCTTCTGGTATCGAGCCTGCGTTTCGCGCACGGCGAGTTCGGCCTCGTCTCGCGCGCGGCTCGCCTGCTCCAGCGCTTCCACCTGTTCGAGCAGCCGGTGCTCGGTCTCCTTCGCCAAAGTCAATACCCGCGATGCCGCCTGCGACTGTGCAAGTAGGCCATAGGCGATGAGACCGACTGCGATGAGCGAGACGATCCATCGATAATTCAGATGCAGATCGCGCATCGTGTCCATCGCCGCGGCATGGCCGACAATGGGTGGCAGGAAGTACATGGCCGCCAGGTCGGCCAGATAGAAAACCGCGATGATGGTCAGTCCGGCCAGCACGGCGCTCAGCCCTTCCACCGGGTTCTCGCGATACTCGGAACCGCTCGTTATTTTGCGAATGCGCACCCCGCTATAGATGACGATGCCGATGATGAGCACGTCGAATAGCGTCATGAATGCAATGGAGTCGACTATCACTAGCGAGTTCTCGATACTGACCGCGTATGTCCCGGTGCCGGGGAAGGCCCCGCGCCAGAGGTACCCAGAATGCCGGGAAAACTCCGTTGTAATCAACAAACGGGCGGTATGCCCTCAGACGAAGCGCCCCGCAGCGCCGCTAATAGTCGTCAGAACGCAGTTGCCGAGCTTAGGTACATCCGACGTCGGGCCCGAGCCGCCCGAGAGACTAAGTGTTCGTTCCTGCAGGCGCACAAAGCTCCTCGAGTATCGGTTGAAGATGGGGGTACGAAACTATCTCGCGCAATGACTGTAAGGCTTGCCGTGGCGCCCGAACATGCCCGTTGATGAGTCCCAGAAACTTCGCATCCAGGTCCGAGTCTGTCATTGGATTGCCTGGATGTCCCAGCGATAGCGGCACTTCCTCGCGCATCTGTTCGCCGTTCGATAGCGTTAGCTCGATTGCGGAGTCGAGCATTTTGCGTCCTTTGACCGGGATGACTTCGATGCGGCGCATCAGCCCGATCACGACCGGGTCTTCGAGCGTGCCCATACAAAAATCGTGCGCCCCGACCGGGTAGCCCGCGAGCGCCATCGCGACGCACGCGTGAACGCTGAACTTTGCCTCGAGGGGTGTCGCGGGAGATTCGAAACGGGCAACTTGCTTGACGCCGGGAGCGACTTCGACGTTCACACGGGCGATCTCTCCGGCGCGTGTCTGCCCAGATAGAACTTTGGCTGCGTCAACCGATGGGTGAATACCATGCAGACACGCGTATGGTTTGAAGGAGGTCTTTTCGACGGCCCAGTCAGTGCCGAGCGTTGCTTCATCCAGGACGGCCAGTTTTGCGTAACCGTCCTGCACGAACGCGTGTGCAAGCCCGCCGTCAGGCTCCAACACTTCGAGCGGCGCGTTGACGCCGGCCGCGGCCATCAGTGCGGCTCGAACGCCATCTCTGGCAGCTTCGCCGGCTTGCAACGGCTTGGCCATGCTGCCATGGCCGCTTCGCAGACCACTGGCAGATGTGGCGGCAATGGCCAGGGCGGTTGCCGCCTGATGGGCGTCGAGCTTGAGCAATGCAGCGGCAGCGGCAGCGGCCGAGATGCGGCCGAGCACCGCCGTCGGATGGAACCAACGAAACTGCAGCGCGAATCCGAAGCGCCGACCCGCGAGCTTGGCGCCTACTTCGTAGCCGACCAGGAACGCGCGCATGAATTCAGCCGGTGGCATTTCAGGGCGCGCTAGCGCGAAGCAGGTCGCCCAGGTAACGGCACTGAAATGGGTGTCCGCCGGGATGTAGGTATCGTCGAAATCGAGCGCGTGCGCGGCGGCTGCGTTCAGCAGAGCCGCTCGCTCGGGCGCTTCGGGCACGACTGCCGGTAGTGCCGACCCGCTGATGCCGGTGTACTGGCGAACTGCTCGCACTACCGGCTCGTTTGCGCCGGCGACGCATACGCCAACCCAATCGACCAGGCATCGCGCGACTGCTGGAAGGGCGGCTGTAATCCGCGCCTCATCGACGGGTGAGGCAATAAAGGAGCCGGCGACCAGTGCATTCGTGTTCACAGCTCGAGATCTCTGCGTCATGCGGTTTACCCGGCGCTGGTTGGGAGGTGGCCGCAGTACCGGTGAGCCGGCCTGCGCCACACGACTACCAACTCATATCGAAGGCATCGAAAGGCCTCGTCGTCCCGTGCAAACTGCTGATGGATGTATCGGCACGACGGGCGTTGCTGTCGCTTCAGCACTAACTTGACCAGTGTGATGAGAAGCGTGAAGTCCAACTGTTCCGGGCGTTGGCCGGCCGTGCCGGCATACATCGCAATCTCGCTGTCTATCTGCGCATCCAATGCAAATCAGCATAGCGCACACAGGTGTCGACAATGGTAGTCAAACGGCTGACGGGCGCAGTTGCACGGGCTAATGTGCAACTTTTGCGCCGGTAGGGAATTGCAATGGTACCCGCCGAACTGATCGTGCCTGCCGCTCGCGCCTATCGCGGCAGTATCACCGAACCTCACCGCTGGAACAGCTTCCGGGCGCGCCGCGGCGATGTGATTCTCGCGACGCCGTCAAAGTCTGGTACGACGTGGACCCAGACGATGGTGGCGATGCTGCTCCACGGCAGTCCGGAACTTCCCGGGCGGGTTACCGATCTGTCTCCGTGGCTGGATGCGAACTTTGCCTCGGTTGAAGACACCGCGGCTGCGTTGGAGCGGCAGCCCGGCAGGCGCGTCGTCAAGACGCATACGCCGGTCGACGGATTCCCGCTATGGGAGGGCGTACAGGTCATCTCAGTGTTTCGGCACCCTCTCGAGATGTATCTGTCGCTTCGTAAGCACATCGTGAATATGAAGGACCGGCAAGGCGGTTCCGGTGTCGCCTCGCTCGCCGAAGGGCTGGAGCATTTCCTGAACACGCCGTTCGATGCGCAAGACGCAGACGAAGATACGATCATGACCGTAACGCGCCACTTCGAAGCGTCCGTACTGTCGGGGCGGCTGCGCACGTCGTTGATACTCAACTACGCCGCGATGCTTCGAGACCATGCCGGCGCTATTGCGAGGCTGAACGACTACCTCGGCACTGATCGCGACGATAAAACGCTGGAGGCGATCCGGCAGGCCACGGCCTTCAGCGCAATGAAAGCCAATGCCACGCAGTTCGCCCCGCAGGGCGGGCAGGGATTCTGGCACGACGACCGGGCGTTTTTTGCCAGTGGCAAATCGGGCGGCTGGCGTGATGCTTTCGACGATGGGCAACTGGCAGCTTACTCCACCCGCTTCGCAGAGTTGCTGCCGAGCGAAGCGCACCGCCAATGGATCGAAGACGGGACCGGCTGGCAGCCGTAGAGGTCGCCCCTGGCGGGTCCGCGCCAATGCATCGGCGCGGTCTCCTGCGCGCGCATGGCCGAACCGGGATGAGCCGCTGAGGCGCCACGTAGCGCCGGGCGGTGATCCGAGCGCCTCGTTCGAACGTTAGAACCCGCTGAGGCGCGCGTAGCGGTCCCGATGGAAATTGGCGTCGCCAAGGGTTTGTGATGCGACGCGCGCGCGCTTCAGGAAGAACCCGATCTCTTCGTCGTCCGTCATGCCGATACCGCCGTGCATCTGCACACCCTCGGCCGAAACGAGATCGAATGTCTTGCTCGCCTGGCCTTTCGCCAGTGAGGCCAGCAGGGCGACGTCGCTGCTCGCGTCATCGACGGCACTCGCCGCCGCGTAAACCGCGGAGCGGGTCAGCTCGAGTTCGTTGAACATGTGCGCGGCGCGATGTTTGAGCGCCTGGAACGACCCGATGAGCACGCCGAACTGCTCGCGGAGTTTGAGGTATGCAATGGTCCTGTCGAACGCTTCCTGCGCGCTGCCGAGCATCTCGGCCGCGAGTGCGATACGACCGAGGTCGAGCACTTGCTCGATTGCCGCGCCGGCACCTCCCTCACTACCGAGCAGTGCGTGCTTGCCTACCGCGACCTCATCAAACTCGATGTTCGCGGCGTTGCGGCTGTCGGTCATCCAGGTTCGCGTGATCGTGATGCCGGGCGTGTTTGCCGAAACGACCAGTACGCTCAGGCCGTCAGGATCATCGTCGGCGCCGCCAGTACGGGCCACGACGAGCAGGTTGTCGGCGACGTGTCCGTCCAGCACAAAGGTCTTTTTGCCAGCCAGGGTGTAGCCGTCGCCGGTCGGTACGGCTTTCAGTCGAATCTGCTCCGGCTGGTGACGAGGCAACTCGTCGACAGCGAGAGCGAGCAGCAGGTTGCCTTCGATCACGCCATTCAGGAGCTGTTGCTTTTGCGTATCAGTGCCGAGCGCGTTGACGAGCGTGGCGCCCAGTACGACGCTCGATAGCATCGGGGTGGCGGTAAGCGTCCGGCCGGCTTCCTCCATCGCGACGGCGAGTCCCTGAAAGCCGAACTCGGAGCCGCCGTAGGTCTCCGGCAAGTGCATACCGCTCCAGCCGAGTTCAGCCAGTCGGGCCCACAGTTCGCGTGAGAAGCCGGTCTCGTCTCGCGTGTCACGCAGCTGACGGAGCGCCGCCACCGGGGCATGTGTATCCAGCAGCTCGCGTGCGGAATCACGCAGGATGCGCTGTTCCTCGGTCAGTACCAATGCCATGTTCAGATACTCCCTCGGGCAACGTCAGTCAGGCAGGCCCAGCACGCGTTTCGCAATGATGTTGAGCTGCACTTCACTCGTGCCCCCTTCGATGGAATTTGCTCTTGTGCGCAGCCAATAGCGCATCGACTTGAGCTCCTCGTCACTGAATCCGTCCCCTTCCCAGCCGATGCCCTGGGTGCCCATGACTTCGAGCTTCAGATCCATGCGGCGTTTGTTGAGCTCTGTCCCGTAGTACTTGAACATCGACGACGCCGCGCCGTCGGCCATTCCGGCCTTGGCCTCGGCAGCTGCGCGTCGGGTGGTCAGACCGAACGCATGGGCTGACATGGCATGTTCTGCGATCTTGTCGCGCATCACCGGATCTGCGATGCCGCCGTTGGTTTCGCCGATATAGGCTTTCGCGACGTCGGCGAGCGTTTCGTCGGAGGCGCCGGGCCGCCCGGTGCCGATCGACGCTATGGATGCGCGCTCGTGCTGGAGCAGCCGCTTCGCGATGGTCCAGCCCTTATTCAACTCGCCGACCAGCTGCGCCTTGGGGACTTTCACGTTGTCGAAGAACGTCTGGCAAAACGGTGACGCACCGCTGATGAGCTGAATTGGCCTGGTCGTCACGCCTTCCGACGCCATATCGAATAGCAAGAAGCTGATGCCTTCGTGCTTTGGGGCATCGAAGTCAGTCCGGACGAGGCAGAAGATCCAGTCTGCGAGGTTGGCGTAAGAGGTCCAGATCTTGGAGCCGTTGACGAGGTAATGGTCGCCCTTGTCTTCGGCGCGCGTACGAAGGCTCGCGAGGTCGGAGCCGGCGCCCGGCTCGCTGTAGCCCTGGCACCAGCGAATTTCGCCTTTGACGATCTCGGGCATGTATCGGTCGAGCTGCTCCGGGGTGGCGAATTCCAATAGCGCCGGGCCGAGCATCATCAGCCCGAAGCTTCTGAGCGGCGGCCGCGCGTGTATGCGCGCGAGCTCTTCGTGCAGCACGCGCGCGTGCTCCTTATCCAGCCCGCCTCCGCCATATTGCGAAGGCCATGTCGGCGCGGTCCAGCCTCTGGCAGCCATGCGCTTTAGCCAGAGTTTTGCATCTTCGTTCGGGAATGCCGCGTTCCGGCCGCCCCACACCACTTCATTGTCGGGCATGGGCGTACGCATGGACGTCGGGCAGTTTTCTTCAAGCCACGCGCGGGTGTCGGCGCGGAACTGGTCCAGATTTGAGCTCATGTTCCACCTGTGTCTGGCTGTCTCGGCAGGCGGTGCGAAGCCGCCCACGGCAGTATAGGGGAAGCGAGCTCAGATGCGGCTGTCCGGCGAAGCGTCTCCCAGCGGCCCGCTGCCATCACTGCAGCAGCGTTTCTCGAGACGCGTTGCCGACGGCGGGGGCGCCGCCCGGCGGCCCCGTGCGCGGTGACGTCGTTGGGGGCTATTTGTTCTCGGCGATCACCCGATCCAGCACGGCCAGCGTTTTCTTCGGCTGCCCGCGCTCCTCGTAAATGTCGCGCATCTTGAACAGGATGAGGTTACGCACGGTCTGATCGCCTTCGTGCTCTTTCAGCATGGCTTCGAAACGAGCCAGAGCGGCATCGAGGTCGCCCTGGGCCTGATAGGTCTCCGCGATACCTTCAATGGCGAAGAAGATGGTCACCTCACGTTTAGCCGCCATGCGCACGACCCGGTCGGCGACTTCCAGGTAGCTTTCAATGAGTTCCAGTTCGTTGCCATCGTCATCGTGTTCCTCCGCGTGAACCGGATTCGGTGTCACGAGGGCAACGCTCAGCATCAAGGCAGCCAGGGTCGTGCCAAGGCGCCGGGTGACAGGACGATGGGATGGTGTCATGTCTTGATCTCTCCAGTGGTGAAGTTCAGTTCGGGTCGTTCGAGGAAGTGTCAGTGCAGGCATCGTGTCGTGGTCTCAGAGTTGGCAACGCAGTTTTTGTGTTGCCCGATGGAGGTGAGTCTTGACGGTGCCGACCTCGCAATCCAGCAACGCGGCCGTTTCTGGCGCCGTGAAGCCTTCGAGGTAGCGCAGCACGACGACTTCACGCTGACGCGCGGGCAGTTCCGCCAGCGCACGTATCAGTTCGGCCAGGCTACGGCCGCGCTCGGCAGCGTCGGCGGCAGTCACTGGCGTCTCCTCAAGGCTCGAAACCAGGGGCGGGCGCTGCCGTCGAAGTTCGCGACATACGTTCAAGACGATGGCGCTGAACCAGGTGGTGAAGGCGGCGTTTTGATGCCGCGGTGCCGCCCTTGTAAGCCGCAGAAAACTCTCCTGCGTGGCGTCCTCCGCGGCCTGTGTATCACCTAGCAGGCCGTAAGCCATGCGATAGGTGCGATCGGCATGACGCGAGTAGAGCTCCGTCAATGCCGGATTGCTGCGCGCCGCGCGTGCGGCGAGCGACCAGTCGTCGCAGGCACGCTCATCGTTGTTCTGCCGCCGCTTGAACCACGCTGGAACCAACGCCATCGATTGCTTCAGCTCCGCTGCCGTGTTCGACGTGGACCAGGACGGGAGGGCAATCTGACGCGGCGAGAGGTCATGGTTCGCGGCCAGCTCGTTGCACGCAGCGCAACCTTTGGCCGAAGCGACACCGCCAGTGCCGGTCGCGCGTTCGCGGCCGTCAGCGCGTTGGTAAACTGCCGTTGGTCAGCGCTGCGTTGGCCCTCAGCTGACCGCGGATCGCTGGCATCCCAAAGCGCGGCGACGAGGCCAATTGCCACAGCTGCGAGCGCGGCGGCAGCCGCCAGCGCTCTTAGCTGGCCGGCGCGTTGGGCCGGCGCGGGCGCTCGGTAGCGTAGTTCCAGGTATTGCCTGCGCGCCGGCTCGAAGTGGGCCTCGAGCACGGTCAGCTCATCAACTTCAGCGTTCATACGGTATTAATGGTGCCGGCACGGCAAAAGGTTGACACGCCGATGGTGCTGCACGCCCATCCACTGTCGGGAGCCGCCTGATTCCAGCGTGATGACCGGTCCGGGTCACGGCGCCTTGCCGGGTACCCGAAGCACGTCGTCCAGTTGTGCCGCGCATTTGAGCAATGTCGAGGCGCCGCAGGCTCAGGATACGTGGGTTGCTTCGTGGGTGAACGCCTCTATGCGAAGGTCACCGTCAGCCACGTGGAAAGATACCCAGCCGTTACCGGGTGGATTTGTCAGCTTTCTCGAACGGTCGGTTGGCGGTCCAGTCGAATGTGCCTTCATCGCGTTCGCGCACGGCCTCCTTCCATCCGGCTTGTTCGACCCGCGCCTTGAAGTTCATACCTTCCGGTGAATGCCGGGTGATGCCATCGAAGATAGTTGCCAGTCGCTGCGTCTGATTTAGCTGCGCCTCGATAGCGGAATTGACCACCATCTTCTGCATCGCGAGCTGATTGATAGGGACGCCCGCCATGCGCGCCGCCAGCGCTTCCACTTCGCCGTCGAGTTGCCCGTCGGGGACCGATTTCAAAACCAATCCCATCTCAGCTGCTTCGGGCCCGCTCACTTGATCGCCGGTAAACATCATGCGCTTGGCTTTTTCCGGACCGAGCCGGTATACCCACATCGCGGTTGTCGGGCAGCCCCAGACCCGCGTCGGCATGTAGCCGATGCGGGCCGAGTCGCCCATCAGGACAACGTCCGCG
The DNA here is from genome assembly GCA_039030335.1 of Pseudomonadota bacterium. Lineage (GTDB taxonomy): Bacteria > Pseudomonadota > Gammaproteobacteria > HK1 > HK1 > JBCCEJ01. The sequence continues at coordinate 11,570 of JBCCEJ010000091.1, read as the reverse complement.
CAAAGTGCGATATCGGAGCCGCCGGCAACGGCGAAGCCGTGGACTTTGCAAATAACGGGCTTCATCGCCCGAAACAGTGACATGAAAGCCTGCGTGTTCGCCCACATGAACTGGTAGTCCTGCAGCGGATCCCACGGCATGTCCTGCACGACCTGATTCGGGCCATCGCTCTGCGCATAGTGTGCGAGATCGTAGCCTGCGCAAAACGCTTTGCCGGCGCCCGACAACACCATCACGTGGATATCCCGGCTGGCGTCCGCTTCGGCGACGGCTGCGGCGAGTTCCCGCGGCAGATCGTCGTCGATCGCATTCAGAACTTCAGGCCGGTTGAGCGTGATGCGCCCAATACGCCCGTCTGCTTCGAATAACACCTTGGCCATAGCTGTCGTGTCCGCGTGAGGAGTGAATCAAACGCGTGAACGGCACCCCGCCGCCACGCTCACATCTGCGCATGTTGCCAGACCCGGATACCGATCGGGCGGGCCGGGCGGTTTCTTGCGCTGCCATCACTCGACGTCCGTCGGTCGATTCCGGATAGTGTGTGTATCTTCACTGCCTCAGGGTGACGCATGACGGTCGAGAGCATTAATGCGATAACTTTCGCGACGCATGACATGCGGCGTGCGGTGGCGTTCTATGAAGTCCTGGGCTTCCGGGTCGTATACGGCGGGCCGGAGGCAGTATTTACGAGTTTGAAAGGCGGCGGAGATTGTTTCGTCAACCTGACCCGGCAACCCGATTCACGGGCATGGTCGTGGTGGGGGCGGGTGATTTTTCACGTGCACGATGTCGACGAGATCTTTGCCCTGGCAACGCGCGCCGGATACGACGCCGATACCACGCCTCGCGACGCCGAATGGGGTGAACGTTACTTTCACATTACCGACCCGGATGGGCACGAGTTGAGCTTCGCGAGGCGTCTGGCTTGAGGCGCGCCGCATCCGGCGCCACGGTTTCGCCTGACGGGGTCAGCGCGCACGACCGCGAGGTATGGCTGAGGCCAGGGCAAGGGGTTCCAACGAAAACCGCCGGGAAGTTTCCCGGCGGTAAATGCGCGAAGACGTTTGGGTGCTCAGTTCATAGAGGTGACGAAACGCGTCTCGAGGTACGGCTCGACTGCGTCGGAGCCGCCCTCGGTGCCATACCCTGAATCCTGAATGCCGCCAAACGGCACTTCCGGCAGAGCCAGGCCTACGTGATTGACCGTCAGCATCCCGCTTTCGACTTCGCGACCCAGCCTTTGCACGGTCTCGGCCGATGACGTGAATGCGTAAGCCGCGAGCCCGTACTGCAGGCGATTGGCTTCCGACACGGCCTCATCGTAGGTCTTGAACTTGTTGATGAGGGCCATCGGGCCAAACGGCTCTTCGTTCATCGCTGCGGCGTCGGTCGGCACATCGGTCATGACAGTCGGCTGGAAGAAATAGCCCTGGTTACCGATCCGTTCACCGCCGGTCACCAGATTTGCGCCCTTGGACTTGGCGTCGGCGATCATCGACTCCATCGCCGGGATGCGGCGCTCGTTGGCGAGGGGGCCCATTTCGGTGTCGGCTTCTAGGCCGTTCCCGACCTTTACGCCTTCCATTGCCGCGACGAACCCGTCGATGAACTTTTCAGCCGCACTCTCCTGCACGAGGAAGCGCGTCGGTGAGACACACACCTGACCGGCGTTGCGAATTTTGGTCGGCAGCATCGTGTTGATAGCCTGGTCGACATCGGCATCGTCAAATACCAGCACCGGCGCGTGTCCGCCGAGTTCCATCGTCGCGCGTTTCATGTGCTGACCGGCCATCGCGGCGAGGTGTTTGCCGACCGGCGTTGAGCCGGTGAACGAGATCTTGCGGATGATCGGGTGCGGAATCAGATACTCGGAGATCTCGGACGGGATGCCGTAAACCAGGTTGACCACCCCATCAGGCACGCCGGCTTCCTGGAAGATCTTGATGAGTTCAGCCGGAGAGGCCGGCGTTTCTTCCGGCGCTTTGACGATAATCGAGCAGCCGGTCGCGAGCGCAGCCGAGAGTTTCCGCACGATCTGGTTGACCGGGAAGTTCCAGGGCGTGAACGCCGCGACCGGGCCGACCGGGAGCTTCATCGTCATCTGGGTAACGCCGGGCATGCGCGCCGGGATCACCTGGCCGTAGGTGCGCCGGGCCTCTTCGGCGAACCAGTCGATCGTGTCTGCGCCGCCAGCCAGTTCCATCGTCGACTGGGCGATCGGCTTGCCCTGGTCGCGGGTCATCAACCAGGCGATGTCTTCTTTGCGCTCCCGCAGCAGATTGGCGGCTTTGCGCATTAGCTGGTAACGCTCGAACGCGGAGGTTTTTCTCCAGATTTCGAATCCCTTCTCAGCGGCTTCCAGTGCGGCGTCCAGATCTGGACGGGTCGCGTGGGCAAGGCGGCCGATCTCTTCTTCCGTAGCCGGATCGATGATTGGCAGGGTCTTGCCTTCGGCGCCATCACGCCATTGGCCGTTGATGAAGAGCTGGACGTCGGGGTATGTGGGCATGGGAAGCTCTCCTTAAAAAAACTCTACAGCGGTCTTTAAAGCAGGCTGAATGTCGCCTGCGTTTGGTGGCATTGCAAGGGTTGGCACTCGACTTCACCAGATTCATGGCTGAAAGCCGATGCCCGGTCAGACGCCGGCCGTTCCGGCCGTCCTTCCGATGTGCGAACCGCGCGGGTCAACCGCGCCGGCTGGCAGTTGGGATCAGGCGGTTGCCTGGCGTGACGACTCGGCGACGTTATCGCTGATCTGTTCGATTCTGTCGACGCCCTCGATCCCGACGATGGCATCGACAAACAGATCGGCCTGGTCCGGTGCCATCCAGAACCCAGCGCCGACCAGCCCCTGGAACGCTGCTCGGGCTTCCTCGCGCGCCCTCAGCAACGCGCGTTGCGTCGCATGTGGGAACACTTCCTCCAGCGTCGCGCCACCTGTGGTTTCCGCCTTCAGCATCTGACGAATCCGGGTGCGCTCTTCAGGCACGTCCGAATGGTACGCGTAGGCTGTCAGTATGTTGTGGCTGCCACGGGTCAGGTCGAACTCGAAATCGGTGATGTCGTCGACGATCTGGAATGCGACCCCGAGCTTGATGACCGCTTCTCCGGCCACTGCAAGCACCGGCTTCAGGCTTTCGTCCTCGAGAAGGTCGGGAGCGATGAAAGCGAGTGAGAACAGAGCGCCGCCCCGTACCCGGTGCACTTTGTTGATCATCGGCTCGACTGGCAGGATCTCCGCCACACCGTCCTCCTCGGAACCCTCCAGAGCGCCGATCTCGGCCAGCCGGGTCAGAAACGAGCGCTGGAATTGCGCTGCCTGCGCCTCCGAAAGCGTTGACGCCGCCACCGCGTCTGACAACACCCGTTCGCTGAGCCGCGTGAAGCAGAGCATTTGCAAGATAGAGGGAAAACGTGTCCCGCCGTCGTCGAAACGCAGCGGCAGCAGCTGTTTGTTCTGGTCGTCGAACAGGTTGTCGCCAGCGGTAATGATGCCCTTGATGCAGAGGTCGAGACGGGCGTAGAGGTCAACCCTGTCCCGTCGGCATCCGAGGCCCTCAAAGATGGACAGGAACAGGATCAGGAAGAAGTTTCTCTGTAGGAACTCGACGTCGTCCCTGGCCGGCGAGGCGTCGGTGTCGAGCCAGGCTTCGCCGATGATATCGGGAAGCATCCCGTGCACCGCCTCCGTCGCCTCAGCATGGATGCTCCCCGGTACGCTCAGGCGTTCCATGAGGCCCAGATCTTCGATCAGCCTGACCGCCCGCGGGGAGCGGAAAACGGGGTCGAGAGTCATTTATCTGTCTCTTGGAAGGGAAAAACGAGGCGGGTGCCGTCCGCACATTTGCGCCGGGTGGTGGGAGCCTCCGCCGCCGCCCACCGCGCGGATTCTCCCATACAAGAGGAGACAATTCTATGTGCGGCAAGTAGTTGCAACGCCGCCTCAGGGTCGGGTCGGGTCGTCACGCGGTAGTGCCATCCGGCGCTTCCCGGAGCGTTCAGTGGGCCGGGCCGGGCGACCATCGGGCATCAGACTGCGGTGGCTGACTCAGAGGTCACCGATGAGGTCGTCAGGATCCTCACCAAGCGCGCGGAGGCGCTCCGAAAGGGTGGCGATGGCGTCATCCCGCCGCTTCAGGTGCGGACCGACGAGGGTCGCAACCTCTTCTTTGGTATAGCGTGGCGTGATGTATTTAGGACAATTCCAGTCCATCGCAATCAGATCGATGGTCGCCACGCGTTCGACCTGACCCTGGCCGTCAACCGCCACCCTGGCGGCCAGTGCGGGGCGTTCTGATGCGGGGGTCATCAGCAGGTGTCCAAGCAGTTTCAACCGCCCTTGCCGTGCGTAGTCCATCAGGAACAGAGATACGCGTGCGTCTGCCGCGACGTGCCCTTTGGAGATGAGCTGCCGGTTGCCCAGATAGTCGGCAAAGCCAAGCTGCTCCGGGCCGAGAACGGTCAGGAACCCTGGCGGGCCACCCCGGTGCTGAACGTACGGCCAGCCGCTTTCGGAAACCGTTGCGAGATAAAAGGAGTCCCGGGTTTCGATGAACGCGCGTGCATCGGCATCGAGCGGTCCAGTCAAGCGGTCCTGGTACATCGCCTCGAACTGTAGCCGCGTACCTTCACGCTCCTGCTCGGCCAGCACTTGTCCCTGAAACAGGATGTCAGCAAAACTCTGCACGGCACCTCCCGGGCACGGTGGTGGTTACCGGCCGGGACCGCGCCCGGTCGGCTCGTTCAGGATTCGATACGGCACTGTCGGCGCGTTCAGAGCTTCTGCATAAGGCAGTACCAGCCTTCCGCCTGTCGGCCTTCGTAGTAGCTGCCGAGGGCTCGTGACACCTCGCGCAGTACGGCGCCGTCCGTGAGTTCGCTGAACACCGCCGCGAAGCCCAGTTCCTCCCACAGATCCTGATGCACAGTACAGGCCAGCAATCCGCCGGTTTTCAGCACCCGGCAGATCTCGCGAAGTGGCTCGGGACCAACGTGTCCGTGCGTGAACGTGCCCGAAGAAATCACCGCGTCGAAGCTCGCGTCCGCGAACGCCAGTGGCTTGGTCACGTCGGCGACGCTAAGCCTCTGGTAGATACCGCGCTCGCCAGCGACTCGCACCATGTCGGGCGACAGGTCCAAGCCTTGGATGTTGCGCATCCCGGCCTCGGCCAGCAGTTTACTCGTAAGCCCTGTCCCGCAGCCGATGTCGAGAATATCCGCGTTGGCATCGTGCAGGTGTGAGAGCAACAGACGCGCGGTCTCCATGGGACTCAGGTATCCGAGGCTCATCATCTGGTTGTCGTAGTCTTCTGCCCATTTGCGATAGAACTCCACCATCGCTGCTTCGTCTTCGACGAGATAGGCTTCGTTGACGAACTCGCTGGGCCCGGGTCCGACGCGCCCGTCTCCGGGTGTTTTGGGTTTGCTCATGCGTAACGCACGCAGGCTGCGGCCTGGACTGAATCGACCATGTGCATCATATAGCGAAAGAACCTTTGAAGCGCGTCCGGGCGCTTCGTCCGGCCGATTCGAGCGCGATTGGCGAAGTGGAAGAGAGTGCGTAGACGATGGCACTTGCCAGGATAGAGGATCGCAGGGATCGGACGTGTGTCGAACACTGGATCGATCGGCCGCCGGCCGTGCGTTGGGAAGAGTGCCACTGCAAGCGCTGCTCGTAACGCAATGTCGAGTGTGAGGGGCCGAGGTCGGGCGCTGATGTCTGCGCCCGCTGGTATGCTCGAGTGCTGACAGGCAGTTTGACGGACCGTGCAGACATCATGGCTTCCGACTTTCCACCAGCCGAGCTCGTCTTGCGTTGCAGCGATCTGCATGCCAATACCTCGTGGCTCGAACAAAATCTCGACTTCAGGCCAGATGCGGTGTTTCCTGCCGACGACCCGCGAGTGACGGTGATGTCGGGTCTCGGCCTCCGGTTGCGGCTCGAGCGCGGTGCTGATGAGCCGGCGACGCTTCGCGTCGCTGTCGCAGAGCAGGCCCTGGGCACGCTGTCGCGCGCGTCGGCCGAGCTGCCATGCGGCGTCGTGTTGGAATTCGAGGCGGCTGACGCGCCGCTCTCGCTGCCGCCCGGTCAGGCTGAACTCACGGTCACGCGCTCGGCGGGCGGCGGCTGGGGTGAGGGGCGGGCAGGGATGCTCTATCGCGATCTCATCCCGAACCGCGAGGGCGGACGTTTCATCGCATCACATATCCGGATTCCGGATGGCGGACCGGTGCCCGACTACGTCCATTACCATCAGGTCCGCTTTCAGATGATCTTCTGCGTCGCCGGGTGGGTAAAAGTAGTTTATGAGGACCAGGGACCGCCGTTTGTCATGCATGCGGGCGATTGCGTCTTGCAACCGCCGGAAATACGCCACCGCGTGCTCGAGTCTTCGCCGGGACTTGAAGTCCTGGAACTCGGCTGTCCGGCCGAGCACCTGACCAGCATCGATCACGGGCTGGAGCTGCCGACCGCGTTCCCGTCTCCCGAGCGCATGTTCGGCGGTCAGCGCTTCGTACGCTCGCAGGCGGAGCTGGCGTGCTGGTCGCCGTGGCGCGTCCCCGGCTTCGCGTGTCGGGATCTCGGCATCCGCGCCGCTACTGACGGGCTGGCCCGGGTTAGCGTCATACGCCCGGACGGACTGACGGATGATGGGGAATGGTGGGAACACGACGGTGAGTTCGAGTTCATTTTCGTCTGGCGCGGCACCACCTGCATTCAGTTCAGGGGCGGCGCCACCCACGCGCTCGCTCGCGGTGATGCGGTTACCATCCCAGCCGGTGTTGCGTTCCGGCTGGTCCCCGATACTTCCGACTTTGCCGCGGTGGAAGTGAGTCTGCCAGGCTGAGTGGACTGACCTGCCCGTATCCCTGACGGACTGGCGCCGCTCACGTCATATGATTTGATGGTGAGCCCGCCCGGTTGGCTTTCACACCGGCAGTGCGCGTAATTCCGAGTGGTTGGACTCAGGCTGATAAGCCGTGGAAGTCAGGACCTTGCGACGCTATCTTTGACGCAGGGTGGATCTGACATAGGAGCGACTTGAAGATGACCTCTCCCGAAGCGTCGGATCGGTATCGAATCGATGTGCAGGCCGAGGCGGTGTACATCGAAGAGCGCAGCGCACCGCAGCAGGAGAAATACTTCTTCGCGTACACCATCGTCATCCGCAATGTGGGCGCGATACCGGCGAAACTTCTGTCTCGCCATTGGCTCATCACCGATGGCGGAGGCAGTGTGCAGGAGGTACGCGGCGACGGCGTCGTTGGCGAGCAGCCGCACCTGCGGCCCGGCGAGCAGTTTCAATACACCAGCGCGGCCGTGCTCGATACGCCAGTCGGATCCATGCACGGAAGCTATCAGATGGTCGCAGACGACGGCACGCATTTCGACGCACCGATCACCCCGTTCAGTCTCGCCGTGCGGTCTCGCCTTAACTGAGGCGGGCCCGGCGATGGCGACCTATGCCGTGGGAGATCTGCAGGGCTGCCTGCGACCGCTGCTGACCTTGCTGGACACGGTGGGCTTCGGCCCGGACGATCGGCTCTGGCTCGTGGGCGATCTCATCAATCGCGGCCCGGAGTCGCTGCAGACCCTGCGCTTCGTCCGGGACCTGGGAGATGCCTGCGTCACGGTGCTGGGCAACCACGATCTGCACTTGCTTGCAATCGCTTGCGGCGCGGCGCAGGCCCGGCGCGGAGACACGCTCGCCGACATTCTGGCTGCTCGCGATCGCGCGGAGCTGCTTGAGTGGCTCCGCTTCAGACCGTTGCTGCATCACGCTGACGGCTGGACGATGGTGCATGCTGGTTTGCCGCCGCAATGGGATCTGGCTACCGCAAGGGCGGCCGCGGCCGAACTCGAAGCGGTACTGCGCGGACCCGACAGTGCCGCCTTCTTCGCCTCGATGTATGGCGACGGGCCGGCGCTCTGGTCGCCCACGCTCCGCGGCGCGGCGCGGCTTCGCTACATCACGAACGCGTTCACCCGAATGCGTTATGTAACGCCAGCCGGCGCGCTCACGCTGCGTGAGAAAGGTCCGCCGGCCAGCGAGGCTCCTTACCTGTCACCTTGGTTTGCGCATCCGGCGCGCCGCTCGGTTGGCCACCGTATCGTATTTGGTCATTGGGCGACGCTGCAGTTGGATGCACCGGTAGAGCCCGGTTTTGGGGTGTATCCGCTCGATGACGGGTGTGTCTGGGGTCGTCAGCTGAGTGCCATCCGGCTGGAAGACCAGACGCCGTTCAACGTACCCGCAGCGGCCGGCTGAGGGCGCCCGGCGCTCAGGATTGCAGCGCTGCCTGAGTCTTCACGCGGGCAAAATCGACGAAGCGGAACGGGTAGTCCGCCCGCGGATGAGCGGGATGCTCCTCCCGCCATATCTCGCGCCAGCCAAGTGAGTCCCACTCAGGAAACCACGTATCACCTTCGAACGCGTGTTCGATGAAGGTCAGGTACAACCGGTCGGCGTAAGCCAGCGCCTCGGCGTAGAGCTGAGCGCCGCCGATCACCACCGCCTCCGGCGCGTGTGCAGTGGCCTTGAAGGCGGCTTCCAGGTTCTGAAACACCGAACAGCCGTCAGCTGAGTAGGCTTCCTGGCGGCTCACGACCAGATTCTCGCGGCCTGGCAAGGGCTGACCGATGGACTCGAAGGTGAGCCGGCCCATGATGACCGGCTTGCCCATGGTTACGCGACGGAATCGGGCCATATCAGGTGGCAGGCGCCAGGGCATCGCGTTGTGTGCGCCGATCAAACGATGCCTGTCCATTGCTGCGATGAGCGCGATGCGGGCCGGCCGTTCGCTTGCTCCGGTCATACCGCGACCTCGGCGCGAATGGTCGGATGCGGATCGTAATCACGTAGTTCGAAGTCTTCGTAGTCGAACGCGAACAGGTCACGAACATTCGGATTGAGGCGCATGTCCGGCAACGGACGCGGGGTGCGGCACAACTGCTCGTCGACCTGTTCCAGATGGTTCTGATAGATGTGGGCGTCACCGTAGGTGTGGATAAACTCGCCGGGTTCCAGGTCACACACCTGGGCCACCATCAGAGTCAGCAAAGCGTATGAGGCGATATTGAACGGCACGCCGAGGAACAGATCGGCGCTGCGCTGGTAGAGCTGACATGACAGCTGGCCGTTCGCCACATAGAACTGAAACAGCGCATGACAAGGCGGCAGGGCCATCTGCTCGATTTGTCCAACGTTCCATGCGGACACCATGAGTCGGCGTGAATCCGGCGTTTTGCGGATGGCGTCGACCACGGCGCTCAGTTGATCGATAGTGTGTCCTTCAGGCGCAGGCCAGGACCGCCACTGAAACCCGTACACCGGCCCGAGCTCGCCGTCGGCCGCCGCCCATTCATCCCAGATCGTCACGCCATGTTCCCGCAGGTAGCGCACGTTCGTGTCGCCGCGGAGAAACCACAGCAGTTCGTAGATGATCGACTTCAGGTGAACCCGCTTTGTCGTGACCAGCGGGAATCCCGCTTTCAGGTCAAAGCGCAACTGGTGACCGAAGATGCTGTAGGTCCCGGTGCCGGTCCGGTCAGCCTTGAATGTGCCGTGGTCGCGCACGTGGCGCAGTAGCTGCAGGTAGTCTTGCATGGGCGGATGTGATTCGACTTCTCAAAAGCTGCGCGAAGGTCCCGACGAACGTTCGCGACTGCGAAGATTTCTCAGAGCGTGCCTATCGGCGCCTGCGCTTTTTCTTGCCAGCGGGTTTGGCCCGGGTCGGCGCCGGCCCGGCGGCGACCGGCGTGGCCGCGGTCGCTGCCGGCTTGCCGTCCACCAGTGCGAGTCCGAGCAGCCCGGCGCCGAGCACGATCATCGGGGCCGACAGAATCTGTCCCATCGTAACCCAGCCAAACAGCAGATAGCCGAGATCCGCATCCGGTACCCGCACGAACTCGACTGCGAACCGAAACGCGCCGTAGCCCAACAGGAACAGTCCAGACACGGCCCGTACCGGGCGCGGTTTGCGGGCAAAGAACAACAGCACCAGGCACAGCACGAGACCTTCGAGGAGTGCTTCGTAGAGCATCGACGGGTGACGGGGCAACGCATCGGCTTTCTTGAAGACCATCGCCCACGGGACGTCGCTCGGGGCACCCCACAGCTCACCGTTGATGAAGTTGCCGATGCGACCGAAGAACAGGCCGGGCGGGACCGCCGGCGCGATGTAGTCCGTGACGATGAAGAACGTTCGTCCGGTCTTGCGGCCGTAGAGCCACATCGCAACCAGTACCCCGACCAGGCCGCCGTGGAACGACATGCCGCCGCGCTGCAGATAGAAGATCTGGATCGGTGAATTGAGGTAGGTGACCGGGTCGTAGAACAGCGCGTAGCCGAGACGACCGCCAACGATGACCCCGACGACCACGTAGAAGATGAGGTCACTTATCTCTTCACGTCGCCATCCGAACGCCGGCGCGCGCCACCAACAGATCCACCAGCCGGTGCCGAAGCCGGCCAGGTACATCAGCCCGTACCAATGCAGCGCAAGCGGCCCCAGCTGTATGGCGACCGGGTCGAAGTCCACTACCATCAGAGAAGTTCTCTCGTCCGCATCTGCCCATGCGCCCGCCGATTCACCCGAGAACCGCTCACGCCGAGCTTGCGCATGGTAACCGCCCGACGGTCAACGCAGCGATTTGAATGCGGCCCCTCGCCCGGACAGCTAGGCGCGGCGCCCGGCTCATGCACGGCGTCTGGCACGCTACATCGAGTTGATGCGGCAGAAAAATGTCGACAGGTACACCGATTCCGGCACGGCCGGGTGGGCGGGGTGGTCGGGGCCCTGCCCGCCTTCGCGCAGCACCTGGGCGTGCAGGCGGTTGCCGCGCGCGACCCTGGCCAGCGTCTCCAGGTGCCGCTCGCGACCGAAGTGATAAGAGCAGGACGCCGATACCAGCAGTCCGCCGTCGTTGACGAGTTGCATCGCCACACCGTTCAGCCGCCGATACGCCTCTGCGCCGGCCGTTATGTCTTTGCGTCGCCGCACGAAAGCCGGCGGGTCGACGATCACCACGTCATACCGCTGCCCGTCGCGCCGTAGGTCCTTTACGAGATTCATCGCGTCGCCGCGCAGCGTGTTGACGCGCTCGGTCACGCCGCTCAATGCCGCGTTGACTTCAACGCCTTGCAGGGCGCTTTCGGCGCTGTCCACGCAGGTCACCTGACTCGCACCGCCAACGGCCGCCTGTACACCCCACGCGCCTACGTAGCTGAAAAGATCCAGCACCGTGCAGTCCTTGATCCAGGGCAGGAGCCAACCGTGCCTGGCTCCGTTGCAGTTAAAAGGTAATAAACCCCAAAAGTGCCATTAGCTGAGCACTCATGGTATATATAATTTTGCTGAGTTGCTGACGTTGTTCATCGATGTTTGAAAAACTATACTATACCCATCTTTTTCAGATTAATTTCATCACTGGGTGAGAGGCGTGTATCTTGTGAGACTCCCTGCATGTACAGCTAACTTTCATTTAAACCTGTACATGCAGGGAGTCTCACAAGATACACGCCTCTCACCCAGTGATGAAATTAATCTGAAAAAGATGGGTATAGTAT
>JBCCEJ010000090.1:0-23176 GCA_039030335.1 Pseudomonadota bacterium | reverse complement strand
CGGCGCCGGAGCGCAGGATCCCGTCCGACAAGCGGTAGCACATGTCACGTTCGGTGTCGCCCGGCCTGGTGGCCAGAAACGCTTCCTTCAGCGCTTTTTCAGTCCCCCGGAAGGCTTCGGCCAGCACCTCGCGTTCGCGCGGTGTCTTGAACATACGGGTTTGATCGAAGATCGGTTCGCACGCGCCGAAGCGCGCGTTCGGAAGCCGCCCGCGCAACTGTTCGACGTACCCGGCGGCGAGGTATTCCATTTCGAGACCGATAAAACCGCGCTCGCCGCCCATTTCGATCAGAACGTCGGCCAGAACGTCGATCGGCGACGTCACGAATTCCTTGTAGGGGCGGATATCGGTTATCCAGGATTCCTGGCGAACATAGCCCTCTTCGACGCGACAGAGCACGAAACTCGGGTCGCGTGAACCGTCCCATGCGATCAGCGCGAGCCGGTCGCGGATGTCGATCTGGGTCGATACGAACGCGTCGCTGAGATAGAGCACGTTTTCAGGCGACGCGGCGACGACGATATCGAATTCGCTGTTTCGAACGTTGCGCTGCAGACGAGGTAAATCGCCCAGCGACTCCTCCATCTTCTTGCCGGTCATTTAAGGCAGCTCCCCCTCGCCGCGCCTCCCCCTGCGCGCTCAGCCGCCGAGGTTGTCAGAAGCCCATTAAAGCCGCCGGGCGATGAAATTGAAAGCCACGTGGCAGATGGGATGGGTTGGCCAGTCATTCTGATGCCCGGTAGCGCGGGGAACGCTAGTCCTGTTGTGCGCTCGGGCGCCGCGCGAGCCAGTCGATGAGCGATGCGGCGTTCTCGAGGCGCCGATTGCCTGCACACAGCCCGGTGCGCAACCGGTCGGTGCTGTCGCGCCGCAGAAACAGGACATAGCGGGCCCCCGGCTGGAGGCGGTAACGGCAGGGTCCGCCAGCCTGGATGGTCGACAGATCCAGGGCCGTGCCCTTCCAGCGGTGCTCGATGCGAACCCGAAAGAGGCCTCGTCCATCGAGGTCCTTTTCGACTTCGGCGGACACGACGTCGCTGGCCTGTTCAACCTGCTGCTCGATGGTGCCCGGCGCACAGGAGCATCCGTACGCCGCTTCCGACACGACGAACAAAAAGGCCGCGTAGAGCGCGGCCAAAGTGTTTGCAGTCGAGAAGTTGTTCTTGGAGTTGCTGGTGTCCCGAGGCCCCGGGCTGGGAAACCCGAGGGCCTGTAAACCGTTCCTCTGGCAGCCGACCAGCACGGCAGTCGAATGTTTGAGACGGCGCAATTGCGCGGCTTGTCGCGTGTCGCCGTCAGCGAGTTCCGTAGCTGTCAGGCTCGCTTCTTCCGACGCGCCGTCCGCGCGGCACCGAACAGCCCCATGGCGGTCAGGGCGAGCGTCCAGGGCTCAGACGCCTGTGGCGTTGGCGTTGGCGGCTGCGTTGCAGCAGACACCGTCAGGCCGAGTTCGTAGAGCTGCGCGCGTGGCTGTTGCTGATTCGCTGAGTCCTGACGAACGCGCGCGAAATAGGTTCCAGGCCCTGCCAGCGCTATGCCTAGCCCTGACTCCGTACCGCCGACGCCGGTTCCGTTGATGGTCTGCAGGATGGTCGTGCCGTCCTGGTCGAAGATGTCCAGGATGAGGTCCATGTTCATGGTCGAGTCGTACGGGCTTTGAGGGCCACCTTGCGGGCCTTCGCTATAGGTCGGGCCCTGCGGATTCAGGATGGCGTCGAGCGTCGACGCTTCCGTGATGGTGAAGCTCCAGAAGTCGACGTCGCTACCCTGGTCGATGCTGACGAAGTCGACATCAGTCCGGGCCACGACCGTATCGTCGGCATCCGTGCCCACATTGGCGCTGTCACCGTCGTTCAGCGTGCCGAGACTTGTGGCCGTGCCGCTGGTGTCGTTACCGCCGTTCTTTTCGTTCACATCGCCGTATAGCGAGTGCAGACCGAGGATGTCGTCGAACTGCGGGCCGTCAAAGCCGAGATTGATAATGGGCTCCGACAGGAAGTTGGCATCGCTCGACTCGACGTGCTCGAGACCCACGCCGTGCAGCAGCTCGTGCATGATGACGTTCCGCGCGGCCCGGAAATCATTCGCCGGGTTTGAGTAGAACGTCGTGTTGTCGGTATCGATGACCATGTCACCGTGATTCGGAAAGTAATTGTAGGCCAGCGTGTTGGAACCCGACTGCCCGTCGATCGAATGTCCGCCGATACGGATATCGCCGCGTGTATCCAAAATGCCGCCAAAATTGGCGCCGCTGATCGTCGCGCCGTCGTCGTCATCTTCGTAGACGAACGTCAGCCCGGAGACGGACGCCAGCCGGTCGAACGAATCGTCGAAAATCGAGAACCACGGGCGGAGCGTCAGGTCGCTGCCGCCACCTCCGCTACCGAACGTGGTGTCCAGGAAGTCGATCAGGTCGCTGCCACTGGTGGGTTCCCCGACGGCACCAGCAATAGTGGTGCCCTCCGCCGCAAACGACCATGTCAGCGTCGGCGGGCCGTCGATCAGCGGCGAGAATGGACCGCCATTCGTTGCTGTAAAAGTCCAAGGCGTCGTCAGCTGTGCGGCCTGCGTCCCTGCGGACAGCGCCACGATCGCGGCGCCGATCAGTGTTTTCCGGACTGCGTTCATTGTTCGAAAAATGCCCTTTGATCCCGTTCCTGGGAATTAAACTGCAAGATCTGTGCACAAGTCTAGGATCTGAAGGCTTTTCAGGGAGTTGACGGACTTCACAAAAATTGCCCGCGCCGTGAGTGTAAAGAATTCCGACAAATCCTGCCCTGCGACGGGTGAAGCAGGCTTACGCGATGTGAATTCTCGACCACCGGAGGCGCCCCCAGGGTTCGCTTCCAAGCGTACCCGCAGGCGGCGAGATGTCAGGCCGCTGACTGCCGGGGCGGCGACTCGCCGTCGGCGCCGCGGGCCGCTTCGGCGCGCCCCAGGCGCGCGATGACCTGATCGGCAGGGCTGCCTGCCGGCAGAGCGTGGGCGCATGAGTCGAAGTCCGTGTCGGACGGCGACTCGTCCCAAGGCGCCGGCGCATCGTCGTCATCTTCCGCATGGAGAGTTTCGGTCACGGGCGTTGGGGCCGGTGCCGGGCCGGTCGTCTGACGCAGCCGGCGGAGCCCTTTCTCGACCTGCTCCGCAACGGTGTAGACGACCATGCCGGCAGCGACCGCGCCGGCCCCACGGCTGCCGCTGCCGTCACATACGACGGCGAGACCGAGGCCCGCGTCGCAGTGCACGGCATCCTGATTCGCATGGCGCGTGGTGCCGCCGACCGTGGCTTCGCCCATCGCGATGGTGACATCGGTGCCATCGTCGGCCTCGCACCCGATCACGCAAAGTGTGGCGTTGTCTGCGTTGCGGCCAGCGACCGCGTTAGCGAGCGTGGTGGCGGCCGCTGATGGCTCCCGCTCGCTGGCAAGTGCCGCGGCGATCGTCGGGCCGGGCAAGCTGTCGGTAAGCCCGTCCGTGCAGATGAGCAGCCGGTCGTGAGCCGCGAGGTTGATCGCGGCCAGATCGATAGTGACGGTGTCGCGTTCTCCAAGTGCCCGCGTCAGCACACGCTCAGCAGCACTCTGGTGGGGTGCCGCAACCGGCCCTGCGGGGGCCAGCTGATTGGCGAGCGAATGGTCGCTGCCCAGAGCTTCGAGCTTTGCGTCGCGCAGCAGATAGATGCGTGCATCTCCGACGTGGGCGAGCGCCGCACGGCTGCCTGAGATCAGCACCGCTGCGGCGCTCGCCGCCATGCCCTTGCAGCCGGCTTTGCTGCGCGCCGTCTTGAATACGTGCAGGTTCGCCCGTTCCATCGCGTCTTTGAGGAGCTCGTCCAGCTGCGCATCGTGCAGCGCAGTGAACGGCTTCGAGACCGGGTGCGGATGAGTCTGTTCGTTGCTGTCCGCCGGCGCGGCGAGCAGCGCGGCGGCGACCTGACATCCTTCAGCAGCGCTCAACCCAAGCTCCTTCAGGCCGGCTTCGATGGCGTGCATCAAATCCGGCAGTGCTTCGGTCTGACGGCGCCTGACGTCGGCCTCCGGGTCTGGCTCCAGACACCAGGCGAGCGTCGTGAGCCGTTCGGCGGCCTGTTGATAGGTGCTGCCAGCGCCGCCGTCCCGCAGGTAGCGCATGACCATCACGCCTTTCCAATAGTCATTGGCGAAACGTCGTATGCGCGGATCCACAGCCCGGGCTGCGCCGAGCAGGTTCGCCATGTCGCCGTCGACGTAGGCTTCGGCCGTACCGACACTGGGTCTGCCCAGAGCGGCGCTTCGCAGTATGTCCGCACTGTTCAGCCAATCGGGGTCCATTTGGATGACACGTACCAGCGCTCGTTGCAGAGCGTTCTGAGTGGCGCTTACCGAGGCATCGCCTGGATGCGGCACGGTCGGTGGCGGCAGCGCCGCGAGCGCCTGCAGCCACAGCCTGGCCGGATGCCGGGGCCGGGTGTGCCAGGCAGGCGACCGTCGCTGGAGGTCGACGAGCGGCAGCGTGGCGACGGTTGCCAGGGCACGCAGGTCTGTCGGTAGCTGGGCCGTTGCGAGTTCGAGCAAGAGATGGAATATCTCGTGCCGGCCAGCGGACGGGTTCGCGCTGGCTTCGACCAGCTGAGCGAGGCTCGCCGCCACCTCGGACGGACTCTCGAGCGGCTGTGCCAACGTCTGGCGCAGTTCGCGATAAATGGTTGCGCGTTGCTCTTCTGTGGCATAGGCGCCGGTCTGTGCGGAAGCCGCCCCCTGGTCCGAGCGGCTTGGTATGTCGCGCAACAGACGCTGGAGGGTGAGCTTGACCTCGGCCATCGGAGATTGGGCCGACGCATCGTCGAGCTGCACGCCGAGCGTATCGAGTGCGTCGACGCCTGCTTCGACGAAGAACGTATCCAGCTCGTTGTAGAGCTTGATCAACTCTGGTGCGAGGTGACGCTCGAAGAGCTTCAGAAACACAAGGCGGGTGCGTGGCTCGACTTCGAGGGCCAGCGCGGCGTGCTGGATGGCGGCGCAGAAAAGAGTTGCGTCGAGCGCATCGGCGCCACGCTCGTCCGGCGGGCTCCGACAGCGTGGTCATGCTGCCTGAGCAACGCCATGAACGCTCGCCGCGGGCGGAGCGAATTCTCCTTGCAAGCAAGGCGCACGCGGTTGGCCATCGCGTCCAGCGCGAGCACGCAGCCGGCTTCGATACCGGCGTGTGCAGACGATGACGGAGCGGTTAGCCGTTCGCCGCGCAGCGCCGCGCCAAGCCTTGCACTGAGTTCCGCTTCGGTCGCCCCGTGCATGGCCTTGCGCCGCTTGCGGATGTCGCGCATGACCTCGAAATAGATGCCGCGCAAGGGATCGCTATCGCCTTCTTCGGTCAGCGCGAACAGGGTGTGGTCGACGCGTTCGAGCAGGACGGCGAGGGCCTCGTCGAATCGGTTGATCAGCCATCCCCGGCAGCGCTCCAGCGTCTGACTGGCGGCGTCTTCGTTTCGGGGGACTGGCTGTTCTCTGGTCGCTTGGGACAAAATCCCGCTCCGATGCTAGGGTCGTGGCTCCGTTTGACGCTGTATCGACCCGAGGACATTCGGATTGAGCCGGGAACGAAAATCGCGGCCAACGACCCGCCGACGCGTGGTCCGGCCCTGGCAGGTGCTCGCGCACGGCGATGTTATCGATGTCGTTGCACCAGCATCGAAATGCCCGCCTGAACGCCTGGCAGCGGGCCTCGCGGTGCTGCGTGAATGGGGCTATGTGCCGCGGGTGCCGCCCGATTTGTTTGCCGATACGCCGCTCGTCGCAAACACCGAAGCCGTGCGATGGCAACACTTGCGGCGGGCGCTGACGGCGCCCGATTCGGCCGCGGTCTGGTGTGTGCGCGGCGGCTATGGCTGCCTGCACATGTTGGGGCACATCGCGCGCATGCGGATGCCCGGGCGGAGCAAACCGGTGCTGGGTTTCAGCGATGTCACGGCGTTGCAGCTGGCCCTCTGGCATCTTTGGGGTTGGCCTGGTCTGCACGCGCCGGTTGTCGCGCAACTGGGTGACGGCAGCGTTTCTGAGCGCGATCTCAAGAGTCTGCGCGGGTTGCTGGACGGCTCGGTTGGCGAGTTGTCGCTCGGGCGGTTGCGGCGCGTGGCCGGGCGGGCTGACGCGGCGCCGTCCGAGACGATCGCCGGGCCGCTCTACGGCGGGAATCTCACCACCTTGATGACGCTGCTGGGCGGGGCGGTCAAGCCGGCTGCAGGTGGTTGTATCGTGTTCTTCGAAGACGTGAATGAGCGTGGCTATAGTGTCGATCGGATGCTCCGGATGCTGGAGAACGCCGGCACTTTCCGCCGCGCCCGGGCGGTGGTGTTGGGTGAGTTCCTCCGCGCTGAGGAACCAGGCGGTGAAACGATGATTCCGGCTGCTTTCAGCAACCTTGCCGAACGCCTGCGCTGTCCGGTGTTTGCCGGGCTACCGATCGGCCACGGCCGGCGCTTGCCGCCGCTCGTCATCGGTGCGCCCGCTACTCTGACCGATCGCGGCAATGGTTGGTCCCTGGACTACCGTGTAGGCACGAGCGCCCGCTAGCGCGCTGCTGCGCATCAGCAGGTCGCCCGGCAGCAGAATCGGGTCGGGGAATGCCCTGCGCGCCGGTCTGAAAGTCCGCTCGCGATGAGCGACAATGCCGGGCCCGTGGCGGTGGCTGAACCGCCCGGACCGTATCCGCCTGACCATGGGGCAGGCCGATCCGCGAATTGATGGCAACTGGCTCAAAGCAGCCCAATCGCAAATGAGAGGAAGTTTGATGTCAGACCGAATTGTGGTCGTGGGTGCCGGGCATGCGGCTGGTCAGTTGGTCGCGCGACTGCGCGCCGAGAAGTTGACGCAGGAAGTCGTTGTGATCGGTGACGAGCCGGCGCTGCCGTATCAGCGCCCGCCGCTTTCTAAGGACTATCTGGCTGGTGACATCGGCCTCGATCGCGTGCTGATGCGCGCACAAAAGTTCTACGACGACAACAACATCCTCGTGCGCAGCGAAGAGCGCGTGACCGCCGTCGACCGCGCGGCCAAGCAGGTCACGCTCGCGAGTGGCGACGTGCTCGATTACGGCCATCTGGTGTTGGCGACTGGCACACGCGCTCGAACGCTGGACCTGCCGGGCGCCGGCCTCGACGGGATCTTCTGTCTGCGCTCTCTGGCCGACGCCGATGCGATCGGGGCGGCGCTAAAGACCGTCAGCAACGTCGTCGTCGTCGGTGGCGGGTACATCGGCCTCGAAGTGGCGGCGGTCGCTCGCAAAGCGGGCGCGACCGTGACCGTGCTGGAGGCCATGGACCGCTTGCTGGCCCGTACCACTTCCGAGACGATGGCGAGCCGGGTCGCGGAGATTCACACCGAACACGGCGTACAACTGCGCTACCAGACTGCCGTCACCGGATTCGTTGGAGACGCAGCGGTGAGCGGCGTGACATTGGGTGATGGATCCGAGGTGCCTGCCGATCTGGTCGTGCTGGGGGTCGGAGTATTGCCCAACCAGGAGTTGGCGCAAGAGGCCGGTCTTGATGTGAACGACGGGATTGTGGTCGACGCGCGCGGCGCCACCGCCGACCCCTCGATCTGGGCAGTCGGCGATTGTACCCGACACCCCAGCCGGCTCTATGGGCGCGAGGTACGCCTGGAGTCGGT
Organism: Pseudomonadota bacterium; assembly: GCA_039030335.1. Taxonomy (GTDB): domain Bacteria; phylum Pseudomonadota; class Gammaproteobacteria; order HK1; family HK1; genus JBCCEJ01. Next base: position 15,532 of record JBCCEJ010000090.1, on the reverse strand, counting down.
GCACAACGCCATGTCGCAGTCGAAGATCGTGGCGGCGAACATCGCGGGCAAGGCACAGGACTACGACGAAGTGCCGTGGTTCTGGACGGATCAGTTCGATTTCAAACTACAAAGCGTCGGTATCCCTGACGACATCGACGAGACCATCGTGCGCGGCAGCCCGGCGGACAATGCGTTTACGGTGTTCCTGCTGCGTAACGGTTGCGTGATCGCCGCGGAGAGCATGAACGCAATGCGCGACCACATGGAGTGCCGCAAGCTGGCCGGTGCGCAAACCGCTGTCGACACGGGCAAACTGGCCGATCCGGGGGTACCGTTGAAGGAAGTAGCGCTCTAGTGCGGTGCCGCCGACGCCGGACCGCGCGGTCGGCCCGCGGCGCCCCGTCCAGACCGGGCGTGGTGTAAGCCTCAGTGCTTGAGCAGGATGTAAACCGCGCCCGTGCCGCCATCCACAGGGCGCGCTGAGCAGAACGCGATCACGTCATCGCGGTGCCGCAGCCACCGGTCTACGTGCGTTTTGAGAGCACCGCGACCGTCGGGTGAGCGCAAGCCCTTACCGTGGATCACACGAACTCCGCGGATACCCCGCTGTTTACACTCGGCGAAAAACCCCGCCAGCTCGCGCCGGGCTTCCGCAACGGTATTGCCGTGCAGGTCCAGGTGCGCGCCAATGCTGAACTGACCGCGACGCAGCTTGCGCAGCAACTTGTGCTGAATGCCCGGGCGCACGAACAGCAGCTCATCGCCGGTTACGGCGTCATCGTCGAACGGGCTGGCTTCGGCCAGTTCTCGCACGACGGCGCGGTCATCAGCCAGGCGCTGACCCGGGATGGGCTTCAGCTTCTTGCGCACCGGTTCGACGCGGTCGGCTTCGAGTGGACGAACGCCATCGAGGTTCTGCCGGAACAGGTCGATGTCGTCGTCTTCCACGCTACCCGCCTCAGTTCCTCAACCCGATCTCGATTTAAGCGTGGGTGCCGCCAGTCTGTCCAGCAGACGCCGGAGCGGAACCCGGGCCAGCAGCACGGCAACGAGGAATGTGGCGTAGATGATCGGCTCACGGTAGTCCGCTTTGACCAGCCAGATGAAGTGCCCTACGCCCAGAACTGCCGCCACGTAGGCGAGGCGGTGGAGCGCCTTCCAGCGTTTCCCGCCCAGGCGGCGAATCATGCCGTTGGTGGATGTCGCCGCGAGCGGTACCAGCAGTACCAGGGCGCTGAAGCCGATCGTGATGTACGGCCGTTTGACGATGTCCTCGAGGATCGCATCGACGTCGAAGAACTGGTCGAACCATGCGTATACCGTGAGATGCAGCATTGCATAGAAGAAACCGTAGAGCCCGATCATGCGCCGCTGCCTGACCAGCCAGGCCCATCCCGTCCAACGCCGCAATGGCGTAATCAGCAGCGTCAACAACAGCAGCCGCAGTGCCCACTGGCCCGTCTCGTGCGTCATGTACTCGACCGGATTGGCGCCCAGCGTATCGTTGAATGCACCGAACACGAGCACTGCGCAGGGCGTCAGGCACGCGAGGTGCAGCACGACCTTGAGCGCGAGTTCCCGTTTGCGAGTCATGCGTGGAGTAACCGTTGCGATCGAGTCGTCCGGAGCCCGCTCAGTGGTTCCGGATCAGGTCCATTCCCTTGTAGAGGCTGGCGACCTGGTCGGCATAACCGTTGTACATAAGGGTCGGAATTTTTGGCGTGAAGAACGATGCGCCGATTTTGCGCTCCTTCTTTTGACTCCAGCGCGGGTGCGAACGCTCCGGGTTCACATTCGAGTAGAACCCGTACTCATGCGGTGCAGCCAGGTTCCAGGAGGTGGGAGGCTGGGTACGCGTGAATCGAATGCGCACGATCGATTTGATGCTCTTGTAGCCGTACTTCCAAGGCACGATCAGACGGAGCGGAGCACCGTTTTGATTTGGTAATGCCTCGCCGAAGAGGCCGACTGTCATCAGGGTTAGCGGATGCATGGCTTCATCGATTCGCAGGCCTTCCACGTAGGGCCAGGAAAGCACTGCCCGGTTCTGGCCTGGCATGCGCCGCGGGTCATGCAGAGTTTCGAACGCCACGTACTTCGCATTCGAGTTGGGTTCGAATCGTTTCAGGATGTCTCCGAGCGGGATGCCGAGCCACGGTACTACCATGCTCCACGCTTCCACGCAGCGGAACCGATACACGCGCTCCTCGAGCTGATGTGGGTTGACGATGTCCTCGTAGTTATAGGTGCCGGGCTTGTCGCACTCGCCATCGACCTTGACGCTCCACGGCAGGGGCTTGAAGTCCTGGGCGTTCTCCTTCGGATCATCCTTGCCGGTGCCGAACTCGTAGAAATTGTTGTAGCTCGTAACGTCGTCATAGCTGCTGACAGCTCGTTCGAGCTTGTCTGCCGTAAAGTCCGGGTTGGCTACGTGCGCGAGTTTGGTCGCGGCATGGGCCGGGCTTTGCCACGCGAGGCCCGGGACGGTTGCGATCAGCATGGCGCCGGTGGAATCACGCAGAAAACGTCGGCGATTCAGGTAGGCGTCCTTCGTGGTGATTTCGCTGGCGCGAATCAGTTCAGGTTTCTTGATCAGCATGGTCTTATCCGTGTGGCGAAGTCGTTGTGGCAAACCGGTGCTCCGGTGCAGCGGGGCGTTCGGCGCTGCCTGCCCGAGACAGCCGAGCCTGGGGCTATCGACAGAGCGCAACAGGTGGAGTTCCTCTGCGCGGCGCGAACAAAATCGAAATAAAACCTTTTGGCGCCACCTTTGCGATGCCAGCGGCGTGACGCCTCTTCGACCGCGCGGCCGTTCGCGCGCGCCGACCAAGATGCCCGTGGCGAGCGACGACCTTCCCTTCCTGTAGCGCAGAACGTCACGAGTCTCAGTGGCCGTTTCGGCCCTTCAACCGGTTCAGTCATCGAGCGCGGCATGTGCGCTCGTAAACAGGTGCAACCACGGCGAATAACCACTCCAGCGCGCAGGCTTCCAGCTGAGCTGATGTGCGCGAACCGCGCGTTCCGGATGCGGCATCATGATGGTGACGCGGCCGTCGCGGCTCGAGAATCCGGTTGCGCCGTCGCGCGACCCATTCGGGTTCAACGGGTAGGGCGGGTCTACATCGAACTCTCCGCTGACGAAGCGAACGGAAGCTTGCGCGGACGCCGCGACGAGCGGGTCGCGCCAATGCGCGCGGCCTTCACCGTGGGCGACCGGGACGGGCAGACAGGCGCCCGCGAGTCTCTGCAGCCAGATAGACGGGCCCGCGAGTATCTCGACCGTAGCGAGCCGACCTTCGAATTGCTGGGAGGCGTTGCGCTCGAACGTGGGCCAGTGCTCGGTCCCGGGGATGAGGTCGGCGAGCTGCGCGAGCATCTGACAGCCGTTGCAGACACCGAGGGTCAGCGTTTGGGGATCTTCGAAGAACTTCTGAAACGCGTCGCGGGCGCGGTCGTTGCATCGCACCGAGCCAGCCCAGCCGCCGCCGGCGCCGAGCACGTCACCGTAAGAAAAGCCGCCGCAGGCGGCCAACGCCTGAAAGCCGCTCAGGTCCACCGCGCCAGAAAGAATGTCGTGCATGTGCACATCCACCGGGACGAATCCGGCGGCGAGAAACGCAGCCGCCATCTCGTTGTGTCCATTGACGCCCTGTTCCCGGAGGATCGCCGCGCGCAGCCGCCCGGTCTTGATCGCGGTAGCGGGTAGCACCTCTGGCGGCACGTGTGCACCGACTACGCGGCGTTCGTCCTGCCGCGTCCGATGCTCGGCGTCCGCGGCGTCCGGATGGTCCCTCAGGCGCGCGAGTTGGTGTGAGTGCGCCGACCAGTGCTCGCGCGCGGTACTTCGCGTCACCTTCATCTCGGCGCCGGAGTTCAGCCTGACGACCAGGTCGGGGCCGGTGGTCGGACGGCCGATGACGTGTACGTGCTGCGCGTACGGACGGTCAGTTCCCCGCAACTCCGCGAGAACGCTATCGAGCGCACCATCGGCAACCTGCAGCACCACACCGGGTTCTTCCGAGAACAAGAGCGCAGCACCATCGCCTTCGAGTGCGCTGAGATCGATGTCGAGACCCGCGGCACCGGCGAACGCCATTTCCGCCAGAGTTGCGGCGAGACCGCCGTCGGACCGGTCGTGGTAGGCGAGCAGCAGGTGCCGACTGAGCAGTTTCTGAACGTCCTCGAACAGGCAGGAGAGCAGGGCCGGATCGTCGAGATCCGGCGTATGGGCTGTGAACCCACCGTGCTGGTCGGCATATACCGATCCGCCCAGCCGGTGCTGACCGCAACCGAGGTCGACGAGCACGAGCGATGAACTCTCGAAAGGACGTTGTAATTCCGGCGTCAACGACAGCGAGACCTCTGTGACCGGCGCAAAGGCCGATACGACCAGAGAAACGGGCGCGATCACCTCCCGCGTGACGTCGCGATGCTCCCAGACGGTTTTCATCGACAACGAGTCTTTGCCGACGGGAATGTTGATACCGAGCGCGGGACAGAGTTCAAGCCCCACTGCCTGCACGGCCGCAAAGAGCGCGGCGTCCTGCCCGGCGTGGCCGCAAGCGGCCATCCAGTTGGCACTCAACACGACGTTACTGAGTGGGCCAACGGGCGCGCTGGCGATGTTCGTAATCGCCTCGGCTACAGCCATGCGCGCTGCTGCCGCCGCGTTGATGACGGCGAGCGGGGTGCGCTCACCCATCGCGAGTGCCTCGCCGGTGGAATGGGTATGGTCAGTCAGCGTGACGGCGCAGTCCGCAACCGGCACTTGCCAGGGCCCGACCATCTGATCGCGGTGCGATAAACCACCGACCGTCCGATCGCCGATGGTGATGAGAAATCCTTTGTCTCCTACCGTGGGGGTATCGAGTATCTGCATCCACGCATTCGCCAGATCCCCAGTTGTCGCACCCGGCTCGGCCGCGGGGCGCACCTCGCTGGTCGCGGACCTCTGCATACGCGGCAGCTTGCCGAGGAGTACGTCCATCGGAATGTCGACAGCCGGTCGGCCGAGCAATGGATCCTCGATCAACAGCCGCCCGTCGTCGGTTACGGCACCGAGGTCGGCGAAGGGGCATCGTTCGCGGGTGCATGCCCGGGCCAGTTCGCCGAGGTGCTCAGGCGCAATCGCGAGCACGTAGCGTTCCTGTGCTTCGTTGCACCAGATCTCCAACGGACTCATGCCTGGATCGGCGCTTGGGATGAGCCTGAGGTTGAGACGTGCGCCATTACCACCTCCGTGTACCAGTTCCGGTATGGCATTGCTGAGCCCACCGGCGCCCACGTCGTGCAGTGCGCGGATCGGATTGTCCGCGCCGCGTGCCGCGCACCAGTCGATCACTTGCTGGGCGCGGCGTTGCATCTCCGCGTTGCCGCGCTGCACGGACGCGAAGTCGAGGCCGGCATCGCCGCTGCCGCTGGTCTTGGACGAAGCCGCGCCGCCGCCAAGTCCGATCAGCATCGCTGGCCCACCCAGGACGACCACGCGGTCTCCGGCTCGAACTGGGACTTTCAGCACGTTCGGCGGTGTCACGTTGCCAAGTCCGCCGGCCAGCATGATGGGCTTGTGGTAGCCGTAGCGCACGCCGTCGACTTCACGCTCGAAGGTGCGGAAATAGCCGGCGAGGGCCGGACGGCCAAACTCGTTGTTGAAAGCGGCGGCCCCGATCGGCGCTTCGAGCATGATCTGCAGCGCCGTTGCAATTCGCTGCGGGGTGCCATGGTGCTGCTCCCATGCGCGCGGATGCGCTGGAACGCGCAGGTTCGATACGCTGAAGCCGGTCAAACCGGCTTTTCCGCGCGCTCCGCGCCCGGTTGCGCCCTCGTCCCGGATCTCCCCGCCAGACCCGGTTGCGGCACCGGGAAACGGCGATATGGCGGTCGGATGATTGTGGGTCTCGACCTTCATCAGGATGTGATGCTCGACGCTTCGATTGCGATACGCGTTGTCAGGTCCATGCGGGGTCATGGACTCGGCTGGCCAGCCGGTCGTAACGGCGCAGTTGTCGCTGTAAGCGGACAGCACGCGCCCCGGATTGCACTGATAGGTGTTACGAATCATGTCGAATAGGGACTGATTCCGGCGCTGCCCGTCGATGGTCCACGCCGCATTGAAGATCTTATGCCGGCAATGCTCTGAGTTGACCTGGGCGAACATCATCAATTCAACGTCCGTCGGCCCCCGCGTACGGTCGCGGTAGGCGGCCCCCAGGTAAGCGAGCTCTGAGTCTTCGAGTCCGAGCCCCAGCTCCGCATTGGCGGCCGCCATTGCGGCTGCCAGTTCATCTCCGGCGGGCAGGCTGACGAGTGCGCGTGGCGACGCCTGCTGGAACAACGCCCCGGCTCCTTCGAGGGTCTCGAACACCGTTTCCAGTAACGGGTCGTAGATGTCGGCCAGACGGTTCAGATCGCTCGCGAGGGGGAGGGCGGCTGCCGTGATGTACCAGGCGACGCCGCGCTCCACCCGCGCGACTGCCTGAAGACCGCAAATGCGCAGTATTTCGGTCGCCTTACTCGACCAAGGTGAGATCGTGCCGACGCGCGGACACACGACGAACGTTGGTTTTTCCGTCGGCACGGCTTTCGTCGGCACAGCCCCGAGCAGCTGTTTCAGTTTCTCCGACTCGCTTCGCGTCAGGTCTCGTTCGGCATCGATCAGATAGACGTACCGGGTGGTGACGCGACCGTTAGCGCCGAGCGCGGGCCCGAGCGTCTCGTTGAGTTGCTGTGTGCGGAATTCGCTAGCCGCAACAGAGCCGAAGAGGGGCATTATCATGGGCAGCGCTGAAGCTGACGGGTGGCGGCATAGTTTAACCTGCTGATGCACGGCATAGCCGGCTCAAGGGGCGGCGGTACGGGTGATTTGCGCCGGTCGTTGTCCGGCTGATGTTTTGCGCCGATACCCGCGAACGGGCGCTGGCAGCGGCGGTCAGTCTGGTAAACTACGGGGCTTTGACGCAGCGGAGCCGGGTGCCGGCGCGGGGCGCAACAAATGGCGGACGAAGATCCCACCAGGTCCGAGGAGCCCGAACCGGGTCCGGACGCTGCGGCCAATCAGCCGGCAGCCAGGAAGAAGACGTCGAAGAAGGCCACTGCCAAGAAGAAAGTGGCCAAGAAGGCGGCGGCCCGGAAAAAGGCTGCCGGCAAAAAGGTGGCGACGAAAAAGGTTGCCAAAAAGAAGGTGACCGTTACGCAGCCTGTGGAGGCTGGCGCGGCGGGGCACAGCGCAATCCCGGAGTCGCGCGCTGGCACCGCCGAGGTCGTGGCCGTGAGCGACGGCGGCCGATCGCCTGCCAGGCCGGACACTGCGCAAGGTGGCGTATCCGAACCGCCACAAACAGCTACTGAATCTACTGACAGAGAGTCCCCTCCCATGAGCGAAATGCAATCTTCCACGGCGGCCTCAGCGTCGCACGGCGATGACGACAGCGGCCGTAGTACGGCGGTTGCACTGTGGCTGCCTCTGGCGCTCGTCGCGGTGTTGGTCATTGTGATGAGCAGTACTGAAGCGGATGAGCCGGCCACTGCGGGCGCCCCGGCAGCTGCCCCGCAGGTCGCGGCCGTGGCCGCGGCCCCGCAGCCTGCGCCGCCGCCCGCGCCGGCACCCGCTGCAGCAGCAGCGCCGGCTGCCGCAAGCGCCGAGGCGGCTGCAAAGCCGGCGGCCAGTGCGGCTGCCGCCATGGTTGCGGCTGAACCCAAGGCAGCGGCACCCGTTGCGGCCCCGCCTGCCGCTCCAGCGGCACCGGCGGCGGTCGGACCCTGGACAGAGGTCGTGCAAGCCAACCGGAATGTGCCGGGCGCGATGCCCGCCATGCCCATGATGATGCCGTACCCCCCGTACTACATGATGCCGGGTCAGATGCCGCCAGGGTTTCCGCCGGGGCACACGCCTCCGGGACACGCTCAACCGGGACAGCAGGGCGCTGGCAGCGCGCCGGGTACCCACCCGCAGCAAGGTGCGGTACCGGGTTACGGCATGCCGCAGATGCCGTACCCATATCCGTATCCGTATGGCTACTATCCGCCGGCATACGCTTATCCGCCGATGCCGTACGGCTGGGGTTACCCGCCGCCTCCCGGTTACGGACAACCCGGCGCGCCACAGGCGCACAACCAGGCTGCGGGCAAACAGCCCTACGTCTCGCCCTTCAAGCGTCCGCAGGCCGACGGCGCTGACGAGAGCACCAACCAATAGCCTGAGCGGCCGCGTTCGACATCCGACGAGGCGTTGACAGCCCGGGGGCCGGCGTTTGCGGCCCCCGGCGCTCGACCATACAGCCTGCTGCGAACCGGTCGGTACATCTGGCTTTCAACATCGAGTAGAGCCGCGCACGCCGTGTACACCGGCACGGGCGCCAGATTGCAACATCCCGTGTCGGGCACATGTCTGCTGTGCGGTTGCGCGGTAGTTGTCCTGCCTGGCTTTGCGACACGCAGGGCGCGGCGGCGTACACAACCCCGGCGTCTCTCACATCGTCATGGTGCGCAGGTCCGGGCTCGGCTCGGCCGCTTCCCAGATCTCCATGAATTGCCGGCCAAGCGAGTCTCCCCGAATCGGGTCGTAGAATTCGGCTTGTCCTTCGTATAGCTCGGCATTGGCCTGATACAAGGTGGCGACCTTGTCGGCGATCAGGAATGCTTTCGGCAGATTGCGATGATCCCGGCTCGGCACGCGTATCTGGAAGTAGGTCGGAAGACGGCGCATCATCGCCCAAACCCGGCTGTCGCGGCGCGTGAGCATGCCGGTATCGTGAACGAGAATACGCACTCTGGCCCGGCGGCTCGCCAGCGCGACGCGCTTCAGCTCCCCGATGATGTGCGCGTCATCGAACAGGCGCGGATCGAGGTTTCGGGACAGTATGTCGATCGATCGCTCCGTTAGCGTCAGGACGGCGGACAACGCATCGCGCATTTCATGGAGGCCGTCGAACTCGACGGTGCCGTGTTCCTCCGCCATTTCCCTCAGTTCAGCCACGCCCATCGGTCTGCGGTCCGTCAAATATCTCTTGCCAGGTGCGCTGCTGTTCCGATGTACGCGCGCGGCGTCAGCGCTAACAGCTCATCCCGAGCCGCCGCGGGAATGTCGAGGTTGCTGACGAACGTCTCGATAATCTCTCGCGTCACAGCGCGGCCGCGCGTGAGTTCCTTCAGCTTTTCATATGGTTCGGGCACGCCGTAGCGGCGCATCACGGTTTGGATAGGTTCGGCCAGAACCTCCCACGCGTCGTCGAGGTCGGCTTCGAGTGACGCGTGGTTGGTCTCCAGTTTACCGATCCCCTTGAGCAGCGACCGGTACGCAATAACGCTATAGGCGAGTGCGACGCCCAGATTGCGCAGTACGGTGGAGTCCGACAGATCGCGCTGCCAACGCGAGACAGGCAGTTTGCCGCTCAGGTGTTCGAGCAGGGCGTTGGCAAGTCCGAGATTTCCTTCGGCGTTTTCGAAGTCGATCGGGTTGACCTTGTGCGGCATGGTCGAAGAGCCGATTTCGCCAGGCCTGGTCTTTTGCTTGAAATAGCCGATCGCGATGTAGCCCCAGACATCGCGACTAAGGTCCAGTAGTACCGTGTTGAGTCGCATGAACGTGTGAAACAGCTCCGCGATGTAATCGTGCGGCTCGATCTGAGTGGTGTAGAGATTGCGCTCGAGGTCGAGCCCCGCAAGCACCGCGTCGGCGAATGAGTGCCAGTCCGTGTCCGGGTAGGCAGCGAGGTGGGCGTTGAAGTTCCCGACCGCGCCATTGAGCTTGCCGAGCAGTGGTTGGCTTGCGATCTGGTCACGCTGCCGGCGCAGACGCGCAACGACGTTGGCGAACTCTTTCCCAAGTGTCGTCGGTGAGGCCGGTTGCCCGTGCGTTCGCGCGAGCATCGGTTGCCCGGCGAGTTCGTGTGCCAATGATGTGAGGGCGGCTTCGAGGTCTGCCACCAGTGGCAGCACCACGGCTTTCGCATCGCGCAACATGAGCGCGTGCGCAACGTTGTTGATGTCTTCGGAGGTGCAGGCGAAATGCACCATCTCGAGCAGCGGAGTCAGTTCGCCATCGCCGGACAAGGCATCTTTGAGGTAGTACTCCACGGCCTTCACATCGTGGTTGGTCGTGGCCTCGGTGCGCTTGACTCGTTCGGCATCCTCGACGGCGAAGTCGTGCGCTATCGCACGAAGCCGCGCACGGGCTCCGTCGGACAGCGCCGGGGCCGCGTCGATGGAGGGTTCGTCGCACAGATGAAGTAGCCACTCAACTTCTGCCAATACGCGGCGTCGGATGAGCCCGTATTCGCTGAAAATCGCGCGAAGCGGCTCCGTTTGAGACGCGTAGCGACCGTCGATAGGAGAGATGGCGGTTAGCGAATTCAGGTCCATGGGTTTCGAGCTCGAGTTCAGCGACGGCGGCTTCGCCGCAGGTATTTTCATCAGCTTGCGTGTCCGGCTTTGCCCAATCCAGATGGCCCGTTGGGCGGCGATTGCCGACAGCGTGAAGCGTGTTGGTGATGCCCGCCCGGGACGACGCCATGGGTCTCTGACATCACGTAGCGAATCTGCCGGGCATGCGGCCGAGCCCGGGTTTTATTGCGGCCCGTGCGTTCTCCCCGACGTTCCCAAGACAGCGTCACAGCATCGATGTACCCGTCGCTCGCGGGCCTGGTCGCGGAGCTGACACGCCCGCGATCGCGAGCCTGCTTGCACAGACGCGGTGATGAACATACCTAGATATGTATGGCACCGCTCCCCGCTGCCAGCGCGGCTTCGTGCAGTGCTTCGGAGAGCGTCGGGTGGGCGTGCACAGTGCGCGCCAGGTCCTCCGCCGAGCCGTGGAAGGCCATGGCGGTAACGGCTTCCGCGATGAGTTCGGAAGCATTGGAGCCGAGGATGTGTGCGCCCAGGATACGGTCGGTCTTGGCGCACGCATACACGCGCACGCTGCCGTCCGTTATGCCTGCCCCCTGTGCCCTGCCGATCGCGGCGAATGGAAATGAGCCGCTCGTGAATTCGACGCCGTCGGCCTTGAGCTGCTCGGCAGTCCGTCCGACCCAGGCGATCTCAGGGTGCGTATAGATGACCCACGGAACGAGCGCATGGTCGATGTGTGCACTTTGTCCGGCGATCATTTCAGCGACTGCAATACCCTCTTCAGACGCCTTGTGCGCGAGCATCGGACCCGCGGTTGCGTCGCCGACCGCCCAGATGCCGGCCTGCCCGGTCCGGCAATTCGCGTCAACCGCAATGCGTCCACGCTCGTCGAGTGCGACACCGGCTGCTTCGAGGCCGAGACCGTCGGTGTAAGCACGACGACCAACGGCGACGACGAGCCGGTCTACCTCGAGCGTACGGGCACCTTCCTCGTCGTCGTAGCGGACGACGACCGTGCCCTCATTGACGCGGGTTGCCGTTACCTTGCAGCCCAGACGGATGTCGAGCCCCTGCTTGCGAAACAGCTTTGCGGCATCTTTGGCGATAGCGGCGTCAGCCGCCGGCAGGAAGCTCTCCATCGCTTCCAGAATCGTGACCTCAGAACCCAGGCGGTTCCAGACGCTTCCCAGTTCCAGTCCAATGACCCCGGCCCCGATGATGCCTAGTTTTGGCGGTACGGCGTCGAAAGCGAGCGCACCTTCGTTGTCGACGATGTGCTCGCCATCGACCGGGGCTGCGTCGATCGCGATGGGGACCGACCCGGAAGCCAGGATGATGTTGGTCCCGCGCAGCTGCGTCTGCTCGCCGTCTGCACCCGCCACGTTGACGACCTGGTCGCCCGCGAGCGTCGCGCTGCCATGCACGAAATCGATCTTGTTCTTACGGAACAGGCCGAGGACACCGCGCGTCAGGTTCTGCACGACTTTGTCCTTGCGCGCCATCATGGCGCCCAGGTCCAACGACACGCTTTCGGTGTTGATTCCGTGCGCTGGCAGCAGGTGCGTCACGTCGTGGTAATGATGCGAACTGTCCAGCAGTGCCTTCGACGGGATGCACCCGACGTTCAGACACGTGCCGCCGGGTGACGCTTTGCCTTTAGCGTCGCTCCACTTGTCCACGCAGGCCGTCTTGAGTCCGAGCTGGGCAGCGCGAATCGCCGCGACGTATCCGCCCGGGCCTGCTCCTATCACGATCACGTCGTAGTCTTTCATGCGAATGTCCGTTCGTTCGTGGCCGTCGGCGCCCTCACTGGCCAGGTCGCCTCCAACAAGCTGTGGCTGTCGTCCGGTTCAGACGCCCAGCAACAGTCGGCCTGGATCTTCGATGTTCTGCTTGATAGTCACGAGAAACTGCACGGCTTCCCGCCCGTCGATGATGCGGTGGTCGTATGACAGGGCCAGATACATCATTGGACGAGCCACGATCTCGCCATCTTCGACGACTGGCCGCATCTGCGTCGCGTGCATCCCGAGGATCGCACTTTGCGGTGGGTTCAGGATCGGGGTCGACAGCATCGACCCGAACACGCCGCCATTCGAAATGGTGAAGGTTCCGCCGGTCAGTTCGTCGATACCGAGCGTGCCCGCCTGGGCGCGCTGGCCATACTCCGCGATCGCACCTTCCACGCCGGCGAAGCTCAGCTGGTCGACGTCGCGTACGACGGGCACGACCAGGCCGCGCGGTGAGCCGACGGCCACACCGATGTCGTAGTAGTCGTGATAGACGATATCGGTACCTTCGATATAGGCATTCACGGCCGGAAACGCTTTGAGCGCCTGTACGGCGGCTTTGGCGAAGAACGACATGAACCCGAGGCGCACGCCGTGGGTCTTTTCGAAGTCATCTCGCAGGCGTTTGCGCAGATCCATGACCGGCTGCATGTTTACTTCGTTGAAAGTCGTCAGGATCGCGGCGGTCTGTTGGGCCTGCAGCAGCCGTTCGGCAATGCGCTGACGAAGGCGGGTCATCGGTACCCGGCGTTCACCGCGCTCACCGGCTGTCGCGGGCACGGGTGGTGAGGGCGTGCTCGTTTGAGTAGGCGCGGGCGATTGGGCGCCACTTTGTTCGATATGGGCGAGTACGTCGCCTTTGGTGAGGCGACCGCCAGGGCCACTGGCCGTGATCGAAGCGGGATCCAGTTGGTGATCGTCGACGAGCTTGCGTACCGCGGGACTGAGCTGCGCCTCATCGGCAGCCGGGTCGGCGGAAGTTTCGGCGGCCGGCGCGGGCGCCGGGGTCGGGGCAGCTTCCCCGGCTGCGCTGGTATCGAGCCGTGCGATGACCTCGTCGGACACCGCGGTTTCACCCGCCTGTTTCACTATCTCGGTCAGCTTTCCGCCTTGCGGCGCGCTGACTTCGAGAACCACCTTGTCGGTTTCCAGTTCGACCAGCACCTCGTCTTGGGCCACGATGTCGCCCACCTGCTTGCTCCATTCGAGCAAGGTGGCATCGGGAACGGATTCCGGTAGCTGAGGAATCTTGACGTCAACAATCACTTTGGTGGTCCTGCGTTCGTATGCGTTGGTAGGGAGACATCACGACGGGGTGCTGCCCGAGCCTGGCTCGCTGGTGGTCGGCATCGCGCCGAACCGATCCTGAACCCGCTCAGGCCGAAGTCCGCTGCGCGCTGTCAGCTTCGGATATGGCGAGTGCATCGCTCACCAGCTGCCTCTGCTGCTCCAGATGCACGTTCAGATACCCGGCGGCGGGCGAGGCGGAATACTCACGGCCGGCATAGTGCAGCCTGCGGTTGTCACCCACCATGCCCGCCAGATGCCGGCGCGACAGCATGAAGAACCAGGTGCCCTGGTTGCGCGGCTCTTCCTGACACCACACGACATCCGTCGCGTTGGCATACTTGTCGAGCATCGCCTGAATAGCGGCTCGCGGGAACGGGTAGAGCTGCTCAACGCGCACCAGCGCGACGTGCTCCAGATTCAGTTCGCGGCGCTTCTCGAGCAGGTCGTAATAGACCTTGCCGGAACACATCACCAGGCGCTGCACGGCGCCCGCCTCAGGTGTATCGACGTCGTCGATGACGACTTGAAATCCGCCGTTTGCGAGTTCTTCGCGGGTCGATACGGCCAGGCGATGCCGCAGCAGGCTTTTCGGACTCATGACGATCAGCGGTTTGCGGAAATGGCGCAGCATCTGCCGGCGCGTCATGTGGAACATCTGCGCGGGCGTCGTAGGCACGCAAACCTGAATGTTGTCCTCGGCGCATAGCTGCAGGTAGCGCTCCAGTCGCGCGGACGAGTGCTCGGGCCCCTGACCTTCGTAGCCGTGTGGCAACAACATCATGAGGCCGCAGTAGCGACCCCACTTCGACTCAGATGAACTCAGGAACTGGTCGATCACAACCTGGGCGCCATTGGCGAAATCGCCGAACTGGGCTTCCCAGATGACCAGCGTGCCCGGTTCCGCCGTGCTGTAGCCGTACTCAAATGCCAGCACGGCTTCCTCGGAGAGGAGCGAGTTGATCACCCGGAAACTCGGTTGACCGTCGTACAGGTGTCGCAGTGGCTGGTGCACGCCACGTGCCTTCTGGTTGTGGACGACTGCGTGCCGGTGCGCGAACGTGCCCCGTTCGCTGTCCTGGCCAGACAGCCGAATCGGGTGGCCGTTCTCGATGAGAGATCCGTACGCCATCATCTCGCCAAAGCCCCAGTCCATCGGGCGCTCGCCACTCGCCATCTCCTTGCGTGCGTCATACACCCGCTTGACGGCGCGATGGAGTTCGAAATCCTCGGGCACCGAACAGATCTTGTTGCCCAGCTGCTCGACGTGCTCGACGCTGATGGCAGTCTCGATCGGCTCGTCCCAACTCGTTTCGGTGTACGGCTCCCAATCGATCACGAAGTTCGCGCCCGATTGCTCCACGACCGGGCGCGACACGACCTGGTTCGATTCGAGCCGTTCGATGTATTCGGCCTTCAGGCGGTCGGCGTCGCCGGAGCTGAGAACGCCCTGACGCTCGAGTTCCTCCGCGTACAGCCGGCGCACGCCTTTCTGCTTGCGGATGCGTTGATACATGTGCGGCTGCGTCACGAGCGGCTCATCCGCTTCGTTGTGCCCGTGACGGCGATAACAGACCAGATCCAACACCACGTCCTTCTTGAACTGGTTACGGAAGTCGACCGCCAGCTGAGTGACGAACAACACCGCCTCCGGATCGTTGCCGTTGACGTGGAAGATCGGCGCCTGCACCAGCTTCGCCACGTCGGTGCAGTAGAGCGTGGAGCGCGAGTCCAGCGGATCGCTGGTCGTGAAACCGATCTGGTTGTTGACGACGATATGGATGGTGCCGCCGGTACCGTATCCGCGGGTTTCCGCGAGATTCAGGGTCTCCATGACCACGCCCTGACCGGCGAAGGCGGCGTCTCCATGCACCAGAACCGGGAGCACCTGCTCGCGCTCGTGGTCGCCGCGCCGTTCCTGCCTGGCTCGCACGGAGCCTTCGACCACCGGGTTGATGATCTCGAGGTGTGAAGGGTTGAAGGCGAGCACGATGTGCACCGGTCCGCCGGGCGTGTGGACGTCCGACGAGAAGCCGAGATGATATTTGACGTCACCGGAACCGCGTCCGACGTCGATTTTACCTTCGAACTCTCCAAACAACGTCCGCGGGTTCTTGCCGTAGATG
>JBCCEJ010000089.1:0-23708 GCA_039030335.1 Pseudomonadota bacterium | reverse complement strand
CGCGTGCTCGGTCGCTCCAACCATGGATCGCGGCGGCGGTCAGCATGGATCATGCGACCATCCACGGGCGCGAACAGTGCCAGCGGTACAGCCGGCGTCACGCGTTCTGCGTCGTTGAATATCCACACCACGATACAGGTCAAAGCGACGCCGGCAAGCGTCCCATAGAGGGAGTCGAAGCCCGCTGCGGATGCTGCCAGCAGCAGCGACACGCTGGCAGGCGCGAGGCCTTCACGCGCGATCACTTAAGATGGTCCCCGGGGGCCGAGCCCATGGTCGTCTTTGAACAGGCCGAGAAGCAGCGACTCCGCTGACCTCGCCGTCTGTGCGGCGCAGACCGTGGTCGTCAGACCCGCAAGCTCTTCTCGCCGCGCCCCATACCCATCGCCCCGGAACGCGCCAGTTCCTGGATGATCTTCTCATCGACGACTTGCACGAAAGCGTCGAGCTTTTCACCCGTGCCGGTCAGTTCGATCATCAGAGTCGTGGCGGTCACGTCGAGCACACGCCCTCGAAACACTTCCACGAGGCTCAACAGCTCAGCCCGCTGCGAACCGGTGGCTCGTACTTTCAACATCAGCAGCTCGCGTTCGACGTGCGCGCCTTCGGTGAGATCGACCAGCTTGACGACGTCAACCAGCTTGTTCAACTGCTTGGTGATCTGCTCGATGATGTTCTCGTCGCCGGTGGTCACCAGCGTCAATCGCGACATCGAAGCGTCTTCGGTGGGCGCCACCGTCAAGGATTCAATGTTGTAGCCGCGCGCGGAGAACAAGCCCGCGACGCGCGCCAGCGCGCCCGGCTCGTTCTCCAGGAGCATGGAAATAATACGACGCATGATGTCAGGCAAGCTCCCGGTCGCGGCACAGTTCAGACAGGCGCATCTCGTTGTGACCACTACCGGCCAACATCATCGGATAGACGTTCTCAGACTGGTCGGTAATGAAATCCATGAAGACCAGCCGGTCTTTCATCGCGAACGCCTCGCGCAACGCACCTTCCACATCACCAGGGTTGTCGATGCGCATACCGACGTGACCAAAGCTCTCCGTCAGCGCGGCAAAGTCCGGCAACGAATCGAGATACGAGTGGGACTCTCGGCTCTCGTACATGAACTCCTGCCACTGGCGCACCATGCCGAGGTAGCGGTTGTTCAAATTGATGATCTTGATGGGCAGACCGTACTGCTTGGCAGTGGACAGTTCCTGGATGCACATGACGATGCTGCCCTCGCCCGTAACACACGCGACGGTCGCATCAGGATGGGCGAACTGCACACCTATGGCAGCGGGCAAGCCGAATCCCATCGTTCCCAGCCCGCCCGAGTTGATCCAACGGCGAGGCTTGTCGAAGTGATAAAACTGCGCTGCCCACATCTGATGCTGCCCCACATCCGACGTGATGTACGCCTCGCCGCCGGTGACTTCATGCAGAGCCTGGATCACCGACTGCGGCTTGATCAGCGTTTCGGACGCGGCGTACTGCAGGCAGTCGACGCCGCGCCATTCGTCAACTTTGTTCCACCAGGCTGACAGCGCATCTGCATCGAGAGTGCGGTTCGACGCTGCGAGCAGCGCATTCAGCTCCGCCAGCACGCCCTTGACGGGCCCGACGATAGGAACGTCGACCTGCACGGTCTTGGATATGGAAGACGGATCGATATCGATGTGCACGATCTTCGCGTTGGGACAGAATTTTCGAGGGTCACCAACCACCCGGTCATCGAACCGGGCTCCAATTCCGACCAGCACGTCGCAGTCGTGCATCGCCATATTGGCTTCGTACGTCCCATGCATGCCGAGCATGCCGACGAACTGCTTGTCACTCGCGGGGAAAGCGCCCAGACCCATCAGTGTGAGCGTGGTCGGTGCCCCGATGCGATGGGCGAACTCAGTCAATTCGTCCGCCGCATCGTTCAGGACCACCCCACCGCCGGCGTAGATCATCGGGCGCTTGGCATTCAGGATGAGTTCCATCGCCTTCTTGATCTGCCCCGGGTGTCCGCGCGACGCCGGACTGTAGGAGCGCATCGCCACCTCGGCCGGGTACTCGTACCAGCAGGTGTGGGCCGTCACGTCCTTGGGAATGTCCACGACCACGGGGCCGGGCCTGCCGGTCTCCGCGATATAGAAGGCCTTGCGCATGGTTTCGGCGAGTTCACGAACGTCCTTCACCAGGAAGTTGTGCTTCACACACGGGCGCGTGACGCCGATGCAGTCAACTTCCTGAAAAGCGTCGCTGCCGATCGCGGCCGTCGGCACCTGACCGGTGATGACGACCATGGGAATAGAATCCATATACGCAGTGGCGATGCCAGTGACCGCGTTGGTGGCCCCGGGGCCGGAAGTGACCAGCACGACGCCGGTCTTGCCGGTAGCCCGCGCGTAGCCATCGGCCATATGGGTCGCGCCCTGCTCGTGGCGGACCAGGATGTGTTTGATGTTCTCTTGTTTGTAGAGCGCATCGTAGATGTGCAGGACGGCACCGCCCGGATAGCCGAAGATGTACTCGACGCCCTGGTCTTCAAGAAAATGGCAGACGATCTGCGCGCCAGTGAGTTCCACAGTGTTGCCCCTCGCAAAGCTATGGCAGTTAACGTTGATGATAAGGATGTGGCGCGCCCGTAGACGGCGCGCCGCGGAGGCGACCGAACGGCGCCTCGAAAAACGATTCAAAATATAGCGCTGCCAGCCTGAGGTCAAGGCAGCGCGGCGTATGCACCAGACCTCCGCGGGCACGGTCCGCAGCTTTGGTCTAAACTCCCGGGGTTGTGGCGTCAGACGCGGATTCCGGGGCGCCCGGGATTGCGAGTGGGGGCTTGTGACCGCGTCTGCAGACTGGCCGCACGTAAAGGCTGACGATGTGCGGACGACTATGAGGGGCAAGCGAGCCTCTGGGGATAACCGTCATGTCAAACAAGCTGTTGATCATCGCAATCTGCGCGCTGATACCGTGCATGACCAGTGCCAAGATCTACAAGTACGTAGACGAGAACGGCAAGGTCGTTTACAGCCAGACCAAGCCCAAGGGCCAGAAGGTTCGGGAACTCAAGAACCGCGCCCGGTCAGTTTCCAACGAAGAAGCCCAGAAGCGACTGGAAGCGTTGCGCAATAAGGCCCAGAATTCCCGCCAGAACAAGCAATTGCTCGACAAGGGCAAGGACGAGGCTGACGCGCTCGCCAAACGTGAGCAGGAGAATTGCTCCCAGGCCAAGAAAAATCTTGAGATCCTGAACAACTCGCCGCGGGTGCAGGCGACCGACGCCAATGGCAAGCTCTTTTATCTGGATTCCGACGGCCTGCAGGCGAAAAAGGACGAAGCCCAGGCACAGGTAAAAGAGTTCTGCAAATAGCCCGCGCCCCGTGCACTTACGGGCGCCTACACTGAACCCCGACTGAGGCACATCCATGCGCGCGTCGCGTCTGCTGCTCGCAACTGTCAAAGAAGATCCGGCCGAGGCCGAGATCGTGTCCCACCGCCTGATGATTCGTGCCGGGATGGTAAGGCGACTCGCAGCAGGTCTCTACACCTGGCTCCCGCTGGGCCTGCGCGTTGTGCGCAAGGTGGAGAACATCGTGCGTGAGGAGATGGACAGGGCCGGTGCACAGGAAGTCGTGATGCCGTCGATTCAACCAGCAGAACTCTGGCAGGAATCCGGTCGATGGGAGGTTTTTGGCCCGGAACTGCTGCGGTTGAGGGATCGCCACGAGCGAGATTTTTGCGTCGGCCCGACCCACGAAGAGGTGATCACCGATATCGCCAGGCGGGACGTGCGCAGTTACAAGCAACTGCCGCTGAATCTCTATCAGATTCAGACCAAGTTCCGGGATGAGGTAAGACCGAGATTTGGCGTCATGCGAGCCCGCGAGTTCGTCATGAAGGATGCTTACTCGTTCGATCTGGACCGCGAAGGACTCGGACGGAGCTACGCGGTGATGCACGACGCCTACGTCCGGGTGTTCGAGCGACTCGGCCTTGATTTCCGCGTTGTCGACGCCGATTCCGGCGCGATCGGCGGCAGCCGTTCGCAGGAGTTCCACGTCCTCGCAGCCTCTGGCGAAGACGCCATCGCATTCAGCGAAGGCGGTCAGTTCGCCGCAAACGTGGAACTCGTCTCTACGCATGCCCGGGACATCGATGAGACACCCTGCGGCAACGAAGCGGCCGAACGCGCGACGCCGGGCGTACACACCATCGCAGAGTTGGCCGCATTCCTCGATGTGCCGGCTGAACGCTGTCTGAAGACACTGCTGGTCAGGTCGGCGGACGGGGTCGCTGCGCTGGTGCTGCGCGGTGAACACCAGCTAAACGAGATCAAGGCCAGCCGGCTGCTGGGCGTCGGCCTCCCGCTCGAGTTCGCGGAGCCGCCGGAGGTGCGCGCGTTGACCGGGGCCGAACCGGGGTCGGTGGGGCCAGTCGGTCTCGACATACCCGTCTACGTGGACCACGCGGCAGCGGCGGCTGTTGACTTCATTTGTGGCGCCAACCGGGACGGCTTTCACCTGTGCGACGTCAACTGGGGTCGCGACCTGCCGTCGCCCGAGTCGGTCGACCTGCGTAACGCCGAAGAGGGCGACCCATCGCCGGCTGGCGACGGCGCACTGCAGATTGCGCGCGGCATCGAGGTGGGTCACATCTTTCAACTCGGGTCCAAATACAGTGAGGCGATGGGCGCCACCTGTCTGGACGAAGGCGGCCACGCGAGGCCCTACGAGATGGGCTGCTACGGTATCGGTATCACCCGTATTCCAGCTGCCGCGGTCGAACAGAACCACGACGATCGCGGCATCATCTGGCCGAGCGCGATCGCGCCCTATCAGGTGGCATTGCTGCCGATGAACATGCACAAGTCGATGCGCCTGCGCGACGCTGCTGAGGCGCTGTACGCCGAGTTGACCGCAGCCGGCATCGAAGTGTTATTCGACGACCGGCGGCTGCGCCCCGGCGTCATGTTCGCCGATGTGGAACTGATCGGCATTCCTCACCGTATCGTCCTCGGCGAGCGCGGCCTCGACAATGGCGAAGTGGAGTACAAGTCGCGCCGCACCGATGAGGCCTGCAACGTCGCCAGGGACGAAATCGTCGGATGGATCCGCGCGCGGCTCGACCATGAAATCAACGCCTGTTCTTCATCCTGACAGCGTCCGGGGCCTTACGATGTTGTCACCACACGTGCCCGTTGCGGGAGGCGCTTCGTGAGCCTGCGCCTGCGCATCCCGCAGGTGTCGAACGAGGTTGATCCGGGCCTCGAAACACGCAAAGTCTTCATGGAAGAGTGGGCCGAAGGTCTGCCATTCGCCGATCCGCTTCGCGTCTACAGAGCGCTGTTCGACCGCGTGGGGGCAATCAATCGGGCGCCGCTTCGCGCGAACGTCCGGGCCGACTTGCTGGAAGTGGCCGTCGGACCATATACCCGGATGCTGGACCGCCAGGGCGGTTTGAGTCCGCAGCAGTCGGCCGCGGCTTTCGAACGCTATCGGGACGAGGCCGATGCGGCCCGGCAAGTGGCCCAGCAAATGGCTCTCGGATACAAACTGCTGCTTGCGGAGACCGCCGAGCGGCGCACGATTTTCGGGGGACTGAAGTTGGCGCGTCTCGCCACCCAGCGAGCGCTGCATTTTCTGACCTATGTGCTACTGCAAAGCTATCACCAATATCTGCCCGCATTGCCGGACATATGGCCCGAACTGCATGAACTGTTCGCGTTCGCCGACGAACACGGATTCACCGATGCGCGTGTGGGCACCGACGCCGCGCGGCCAGAACTGCGCGATGGCGCCGGGCTGACGTATGGGCGCATCGCGCTGTTGAGCGCTGTGGATCCGCTCCACCTCGGGTATGGGCAGGTCTGGCGGGTCTTTACCCACCTCGGCCAGTTCGAGGATGAAATACAGCTGAGCCCGCCGTCGGGGGCGGTACCGGCCAATGCACTGGTGCTCGACCCCGAACACGACGGTCCGCCGCGTCACGCTGCCGAGTATTCGAACGGCCTGCCCGCCGAGGCTTATGTCATCGACACCCGTCAGATCAGCGCCGCCATTCGAGCGAGCGCTGATTTCGTGAGTGATGTGAGCCTGCCGATCGTCGTCAAAGCCCTGGAGGACCCGCCGAGGCGCGCTGACGAACGGATGGCCTCCAGCGGCGACATTCGACTGGCGGTCGGATTGTCGACCGTCCACCACTTCAGCGGCGGTGAATCCGAGCAATCGTCAGCCGCGCGCCCGCCGCCAAGCGGTGAAGAAGATGCCATCGACATCGAAGACGTCGACCCGGAAGACACGATCCCGCTCCGGAGCCTGTACGGCACCGATACGTGGCAGCTGAAGAACAGCTCCCAACGCGGCGTCTGCCTCACCCGAACCGTCCGGCCACTCGCGATACCGCTCGTCGGCGAACTGGTTGGGTTGCAGGCTGGCGAAGCGGGCGTTCAATGGGCCGTCGGACTGGTTCGCTGGCTGGCGGTCAATCAACACGGCGAACACAGTGTGGGTATCGAGTTGCTCAGTTCCAACTCCCGTCCGGTCCGGCTGCGCTACAGCGACGCAGTCGGCAACCTGCAGCAGCGCGCGGCGCTGGTGCTGGCGTCGAGCGACACCTCCAAGGTTTCGCTGATCGTGCCCCGCGGCACCTTCAGGTCAGAACTGGAAGCCGAGGCCGCCTTCGGTGAGCAGGCAGTGCCACTGCGGCTTGGGCGGATGGTCGAATTGACCCCCGGTGTCGAGCACGTCGAAGGCGCTGCGATGTCGTAGGTGCCGTCCGGGTCTACTCGAGCTGGGCGCGCAGCAAGCGCGAGGCAGTTTCCGCGGCCCGAATCGCTTCAGTGGAAGCGCCGGCCTCGGCCGCACGGCGCGCAGACGCAAGCGACGCCCGGGCCGCGGAGACATCGAGCCCTCGGCCGTTCGCCGTGTCAGCAAGCTGCTCCGCAGTCTGAATGCTGACGGCCACCTTGTGGGCCAGCAACGCAGTACGTTTCGCCGCCAGGGCTGCGGTACGCGCGCGCTTGTATTGCTCAAGCACCAGCGCCTCTTCCGCGCCTGTCATGAAGGTGCGGGCCCGATCCACATCTCCAGCTACGAGTTCGTCGGCCCCGGCCGCAACCGCCGCCTGTATCGCCTGTCTAGCTTCGCTCATCTCCTGCGCGGGCGCCGTGGCACACGCCTGTAGAAACGGGAGCAGCACGACCAGCAGCAGAAGTCGGAAATGAACTGGGGTCATAGATGGTGAAATGCCTGATAGATTGCCTTCGAGGCGAGCACCAGGGACCGACGCTAATTGCGCGGTCCTGACGCGGGCGAGAGCGTGCCGTAGTGGCGGCAGCTACGGTACCCTGTGCACCAGCCGGGCGGCAAGGCCGAGTTGCCGTCGTTTTCAGCTGCCTACCGTGAAAGGTCCGCCGCGCAGGGATAACGGCGACGATTGTCCGGCGGCGCCCGGCCAGGCGTTCGTGCACCGCTGATGGAATCTGCCAAACGAAGACGCCAGAGCACTTGAGCATGCGCGAGATCCTGGTCCTCTACTACTCGACACACGGGCACGTCGCGACGATGGCGACGGCGATTGCGCGAGGTATCGACGGGGTCGACGGAGCGGCCGCCCAGGTGCGCACCGTGCCGCCGATCCGATCCCAGGCGGAAACCGGGGCCGTACCCGTCCCGGCTGAAGGTCCTCCGTACGCTACGCTCGAGGAACTGCGCGGCTGCCACGGCCTGGTACTCGGCAGTCCAACCCGCTTCGGCAACATGGCCGCGCCGCTCAAGTACTTTCTGGACGGCACCAGCGAGTTATGGCTGAGCGGGGCGCTCTGCGGGAAACCGGCGGGTGTATTCACAGCCAGCAGCAGTCCGCACGGCGGGCAGGAATCCACACTGCTTTCGATGATGTTGCCGTTGATGCATCACGGCATGGTGGTCTGCGGTCTGCCTTACACCGAGGCTGGACTGAGAGATACCGAGGGCGGGGGTTCTCCATACGGGGCCGGGTACCTGTCGGGTGCACACGGCGAGCGGACGATGGACGCTACCGAGACCGCGCTTTGCACCGCGCTCGGAAAGCGCGTCGCGACGCTTGCCGTGCAGCTGGCAAACTGACCGCCAGCGCCTCGCGACACCGGCATGCAACGCGCGAGACGAGCGCCTGCAGCGCACCGTCGAGTCTTCGCAGCCGCCACATCAAAGCATCCTGCGGACCTCTGATGTTTATCACGGGGCACGGTGTCGGCACGTGCAATACAGTACGCCGGGCCGGCCGGGCCATCAGAGACAGTCACGGTGCGACGCCGGCTGCTGACACCTGCAGACGCGCTGTCAGGTCCAGACTCGTCCAAGAAAGGCACTGACGGCGGCATCGCACTCACGCGGTCGATCGAGTGGGATGTGATGACCCGCCCCATCGATCATCCGGTATTCGAGTTGCGGGCAGTGCCGCTTGATGCGGCTCACCAGGTCTGGCGTGATCCGGTCGCTCAGCCGGCCGCCAAGCAGCAGGGCCGGGGCGGCTACGTCGCCCCAGTAGTCGAATCCGTCGACCGGTTCGCGGTGCGCGTAGACCGCGCGGTCGAACTTGTTCCGCCACGTGCCGTCGTCAAACTGACGACACGCCGCGGCGGCCATATAGCGCACGACCTCCACATCTGCATGGCTGCCTTCGGGCCGAATTTTGAAACCATCGATGAACGCCTCGCGGCTCGCGAAGCGCTTGCCACCCCCGTCGCCGATCTGTCGCAGCGTCGCAACGCGTGCCGGGCTCATCTCCATCTTGGAATCGATGACGGTCAGCGCGCTCACCCGGTCTGCATGACGCGACGCGGTGAGCAACGCGACCATACCTCCCATCGAATGCCCGACCAGTCCTACAGGGCCGGTCCCGAGCGCATCGATGAAGGCCGCGACGTCGGCGGCGTAGCGCGCGTAGCCATAACGACCATCCGGCGCCCACTCACTGTCGCCGTGCCCGCGGAGATCCAGCGACAACACGCGGTACCGGTCAGCCAGCAGCGTCACCGCGAAGTCGAACCAGTGCGCATGGGCGGCCCCGCCGTGAAGCAGGAGCACCGTGCGCAACTCACTCGGCGACCGATCAGGCGCAGGCAGGTACTCGAGGTAGTGCAAACGTAACCCCGCGACCCGCTGCCACCGGCTCTCGGCACGTGCCGCACTCAGTTCAGTCATACGCGGTCCCCAACAAGCCGTCGGTCAACCAGCCACTGACGGCGGGCACCGTGACGCGGCGCTGCTCGGCCAGTGACAGACTGGCGATACGGTCGACGGTCGCAGCCAGCACGTGCATGTCGCGCGGGAACCGCCGAATCAGAAATTCGGCGACGGCGGGCACCAGGCGAAAGCCGCCGGCGTCAGCCCGACGCATCATCGCTTCCGTCAGCCCGTGGTCGTCCAGTGCGTTGACTCTGAGCACGACGGCGGCGGCGAGGCGCGACTGCAGATCCGCGAGTTCGAGAGGCAAGGCCGACGCGGTATTGCCAGCCGCGAACAACATGAGGCGGCCCGCGTCATCGCAGGCGTTGTAGCAGGCGAACACCGCTTGCTCCCAGGCCCGTTCACCGGCGATCGCGCCAACATCGTCGAAGCAGACCAGATCGTGCGCATCGAGGTCGTGGAGCATCTGGGGTGCCAACGCCGAGCGTTCGGCCAGAGGGATGTACGCGACACCAAGGCCCATAGCGTGCGCCTGGCCGCAGGTCGCCAACATCAGGTGCGATTTGCCCACGCCCGAAGCCCCGACCAACAGGCCATGGTGCCGGTCTGCCCGGCCAACGCCTTGCAGCCAATCGACCACCGTGCGGTCCTCGGCGACGAACTCGGCAAATCCGTAGCTACGTCGTCCGAATGGCAACGTCTGCTGCCGGAGAGCCCCTCTATCCAGTCCGGCCTGCTTCATCGACCCGACTGCATCAGCAACAGGATGCACGCGGTAGCACAGGGCGACACCGCGGCGCCCGAGGATTCAACAGGAAACCGCATGGCTGCAGTACACATCGAACCAAGCGTGCTCACGGACATGCATGACGGGGAAGCGCTGCTCCGTGCTCACGTGTGATAGAGGTCGCTTTCCAGGTAGCGGTCGTGAGCGTGCCGCAGCAGCACGACGATCACGGCGGCGGCTGGCAGTGCCAACAGGATCCCGAAGAAACCGAAGAGCTGGCCCCCCGCGAGCACGGCGAAGATCACGGCAACCGGGTGCATTCCAATCCGGTCACCGACCAACAGCGGCGTCAGCAACATGCCTTCGATCGCTTGACCGACAGCGAACACACCGCCGACCCAGATGAGGGGAGTGACTTCCTGGAACTGGAAGAATGCGGCCACTCCAGCCAGCACAATGCCCACGAGAAAGCCCAGGTACGGCACGAAGCTGACGAGACCGGCGGTCAAGCCGATCAGTAGCGCCAACTCGAGCCCGACGAGCGCAAGACCCGCGGAGTAGATCACCGCGAGAGCCAGCATGACGAGCAGTTGCCCACGGAAGAACTCGGCCAATACTTCGTCGCACTCGCGCGCCAGCGTAGACACGGTGCTCTCGACGGTCCGGGGGATCAAATTGTGCACACGTTCAACGAGCAGATCCCAGTCGCGCAACAGGTAAAAAGTGACGACCGGGACCAGGACCGCGTTCCCTACCCAACCGATCACTACGATGCCCGACTTCGATACGTCCGACACCACGCCGACCAGGAATCCGCCAGCCTTTTGCCAATGCCCGGCGATCGTGCGCTTCAGGCCGCCGAGTTCGACGACGCCCTGCTCCACCCCGAGACTCTGCATCAGCACTGGCATCAGATTCGACTGAATCCAGTCGATATAGCCAGGCACCTTGCGGACCAGCGCGACTATCTGTTGCTCGAGCAATGGGATCAGAAACAGCGCCGCCAGGATCAGTGCGCCGAAAATGATCAGGAACACCAGAACCACTGCACCGGTACGACTCAGCCGGCGGCGCTCCAGCATATCGACGAGCGGATCGCCTACGTAAGCCAGCAACGCACCGACCGCGAACGGTGTCAACACCGGAGCCAGCAGGTAGAGAACCCAGGCACCCAGCACAAAGCCGGCGATCGCCATCCAGCGCTGGGAATCAGTCAATGGCGTAACGGGCCTTATCGGTTCTGTCACGGCGAAACTCTACGGTTGAAACCGGTAGTGCCCGGCGCCGGAAACGGGATCGAGCTGAAGCAGGAAATCTGCCGCGAGCGACTCGCTCACCACCAGGCGGCCGCCGCTCCCACGCAACACCACGCCAACCTGCCTGCCGGCCACGCCGGTGACGACCACGTCGTCGACCCCCGGCAACTCGCGTAGATGCGCCAGTAAACGCCCGTAACCGCGGACTCCATACACCCCGTTGACGGTGACGGCGAGCCCGTCGGACGGATGTAGGCCACCCGCGTGCAGCTGCGCTGGCCCGGTGCGCTGGGGCACGTTGACCGGACTGACTGGTGTGACGGTGCGGGGCGCGGTGCCGACACCCGACACGGCGGCGGCGCCGCCGGCAGGTGCGCGGGGCGCGGTCGGAGTAGCCGGTCGGTCGCGGGTAACCGGTGGCTGTGTCTGAAATGGCGACGGGGCGGGATCCGAGCCCGCCACTCGCGGAGCTGGCGCGTTATCTCTGAAACGACTGCCGAGTACATCGGCTACGCGGTCGACCAGCGTCTCGAGCAACCAGACGGGTTGCCCGCGCTGTTCCCAGCGCTGCGCGCCGCCTGGAGCGTCCAGCGTCCACCGGGCGGTCCAGTCCTGCCCGGTACGACGCAGGCTGCCGAAGATCAGCGCCTCACCGCGGTACCGGCGCCGGATTTGCCCCAGCTGGTCAGCCGGCCCAGTATCTGCTCGTGCGGGGTCAACGCTGCGCTGATCGGTCAGGTCCATCAGAGGCAAAACCAGCGGAATCGCCCGGCGCCGCGCCGCTGCCATGATCGTGGCAGCACGACCGCTCGCGTCAGCGGCAGCGAGGATTTCAGCTCCGCGCCCATCGTCCACCGCCAGTATCACTGTCCCGAGCGGACGTTCGGCACCCCAGCGCGACACCTGCGCGAGTTGCAGCAGATTATCGAGCTGCCTCCTGTCAAACTGGACCCACAGCTGGCGGCTCGCCCCGCCGGCTGACAGCTGTTGACGTGAATCACGGACCAGATCGCTCACGCCGCGATCGTAGAGCGCCATGACTTCCAGGACGTTGATGCTGCTGTCGCCGGTCAGCTTGATGAGCACCGTCTCAAGCGCGCGCAGCTCCGCGTCAGCCCGCGCCGGCTCGGAGGTGTCCGCCAGCAGGGCCTCGGCTTCGTAAAGACCGGAGACCGGTGCCGCGCGCGCGGTCACAGACCAGAGCACGCACGCGAAAAAGACCGCCCCGAACAGCCACATACCAGTCGCGTGACGTCGGCGAGTCTGACCAGGACCACGTGGACCGGCGGCCCGCGCGCGCGCTTCGAACTTCCTGCGCATAGCAGTGCTACACCTTAGCGGCAAAGCTTGAAACCGCCATTGTAGCGGCCGCCAGCGCCGCGAACACGGCCTTGGTTCGTCGGTCCGCGCGCCGAGGCGCCTCATGGCAGTTCGCGCACCGGCCCGAAGTCACGCAGATGTTCGGGCCGCTGACACCACATTCGCTGGTACGATCGGTATCCGGTGACGGTCACCGGTCGGGCCATGTACCGGGCTGCTGCCCGTTCGTGCGAACGGCCCGGCCGTTGGCGATCGACTGCCGGCGTTCGATATGGCCCACACGGTGGCGACGCCACCGCCCCGGAGAGTCCCGAAGTGACAGAAGGTCTGACGTACAAAGACGCCGGTGTCGACATCGACCGGGGCAACGCACTGGTGGAACACATCGCGCCACTGGCGGCCCGTACCCGCCGACCTGAGGTCCTGACCGGTGTGGGCGGCTTTGGCGCACTGTTCAAGGTGCCGCTCGACCGGTACCGGGAACCGCTGCTGGTATCGGGCACAGATGGTGTCGGCACCAAGCTGCGCCTCGCGCTGGATCACGGACAACTGAGCGGTGTTGGTATCGACCTGGTGGCCATGTGTGTCAACGACATCCTCACTGCCGGCGCCGAACCACTGTTCTTCCTGGATTACTACGCCACCGCGGAACTGGACCTGGAGCAGGCGCGCGCCGTCCTGGATGGTGTCGCGGCCGGATGCGAGCAGGCTGGCGCCGCGCTGATAGGCGGTGAGACCGCCGAGATGCCGGGAATGTACGCCAAAGGCGACCTCGACCTCGCGGGCTTTTGCGTCGGCATCGTGGACGCAGACCAGGTCGTGGACGGCCGCAAGGCCCGCCCCGGCGACGCCGTTATTGCACTGCATGCGAACGGCCTGCACTCGAACGGTTACTCCCTGGTCCGGCGCGTTCTCGACTTGGAGGGCGCGAATGCGCCGGCGACCCTGGATGGAGACCCGCTCGTGCAGTCTCTGCTGAAGCCGACGCGCATCTACGTGCGATCAGTACGTGCGTTGCTTCAACAGGTACGAGTCACCGCCATGGCGCACATAACCGGGGGCGGAATCCCCGAGAATCTGCCGCGAGCGCTGCCGCCCGGTCTCAGCGCAGCCATCGAGCGTGGTGCGTGGCCCGAGCAAAGCGTATTCCGGTGGCTGGCCGACGCCGGGCGCATCGAGCGCGCCGAGATGGACCGGACATTTAATTGTGGCGTCGGCTTCGTCGTGTGCGTCCCCGAGGCACAGGTCGGCTCTGCGCTGGCCGCATTCGAGGCGCACGCCACCCCGGCCAGCCGGATCGGCACGCTCGTCGACGACCGCGACGGCCCGAAGGTTATCTATGTCTGAGCGGCCAGCCCGCTGCCGTCTGGTCGTGCTGATATCGGGCCGGGGCAGCAACATGCTCGCACTGGCAGATGCCTGTGCCCGCGACCTGCCGGCCGACATCGTGGCCGTCATCAGCAACGAGCCCGGCGCAGCCGGGCTCGCGTCAGCTGCTGAACGCGGTCTGAAGACCGAGGTAGTCGCCCATCGAAAGTACCCGGAGCGCGCCACATTCGACGATGCGCTCGCTGATACCATCGATCGATACCGTCCTGACCTCGTTGTCATGGCCGGCTTCATGCGCATCGTGACGCCGCCCTTCATAAAGCGTTATCTCGGGCGCATGCTGAATATCCATCCTTCGCTGTTGCCGGACTACCCTGGCCTGAACACCCACGCCCGAGCGCTCGCCGACCAGCGGACCCGGCATGGGGCGACGGTGCATTTCGTCACGGACACCCTCGACGGTGGTCCCCGGATCGCTGCTGCCAGCGTCACGGTAGTTGGCACCGATGACGCCGACACCCTGGCCGCGCGGGTACTCGAGCGGGAGCACGAGTTGCTACCGAGCGTGGTCGGCTGGTTCGCTACGGGGCGCCTGACGATGCGTGACGAACTCGCCTGGCTGGATGGGCAACCCCTCAACACGCCTTTCGATCTGGACGCCGACCCGGCCGCCTGATCTCGAGGCCGGCGGGACACCGCGGGAGGAACGACACGGCCGCACCGTGACTGGCCTGCTCGACCGCGTCAGCCCGGCGGCTGCTCAGCACCGCCGGCAGGGGAATCCGTGAGAGTTGCCTGAATGCGCTCCAGATCGCCTGCGCGCCGCTCGCCAGCTGACAGCAGGCCACGCAGAATCTGGACTTCCGAATGAGTCAGGCGACTCTTGCCGAACAGGGCCCGGACCCTGGCCATCAGCTTCTTCGGGTGCTCGGGATCATGAAACCCGAGCGCGGTTGCCGCCGCTTCGAAATGTGCGTAGAGACCTTCCAACTCCCCCACTCCGGCGAGCTCTTCACCACTGTCCGGGTCCCCGGAAACGCCCGCGAGCACGGCCGTTCGGAGTTCGTAACCGACGACCTGTACGGCGGATGCGAGGTTCAACGATGAGTAGGCCGGGTTGGCCGGGATCTCCAGGGTCAGCTGGCACTGCAAAACCTCGGCATTGTTGAGCCCAGAGCTTTCCCGCCCGAACACCAGCGCCACCGGTCCTTTCGCAGCCGCACTTAGCAGTTCTGCGGCAAGCCCCCGGGGAGCCCGCGGAACACCGCCGATCTCACGGCGTCGTGCCGTTGTGGCGCAGGCGAGCACGCAATCCTTCAGGGCGTCCGACAGGTCACTCACCACCCGTGCGTGGTACAGCACGTCGTCTGCCCCGGCTGCGCGGGCCGTGGCCTCGGCGCCAGGAAAGCCGGTCGGATTGACCAGATACAGATGTCGGAGCCCCATGGTCTTCATCGCGCGCGCAGCGGCGCCGATATTGCCGGGGTGAGATGTCTCGACCAGCACGACGCGAAACGCGCCCAGAGCGTTGACGGAAGTGCGATCGGCCGAAGTCAAATCCGGTCTCTACGTCAGGTTCGCGATGGTCGCGTAGAGTGGCCCAGAAACCGGGCTCGGTCCAGGTACGGCAGCGGCTGCGACGCGCCGTGCGTGCCGGTTCGTGAAGGCCATGGGCAAGGGTGAATGGTAAACTCGATCCGGTGACCTCGACGTCCGCCGGACCGGTCGAGTGCCGCTGCCGCCTCATCTGACCACCCGCTCGAGAACTTCCATGCAAGGACCTTTGAACATTGCGATCGGCGCTGCGCGCGCTGCGGGCACCATCATGCTTCGCCAGATGGAACGCCTGGACCGCGTCAAAGTGGCCGAGAAGAGAAAGAACGACTACGTCAGTGAAGTCGATCGCCAATGCGAGGCGGTGATCATTGAAACGTTGCAAAAGGCCCATCCGGATCACGGCTTTCTGGGAGAAGAAAGCGGCCGGACGGGCAACAGCGACTGGACCTGGATCATCGATCCGCTGGATGGCACGCTCAACTACCTGCAGGGCATTCCCCACTTCGCCGTATCGATTGCGCTGCAACACAAAACGCGCCTCGAGGTCGGTGTGGTCTACGACCCGTTCAAGCAGGAACTCTTTACCGCAACCCGCGGCGGTGGCGCCCAGTTGAACGACAAGCGCATTCGGGTGAGCGAGCGGCGCTCGCTCGATGGTGCGGTTCTGGGCACCGGCTTTCCTTTCCGTGAAAACGACGAGGTCGAACGCTATATGCAAGTGTTCCGGACCTTCACCGAACGTACGGCTGGACTGCGCCGACCCGGCGCGGCAGCGCTCGATCTGGTGTACGTGGCGGCCGGGCGATATGACGGCTTCTGGGAGTTCGGGCTGAGTGCCTGGGACATGGCAGCCGGCGCGCTGATCGCCAAAGAAGCCGGTGCGATCGTAGCCGACGCCGACGGCAGCGAGAGATTTCTGGACACCGGCAATATCGTCACGGCGACGCCCCGGGTATACCGGGAGATGCACGGGGTGATCGGCCCTTTGTTCCAGCGATCGAAGCACGAGCGCGCTCGCTCTGGTACCTGAGAAGGCCACGTGAACCATGGCGATTGCAATCGGCTGGCGGGGCGCGTTCGAGGCCGATCGGGCGCTCAGTTGCCCGAAGCGGCATCACCCGGTTGCTCGAACGGGTCGTAGTCGTCAGCGGGCAGCCCGAGGTAAGCAGCCGCATCGGCGTATGTGCGGCACATTCGGAACTCGGAAGTGGGACCACCTGGCGGATCAGCAAACGCCTGCGTCATCCGCCCTAGCCCGAAATCGACCTCACGACCAACGAGCACCGCGGTGCGCCGCTTGTCGCGCTCGTCTTCGGTGAGCCGGGAGCGCGTCATACGGCTGTGGTCAGCCAGCCGCTTGAGTTCCTTCGCGGTCGGTTGCCAGTCGATACGACTGAAGTCGTGCAGCCTCAGATACGTCTGCCGATAGACCGGCTCTTCCACCAGAAAGGTGATGACACCGAGCACTTCACTCAGGCTCGACCGGCCCTCGTAGCGCACGAAAATGCACTGGCTCAGACTGTCGACGATGATGGCATGGGGCATGGTTCTGCGCGTTTGTTCCTGCTACCTCGCGCATGGCGCGCGGGGCGGTTCAAGCTTCTTTTGTCGCAACCGCCGCGACGCCTTGCATCGCGCAAAGGGGAAGTCCGCCCGCTCATTCCGGAGTTTGTTCCGGGGCTCGGGGCCCGCTTTTCGCCGGAAGTCTCTAGGTTCCTTCGACAACGCGCATGTCGCGTGTCACGCCACCGTCTAACGCCTCCAGCGCTTCCTGATAAGCGGGGCTGTCGTGGCAAGCGATCGCGGCATCTAGAGATTCGAACTCGACCAACACGGTGCGCTGTAACACGCCTGCTTCATATGCCTTGGCCGCCACCCCGCGGGCGATGAACTTGCCACCGCCAGCTTCTACCGCCGGGCCGGCAAGTTTCGCATAGGCCGCCAGCTTCGACTCATCGTGAACGGCGTGATAGACATTTACCCAGTACGCTTTTGGCATTCGTAGTTCCCGACGTTGACATCCAGCCGCTCAGTTTACGCCGTCTTAAACCGGGGCGCTGCCGCGCGTCTGGCACACCCGTTCGGTGTTGTTGTGGTAGTCCGGTTTGGCAAAGCCTCAACCAGCGTGCAGGGAGTTTGCACTCAAGAATCCGAACCGGGTCGACAAACTCCGAACCGGATAAATGTTTGCGTCGCCGAGCGCGGTCTCCTGAGGACTACGACCGGGAGAGGTAACTGCGCGGTGTCGCGCCCAACGTGCGCCGAAACATTACGATGAAAGCGCTGGTGCTGTCATAGCCGAGCGCCATGGCCGTGGCGGTCACGCTGTCCCCAGCCGCCAGCATTTCGAGGGCGCGCATCACGCGCAAGCGCTGACGCCAGTCGCGAAACGTGAGTCCCGTCTCGCCCCGGAATAGTCGGGTGAGCGTGCGTTTGCTCGCACCCACGTCGCGAGCCCAATCTGACAGATCGCGAGGGTCACCAGGCGCCGCGATGAGCGCATGAACGATCTTCAGCATCCGCGGCTCACGCGGCATCGGCAGACTCAGCGAAGCCACCTGCTGAGCGCCTATCTGGTCGAGCAGCACCGTCGCAAGCCGGGCCTGCGGAGTGTCGGGAGCATAGTCCGAGCCACCCGCGACCGCCGCAAGGATGAGTTCGCGCAGTAGTGCGCTCACATGAAACACCTGTACGTCAGCAGGCAGGGCGGCCGCCGCATCCGGCTGAACGTAGAGCGTGCGCATCTCTACCGAGCTCCGCGCCTCGATCTCGTGCGCAACCCCCCCTGGTACCCAGACGGCCCGCTGTGGCGGCACCAGATGCGATACGCCTGGTGTCGTGACGGTCATGACGCCGGTGCGCGCATAAACCATTTGCGCGCGGGCGTGTTGATGGCTGGGCAAGACGTCACCGGCCCGGAGATTGCGCGCGTACACGACTACGGGCTGTGGCCGGGCTTCCAGTTGCGGGACCCGTGGGCTCAGCGACAGAACAGTTTGGCTCATTCTCGCGAATATTTGGCTTGATATCGATATAACGACGCCACAGCATTCACGACAATACGCTTACGGGCAAGTTTTCGAGCACGGTGCAAGGTCCATGAACGACCAGCGGTTGCGGTTCCTGTTTCTGAACATCGGTCATTTTCTGGACCACCTGTTCGTGCTGATTTTCGCCACAGCTGCCCTGCGTCTGACGCTGGACTGGAACATGAGCTACGCCGAGCTGATCCCCTACGCGACGCCGGGATTCGTTGCGTTTGGTCTTTGCGCGATACCGGCGGGCTGGCTGGCCGATAAGTGGAGCCGCGAGGGCATGATGGTGGTGTTCTTCATCGGCATCGGCGTGTGCTCCATCATCGCCAGCTTTGCCGAGACGCCAATGCAGATGGCTCTCAGCCTCACCGCGGTGGGCGTGTTCGCAGCCATCTACCACCCGGTCGGACTGGCGATGGTCGTACAAGGGCTCGAGAAAACCGGTGTGCCGCTCGCCATCAACGGTATCTTCGGCAACATGGGCGTCGCGAGCGCGGCATTGCTCACGGGCTTTCTCGTCGACACGGCTGGATGGAAGAGCGCTTTTATCGTGCCCGGCTGCGTTTCCATAGCGGTCGGGATCTGGTTCCTGCTGTTCGTGCGTGCCGGGCGTGCCGGCGTGAAGGAGGCCGCCGCCGCGGGTGCAGCCGGGCGCACCGACATTCCCACCCGCCTGCTGATCCGCTTCTTCGCCGTCATCCTCATCACGACGGCGCTCGGCGGCCTGGTTTTCCAAAGCACCACGTTCGCGTTGCCGAAGGTCTTCGATGAGCGTCTGACGGATATCGCCGGCACAGCGACGCTCGTAGGTTTCTACGCGTTTATCACATTCACGGTGGCGGCCTTCGCGCAGCTCGTCGTGGGTTATCTCGTCGACCACTACCCCGTGCGAACCGTGTTCGCAGCTGTGGCGGGCTTGCAGGCGGTGTTTTTCTTCGTGATGGCACAACTCGACGGAATCGCCGCGTTGCTGGTCGCCGTCGCATTCATGCTGGTGGTGTTCGGACAGATCCCGATCAACGATGTGCTGATCGGGCGCATCGCGCGCAGCGCGTGGCGAAGCCGGGCGTACGCGTTACGCTACATCGTCACCTTCACGGTCAGCGCTACCGCCGTACCGCTGATCGCCTGGATCCACTCCGGGTGGGGCTTCGCGCTACTGTTCAGTGCCCTCGCCTACATCGCGCTCGGCATTTTCGTAACGACGCTGTTCCTGCCAGAACGCTCGCGGGTTCCGGAGCAAGCGGCCGTATAGGACCGCGTGACTCTGGCGTACGCCTGCGGGAGGCCCAGCGTGGTCATCGTGACGCTCCGCGCTGCGCGCCTGCGGGAATCGCCGCAGCGACCACTCGCAGAGCGCTTCGCGTAACGCCGAGCGTCGAGCTCCGCCAGCGGTCGCCTCGCCGCACCGCCTCAGTTGATCGTGATCTGCAACTGGTCGGTGCCAAACGCATTGTGAGCAAAAAACTCCGTCGCTCTGATGCCTTCGTATCGAGCCGCGGCATCGCATGAAGCCGATCCGGCCGCCTTCCTGAATCCATCGACCACGATCGGGCCGAAGGTGGCGGCTGCGGGAATGACATTGTCGGCCGCGAGGTCCACGAACACCCGCCGACCGTCGCGATAAGTCGCGCGCAGGCAATACAAACTCTCGGACCGACCGGACAGATTGACGACTTCTACGTCGACGTCGATGCCACGCACCTGATGGGAATGGATTTCCACGACCACGTCACGGTCGTAGACCCGCGTTGTCGAATCTGCCGGATCAACCGAAGAACCGTTGGCCCCCAGACTCGCGATCCGCAGCGCAAAGCCGTCCGCATCAGCGCGGAAAGTCCAGCCGAAGTTCAAATTGTCGCCCGCGCCCGGACTATCGCTGTCATCACCGTCTGAGGAACGATTCCCCCAGGCGTCCCGAAAGACGGGAATGCTCGCGACCAGGGAGCCTGACCCGTCGTACACATCTTTGTATGTGGTCGCCCGCAGATACGGTCCCTTCCAGTTGCTCACCTCGCGCCATTCCTGGCCGTTTGCCACGCAATCGCTCTCATTTCGGTACTGCACATTCGTGCAGTACCGGTTACTCAACAGGTCGCGCACGTACTTTGGCAACGTCCCGGTATCGGCGATATAGCCGCTGAACGCGGGCATTCCATTCAGCGTACGGGAGTGGTCGCCTGCGATCGCATAGCGGATCTCGGCGATCCGCTCGGCCGTAGCGTCGCGGCGATCGCGGTTCACGTCGTTGACCAGATACTCTGCCGCGAGCGTCGACATCAGACCGAGCAATCCGAGAACCACCAGTAGTTCTAGCAGCGTGAACCCGTCCGTACGACCAGGCGCTTTCATGATCCAAACCTCAGGATTTTGACAACGTCGTCAGCATCGCCGTTTTCGAACCGGCCATTGGGTCCGGCACTCAGGAGCGCCACGCATCCGCGTCCGGTTTTCGGACATTCGAGATAGCGGCTGCTCCGGAACGCCGGGTCGTAGCGGTACGGTTGTCCTGCACGGGACTGGTTGATCCACCGCGGTTGATCTTCCGTCGTCGTGCGCGTCACGAAGCACGGGGCGGAACGATCGCCCCGACCAACTGCATTCTGAGGCTTTTCGAATGGATCCTGCAGCGCGATGATGCCGTTGGCGTAGCGTCTCTGCGGCACGTTCAGAGGGAATACTTCGAGAGCCTCTTGCGCTCTGGGTCCGCGGCACTGGTCGATGCGCAGGTAGCGCATTGAACTCGCCGAGAGATACGGGCCGCTCCAGCGTCGCTCAAGGCCCACATCCGTTCGTGCCCGCGTGCCAACCGCGTGCCCTGCCCGGTCGTTGCCCGGCGCATAGAACAGGAACGCGAAGTCGAACGCATCGTCCTGTCTCCAGGTCGTTCGCGCAAACGGGCCCTCGCCCGGGAAATAGCCGGTATCGGCATTGAACTTCAGTACCGCGTTTGCAATGCGTTCCATCTCCACGTCGACCATCTCCGCATGTGCCGAGCGGAAGTAGTTGCCGACCACGGAGACGCCAATCCCGGAGAGGGCGGCCAGTATGGAGACGACGATGAGCAGTTCCAGTAGCGTAAAGCCGCGAGACCGCGTCGACGGACGCTGACCGGGCTTCACGCTTTGGTGCCGCACTACGACTGTCATGCTGCGATCTCCCGTACCTGATGGTGCGCGCCGCTCAATGCCTTGCCATTGAAGTCGTATCCGTCCACGTAGCCGAATATCCGCTCAACCTCGTCGACATCCGTGATGCCCTGCTTGACCTTCTCGAGCGCACTACGACGCATGTCGTGCAACCCGCGCTGCTCCACGTAGCGCTCGATCTCGTCTTCCGTCGCTGCGCCGGCGATCATGCCCGCCACTTCACTGTTGACAGGGACAACCTGGAACACGCCGGTTCGCCCACGATAGCCAGTAGAATGCGCGTCCGGCGCGGCGCGATAGAGTTTCAATCCATCGAGCTCCTCGTCCACGAAACCGAGCGCCAGCAGACGATCCCGATCGACCGTTGTTTCAACTCGCGAGCGGGGATCCAATCGCCGAAGCAGTCTTTGACTCACCACGAGCGAGAGTACGGAGGCGAGTTCCTGGCGTTCGAGGCCGAGACCCACCAGTCGCGAAATAGATTTGGTCGCCCCGTTCGAGTGAACCGTGGACAAGACGAGATGACCCGTATTGGCAGCACGTACGGCCACCTCACAAGTCTCGCGGTCACGAATCTCGCCAAGCATGATGACGTCGGGATCCTGCCGCAGCAGCGCCCGCGTGATGTCGCCAACCGAGTTCTCGGCGGTTACACCTATCTGGTTGATACCGCGCAGTTCAATCTCCACCGGATCCTCGACCGTGAAGATACTGCTCGTGCGGTTGTTCATGTGCTTCAACAACGTGTAGAGCGTCACGGTCTTACCAGCCCCCGTGGGGCCGGTTATGAGGACCAGCCCCTGCAACCGGTTGGCGTGATAGAGCACCGGTTCAATCTGGTGCTCTTCGAAGCCGAGCGTTCCGAGCCCCATCTTTTCTTCGGGCAGGTACAGCACCCGGAGATTCAGCGTCTCGCCGTAGAGCGTGGGGATGACCGAGCATCGAAAGTCGACACCCTTCTTGCTGTCCTGCCCGAGCGACATCTTGAAACGACCACTGCGGCCGATGCTGTGTTCGGAAATATCCAGCCCGGAGATCACCTTCAGCCTTGTTGTGACCAGGTGCCCGAATTCTTTCGGCAGACTGACCACTTCCTGCATGACACCATCGACGCGAAACCGCACGCACAGGCTGTCCGAGTAAGGTTCGAAGTGAATGTCGGAGGCGTTGGCCTTGATGGCATCGACCAGTTGTTGGTTCAGAAAAAACGGCGCACGCATCCCATCGTAGACCTCGGATCCGGAGTCTATGTTGATGAGCGTATTTTCAATGGCAGCGAACGACAGTTTGCTGGCATCGTATTGGTCGTCGTTGAGCTCGATTCTCATTGCCTGTCCCTAAGTACTGTTTACTGCTTTGCTTATGCGGTCGACTAGATTGCGGTGTTGACCAGCATCAATGCTTTGAAGAAGCTGATGTAGATAAACGCTACGAGCCCGGCCACCGACAGCGTCATGACCGGCTCCATCACCGCGATGGTGGTCTTCAGGCGTCGCGAAGATTCTCGCTGGAAGTGTTCGCCCAAACCCCGCACAGCGCTCTCGAGCTGTCCGCTGCGCTCGCCGACGACGCACATGTTTCGCACCAGCAGCGGAATCTCTGGCTGGTCGAGACTGTGCGCGAGATTATTACCTTCCAGAATTTCATCGCGGGCTTTGCGAAAACTGTCGGAGATAACCCGGTTGCCAGTGTTGCGGGCAAGAAACTCAAGCGATTCGAGCAGGCTCTGACCGCTTTGCAACAGCACCGACATGGTCCACCCCATGTGCGCCATACTCGCATTCAGGATGTTGGTGCCGACGAACGGAATCTTGAACACGAGCCGGTCGACGAAGTTCTTGATGAGCCCCAGCCTGTAGCCTGCGAACACCACGACCAGGACGACGGCAGTCACTGTTAACGCGTGGATCCCGAAGCGGTCGATCCATTGCGACAGATCCAGCATCAGCTGCGCGCCGAACGGAATTTCCACATGCCCGGCTTTCTGGAGTGCATCGGCAAACTTAGGCACTACGAAAATTGTGAGCCCGGCAAAAATAGCCAACGCAATCGCCACGATGACCGTTGGGTATACGAGGCTGTTGAACAGTTGTAGACGGATGCGCGCATCCTGTTCCAGATGGTCGGCACCTCGCTCCAGAGCCGTCACCAGTTCCCCTGAGCGCTCGCCCGTTGCGAGCAGG
>JBCCEJ010000088.1:0-23844 GCA_039030335.1 Pseudomonadota bacterium | reverse complement strand
GTTTTTTCCGTCAGATTTCACCAGGAGCGTGCTGCGATGCCCGACCCGACGACTGATTGGGAGCGTGTCGACTCCTCATACGTAGCCGAGGAGGGCAACGACCTGATTCTGTTCCGCACCCGCTATGACAGCATGCGGAATCCACGTAACGACAAGGTGTTGAGGCGCCTGATTCTCGAATCGGTCGATTGGGTCAACATGGTTGCGCTCGACCGCGACGGACATTGCATCATGGTGCGTCAGTATCGCTTCGGCGTCGGTTACAGCACCCTTGAGACACCGGGCGGCATGGTCGACCCGGGGGAGGACTCGCTGACCTCAGCGAAGCGCGAACTGCTCGAGGAGACCGGCTACGGGGGCGGCCGCTGGACCTACCTCGGCGCGGTCGAGCCAAACCCAGCGATCCACAATCACCTCTGCCATCACTGGCTGGCCGAGGACGTCGAAATCACGGCAGATCCGGAACTGGGTGACGGGGAAGCCATCGAGATAGTGAAGATGTCGGAAGGCGAGGTAAGGGGGGCCGTCCAGCGAGGCGAACTCCGCCACGCGCTCGCTCTTTCGGTGCTGTCTCGCGTGTTCGACCTGTGGCCGCGACCGTATCGGCATCCGGCGCCCGAGCAGTAGTCTGAGACGCCTTATCCAAGCCGTCCACCGGTCATCAAGGTTACGACCGGCGCCGCCTCAATGCGTCGTTCGAGGGCTGGCTTGGAGAGGGCGGGGGCGGCCTCGGATTCACGGGGCGCAAGCCAGTGCAACAGACTCAGCGTCAGCGTGGTGCCAACGCTCAACGTGACGGTGAATTCGAGCACAGGGTCCATGCTATCGGCCTCGGGATGCCCACCAAGAGTCAAGCAAGAAACACGCCATCACACCCGAAGCCTCTTGATTCCAGCGACTTGCGGAGATCATCTAAGGTCGCGCGACAACTGAGGTGTAAAGCGGGCCGACACCCGCAGAATGCTCTTTGCGGTCCTGGACCCAAGTAGGCAGTTCGACGCGCGGCAGGCAAAATGGCCCGAGTCACTCGTCTCGAGGAAAGTCTTCATGTCCGTGCCAATGCCCGCCATCTCACTTGCTGCCGTGCCCGGCCGGCGCCATACGATCGTCGAAGCCGCGCAGCGGTCGGAGCGGCATGGCTTCGCCGGCGTCTATCTGCCCTCGCTGGGTGACAACATGGCGCTCGCCACGGTGCTCGCGACCGCGACTCAACACATCGCGTTTGGCACGAGCATCATGCCGATCTATTTCCGCGCGCCGCTCGATCTCGCCCAGACCGCAGCGTTTGTGCACGAACTGAGTGGCGGCCGGTTCCGGTTCGGCGTGGGGATCTCCCACGCGCCGGCGCACGCGCGGCACGGGGTGACGCCAGGGAAGCCGCTGGCCGACATGCGGGCTTTCGTCGAAACGGTGCGCGGCGCGGAGCGAATCGGTGAGACACCGCCGATCGTGTTGGCGACGTTGCGGCGCCGGATGATTCGCCTGGCAGGCGAAATCGGTGACGGCCTGGTGTTCGCGAACGGCTCGCGTTCGCACATGCACCAATCGCTTGGGGAACTGCCGGACGCGAAGCGATCGGATCCTGATTTCTTCATCGGCAACATGATCCCTACCTGCATCAGCAATGATCGCGCGGCCGCGGCCGCGGTCAACAGGCGCACGCTGCTGTCGTATGCGCGCCTGGAGAACTACCGGAATTACTGGCGCGAGGCCGGGTACGTCGAGGAGATGGATGCGGCTGAGGCGGCGATCGCGCGCAACGACAACGATGCACTGGGCGCGGCCCTTTCAGATCGATGGCTCGCCGACAACACGTTGTTCGGTACCGAAAGCGAGGTTCTCGAGGGCCTGGAGGCCTGGTACGACGCCGGTGTTCGCACACCCATCCTGGTACCCTCATCAGCGGCCGGCAACCAGCTCAAAGCGATCGAGGAGCTGTTTTCGGCCTGTGCGCGGCTGCGCTAGAGCGCCCGAACCTCAACCAGCCCGCCACTACGCGGCGCGTCCGCCCCACTCAGGCTGATGACCACTGTTGAATCCAGGGACTGATATCGCGAGCGGCCATCGGCCGGGCGATGTGGTAGCCCTGAGCACGTTCACAGCCGAGCGTGCGCATCGCGCTGAACTGTGTGGAGTGCTCGATACCCTCCGCCACCGAGACCATGCCGAGACGGTCGGCCAGCATGATCGTCGACTCCACGATCGCGCGGGCATCGTTCTCTTCGTTGATAAGATGCACGAATGACCGGTCTATCTTGATCTCGGTAAATGGGATGCGATGCAGCTGAATGAATGTCGAATAGCCGGTGCCAAAGTCATCGATCGACAATGCAAATCCGCGCAGTCGCAGCCGCGTCAGGATGTCCATCGAATTCGCCAGGTCTTCCATGACCGCGGTCTCGGTCAGTTCCATGCGAACATCGGATGGCTGGAGACCAACTTCCCAGAGCTGCTTCTCGAGTCGCTCGGGCAAGCCGAGGTCATCCACGTACGCACCGGAAATATTAACCGATGCTGAAAAGCGATACCCCTCACGCCGCCACTGGTTCAGATCATCAAAGGTGCGTCTCAACACCGTGTCGGTCAGCGCCTTGACGAGGCCGTGCTGCTCGGCGAACGGGATGAATCGCGCCGGCGGCACGAATCCGTAGGTGGGATGCTGCCAGCGCGCCAGCGCCTCGACTCCGACCACTTCGCCCGAATCAAGCGCCACCTGCGGTTGGTAGTGGACTTCGATCTGCTGGCGGGCGATTACTTCCGGAAGCTGGGCAGCGAGCTGCTCGTCGCTGATCTGGTCAGCCGGCTGCGCACTGGCGAGTTCGACGTTTTCGAACTTCTCGACCAGCTGGCTCAGGCGTAGCGGCTTTTGCAGTACACCTACCACGCGCAGCGAGCGCTCGCGCGCCACCTGCTCGGCGCTGCGCAAGACCGCGACGTCGTGACCACTGACAAGCACCAGCTGCACGTCGCGCAGGCCCGCATCTGCGATATGCCGAATAACCTCGATGCCATCCATGCCCGGCATCACCAGGTCCAGGACCAGCAGTTCAGGTCGGAGCTTGAACAGCGTTTGGAGGGCTTGACGTGCGTCGCACGCAACCTCACAGCTGAAGCCAACCTCATCGAGCACATCTGCGATGAATTCGGCCATCAGCGGTTCATCGTCGATGACCATGGCCTTTCGACTTGTCATGGAACCGGTGGATCGTCCAACGTAGTTCGGATCAGTCTCAGCAGATTGTCCAGGTGATAAGGTTTCGCAACGATGCTGCGCGCAAGGTCTGGCGCGGGCAGGTCGGTGTGCTCGGTCGCTTGCCGACGGGACGCGAAACCCGAGGTCAGCAGGACCGGGCAGTCAGGATAGTGTGCCTCAATATAAGCGGCAAGAGCGAAGCCATCCATGTCCCCTGGCATGACGACATCGCTGAACACCAGTTCCACGCTCTGCTCAGCGAGCAGCATGCGCGCCGAGCGAGCGTTGTTGGCGGTCAGGACCGTATAGCCATAGCCGGAGAGTAGTTCGCGAGTCATCGTCAGGAGGGCGCTTTCGTCGTCGACCAGCAGGAGCGTCTCACTGCCTTCGAGATGCGAGTCGGCCGCGCCCCCGTGTGC
This sequence comes from Pseudomonadota bacterium, assembly GCA_039030335.1. Classification (GTDB taxonomy): domain Bacteria; phylum Pseudomonadota; class Gammaproteobacteria; order HK1; family HK1; genus JBCCEJ01. The sequence continues at coordinate 20,232 of JBCCEJ010000088.1, read as the reverse complement.
TGCGTTGTCGTGCGCGCTGGATGCCGACGGAAGGTAGATGAGCACGTCGGTACCGTTGCCAGGCTCGGAGTAGAGGCGCACCAGGCCGCCATGGCGTTCGGCGAAGCGGTATACCGCGGTCAGACCCAGACCTCGGCCGCGTTCGTGATGGGTCGAAAAGTAAGGGTCGAACGCTTGTTCGCGGGTATCAGCGTCCATACCGGCACCGGTGTCGGAGACGCGCAGCATCACGTACTGCGTGGCCCTTGCCGGTGCCGCCGAACCGTTGCCAACTGCCCGGCCCAACGACCCGGCGTTCAGGGTCTGCACCTCGATACTTCCCCCGCTGCCACACGCTTCTACCGCGTTTTCGATGAGATGTCGGACTGCGGATTCGAATTCATCACGGTCGACCTCGGTCGACCACAGCTCAGCGGCGAGATCCAGTCGCAAGGAGACCTGGCCGGGTAACCGTTCGCGCCACGTGCCGCCGCGCTCGAGCAGATGGTTTAGCACGGTCGGCTGCGGCGCGTACGGCACTTGTCGGGTCATTTCGCCGAGCCGTCCGGCCAGGTCGATCCCTCTGAGAGTCGCTTCGAGGGCGGCATCTACTCGCGATTCCATCTTCGGCTCACTGACCTGACGCTTTACGAGGTCGAGATTGCCCACGACCACGCCGAGCACGTTATTGAAGTCATGCGCCATGCGCGCAGCCATCGCGCACGCAAGGTCCATGCGCTCGATCCGATCCCGGGCAAGGTCTGCCGTGTCGGACTGCCGAATGGTGAGGAGACTCAATCCGGCTTCGTCAGCCCCGATCGACAAGGCGACGTGCGCCCGGTAGCTGTTGCCATCAGCCCTCAGACACGTCCACGCAGGTGCGAGACGCGTGCGCAGCGTCGTTTCCTGGCCATTTTCGAGCTCCCCGATGAGCGCGGCGAGCGCTTCACGCTCGTCATCCACCACCCGGTCGAGAATGCAGGCACCGACGAGTTCGGCGTAGGGTATCCCCGACTGGCGCACGGCCGACCTGCTGGCATCGACGCAACGCAAATCGTCGGCGTGAAAAACGTAGACCTCGTCCGTCGCAAGCTTCAAGAGCTGCGTGAGAAGGCTTGGATTCGGCGTTTCGATCGTCGTCTCGGTCGGTTGACAGGCACCAGCTGGAGTCTTATCAATCTTGGGGAAATTGGCAATTCCCGCTATCAGAAACTCGACAAGAGTGCACATTGGAACCGGCACTACGGGCAGCACCAAACCCGTGAGCTGACTCCCCAGAGTACCTACAGCACTTCGCCACTTCGCCAACTTCGTTTATGCTACGCGCCCTTCGGAGAGGTGGCTGAGTGGTCGAAAGCGGCGGTCTTGAAAACCGTTGAACCTAGCGGTTCCGTGGGTTCGAATCCCACCCTCTCCGCCAGACAGAGATAAACCCGCCTCGTGCGGGTTTTTCGTATCTTGTGGCGGGGCCTGTCTCGGTGACAGCCCTTCGGGTTGAGACAGCGACAGAAGCAGAGTATCCCGGCAGTTGCCGGGGGGGGCACGAACCCGGCTTTGCATCAGCGAAAGATGGAGTTGCCCCGGGGCAACGGCCCGGTCGAACCGATCGCCATTCCCGATGCGAGGAGAGCGTTCGACCGGCGCCTCGAAACCGACCTGCTCCGTTACACCGTCAACGGCGTTCTCGCCGAGGATGGCGTTGTCCACGTCGAGGCAGGATTGCCGTGTGGGACTGTCGGCAGGCTCTCTTCGACCCGTATGGCACCGGTCCCGGCCATCCGACGCGATGCGCATGGCGGGCAGGTACAGCGACCTGCTCGACGCTCCGTTCGCGCGGCTACTGCATTGAGATTTGTCGGCAATCTTTACAGTCGGGGATTAGTCGCACGGGAAGTAAACCCCCTTTCTTCTTGTAACTGCATGAAACGGAGAGAAAAAGGAATTCCCGGTGCGGATCTTGCTTGGTTCGATCCAATCTGACGGTGGACCTTGAGCGCCCTTCGCAGGCGTTGCGCGACGCTTTCGATGCGCTCAGACTCAGCCCACCACCTGCACGCTCGATGACCTGGCGAATCGCGGTCTGGCGAGTACCGATACAAGAACCGAACCGGAGGCGAAATTGTGAAGTTGTTGACGTGCGCAGGCGCGATCATAGCGGCCGCGTTGATGTCCGTGCAGGCGCATGCTGCGCTCTTTATCGTCGTTGAGGAGACTGGATCTGATGTTCAGGCCACGTTGTCAGGGGACCTCGACGTCACGGGTATGACCCTGGCGTTTGCCGGCGCCGGCGCCACCATGGGCAATGTCATGGCGAGCGCGGGCAATATTCGCTTCGGCGTCACCTCTAGCGTTGACATCTATTCGTTCCCTGTAAGCAATATCTCTGGCGGTGTTACCAACTTCGGGACCGGACCGTTTATATCTGCGACCAGCAGCCCGGATCCAAACTTTGGCATCATGCTTGGCGCCCAGCCAACTCCGCAGTTGTTCGTGCCTACCGGCTTCACGTCGGGTGGTGCGCTCAACGCCACGATGATTTTTTCGAATCAGACGCTCGCGTCGCTTGGCATTGCAGCCGGTACCATTAACGTAACCTTGCCGAACGACTCGATTGTGCTGCAGCTCGGCACAGCTGTAGTTTCCGAGCCCACCACGCTCGCGATGCTCGCGCTTGGCACCACGGCGGTGCTCGCGCATCGACGGAGGAAACGCCGGGGGTCGGAATTGGCGCCGGGGGCCTGAGCGTTCCTGAACTGACCGTTACCAGAGGCCCCGGAATTATCGGGACTCATAACAACCGAGAGTTCGCACGCGCGCAAACCCACGTTTTGACGCTGCGCGTACGCGCCGGGCCGCTGTTTGGAGAGTCTTGAACGACGTCCACTACAACCTTTCGTCTTCCCGATGACACGCATACCCGATTGAAGGCGTTCACCCGACACCGGGACCTCAGCGTGAACAATCTGATGCAGGAGCTTTCCATAACAACCGTGCGCTCCCACCGGTGGAGTCCACGCCGCCAGCAATCCCTTCATTCCACAGAAACGACCGGGCGCCCGGCCTCCAGCCATTTCAGGATCCCGCCCGCGGCGTCGTGTACCTGCGTATAACCGAGTTGCTCGTCGAGCAGACGGCTAACGGCGCCCGAGCGGCCGCCGCTGCGGCAAATGAGCACAAACCGTTCGCCAGGCCCGGCAATCTTGCGCAACTGCGCAAGCCATTGCTCCAGATCATAGCGCCCGTTCGCGTCGAAGAAGGTCAGCCTGTGACTGCCCTCGATCACGCCGGTACGTCGCCACTCGTCCGGACGCCGTACGTCGATGACGGGCACGCCGGACGTACGCAGGGATTCGAGCGCTTCGCCATCGACGCGCACGACCTCGGCGGAAGCGGGCATCACTGACATCACCGACATCAGCAAGCTGAACCAAAGGCAGTGTCGGACCAAAGTCATCGGGCCTCCTGGAGATCGGCCAACGGCACCGGGGTGCACTCTGATGCGCGCTGAGGATACACGGAGCCGCGCAGCCGCTCACCCCGCTTGCGCGTGACACAATGAGGCATCCCCAAGCCCCGCAGCAATTCCCGGAGTTCGTCATGCCAGCAAGTGCCGACGTCGTGATCGCAGGAGGCGGCATCATCGGCTCCAGCATCGCCTATCATCTGGCCGTTCGGGGCGTGAGCGAGGTCGTTGTAATCGAACGTGACCCCACCTACGAACTGGCCGCGACCCCGCGATCCAACGGTGGGATCCGACGGCTGTTCAGCCGTCCGCAGAACATCCAGATGGCTGCCCATGGACTGGCTTTCTACCGTGCTTTTGCCGAAACCATGGCGGTGGATGGCGAACCGGCAGACATTTCGTTTCGCCGTCAGGGATATCTGTTTGTCTCAGATCGCGACGGTGCGGCCCAGATGGAGCGGAATTTTGAGACGCAGCGGGCACATGGGGTCGATGCGGTAGTCATGACGGCAACGGAGTTGGCGATGCGCTTCCCATCTGTATCGCCCAATGATGTGGCGCTGGCCGTACTATCGGAAAATGATGCCTGGATTGATCCGCATGCGGCATTGATGGGCTTCAGGCGCAAGGCACGGGCTTTGGGCGTCACCTACCGCAAAGGTGAAGTCCGCGATTTCGAGTGTGAAGCCGGGGACGTGCGTCGGGCAGTGCTCGACGACGGCAGCACAATCTCCGGCGAGCAGTTCGTAAATGCTGGCGGAGCCTGGTGTGCCGAACTCGCGGCGCATGTCGGCATCGATCTGCCGGTGCAACCGATGTCGCGTGAAAGTTACTTCTTCAAGGCCGAAAGTCACCTCGAACCACTGCCGTTTCTGAAGACGGAGTCCGATCTCGCGATCCGCCCGGAAGGGGACGGCTACGTCGGTGGTCTGCCAGCGTGGGACGAACCTGACGGCTGGAACTTCGAGGTCTCGCCCGACTACTTCGAGCGCCGCGTCTGGCCCGCGCTGGCAGAGCGCATACCGGCGATGGAAACGCTGCGACTGGAGCGCAGCTGGCGTGGTCACTACGCGCGGAGCCAGTTCGACCTGTCGCCCTATCTCGGCAACACACCGACCGGGCCAAAGAACTTCCATCTCGCCAACGGGTTTTCCGGGCACGGCATCATGCACGCGCCGGCGACGGGTCGTGCGCTCGCGGAACTGCTGGTGGACGGCCACTTTGTGTCGCTGGATCTGAGTTGTTTCCGCTACGCGCGTCTGTTGAACAATGAGCCCTTTCGCGAGATCGGCATCGTCTGACTAGTTGAACACGGGCACCTTGCAACCTGCGCGCTGCACGCAGCTCTACGCGAAGACGCGACCCAAGCGATATTCATGTGACGCGCTGGCGGCGCCTCACCCGTTCGCGGTGCGCGATGTAAAGCCCGCTCGCAACGATGATGCCGGCACCGAGCACCGTTACGCTGTCGGGCAAGTCGCCAAAGATCAGAAAGCCCATTATGGTGGCACCGACGAGCTGCAGGTAGTTGAACGGCGCGATGACCGCCGCGGGTCCGATCTCGTAGGCTTTGGTCAGAAAGTAATGGCCGCCGCCGCCGAAGATCCCGAGCGCTGCGAAGACGATCCAGTCGGCCCCCGCCGCGGGCCATGACCAGTCGAAGAACACGTAGAGACTGACCAGCGCGGTACCGGTGATCGTGGGATAGGTGGCACTGGTCGTGGCCGAGTCGAGGCCGGCGACCCGGCGCGTCAGGATCTGGTAGAAGACGCTGCAGGTGGTGCTGCCGACGATGTAGGCTACCGCCCAGTGAGTGCCTGCCATACCGGGACGAATGACCACCAGCGCGCCCACGAATCCGATCATGACCGCTACCCAGCGCCGCGGTCCCACCCGTTCGGCCAACAGCGGAAGCGACAGCGCCGTGATGAAGATCGGCGAGGTAAAGCTGATCGCGGCCGCGGTCGGTAGCGCGATATAAGACAGTCCTTTGAAGTAAAGTAGGGAGGAGGCAACCAGCAGCAGCGAACGCGCGATTTGCAGTCTCGGCTGGTTGGTCGTCAACAGACTCAGGCCATGCCGGGGCGCAAACAGGAACAGCATCAGGATCATGCCGCCGGCATAGCGCGACCAGACGATCTGGGTGGTGCTGATACCTGCGCCGCTCAACACTTTGCCCGACGCGTTCAGGAACACGAACGCCGCCACTGCGAGGCACATGTAAGCAATGCCTTTGAGGGTGTCTCGGTCGGGGGTTCGTTCACTCACGCGCGCACTGCCGTTTCTCACCGGAAGGGAGCGGCAATTATATCGTCCGCACGCAGGCCCGAAGCCCGATGTTGAGTTCCGTCAAGCGTACCTTCGCGCCGTTGTCCGCCCGGTTCGCCACCCTGCCCGGGAATGTGCGCGGAGCTTTCTGGATGCTGTTGGCGAGCGTCGGGTTCACCGGCATGGCCGTGTCGATCAAGCTGGCCGGACAGACTATGCCGGTGTTCGAGCTGGTTGTCTTGAGGGCAGTCTTTGCGCTGGTCGTGATCTCGCCGGCGATCTTCCGCGCGGAGCGCGGCTTCTTCAAGAGTTCCCGGCCTGGCGCACACGTGGTCCGCAGCCTGTTCGGTATTTGCGGTGTTACGACGATGATGCTCGCGCTGACGCACCTGGATCTTGCACTGGCGACGACGCTCAGCTTTACCCGCACCCTGTTCATGATCGTACTGGCCGTGCTGTTCTTGAACGAAGTCATCCGATGGAGGCGCACGGGCGCCACGCTGATCGGATTCGCTGGCGTTGTCATCTGTATTGCGCCAGGCGGAGCTGGCTTCGATCCCTGGACGCTGGTCGGCGTGCTCGCCGCGGTGTTCGCCGCGGGCGTAACGACGATGATCAAACGCCTCACCTCGACGGAACCGCCGCTGCGGATCCTCGTCTGGTCATATGTGATCATGACCTTGATCGCGCTCGGACCCGCACTGTGGACCTGGCGCACGCCGGGTCTGCTCGAACTCGGCTATATCGCACTGATGGGGGTATTCTCGGCCTGGGGACAAAGTTGCATGGTGACGGCGTTGAAAGCGGGCGAAGTCACCGCCGTCGCGCCGTTCGAGTACAGCCGACTGGTCTTCGCTGCCGCCATCGGTTTCTTCATCTTCGCGGAAGTGCCGACCGGTGCGGCCTGGTTTGGAACGGCACTCATCGTCGGCAGCACGCTCTACATCGCCGTACGCGAAGCGCGGCTGAAACGGCCACACTGATGAGGCCGGCGTCTTGACCACGAGCCAGGCAGCCGCCGCGCCCACGTTCACCGTGTCGATCGACCTCGAAGATCACCGCGCCGATCAGCGCCAGCCCCAGCGTTATGTCTCGATGAGCAGGCGCGTACTCGAATTCCTCGAGGCAAGGCAAATCAGGGCGACCGTGTTCATCGTCGCCGATGCTGCCAGGAGCCAGCCAGAGCTCGTACGCGAGATTCTCGCGAGCGGCCACGAACTCGCCTCGCACTCGCTCGACCACAAGACCCTCGACCAGCATTCACCCGAGAGCTTCCGCGACGCTACCCACGAGGCGAAGGCCACGCTCGAAGATCTGTCCGGTCAACCGGTGCGGGGCTACCGGGCTCCAGTCTTTTCGCTAACCCGGCAAACCACGTGGGCCACCGAGGTCCTGGCCGAGCTCGGGTTCCAGTACTCGTCCAGCATGATGCCGGTAGGCAACCCGCTGCATAGCTACGCCGGCGCCCCTCAGACGCCGTTTCGCTGGTCGAGCGGTCTGCTCGAACTCCCGGTTCCGGTCGCCCGCATTGGACCCGTCTACGTGCCATTTCTCGGCGGCTTCTACCTGCGCTACCTGCCGCGGCTCATGCTGCGCAGAGCCTGGCAAAACACGACTCCCGGGTGCGCCCGCTGGAGCTACGTACACCCGTACGACTTCGACATCGACGAACCGTTCGGGCGTATGCGCGATACGGCGTTCTGGGTCAGTACGCTGCTGTGGTTCAACCGCCGCCGCGCGTTTGCCAAGCTGGCGTTCGTGCTCGACCAGCTGGTCGGGCAGGACCCGATCCGGTCGTTTGAAGAGCGCATTGCGGCCGGCGAGTTCGACGCTGTTCCCGAGTGGTCACCGTCGATGGACTGAACGGGCCGCGCGCGACGCCTGCGCCGATAGATGTCCGTGCATAGGCGCCTCTCACGCGACCCGGTATGATCGGGCCTTCGCGATCGGTGCCACTATTATCCACTACTGCTGCCGGCCCCTCCGGCCGCGTGACCTGCATGTCCAACTCCGCACTTTCAAGCGCGCGCAGCGCTCCCGCCGGGCGCGTCGCCGTGGTGATCCCCTGTTTCCGGGAGCGTGAGCATATTCTGTCGGTACTGGACGGTATGCCGCGGTTCGTCGACTACATCATCTGCGTCGACGACGGTTGTCCTGACGGCACCGGCAAACACGTCGAGATGCATTGCGAGGACCCACGCGTCGAAGTCATTTACCGCGACCGCAATGAGGGCGTGGGCGCCGCGATGGTGACCGGCTATCGTCGCGCGCTCGAGACCGACGCGCGCATCGTCGTTAAGGTCGACGGCGACGGACAGATGGATCCAGCCCTGATGGAACGGTTCATCGCACCGATCGCGGCGGGGCGCGCGGACTACACCAAAGGCAACCGCTTCTATCGAATCGAAGACGTACGCGCGATGCCCGCGACGCGCCTGGTCGGGAATGCCGCCTTTTCGTTCATGAGCAAACTCAGTACCGGCTACTGGCATCTGTTCGATCCGCTGAACGGCTACACCGCGATTCACCGCGCCGTGCTGCAGCTGCTGCCGCTGGAGCGCCTGGCCCGCGGCTATTTCTTCGAGTCGGACATGCTCTTCCGGCTCAATACGCTTCGCGCGGTCGTCATCGACGTCCCGATGCCAGCGCAGTACGGCGCCGAGACCAGCCACATACGCACTGCGCTGGAGTTACCCCGCTTTCTGCTCGGGCACGCTGCGAATCTTCTGAAGCGCATCGGTTACAACTACTTTCTTCGGGACTTCCATGTCGCCTCGCTCGAATGGATCCTCGGTCCATGCCTGATGGCGTTCGGATTCGTCTTCGGCATCTACCAGTGGTACGACCACTATCTGCGCAGCGAGGTCGCGACTGCCGGTACGGTCATGCTCGCGGCACTGCCGCTCATCGTCGGCGTGCAGCTGACCCTTTCGACCTTGCAGTTCGATATGAGTAACCGCCCGAGCGTACCCCTGCACACGCTGGTCGACGACGACGGATCATGATTGCAGATGTGCGCGAATACGCCCTGGTGCTGTTGGCAGCGCTGCTGCTGAGCGCGCTGACGCAGTGGAGTTTTGACGATCCCTTCTATCCGCAGCAAGACGCCACTCGCTACATCGACTACGCGCTCAATTTGCACGACCATGGCGTGTTCGGCCTGAGCGGCACCCCAGCCGCGCCAGCGCCGCCGCCAGGAAACGCCAACATGCCGGGCTACCCTGCGTGGCTTGCGCTGGTGATGTGGCTCGACCCGGACGTCGAAGCGTCGTTGCGATGTATCGGCAGCGAAGCACCCGGTACGTTTGGCTGCAAGCTGGATCTCGCCACACTCTGGTGGCTGCAGGCCCTGCTACTCACCATCGTCATCGTTTCGGTCTACTTCGCAGCGCGCACCATATGGAAGGGGCGCCTGCCGGCCTGGATCGCGGCCGTCTCGGTAACCTTGAGCGGCGACCTCATCTATTACGCCAATCGCGCTCAGACGGAAGCCCTGACCGTGCCGGCTTTTGCGCTTGGCAGCGTTTTGCTGATGTGCGCATGGCGCCGCCGCAGCGGAGCACTTGCAGTTGCCGCAGGCATCGCCTTCGGGCTCACCGGTATGGTCAGGCCAGGCATGGAGTACGCGGTCATCTGCGTGGCGCTGACTACCGCTGTGGTGGCATTTTGGCAATGGCGACCGGCGCGGCTCAAGCTGGGCCTCTGGGTAGTGCTCGGGTTTGCGCTCGTCATGATGCCGTGGAGCGCCCGGAATCTCGTACAGATCGGTTCAGCGCAGTTGACCTCTGGTTACGGCGGGCTCGTGCTCGCGCAACGGGTCGTCTACAACCACATGTCAGACGCAGAGTGGCGTGCGAGTTTCATCTTCTGGCTGCCCGACTTCGGCGACAGTCTGGCGCGCGATCTGTTTCCTGAGTCGAGTTATGTGCGGCTCGGTCTTGGCCCGGACACCTACTTCACGGTCGACGGGCCAGCGCTCTACGCCCGCGCGGTGGAACGAGCCGGCGGGCCGGACGCCGTTGCGGGGTACCTTATCCGTACCGAAGTGCTGGGCGCGCCGGTGAACCATGTGCTCACTTCGATCCCGCTCACGCTACGCGGCATGTTTCCAGGCGATTACTGGGGTTTGCTGGGGGGAGTGTGTCTCGTCATCGTCCTCGCCGCGACCCTTGCACGACGCGAACCGGCCGTGCTGGTCATGGCGCTGCCGGGATTGTGGCTGCTGGCCTTCTACGCGGGTATCTCCATCAATATTCCGCGCTACAACATTACGCTGATACCGGTTTATGCGCTGGCGATCGGTGGTGCGCTCGGAGCGTTCCGCTCGGGAGGGCTGACCGGCCCGCCCGACGAAGCCGGGGCATAAGCGCAACTGTCGTTAATACCCCGAAACGGCCTCTGAAATGCCGTCACGTCAGGGCTGGCGACCGCCGGTTCGGCTGAGCTGAGTCTCCAGCGTGCGCAAATTGTTCTCTGCGTCGATAAGTCCAGGTTGCATCTGCAATGCCCGCGCATAGTAGTCACGCGCAGACTCGAGGTGTCCGCGCCGGTGCTCGACCACACCGCGCAGCACCAGCGTCGCCGGCGTCACGTCGAACAAATCCATCGCTTCGTCGAGGATCTCGGCAGCGGTTTCGAAGTTGCCGGCTTCGAGTTCCAGCGACGCTGACAGTCGCCGCGAGTCGGGATTATCCGGCAGCGCCGCGTCCAGTTCGCGCATCAGGGCACGCGCTTGCGGAAAACGTTTGCCGTCCATATGCACGCGCACGCCGAGGATCAGATAACCCGGCAGGCGCTCGCCAGCTTCGAGGCCGCGCTCGGTGTGATAGATCGCCATCTCATTATCGCCGAGCCCCTGATAGGACAGCGCCAGATAGAGATTGATATCGCCTGGTCGCTTGCCTTCAGCTTCCGCCTGCGTCAACAGCCCGATAGCGTCGTGAAACCGCCCTTCGCCGTAGGCCGCGATACCTTCGGAAATGTATCGGTGCGGTCGCCACGTTGGGTGATAACTCAGTACCGTACGCCACAACGTAAAGTCGTCGCGCCAGACCTGAACCTGCTGGCGCGCCAACAGGGCTACCCCGACCATCGATACGACACATGCAACGAGAATGACTCTGCGTATGGACAGGGACGGCAGCCGTTGCAGCAGAGCACCGATGGCGATCGCCAGACCGATGCTGAACACCGCACCGGGCAGGTACGCGTAACGATCGGCAGAACTGATCGCCCCGAGGTGCACGAGACCAAGCGTGGGCCCGACCATCGCGAGGTACATCGCGGTGATGGCGAGCAGTGCACCACGACCTCGCCACAGTCGCAGTAGACCAACCCCGATCAGCAGCATCATCGCGGCTGGTGCCAGCAGATTTCCGGCCGCCAACGAATTATCCAGCAACTCCATCGGATAGAACGGAGAAAGTCCGAGCGGCACCAGGAACCGGTATGGATACAGCCAGAACGAACGCGCCGCATTGACGATTCGCTCGGCGAAAGGCACCTCTGCAAGACTGGCTGCTCCGTCTACGCCGACCACACCAAGGTAAGTCACGCCGATTACGAGCAACATCAAAAGCCAGAAATGCCACTTCTCCGCCACGAGGTGCAACGCCGTGCGCCAGCGCTGACCGTAACCGAAACGCTGGAGCGGAAAGACATCCATCGCCAGCAGCACCAGCGGAAGACTGAGCGCGAGCGGCTTCGACAGGAGCGCGAGAAAGAAGAGCGCAAGGACGGTCACCATTCGCCGGTTGGGGTGCGAATGCGGACTTGCGTAGGCGAGCGCCGCGGCGAGATAGAACGTCACACAGAGCACACCGTCACGTTCCGAAAGCCACGCGACGGTTTCCACATGCTGGGGGTGCACAGCGAACAACAGCCCGGCGGCAGCGCCGGTGACGGTCCGCGCCCGCGACGACCATGCCCGAAAATGCTGTTCGAGAATCACACGGGCGAGTTGTGCGACCAGCAGTGCATTGATTCCGTGCAGCACCACGCTGGTCACGTGATGCCAGCCGGCATCTGTGTCGTACAACGCGAAGTCGATCGCGTGTGAAAAGAAGCTGAGCGGCCGCCAGTAGTCGATTTCCATGGTCGTCAACATCCACCACAGATTGGCGGCGCTGAGCGCATGGACTGCCTGGTTTTCCTGAATGTGCAGACGATCGTCCCAGTGCAGAAACCCGAACGTCACGACATTGGCATAAATCCACCAAAGGGCCCCGACACTCAGCAACGCTGCTCCCAGCCAGGGCAGGGCCGGCAGAGATCTCTTCACGTCAGGGCCGCCGACAAGCGGAGCCGGCTACCCTTATCGGGCTGAACGCCTGGAAGCGAGCCGTCAAAGCCAATCGTAGACCTCGGCATGACGGCGTTCGAAAGCTTCGAATTCAGCGTCGTACTCGAGCGTCAAGCCGATATCATCAAGCCCGTTCAGCATCCGGTGCTTGTCGAACGGTGCGATCTCGAAACCGTACTGATTGCCCTCGGTGTCGGTCACCGTCTGCGATGGCAGGTCCACTGCCAACGTCGCGCCTGGCCGGGTGTGCAGCTGGCCTCGCAGGTCATCGCACGTCTCGCGCGCCAACCTGACCGGCAGCACGCCGTGTTTCATGCAGTTGGAGAAATGGATATCCCCGAAACTCGGTGCGATCACGCAGCGGATGTCGTTGGCGACGAGCACGTAGACGGCATTCTCGCGCGACGACCCGCAACCCCAGTTCAGATCGGCGACGATGATCCGGCTGTTGCGGTAGGCCGGCTGATTCAAAATGAACTCGGGCCGCGGCGAGCCGTCGGTATCGAAGCGCAGGTCGTGAAACAGATAGCGGTCATAACCGCCGTCTTCGGGTAAATGTCGCAGAAAGCGTCCGGGGATGATCTGATCGGTATCGCAGTTGACGATGTCTATCGGTACCGCTACGGCATCCAGACTGGTAAACGCATCCATGATTCAGGCGGTCCCCATCAGCTTACGCACGTCGGTGAAATGCCCGGTGACGGCGGCGGCCGCCGCCATTGCCGGGCTCACCAGATGAGTGCGGGAGCCGAGGCCCTGGCGGCCACGGAAGTTGCGGTTACTGGTCGACGCGCTGCGCTCGCCAGGTCTGAGGGTGTCGCCATTCATCCCGATGCACATAGAACAGCCTGGCAAGCGCCATTCGAAGCCAGCGTCGATGAAGATGCGGTCCAGGCCTTCTGCCTCAGCCTGCGCCTTGACCAGACCGCTACCGGGTACGACCAGCGTCGGTACCACCGCCTGTCGGCCGGCAGCGACGGCTGCGGCCGCGCGCAGGTCCTCAATGCGACTGTTGGTGCACGCGCCTATGAACACCTTGTCGATGCTCACTTCGTCCATCGCCATGCCGGCTTCCAACGCCATGTACTCGAGCGCCGCGTGCATCGCCGCGCGCCGATCAGGATTGGCTTCGCGAGACGGATCCGGAATGCACTCGTCGACCCCGACGGTATCTTCCGGGCTGTTGCCCCACGTCACCATCGGCACGATTTCGCCGCCTTCCAGCACGACCTCCTGGTCGAATGAGGCATCCGCATCGGTCGCGAGTGCGCGCCAGAAACTGACGGCCCGTTCCCACTTGTCGCCATCGGGGGCAAACGGGCGTCCTTTGACGTAGGCAAAGGTCGTCTCGTCGGGTGCCACCAGACCTGACCGGCTGCCGGCTTCGATGGTCATGTTGCAAAGCGTCATTCGCGCTTCCATCGACAGCGCGCGAATCGCAGAGCCGGCGTACTCGATCGCGTACCCGGTGCCGCCCGCCGCGCCGATACGCCGAATCACGGCGAGGATCACGTCCTTGGCCGTAACGCCGAAGCCGAGCTTACCGTTCACCGTGATCCGCATCGTTTTGGGGCGCTGTTGCCACAGGCTCTGGGTCGCCAGCACGTGCGTCACCTCTGACGCACCGATTCCGAACGCGATGCAACCGAGCGCCCCATGCGTCGAGGTATGCGAATCGCCACACACCATCAGCAGACCGGGCAGCGTTACCCCCTGTTCGGGCCCGACCACGTGCGCGATGCCCTGGCGCCGGTCGCCCCAGGGAAACAGATGGACGCCGAATTCGCGTGCGTTCACGCTCGACGCTTCCACGATCTCACGCGCCCGGGGATCTTCGATCTCCGCGACGTCGGGGGTATGCGTCGGCGTGTAGTGGTCGGGCGTCAACCAGGTCTGCATCGGCCGGCGCACCGCACGCCCGGTGCGGCGCAGCCGCCTGAAGCCATTGAATGAGCCGTCATGACACAGATGGCGATCGACATACAGCAGATTCTGACCGTCGTCGCGCTCGACGATGACGTGATGGTCCCAAATCTTGTCAAACAGGGTTTTGCCAGCCACTGGACACCTCTCCCGGGTTGACCTGACCCCGGCGTTCGCACCGGAGCCTTCAAGGCGCGTGAGCTTAGCAGCTAAGCCGCTGCCAGAACTGCGACATGCGTCAGGCGTCGCGCCACACCGGCCTGCGCTTCTCCAGGAACGCCTGACGCGCTTCCCGGCTGTCCGGGGATGCGAACGCGTCAGAAATCGCCTTGGCGGCCACCTCCGGCACGTCTTTGAAATCCATACTCTCCATCTGGTACATGAGCTCGCGGGTCACTTTGAGCGCGTGCGGAGACATCTCCGCGAGGCGCATCGCCAGCTTCTGCGTGACGCTCACAAGCTCGGCGCCGGGCACGACACGGGTCACGAGCCCGTAGCGGTCCGCGTCAGCGGCCGAGATCGGATCGCCGGTCAGGATCAGCTCGGCTGCCTTCATTCGTCCCATGAGCTGCTGCAGGTGCCACACATGCATTCCGGGCGGCGCCGCAAGGTTAGGGACCCCGGGGTAGCCAAACGTCGCATCGTCAGCCGCGATCACCATGTCGCAGGTAAACGCCATCGTGCACGCGCCCTCTCGCGCGTAGCCGTGCACGGCGGCGATGATCGGTTTGGTGAGAGCCCGCACCCGGCGCACCTGCTCGACGTAGAAGAGCTGCACGAACTCCGCCATGTGACTATCGTCGAAGTCACGCATGAACTTGATGTCAACGCCTCCGGAAAGACCTTTGCCAGCTCCGTTCAGAACGATCACCTTGACCGACCGATCGGCATCCGCACGGTCGAGCGCTGCGAGGTACTCGTGGGTGGACTCAAGGTCGATGAGGTTGAGAGGCGGGCGGTCCAGGGTGATGGTCGCTACACCGTCCGATACCGCGTAGTTAAGAGTCGAAAACACTGTCATCAGTCGAAGCCGGGTAATGAGGAAGGTCAGCGGAACAGCATGACGCCGAGCTACCAGGAATGGCAAACTCGTCGGCGAACGTTTCGCCAGCGCTGGTGAACGCCCGGTTCGACGGTGCACGCTGTCGGCGGCTGCCCGGGCGAGCCGAGCCGGGCTGGCGCCAGGACTTATGGCCGGAGGAGTAATACTTGATGAGTGGATCTTTGATCGAACGGGCGGCGGAATATGCCGTCCGATCACGCGGCGCCAACCGCCCGGCGCGGGTCACAGAGCTCGCCCTGATGAACCTCACCGACTGGTTCGCCGTCACCCTCGGCGCCGCCGACGCGCCGGCCGGCCGCAAGGTCGCCGAAGTCGTGCGGGGTTGGGGAATGCACGGCCCGGCCGCCTTGATGACCGGCGGACAGAGCGCGCCAATGGGTGCGGCACTGGTGAATGGCACGTTAGCGCACTGCCTCGACTACGACGACCTTCACTTCCCCTCGCTCGCGCATCTGAGCGCGCCGACGTGGGCGGCGGTCCTGGCGGTCGCTGGAAAAACGCAGGCCAGCGAGAGTCGGATGGTCGACGCATTCCTTGCCGGGTTCGAAATCAGCGCGCGGCTCGGCGACAACGGAGTAGGGAAGGCGGTCACCGACAGGGGCTGGCACTCCACCGGAGTGCACGGGCGCCTTAGCGCCGCCATCGCCGCGGCGGTACTGATGGATCTGGACGTCACCGGTGTGGCGCACGCAATGGCCATCGCCGCGACGCAGACGTCGGGATTGACGACTTCGTTCGGCACCATGTCCAAACCGTTTCACGCCGGCAAAGCAGCCGCTGATGGCGTGCTGGCCGCGGAGCTTGCGGCAGCCGGTTTCGAGGGCGCGACGCAGATTCTGGATGCTGAACGGAGCCTCGTGAGCGCGCTGGTCCAAGACGGCAGTGTGCAGATGCGCCTCGACGGTCTCGGCGAGCACTGGGAAATCGAGCGCAACGCGTTGAAGCCGTACGCCTGTTGCGGGCTAACGCATGCGCCGCTCGACTGCGCCCGAGCGCTGGCGATCGATATCGCCGGGCGCGAAGTCACCCGGACCTCAGTGGAAACTCACCCGCTCGCCGGCAAGGTTGCGAATCAAGTCAATCCGCAAACCGGCCTGGCTGGCAAATTCTCGCTGGCCTATTGCGTAGCGTTGGGCCTCGCCGGTTTTCGTGCGACGGAGGCGGACTTCAGCGACTCGCGACTATCCGACCGACGGGTTCGGGACATCGAGCAAACCATCGCGTTGCACGCGGTCGATGATCTGGAACCACAGGCCGCGCGCATGCAGGTCGAACTCGCCGACGGCAGCCAGCTGCGGCATGCCGTCGAGGTTTCGCTCGGCAACCCGGAGAACCCGATGGGCTGGGACGATCTGAAACTCAAATTCCAGCCGCTGGCGCAGACCGCATCGGTCCGCGAGCCAGACGCCCTGTTCGATGCATTGCGCGCGTTCGAACAGCCCGGCGCGCTCGACCGGGTATGGTCTCTGGCGGTGCACTGACACCGATGGACGCGGCAGGCTACTGGTTTGTGTCGACCTGCCGCGCCCGTTTCAGCTGTCTGTGCCCGTCGGTTGGAAACCGACCGAGTCGGAGTACTTCGCGAGCGCCTCTTCCTCCAGGTATGTTTCTTCCCAGCGGCGGACCTGATCGAAGCCGGCAAAGGTATGGAAGTCGCCGAGCGGATGATCTTTGAAACCTTCGAAGAAGGTCTGCTCCGCGAGCGCGCCGTCATCGCGCAGCTGCACCGCAAAGTCGTAGACCGCCTGCATGGTCACGCGCAGCGTGGCGCCCGGCAGTATCGTCGCGGCGATGCCCATCTCGGTCATCTGCTCAGCCGAGAAGCGCGGTGAGATGCCGGTCTGGTTGTAGAACACCGGGCCTTCGACTTCCGCGCAAACGCGCTTCACTTCGTCGACAGAGGTCGGGCCTTCCACAAACGCCATGTCGGCACCGGCAGCCAGATACGCATTGGCCCGGCGAATAGCGTCGTCGAGGGTGCCGCCGTGTGCGCCACGCGCGTCAGTGCGTGCAATCAGCACGAAATCGGGGTCGAGCTCGTCGCGCACATCGGCTGCGGCCCGGTACTTGCCCACGGCTTCTTCGAGCGGGATGACGATCCGGCCCGCGACGTGTCCGCAGCGCTTGGGGATGACCTGGTCTTCGATGTGTATCGCCGCGGCGCCGGTCTGAATGTACTCCCGCACGGTGCGGATGACGTTGATCGCATTCCCGTAGCCGTTGTCGCTGTCGGCGATCAGCGGCACGTCGACGGCGTTTGCGATGTACCGCGCATTCAGGTGCATCTCGGTCATCGTCGCAAAGCCGGCGTCGGGCAGGCCAAGCAACGACAACGATGTGCCGTAGCCGGTCATGTAAACCGCCGGAAATCCGACTTTCTCGAGAATCTTCGCCGTCATCGCGTTGTAACAGCCGGGGACGACGAGGGTCTGATCCGACTTCAACAGTTCGCGTAGCTGCGTGGTCTTTCGCATGAGTGGCTCCTTCGCAATCAGTGTCGTGGGTTTTTGGGTTGCGGCGCGATGTGCTCAACGTGACATTCAGCCCGGTGAATGGCCCGGACCGCCCGTGCACGATGACACCAAGCCGGGGTAGGCCTACCATGGTTGCATGCCAGACGCCTCACAACCGAGCATAAATGTGTCTGGTAGTTGAAGTAGAGGAGGTGTGCACATGGCCACAGTGTCCCCAACGGCCCCGACGCGCGGCGCTGCGAAAATGGAGATCCGGCCGGTCGGCAACAGCTTTGCCGCCGAGATCGTCGGTTTGGACCTGCGCGAGCCACTGGATGCGGACACCCAGGCGCGCATCGACGCGGCGTTCGTCGAGCACCACGTGCTCGCATTCCGCGACCAGAGTCTCGAGAAGCGAGATCAGCTGGCGGTCACGCTCAAGTTCGGCGAGTTGGACGTTCACGCTGCCATGAACGCTGGTGATGACGTGCCCGAAGTGCATGTCGTCTCCAACCTGAACGAAGCGGGACTGCCCGATCCGGATCGGCTCGGGAGCCAACACTGGCATTCTGACAAGAGCTACCGGCGGGTACCTTCTACAGCCACCTTCCTGTATGGGATCGAAGTACCGGCAATCGGGGGGGATACCTGCTTTGCCGATACCGCGACAGCTTTGGAAGCTCTACCGAAGGCGCAGCGCGACTACGTCAGCAGTCTCCGGGTGGTGCACTGCTGGGAGCGCTCGGTCGCTAAAGGCGGAGGCCGTATCAGTGCGGCTGAACGCCGCCTTTACCCGCCGATCGCACATCCGCTCGCACGACTGCAGCCGAGCGGACGGCGAGCCTTGTTCATCGGGCAGCACGCATCGCATATCGCCGGTATTCCGATGGCTGAGGGCGTGGCGTTGCTGGATGAGTTGCAAACCCACGCCACCCGCGACGAATTCGTCTACGAACATGACTGGCGGCCGGGCGATCTGCTGATCTGGGATAACCGCGGACTGGTGCACCGTGCGCTCAACAACTTTGCCACCGATCGGGAGCGGCGCATCCTGCACAGGACCGTGACCCGCGGGACTGAGGTGCCTTGCTGAAGCCGGGTCGAGGCTGTAATCCCGTGTGCTGACCCGAAGCTAATTCGCCCGCGCGTCGCCAGGACCGCGGATGGTGCGGCGCAGCATCGCCCAGGTGTCGGACCGCAGGATTTCCGCGATGAGGGTCAAGTCTAGACGTGCGCGTCTACATTGCTTATGGTTCGTCGCGGCGCAGCGTGGTTTGAAGCCAGCAAGTGGTGGAAAAGGCCTGAAATCACACTGCGAAGTCTCTCAAAACGAGAAAGAGGCACAGACACATCTCCGGGAGGGCAGGGGGCTCGAACCGGCGTGATGAAAAAAGGCTGGAGGCGCCGTCCCGGTGTTCGAGGCCGCAGCTCGTCTAATCTTTCTTGCGACGTCTTAGTCACCCAGGAGGAAACTATGAAGAACCTGACCAAACGTGCCGTCGCGCTAGGCGTGGGCACGGCACTGGCAGTAGCCGCGGGTTCCGCAGCGTTTGCTGCCGAACCGAAGCGAGGCGGAGTCCTGAACTTCGTCGTCGGTTCAAAAATCCCGAGCTATGACGGGCACGCTGAAACGACTTTCGGGATGATCCACCCGATCCGCCCGTTCTACAGCCTGCTCATCCGTATCAACCCGGACAACCCACAGTCACCGACCGACTTCATCTGCGATATCTGCGAGGGTGAGGTGCCGATCGAAGGTGATGCCGGCTCCAACGGCCTGCAGTACACCTACAAGATCCGCCAGAACGTCAAGTTCCACGACGGTACCGCGTTGACAGCGCACGACGTGGTCGCGACGTATCAGAAGATCATCTTCCCGCCGGACGGCGTGCGCAGCTCGCGTAAGGCGTTTTTCGCAATGGTCGATACCGTGGAAGCGACCGACGACTTCACGGTGCAGTTCAAGCTGAAGTATCCGTCGGGCGCATTCACCGGCGCGGTCGGCATGCCCTTCAACTTCATCTACGCGAAGAAGGACATCGAGCGTAAGGATCCGGAAGGCAAAGATCCGTTGTATGGCCACAAGTGGCACCAGAAGAACGTCAATGGCACGGGTGCATTCTCGTTCGTGCAGCACCAGCCGGGCGCGTTCGTCGAAGGCAAACGCCACGACGGCTACCATCACGAAGGCAAACCGTACCTCGACGGCTTCAAAGCCATTTCTGCTCCGCAGATGTCGAAGCGCGTACAGGCCATTCGTGGCGACCGTGCGGCGATCGAGTTCCGTGGTTTCCCGCCGAAGCAACGCGACACCCTGATCGATGCACTGGGCGCGGATAAGGTCACGGTCCAGACTTCTGACTGGAACTGTGGTCTGCTCTACACGCTGAACGAGTCCCAGGGCCAGTTCCAGGACTTCCGTCTGCGCCGCGCGATGAACCTGGCCGTCGACCGCTGGTCGGCCCAGAAGAGCCTGTCTCAGATCGCTATCGTCAAGACGGCAGCTGGCATCGTCTTCCCGAGCCACCCGCTGGCGGCTACGACGGAAGAACTGCAGAAGCTCGACGGTTTTGGTACCGACATCAATGCCGCTCGCGCTGAAGCGAAGAAGCTGCTGGCCGCTGCTGGCAAATCGAAGATCAAGTTCACGCTGATCTTCGATTTGCCAGCAGCGGCCAGCAGCTTCTTCGCTTCAGCGCGAGCGGCATTGATGTCGGTACCAAAACCGTCGAGCTTCTGCAGTTCTTCCGTCGTAGCCGCCAGCGGGTGGCTCGGGAAGACG
>JBCCEJ010000087.1:0-24231 GCA_039030335.1 Pseudomonadota bacterium | reverse complement strand
ATGCCGAGCACCTGCTTCATACGCAGGAAGGCGTCGCCCCCGAAGGCAGCGCCGGTCTCGTCGTTGGTGAGGAGGTTGTCGCCGCAAATGATGCCGATCCCGTAGCGGTAGATCGCGTGCTGGAGGGTCTCGCTGATGCGGTCGACCTCCGAAGCCTTGGCGTAGGCCATGTACGGCAGGACCAGGGCGTCGTAGTTGACGAGGTTGGCGACGTCGAGGAGCGCCGCCTCACCGAGGAGATCGAAGGAGCACTCGGGAGCGATGCGCACGAGAAATCGGCCCGTACCCAGGATACGACGCTCTGAGGTCATAATCAGGTCGTCGTAGAACGGCGCCAACAGCTGCTCGACCAGCCAGAAAGTCCACTCGGCGAGCGGCTGCCAAAACTGCTGTGCGCCCTGTCCAATCGTCCACGCGGCAATCGCCGCAACCGCGGCGACCGACCCTCCGGAAAGTTCACGCGAAACAAGCCTTGCCCAAAAGCGTACAGGCGCCAATGCAATGAGGAGCGCGAGCAAAGTCACGAGAGCGACAGCCAGCCACAGTCCAATCCAGGCCAGGTTGCTGTCGGAGCCGGAAAATATGCGCTCGCTGACGGCGACAAACACAGCGTAAGCGCTCAGTTGAACGAGCAGCGCTACAACGAAATTGTGGTGGCGTGACATCGCCAGAAAACGGCCGGACCAAAACCTGAGTCGGGGTGCCAAGACCAGTAGAAATGCACCCGCGAACGCCAGCAGCGTGCTCAAGATAGCCGGCGAGTTTGCCATCACAGCCTGCGCAACAGGACTGGCGCTGCTGACGTTGACGGAGTCGAAACGCACCGTCGCATACAGCCCCTCGGCGAGCGCGAGGGACAGCAATACCAAAATTCTCACGGCAACTGACGACGCTCAGCCAGTCTTCAACTCCGCAAGCAGGTCCGCGGCCGCGTTACGGTCTGAAAAACTCTCCTTGCGCTTCAGCAACTCTTCCAGCAACCGCCGCGCCGACACCTTGAGATTCGACCGTGCGAGAGCGACCGCGAGGTGATATTTGGCGTCCGGTAGACCAGGTGCCTGTCTAACGACGGTGCGCAACAGCGAAATGGCATCTTCCAGCTTGCCCTGCTGTACAAGCAGCCAGCCGTAGCTGTCACGCACCACGGCGTCGGTCGGAGCCAGCTCGTACGCCTTCGAGATGAGATTGGCGCCTTCGTCGGGCGCACGCTTCAGCAACAACATACCGAGGTTGTTCAGAGCGGGCACGAAGTCGGGCGCGCGTCCTAAAATCTCACGGTACGCCGTTTCGGCTTTCCGCACATCGCCATCCAGTTGCGCCGTCTGGGCGATCGCAAACTGCATCAGCGTATCCTCCGGATTACGCCTGAGCCAGTCGCCCATCAGCTGAGCGGCGAGATCGGTCTCGCCCCTTGCCCGATGCACTCCGACACGTTTTACCAGCAGCTGACCGGACGGCGCGCGCTCGTACGCCTGTTCGTACTCGGCCAACGCATCGTCGAGACGCCCGCGCGCGAGTTCCAGTTCGCCGGCGAGTTCAAACGGCAGGGATTCATCGGCCTGCGCTTCCTTCAGCTTTGCGATGATCGACGCGGCCTGATCGAACGCGCCCGTGCGAATCTCGAGGCGCGTCAGCGCGATCTGACTGGCGAGGCGCGACGTGTCGGTGTCTATGGCTCTGCGAAAACTCGCCCGCGCTTCTTCGTTGCGACCCAACGACTCCAGCACGCGACCCTGCTCGGCGTGCGCGGCACTGAACTTCGGAAACTGCTTCAGCACGTTGCCGAGGGTCCGCAGCGCGGCGCCAGACGCGCCGGCCGCGCCCTGGGCGCGCGCGAGCCCCAGAATGGCCGCGGGGTTCTTGGGCGCTATCGCGGCGGCTTCCCGTGCGATCGACAGCGCAACCTTCGGTTGCGCGCTCGCCAGGTAGTGGGACAGCAACCGCAGTCGCGGCTCGAGGGATTTCGCATGCGCCTTACGCGCCCGCTCCAGCAATTCAACGGCCTTGTCACGTCCCCCAGTGCGCGCCTCGACCGTCGCGAGCCCCATCAACGCGGTCAGTTCGCCGGGGTTCTTCGCGAGCACCCCTTCGTAGCGTGCGCGCGCAGCTTCCAGGTCACCCCCGCTCGCGTCCAGTCGGGCAAGGTTTAACGCACCGGCCGGATTGGACCCATCCATCAGCAGCGCCTCTTCGTAAACAGCGCGTGCACTCAGCTCGTTGCGTTCACGCTCGTGGATCACGCCCATGAAGATGAGCGGTGCCGCCGAATCCGGCTGCTCGCGCGCGAAGTCATCCGCGGCCTCCCGCGCTCTGGCTAAATCGCCGGCCAGCAGGTGCGCGCGCACCTGATAGGAGAAGGCCTGTTCGAGCTCGTCCTCGACGCGGTGTGCGCGACTCGCGAGGCCGTAGAGCTGCGGGCTGCGGAAACTACCCTCGAGCAAAGGCGACAACACTCTCAGCGCTTTGACCCCGTCGGACTTTCGGATGTGCACATCCGCCAACAGCATGAGGCTGGAAGGTTGCCCGGGCGCCGCCGCGATCGCCCGCTCCAGCAAAGCCTCGGCCGCATCGAATTCCTTGGCGCCTATATGGATATTGCTCAGCAAGGTTATGGATGCGAGATGCTGCGGCGCCATGCCAAGTACCTGGTGAAGTTTCGACTTGGCGGTCGAGACGTCGGCGCGACGGTAGGCGGCAACCGCCTGCAGATAATCGACCCTCGGGTCGCGTGGACGATTCTCGAAGATCTGCAGCAGGGTCGCCTCGGCCTCGATCACGCGGTTCGACAGGATCTGGGCACGCACCAATCCGAACTGACCATCCAGGTGATACGGATCCGCCTTCACCGCGTCTTGAAACGCCTTGAAGGCCCCTTGCGCATCCCGGCGGCCGAGAGCCAGGTCACCACGCATACGCAGATTGCCGGGCGTCGGCTCCAGCAGCTCGGGCGATGCATTCACGATCTCCGAGGCGCGTTCAAACTGGTTCTGGGCGATCGCGAGCAGGGCGTTGACCCGGGCCAGCTCCGGATCGGCGCCGAATCTCCGCCTGGCGGCATCCAGTACCTGTTCCGCCTCCCCGAACTCCTGCGTACCGATCAGCGCCTCTGCGAGCAGCACCGAGAGCGGGAGAGACTTCTCCCGGCCGGCGCGCTTGCTGAGTTCGTCCACTACGACCGGGTGTTCACCGGTCAACATGCGTGCGCGAAACAGGTTCGTCTCAGCATCTGCACCGCGGTAGCCCTGCGTCAGCGCCTGCTCGAAACCAAGACGCGCCGCATAACCATGGCCCAGCCGCAAGTAGAGCGACGCCAGCGTCCAGCGCGCTTCGACATGCGCGGCATCGATTTCAAGCGCGCGTTTGAGCGAATCTTCCGCCTCGGCGAAACTGCCCGCCGCCTCAAACGCCTGGGCCGCCTCCAGGTGATCGGCGGCGGATGGGTCGGGCAATCCCCAGACCACGAGCACCACCAGCAGCACCATCGCGGCGAGCCCCGATGCGAACCACTTGATGAGACGCCTGGTACCAGGACGCATGCGTTTGGACATCGTCAGAACTCGCCCGAGCTTTGGCGTCCGCGCAAACGCAGACCCCGTGGAATTTGGCGTCGTCAGTATAAGCTTCGAGCGGGCCGATTCAATTCAATTGGCCGCTCTAGTCGCAGCCAATACGTGCAAGCCTGAGCGCTTGTTGGTCTGCCCCAAAAATTGACCTCTCAACATCCCGCTGCCGCGTGCTAGCATCGCTAGATGGAAGCACGCAAAATAAGCTTCTGAGAGATCCCAACTGCAAATAAAAAAGGGGTCGTGTCGAACCAGGAAGCTGGTTCGCGTTGTCGCAGATCAAGAAAACGGCCACCCATGGGTGAGTCACCAGTTCGACAACTCGGGAGCCTTCCCATGACGATGAGCAAGACGATCGGCGCCGTAGTGATCATGGCGCTTGCCTCTGTGGCGACTGTGCAGGCAGCCGTCTTCAACTACGCCTACGTAGGCGCAAACTTCGTGAGCGGCAACGGTGTTTTCACGGACGCGGATTCCGTCATCGGTACGTTCTCGCTGGATTGCGCGACACTGCCCGGCGGTTCCTGCCTGAACCTGGCGTCCGACCGTTACGAGGGCAACCTCGCCGCAGTGGAGTTTACCGCCCAGTCAACGCCAAGCACTCCGTTGGTCATCCAGACAGTACATCCTGACGGTTTCAGCTTTTCCACGGACAGCTCCGGCAATCTCGTCGACTGGGCGATGTTCCTGCAGACGAGTTCGACCGGTACTGTCATCTTCGTGAACAGCGCGACTGGCGATTTCGCCAATCGCGGCGGTGGCGTGGGTGGCACCGCCGACACTGGCGGCGCGTCGGGGGTGTTTTCACTCGTCAGCGTAACCGGCATTCCTGAGATCGATGGTAATGCCGCGGCAGCTGCGGTCGCGCTGTTGCTCGGATTCCTGGGTTTGCGCCTAGACCGCGCGGGCGCCTTCGCACGCCGGCCCACTGCGTCCAAGAACGCGCTCCCAGCCTGAAGGCTCCCGGTGCCGGCGGATGCGCGCTGGACTGGACAACTGACCACGCCCGGATCACCGACGCATCGGTGATCCGGGCACCCACTCCGGTCCCGCATTTCTGAGACGCGGCAGGCGCCGGTCGCATTTCCAACTGCACGAGCGCCGCTTGCCGAGCCGCGGGAACCGGACCGCTCGTGCGCCTGTGTCGTGGACAGGTGTGAGCCGACGCGCCGCAAGGGCTCGAATCCCAGCGGGACGTTACGGAATCGAGCGGTCTACTCGCACGCAGACCGGTTCGAAGTGAGAAGGCGACGCACGCGCGCAAGCGCGGCCGCGAGATGCGCATCATCCGGTACGTCACCCAACATGACGAGCCGGCTTCTGCCTAGCGGAGGTGGTGCGCTGGGCCCGACCAGGTCTTCGAGAGCGGGCCCCGCGGTCGATTCGGCCAGCGCACCAACCGCGATGCCAGCGCGAATCCCGGCACGCACGCCCGCCACGCTGCTGCTGGTAACCGCAATCCGGTAATCGATTCCTGCGTTGTCTAGCGCCTTCAGCGCGCGATTGCGCCAGCTGCAGTCGCGGTCGAACAGTGCTACCGGCAGGGGGCGTTCCGTCGAAACGGTGCTGCCTGATGCCTGCAACCATCGAATCGGGTCGGTAGCGACCAGTTCACCTTCCGCGCGCACTTCATCGGCCAGCACAAAGGCAAGTGCGATATCCCTGGCGTTCAACCGGGCTTCCAGCTCCGCTGACGGCGCGCACTCGACCTCGAAGGCGACGCCGGGATCTTCACCCCGGGTGTGTTGAACAAGCGCAGGAACCAGGCGATCCACATACTCCTCGGGTACACCCACCTTCAATAGCCTGCGGCCCGCGTCAGCCGATGTTCTGAGTGCGGCTTGAGCCGCCTCGAGCGCCCGATGGGCAGCCGGAATCATGCGTTCTCCGGCCGCCGTCAACCTCACGTGGCGAGTGTCGCGCTCGAACAGCGCCCTGCCGGTCAGGGCTTCGAGCTGTCGAAGCTGCAGGCTGACCGCGGACTGACTTCTCGCGAGCCTTTCACCGGCACCGGTAAAGCTCTGGTGTTCCGCGATGGCAAGAAACGTCTCAAACCATTCGAGTCGAGGCTGCATCCGAACTAACCCATTTTTCTCATCAATCTTTCGATAATAACTCGTTTAACTTATTAGGCCCGTGCCAGCAGCATGGGCACATGGCGAACAAGATGCGAACTGAACGGCGGCGCATGACCGGTAGTCCGGAGGCGCTGACCTGGGTGGCCACATCCGTGCTGCTCGTGCTCGGCACGGCGGTCCTGGAAAGGGGGTGGCTGATGGTACGCGAGGTTGTGGTCGGCCTCGCATGGCTGACGCCAGTGGTACTGATCGGCGCGGTGCTTGCGAGCGCATTGGCGCGCGGCAACTGGGCCGACCGGACACTCGGTTGGATCCGCGGACACCCGTTCCGGGCCGTCGTGCTCGCAAGCATTGCCGGAACCGTGACACCGGTGTGTGGACTCGGCGTGCTGCCGATTATCGCCGCACTGCTCCGGCGCGGAGTCCCGCTGGCTCCGGTCATGGCGTTCTGGATCTCGTCTCCCGTGATGGGGCCGGCCATGGTCTTCGCGACCATCGCGATCCTCGGCGTGCCGTTTGCAGTCGCGAAGACGCTCGCAGCGTTTGGGGTAGGTATCTTCGCCGGCGCGATCACGTCGGTCTTGCCGGCTTTCTCGGGCAGCGGTTCAACCTGGATGCGCACCAGCTACGTGGACGCGCTGAGTTGCGCAGCCGGAGAGTCTTGGTGGCGTGAAACCCTCGCGAACGCCCGGCTGGCGGTTCGATGGTTGGCACTGGCGTTGACCCTGGAGGTGTTCGTACAGGCGCTGGTTCCCATGCATTGGGTCGCACACGCGTTCGGTGATGGCAGCGCGTTCGCGGTGCCGCTCGCAGCCGCGTTGGGTGCACCGCTCTACCTCGACGGCTTTGCGGCGTTGCCGCTGGTGCGGGCCCTGATGGACAAGGGCATGGGATTCGGCGCCGCGCTGGCGTTGCTCGTCTCGGGGGCAGCGGTCAGTCTGTACGCGGCCATTGCCGTCGCCGCGATCGTCCGCGCCGGCGTCTTCGTGCTGTACATCGGTCTGGCGGTCGCTGGCGCGACGGGAGCGGGGTTCGTGGGGCACTGGCTGTCAGGATAGGCAAGGCCTTTCTTCGACCACGCGCGCCGGACCAGAACATCGTGATCGGACCTGTCGACTTCATCCCGCGTGCGATACGAGACCGACTGTGTCAGGGTCTGGTTACATGTGCGAAGACTGGTGCTCGATCAGGAGAGGCGCTCGTGTCCGTTGCAGGTATTCGGGTCAACCCGCTCACCGAATCGGGTTTTTTTGCTGAAGTTCGAGGCGCGGATCTCGGCCGGCTTGATGACGACGCGCAGTTCGAAGTGATCAAGGCCGCCCATCTCGAACACGGCGTCATCGTCATCCGCGATCAGGACATCACGCCCGCACAACAGATCGCGTTCTCGAGACGGTTTGGCCCGCTTGCGATCCACGTTCTGCAAGACCAGCTGCTGGAAGGGCATCCAGAAATTCTGTTGGTCTCCAACAAGACCAAAGACGGCAAGTACGTCGGGCTTCCTGACGCGGGCCGGTATTGGCATACCGATCAGTCTTACGAGACGAAACCCGCATTGGGATCGTTTCTTTACGCGAGGGAGATTCCGTCGGACGGCAGCGGCGATACGTGGTTTTGCGATATGACGCGTGCGTACGAAACCCTTTCGCAAGAGCTGAGGAAACGTCTCGACGGTCTGCAAGGTGTGCACATCTACAACCACAGCCATAAGGCGTTCAGCCTGAGCGAAGAGCAGAAGAACCGCCTGCCCGGCAATGCGCATCCGATCGTGCGCACTCACCCGGAAACCGGGCGCAAGGCGCTTTATCTCGGCGGGAAAATACTGAAGTACATCGCGGGCCTCGGCGACGACGAAAGCGCCAGGCTGCTGGACGAGCTATACGCACATTGCACATCCGACGCGTTCGTCTATCGCCATCAGTGGCAAAACCATGACGTCGTCTTCTGGGATAACCGCTGCACGATGCATTTCGCGCAACCCTACGACGACACCCGGTATACCCGCCACATGCACCGGACCACCGTGCAGGGCGATGTACCGGTCTGACGATTGGCGGGAAGAAGGCACGCCAGAGTTTTGGTAGCGGGGCCCGCGTCGGCTGAACTGCAGTCCTTCCGATACTCGACGCACCAGGAGACTGAACACTATGGGCCGATACTTCACGTATGTACTGATCGCCATAAAGGTCCTGCTGGTGGTCTGGGGTGTTCTCGGCTTTGTCGAGTATTTCCTGCCGTCGGTCGCGTTCGGCTTGCAGGACAAAAACTTCCCACCTGGCACGCAGTTCCTGCACTGGCTGCTGGCCACCTCCACGGGTGCACTCTTCCTGGTGGGCTTCGTGCTGCGGTGGCGCCATACGCCGTTCGCCACGATTACGATGTACGCCACGCTCGCAACGCTCTGTTTCGTGGAGACATTGGATTTCAATGCGTTCGGCGGCGGCAACAAGCGCTTTTTCATCATGGGAGCCGAATACGTGCTGTACATCGTGCTCGCCATGTTCCTGCTGCGCTCGAGCTACGTGCAGCGACGGTTCGGGCAACGGGACGCCACCTGATGCCCGAACGCCCGCGGGCTATGATGACGACACCAAGGACTGTGCGAGCGGAACGATGAAAACACTGGTCATAGGCGCGAACGGCCTCACGGGGAAACGTCTTGTACGCCAACTAATGGACTCTGACCATATGCCGGTGGCCATGATCCGCGACACCGGACAGCGCGCATATTTTGATTCGATCGGCGTGCCCACCGTGCTCGCGGACCTGGAGTATCCGATCGATCATGCCGTGCGGGGGTGCGAGGCGGTGGTCTTCGCAGCCGGCTCAGGCAGCGCCACCGGTAAGGACAAGACCGTGCTCGTCGATCAGCTGGGCGCGATCCGGTCGATGGTGGCTGCAGAGGTCAACGGCGTGACGCGATATGTGATGTTGAGTACGACAAACGCCGACATCAACAGCCAGTCGCGCATCGCACACTACCATCGCGCCAAAGGGCATGCCGACAATCATCTGATGGGCTCGAGCTTGAGTTGGACGGTGGTTTGCCCCGGTCGACTGCTCGAAGATGCCGGCACGGGACTCATCAGTATCGACACCGAGCCGTTCGCTCAGGGCACTACCAGCCGAGACAATCTCGCGAGCGTGCTCGCCCGATCGCTCGATCTCGATCAGACGATTGGAGCGCGGTTCAACCTGTTCGAGGGCGATACCGATATCGACTCAGCCCTCGGCGCGATCGGCGCCGGCGAGTAGCGGCGCCGCTACCGGAACCGATCCGTCGTGCGGACCAGCAGATCGATAATGCCTTTTTCATTGGCTGAGTGACCTGAATCGGGCACCACGTGCAGTTCGGATTCAGGCCACGCTTTGTGCAGGTCCCAGGCGCTTCGCATCGGACACACGACATCGTACCGACCCTGGACGATCACGCCTGGAATGTGTCGGATGCGGTCGATATCACGAAGTATCTGCCCATCGACTTCGAAGAAGCCGCCGTTGACGAAGTAGTGGCATTCGATGCGCGCAAAGGCGACCGCGAAATCATCTTCACCGGCATGCTCGATGTGAGCGGCGTTTTGGATGAGGTAGCTGGTACTGCCCTCCCACACTGACCACGCGCGCGCGGCCGCGCGCTGCACTTCCACGTCGTCGCTGGTGAGGCGCCGGTAGTAGGCGCTGATGAGGTCACCGCGCTCGACCTCGGGTATGGCGGCCGCATAGCTCTCGAAGGCATCGGGAAACAGATGGCTCGCCCCCTCCTGGTAAAACCACAGGAGTTCCGAACGGCGTAGCATGAAAATGCCGCGCAAGACGAGTTCCGTCACGCGCTCCGGGTGCGTTTGTGCGTAGGTCATCGCAAGCGTGCTGCCCCAGGACCCGCCAAACACTTGCCATCTGTCGATACCGAGGTGCGTTCGAATCGCCTCCATGTCGCTCACGAGATGCCACGTCGTGTTCTCGGTAAGGGAGGCGTACGGCGTGGACTTGCCGCAGCCGCGCTGGTCGAACACGACGATCCGGTAAACGTCTGGATCGTGATACCGCCGGCTCGCAGGGTTACCGCCGCCGCCAGGTCCGCCGTGGACGAAGATCGCGGGTTTTCCGCGCGGGTTGCCGCTTTCTTCGAAATGGATCTCATGCAGATCCGAAACCTTGAGCCGGCCAGTGTTGAACGGCTCGATTTCAGGGTAGAGGGTGCGTGCTTGCTCGTTCATCTGGCGAGAATAGCAGAGCGTGGAAACAGACGGAGACACCTCATCGCGCGCCCGGTTTCGGGCGCACCCAAACGTCTACATGAAGGGCTCGAGCAGTGCGCGCCAGCGTTGCACTTCCGCTTCGCCGGGCGCTTTTCGTAACGCCAGTTCCAACGGCGTCTCGCCTTGCGCGTTCCGTATCGTCGGATCGGCCCCGGCGTGCAGAAGCGCGTCGGTAACGGATGGCGCCGAGCTGTGTTTGATCGTGCGGCGCACGGCCGCGTGTAGTGGCGTATCACCGGTGGAGGCCGTAAGACGCGCGTTGACGTCAGCTCCGGCAGCAGCCAGCAGCTTGACGACGTCCGGGTGCGCCGCCAGATGCAGCGGTGTGTGCCCTGCGGTCGCAGCGCGCGCTGAAACGTCCGCGCCGGCCGCGATCAACGCGCCCAGGGCGCGCCTGATCGGGTCGCCAAAGCCCGGAACCCGTGCGAGCAGAATGCCCGACTCGAAGGCCCACGTATGTATCGGCAATGCGCCCGGCAACGGGCAGTGCTGCATTTGATGACCGTATTCGCACCGCTCACCAATGCGGGCACCGCCCTTCACAAGTATGCGAATAGTCTCTCCCGCCACAGCTGCAGAAAAATGTAATGACGCAGGACCGCCCCGGCTTGTGAACGACGTGGCGGCCGGGTTTGCACCCGCGTCGAGCACCAACTGCAGATGGCGCAATCTTTCCGTTTCGTCCGCTTCACTCGCGTTACGACGTGGATGGAGAAGCCGTATCGGAATGGTGCGATTCTCGCTTCGCGCGAGCGCTTTCGGGTGGTGCTCACGCATGTGCGCCACGAGGCGTTCCAACACGCGCGCATCGAACGCCTTCTTCGGAGCGATGGCGAGGTCGAGGAGACGCGGGTCATTGCCGAGCGAAGGGCTTTCTGCGAGTAGCTGGTCCAGCTTCTCGAAGTCCTGGAACCTCACTGCGCTACGCACGTGCAACGGCGCCGACGGCCCGGGGGTGGCACCGGCAGCGTGCAGCAGTTTGGACAGAACTTCGCCGCCAGACTCCTCATAAAACGATGCGTAGTGTCCAGCGCGAATGCCGGCCGCATCTGCCGCATCGGGCTCCGCACCGTGTTCGAACAGAAGTTCCAGCAACGACACGCTCGCCCTGAAGGCGGCCAGCGATCGGAGAACCGGCGTGTCGCCATATCGCCCAGGCGCATTGGCGTTCGCACCCGCTTCGAGCAAAAAGCGAATCCCGGTGTGGGGTTTCTTGTTGAAGACTGGCCGTCTTGATACGACCGCGATGAGCAGTACGCGATCCTTATTTGCGCCGGCGTTCACGAGTTGACGCGCGACGTCGAGATCTGCCTGCTGCAGAGCGCTCAGTAAGGGTGGATGTGGGCGTGAGCCAGAGAATCCGCCGACGTTCGGATCAGCTCCGGCGGCCAACAGACTGCGCACCAGAGCAGCGCGCTCGCTTTGCTCTGAAGTCAACCAGACGAGAGCCAGAGGTGCGCTCAATTTTCCGCCAGCAACGCATGGCGTGTTGACGTCCGCGCCGTCACTCACCAGACGTTGCGCGACAGCACCGGCACGCTGAAACAAGGCGGCGCAAAGCGGCGTCAATTGATGATCGTTCTTGGCGTTGGGATCGGCGCCGCGCTCCAACAGTAGAGCGACGGCCTCCAGCTCGCCTTCCCGAGCGGCGAGGAACAGGGGTGTCTGGCCTTCGTCGTCAACGTCGTTCAGTCGCGCCGGGGCGTCGAGCAACGCCTCGAGCCGCGCGACATCTCCCGAGCGGGCTGCTTCGTGAGCCGGAGTCTCCCCAGACGCATTGCGAATGGGCTGTTGCTCCGCCGCGAGGACCGATGACTTGACCAAAGCCATCAACGCTAGCGCCATCAACGACCGAAAAGCGGTAGCTCTGCACACCGTGAGTCCCTCCTACGGCATTTGAAAGGCTGCTTTGGGGCAATCCACCCCGGAAGCTGAAGCAGCCTCGGGCAACGCCCCCGTCATCGGGGCCATTTGGATAGACTTGCCCAGGTGCTTGGGCGAGTCAATGAAACGCGCCAGATCTGCGCTCCGGCAAACCGAACCTAACCGAGCGTGGAGAACAGTGAAAGGTCCAGAAGCCGACCGCTTCAGACTCTGAAACCAACACCGTGCCGGCGATGGCGAACACCGTGACTACGAGTCGCTTGCCTGCGAACGACCTATCCGATGATGCCCCCATCATCTTTAGTCACGGCGATGACGGTAGATCGCGGGGGGCTGTCGCCGCCGCCAGGAAAGTGGCTGTTGCCTCCGGCGCCCGGGTGCTGCAGGCCGACAAACATCGTGCGCTTGTCGGCGCTCCAACAGAGCCCGGTGACCTCGCATTCGTTCGGGCCCACCAGGAAGCGGCGGATTTCCCCGGTGACCGTGTCACCGACCAGCATCTGATTATTGCCATGCCCGGCGAAGTCATTCCGGTTGCTGAAATTCCCGTCCGTCTGAATCCACAGGTTGCCTGTGGAATCGAACGTGATGCCGTCGGGCGAATTGAACATGTTGTCTTTCGTGACGTTGTCGGAACCCGCGCGGTCATCGGCATGCACAACGGGGTTGCCAGCTACGACGAACAGATCCCACGTGAAGGTCGCCGCCGTGTGCTCGCCGCCGCTCGGCAACCAACGCACGATCTGACCATACGCATTGCGTTTGCGCGGATTGGGGCCGCCTACCGGCATCGCATCGCCCCCGGCGTTCGTCTTCCGGCCGCGGTTTTTGTTGTTCGTGAGCGCGCAATAGACCTCGGCTTTCAGTGGGTGCGAGGCCACCCACTCCGGCCGGTCCATGGTCGTTGCGCCAACAGCGGAGGCGGCCATACGGGTGAATACGCAGACTTCGGCTTGTGAGCGCAGGCCGGTGGTCGCCGGTGTGAGAGCAAGCCATCTGCCCGATCCATCGTCATCGAATCGGGCGACGTACAGATCGCCGTCTTCGAGCAGCTCGGTGTTGTTTCCACCTTGCCGGTACCTGTTTGCTGATACGAACCGATATAAGAACTCGCCGCGTTCGTCGTCGCCCATGTACACGACCACATGACCGTTGTTCGCAACTACGACTTCCGCATTCTCGTGCTTGAAGCGTCCAAGCGCGGTGCGCTTCTTTGGCGTCGAGTGCGCGTCGAGCGGGTCGATCTCCACGACGTAGCCCGCCCGGTTGCATTCGTTCGGATGCTTCGAGATATCGAACCGCTCGTCATCGGCAGCCCACGCGTAGCCCCAGTCTCGCAATCCGACGCCGTAGCGTTGCATGGCCGCTGAGCGCTGGTAGGTCTGATCGCTGCTGGCGAAATAGCCGTTGAAATTCTCTTCGCAGGCGAGATAGGTACCCCACGGCGTCTCGCCGTTGGCGCAGTTGTTCCAGGTGCCTAGCGACCGCGTGCCGGTCGGGTCGGCAGCCGTTTTCAGGTAAGCGCTGC
Source organism: Pseudomonadota bacterium (assembly GCA_039030335.1). Classification (GTDB taxonomy): domain Bacteria; phylum Pseudomonadota; class Gammaproteobacteria; order HK1; family HK1; genus JBCCEJ01. The sequence goes on along the minus strand of JBCCEJ010000087.1, from coordinate 10,919 downwards.
CGCGCGCCGGTCCGGTGATCTCCATCGGGGTATCGGCCGTGATGCGCCGGTTCAACGGCGAATCAACGACTGGTTTCCACCTGCCGCCAGACGTGGCGAGTTCGACGACACTCACGCCATGTCCGGCCTTGCCCTTGCGCACGTCGTCGAAGGTTTCCGGCAGCCTCGAAGCGCGATTGCCGTAAAAGATGCCGCGGTTGACGTATTCGTTATTGACGACCAACAGCGTCTTGCCGCCCGCCGTAAACAACGACATACCATCGTTGTTATCACCGAAGGCGAGCTTCTGGGTCGCTGCGGTGCCGCGCGTGCGCTGGTCGAACGCAACGCCTTTGGACCAGAGCGGGTCGCCCCAGCTGATCACCGGGTACCAGCTGAAGCCGTCGGGTACGGTCACGGTGTCCAACGAGTTTGCGGCCACGGGCCTGAATGTCAGACGGCGCGTTACCGCATGAGCGGCGCGAGGCGAAGCGGCGCCGAGCACCAATGCGGCAACACCAGACCCGGCGGTCGCGCGGAGGAAGCCGCGCCGCGACAGCATTCGCTCGGCAACGGCCTCGAACTCCGTATCACCTGCGCGCGGGTCATTGCTCTCATCGAAGTCATCGAAACTCAGTTCGTCATCGATGCTCTTGTTCAAATCGGTCCTCTTTGGCGGTCGTGCGATCAGTTGGACGGACGTACGACGTCCCGACCGTGATCATGCTTCAAGACGGCACCCGTTTGCTCGTACGAAACGTCTGGCTGAGACGAGGCTCGGTCGCGCTCGCACGGCAGCTGAGCAACCGTTGCAACGCGTGGGCGCCAGCTGAGATCCCGGCGAGTGGCCGCCACGGTTTGCCCAGACTCCGGGCGGAACGGAACACGTTCCACTCGAATAGCGCGCTCTTAGGCATAAATTCGGGCAGGTCTATTTTTCTTGGAACAGTCTTCAGATAAGATGCCGATAAATAGAACGATCATCCGGCGAGCTACCGGGCACCTTGCACCCGGCTGCCGCGATGCACGCTTTTCCGCTGTTGGAGTGACGTCATGCAGGCAGTTGAATTTCCAGGGTGCGACCGGCTCGTTCAGCGCCTCGACGCGTCGGTGGGTTTGACGTGCCAGACCGACGTCGCCAACTCGATCAAGGATTCACTGATCGATGTCATCGCGGGGCGCCGCATCGACCTGCCTCCTGAAGTGCAGGTGCCTGGCGAGGCGTCCTACGGACGGCATCTGCTCTACAGCAGCGACGAGCACGAGTACGTCGTGATCGCCATGGCCTGGGGCCCCGGGCAAGGCACGCCGGTGCACGACCACGCCGGGGTCTGGTGCGTCGAGTGCGTCTGGAAAGGCGAGTTGGACGTGGTGCAGTACGATTTGAAGGAAGAGGTCGAAGACCGCTGCCGCTTCGAACGGCAAGACGCCGTGCGCGCGTGCCGGGGCACTGCCGGTGCGCTAATTCCCCCGTTCGACTACCACACGATCGCCAACGGCATCCCGGAAGAGACGTCCGTGACGATCCACGTCTATGCGAAGGAACTCGACAACTTCGCGATCTTCCACCCACTCGGCGGCGACTGGTACCGGCGCGAAGTCAAATCGCTATCGTATAAGAATTAAGCGTCTTCTCTTCGACGCGCGGTGGCTGACGACCGGCACCATGTCGAAGCCAGCCTGCTAGTGATTGCGCGCCTGGCGCCACCGCCCGTAGCGCGCGAGGTGATATTCAGGGTCGCCAAACAACAGACGCAGCGTCTCCAGACGCTTGTAGTAATGCCCGACGGCGTACTCTTCGGTCATACCGATGGCGCCGTGTAGCTGGATTCCTTCCTGTCCGACCAACCGGGCCGTCTGACCAACCTTGTACTTCATCGCTGATACCGCTGCGCGTCTGGCCGCCGGTGCCTCGTTCAGCGCATGCAGGGCGCCCTGGGTCATAGAGCGCGATTCTTCGACTGCGAAGTGCAGATCGACCATCCGGAACTTGAGCGCCTGATTGGCGCTTAGCGGGCGTCCGAACTGTTCGCGCGTCTTCAGATACTCCGCCGTCATGTCCATGACCGCATCCATGGCACCGAGCGCTTCCGCACAGGCGGCCACCGTGGCCCGATCGACTGCACCATCGAGTAGTTCGAAGCCGGCATCCACATCGCCGAGCACCCGATCGGCCCCCACCGCGACCTGAGTCAGCTCGATATCCGCGGCGCGCTGGCCATCGTTCAGCCGGTAGCCGGTGATACGTACGCCGTCCGCGTCAGCCGGCACCACAAACAGGGTCAGGCCACGTTCTTCGTCAACCGAGCCGGACGTGCGTGCAACCACCACGATCTCGTGCGCCGCCGACCCGTTCAAGACAACCGCTTTGCGGCCGGACAGGCGGTAGCCGCCATCCGCGGCGCGCGCTTCGGTCTGCACTCGCTGGAGCTCGTAGCGCGCGCCCGGCTCTGCGAGCGCGACGGCGAGTTGCAAGTCACCGGCCATCATCGCCTGCAGCACGCGTTGGCGTAACTCCGGCTGGGCGCCCGTGGCCACCAGGCCGCCGCCCAGCACGACGGACATCAGATACGGCTCGACGACGATGCGCCGCCCAAACTCCTGCATCAGGAGCGCCGCCTCGGTGTCGCTACCCCCGAAGCCGCCGATATCCTCCGGAAGCGCCAGGCCCAGCCAGCCGAGTTCGGCGAACTGGCGCCAGAGCTCAGCGCTGAACTCCTGGTCTTCGGCAAGCCGTTTCTGGCGGGCTTCAAATGCGTATTCCGTGTCCAACAGCCGCCTTGCGCTCTCCTGGATGAGACGTTGTTCGTCATTCGGGTTCAGCATCGCAGTTCCTCTCTCACGAATGGCGAATCAGAGTCCGAGCACGCGCTTGGCGGTTACCATCGCCTGCACCTCGCGGCTGCCACCGGCAATCGTCGATCCCCGAATTGAATACCGGTCACCCGCCAGCGCGATCGCGTATTCGGGACCGAAGAACCCGTCCTCATCGTCAAACTCAAAGGCATCGCGCTCGAATGGCAGACCGTAGTAACCCACCGCATCTGCCAACAGGTCACGGGCCGCCTGGTTCGTAGCCGATCCACGCGCTTTCAGAAGCGACGTCTCGGGGCCGAGCGTCTTGCCGTCGGCCGCGTCGGCGACGAAGCGTACGATGGTCTGCTCCAGCGCCAGCAGGTCGACCTCGACTGCCCACAGACGCCTGGCAAACCAGTCTTCATCGATGAGCCGCCCGGCGCCGCTCGACTCTCGTGTCGCGACGTCGCGGGCGCGCTCGACGGCGCGCCGGATCTCGGCAGCCCGCGCCCCGCCGAGCCGTTCGTGCGACAGCAACGACTTGGCGACGGTCCAGCCTTCGTTCTCTGGTCCAACCCGGTTGCTGACCGGAATTCTCACATCGTCGAAGAACACCTGATTGAAACTCTGCCGCCCGTTGATGAAATGGATCGGCCGCACGGTGATGCCGGGATCGTCGAAGTTCTCGATCAGCACGAACGAGATCCCTTCCTGAGGCTTGGCATCGGGGTCGGTGCGCACGAGGCAGAACATCTTGTTGGCGTTGTGCGCACCGGTCGTCCAGATCTTGCTGCCGTTGATAACGTACTCATCGCCATCGCGCACGGCGCGCGTCTTGAGTGACGCCAGATCCGAACCGGAACCCGGCTCGGAGTAGCCCTGGCACCACCAGTCTTCGCAGCTGAGAATGCGCGGCAGCCAGTACGCTTTCTGCTCATCGGTGCCGTTGGCGATCAGGATCGGCCCCAGCATCTTGATGTTGAACGGCAACACCGGCGGGCAACCGGCCTGGGCCATTTCTTCTTCGAGGATGAACGGCCAGTGCACCGGCCAGTCCTGTCCCCCGTACTCAGCGGGCCACGCCGGGGCCAGCCAGCCCTGCTCGGCAAGAATGCGGTGCCACGTGAGAATCTGCTCACGGCTGAATTCGCGCCCGGAATCCGCGATGGCGCGCAGCTCGTCAGGAAAGCGCTTGTTGATGAAATCCCGCACTTCCTGCCGGAAAGCCTGATCTTCTGGCCTCAGATCCTGCATACCGATGCTCCTGCTTTGTGTGTTCTAGGCGCGCTCATAGCGCCGCGTACTCTTCGATGGTGTCGCGCCATTTGAGCGCGTCTTCCGGCGTCTCTATGACCGCGTTCGGCCCGGCACCGGAGCTGACTGGCACGACCAGGCGCGAAATGCCATGGCCCGCCAGTGTCGGAATTTCGTCCAGACTGTCCGGCAGGCTCGTCGTTATCTCGAGCGCGTCCGGGTCGCGGCCATGCTTCACCGCCGTTTCCCGCGCGAGGCTAAGCAGCTCGAGCTGTGAACCACGCGCCGGAAAGTAGCCGTCGCCGAGCCGCCCTGCGCGCCGCGCCGCGGGTTTCGAATCGCCACCGATGATGATCGGCACGCGCCCATTGACCGGCTGCGGCTGGCAATGCGCGTTTTCGAACTGCACGAACTCGCCCTGGAAGGTCGGCGAGTCGGAGGACCAGAGTTCTCGCAGTACCTCGATGTACTCATCGGCGCGCCGGCCGCGGTCATCGAATGGCACACCGAGCGCATCGAACTCTTCACGCAGCCACCCGACGCCAATGCCGAGCATGGTCCGGCCGCCGGACAGATAGTCGATCGTCGCCACCTGTTTCGCGACGTGGACAGGGTTGTGTTGGGGCAGGATCAGGATGGCCGTACCGAGCTTCAGCGTACGGGTAGCGCTTGCGACCCAGGCCATCCAGATCAGCGGATCGGGCAACACGAACTCACGCTCGGTACCCGGCATACGCCCGCTCGGCGCGTACGGGTACACCGACGCGTAACCCTCGGGTACCACGGTATGCTCAACGCACCAGGCCGAATCGAAACCGGCTTCTTCACCCGCCTGGGCCAGTTCCACGGTCAGAACCGGATCAGCATAGCGCCCGATATTGCAGTAGCGAAGTCCGAACTTCATGAGGTTCCTCCCAGGGGCCGCAGGCCCGCCGCCGCAGAGGATAACGCGAAGCACCGGACGGGCGGTCAGCCGCGTCAGGACTGGTTCTTATCGTGATTCGGCTTGGCCTTGTGCGCCGCTACCGGGCACTCAGCTGTTTCAGGCGCGCTTCCCGATAGGAGATGTACAGGCCGGAACAGAACACGACCGCGGCGCCAACCCACACCTCGATCCCGGCCACCTCGCCGAACAACCACCATGCGGCGACGGTGATGATCGGCAGACGTGCAAAGTCGAGCGGCTGCAGCGCCGCCACCTCCTGAAGCGCATATGCGCGCACGTGGAACCAATGCGCACTGGCGGAGAGCGCGCCGAGCACGATCATGCTGATGACGGCTTCCGGGGTTGGCGTAGACCAGAACGCCAGGGCTGGTCCGAGCGAAAGTGCCGTCATCAGAACCACCTGGTAGACCAGGATCGTGTTCGGCCGCTCTATCGAGGTCATCTTGCGAACGATCGTCACCGTGACACCCCAGCACGCTGACGACACCAGCACGAGATACGTTGCCCAGTGCAGATCTTTGAAGCCGGGTTGGATGATGATCAGCACGCCGGAGAAGCCAAGCAGCGTCGCGGTCCAGCGCCTGAGCCGCATGCGTTCGCCGAGAAATACCGCGGCGAGCACCGTCGCCCATAGCGGTGCGGTAAAGCCGAGCGCTGTCAGATCGGCTAACGGGATCAATGGCACGGCGTAGAACCAGGTCAGCATGGCCGCCGTATTGATGACGGCCCGCAAGATCAGCAGGCCCGGGCGTTGAAACCGGAATACCGCGATACCGTCGCGCGGCAGCACCATCGCCAGCACGAAGAAAACTGCGAAGAAGTTCCGAAAGAACGCGACTTCGAACGGATGCACATCTTCGGCTGCATACCGCACAAATACGCTGTTGAACGAGAAACAAAAACACGCACCCAGCATGAACAGCGACGCAGCGATCGGGCGGATTTCGTTGCGTTCAGTACTGGGGTCGGCCACACGGCACCTCACGTTCGATAGCGCCAGGTCATGTTAACGCAGCGGGACACTCGACACGCTCCGGCTGTCACCTGCACCGGTGCTGCGCGACAATGCCGCAAGAGAACCACGCCGAGGAGCATTGACGATGGCTGTAACTACAAGTCGCGAAGACCACGTATTCATCATCACGATCGACCGTCCGGAAGCCCGCAACGCGGTTAACGGCGACGTCGCGGAAGGTATCGAGGCAGCTTTGGATACATATGAAGCTGACGCCGAACTGTGGGTCGCAATCCTGACCGGCAACGGTACGGTGTTCTCCGCTGGGGCCGACCTCAAAGCCATCGCCGCGGGTGATGCGCGCCGACTGTCGACGAAACGCGGCGGTTTCGGCGGGCTCGTCAAACGAGACCGGACAAAGCCGCTGATCGCGGCCATCAACGGCGTTGCGGTAGCGGGTGGTCTCGAGCTGGTGTTGGCCTGCGATATTGCCATCGCGGCGAATTCCGCCCGCTTCGGTCTGCCGGAAGTGAAGCGCTCACTGGCCGCCGCCGCCGGCGGTCTGTTCCGACTGCCGCGCGCCGTCGGGCGGTCCATGGCGATGGAGCTTATTTTGACCGGTGACACGATCGAGGCAGACCGGGCGCTGCAGCTCGGGCTCGTCAATCAGGTCGTCGACGGCGCCGAACTGATGGACGCGGCACGCGCGCTCGCGGCGCGCATCACGGCCAACGCGCCACTCGCCGTGCAGGCGAGCCTGGCTGTCGCCGGGCGGGCGCTGACAGATGATGATGACGCGCTTTGGGAGGCGAGTCAGCAAGCCCTCGGCGACATCATGAAAACGGAGGACTTCAAGGAAGGGCCGCGTGCGTTCGTCGAGAAACGCGCCCCGGTGTGGAAAGCGCGCTGAACGAATGCCTCAGCGCCCGCCAGATCTGGTGGCCGGGCGGTCGGGAACTAACCACCGCCCGAGGTCAGGTAACGCACCTGCCTGAGATCCGTCACGCCCTTGGCCACTTTGGCCATCGCGTCATCCATCATGAACTGGTGGCCGCGTGAACCCAGCTCACGGCGGATGCTCTGATCGTCAGCCTGGCTCAAGATGAGGTCAGCGTCGGATGCACCGACGCGCCAGATCTCGAAGATCCCGCTGCGCCCGTTGTAGCCGAGACCACCGCAACGCTCGCAGCTGCCGGGTTTCCAGAGTTCTTCGGGTACTTCCCGACCGACGGCTTCAAGCCATTCACGCTCCGCCGTGGTCGGACCGTCGGCCGGTTCGCGGCAGTACTCGCAGAGGCGACGTACCAGGCGCTGCGCGACGATGACACGCAGGGCCGAAGCGATCTGATAATTGTCGATTCCCCAATTGCGGAGCGCCGTCAGCGATCCCACTGCGTCCTTGCTGTGCAGCGTGGTCATCAGTACCCGGCCGGTACCGGCGGCCGTCATCGCGACGCGGGCAGTTTCCGGGTCGCGAATCTCGCCCAGCATCAGGCAATCGGGGTCGAGCCGCAGGCTCGCCCGTAAACCTTCAGTAAACGACAGGTTGCGCTCGTGCACTTCGAGCTGCGTGATGCCGTCGATGCGGTACTCGACCGGATCTTCGATCGTAACCACACTGCGATTGGTGCCGCGCAGTTCATGCAACAGCGCGTAGAGCGTCGTCGTCTTGCCACTTCCGGTCGGCCCGCAGACGATAAACGTCCCGGCGACCTGTTCGCTCCACTCGTGGATCTGCGCTTCAGCATCACCTTCCATGCCGAGCCGGCCGATCTGCTGGATCTGCTGGGGCAAATTCAGCAGACGCAAAGTAACTTTCTCACCGAACACACAAGGCGCGACCGACGCGCGGATGTCCATTGGCGCGCCGTTGATGATGAGCTGGCGTCCCGTGCTGGCCGGGCGGACTGCGGGCACCGGGTCCAGGCCGAACATCGCCTTGATGTGGCGCAGTACCGACCAGCCGGTACCACTCTCCAGCATCATCGTATCGAGCAAAATGCCATCGATCCGGAAGCGCACGCGTATGCCTTCACTGTCGGGTTCCAGATGGATGTCGGACGCCCGGCCCCGTACCGCGTCGCGCAGCAGCGAATCCGACACCGCGATAATGTCGGTTTCCCCTTCCCCACCAGGCTCCCCAACCTGCTCAACCTGTTGATTGACCAGTTCGCTGAACTGACTGTAGATCGGACGGGCCCAGCCCTTGAGTCGCTCACCAATTTCCAACGGAAGCCTCCTTGAGAAGGTCGAGACGAGAAGGCCGAGGCGGGAAAGGCCAGGGCCTCGGCCGACGCAGACGCTCGCCACATCAGCAGCCTGAAGTCATTGGCGTAGCCTAGCAGGCAGGATTGCGATGGGCCATGGGTTATCTCGACGGCACCGTCGCCGGCGGGAAGCGGGCGCGACGCGGCCCGGATCGGATGCAGGCCGTACAATTGGCCGTCGCATATCGCAACTTCGGATAGTCGATGGCAATCAAGGCGAAGCCCTCCTTTTCATTGAAGGACCAGCTCTTCAACGCGTCGACCGTAGGCCGGCTGGCCGACCACGTGAAGGCGGCCTGGGCGCGTTTTCGGCGTGACCAATTCGTCGCGTCGGTGCTCGCCGGCTTTCCAGAACGCGAACTCAAAGACCGGATTACCTGGATGGCGGCGAATCTCGAGGCCTACCTGCCGAACACCCATGCCAGGGCGCGCGAAATTTTGCTGGCGGCGTTGCCCGAACCGCTGGACCCCACGCGCACGGACGACGATTTCGGTGAGTTCATCTGGGCAGTGCCGGCCGAGTTCGTCGCAGCCTACGGGTGCAGCGAGCAGCATCTGGACGAGTCGCTCGCGTTCCTGCATGCCGCGACCATGCGCTTTTCGTGTGAAAACGCCATCCGCCCGTTTCTGAACCAGTTCCCGGCGGCCACCATGGCGTTCGTGCACCGCGCCACCCATGACCGGAACTATCACGTCAGGCGGCTCGCGAGCGAAGGTATCAGACCGCTGCTGCCGTGGGCGCCGCGCATCTCCATTGCGTTACCGGACATCATCGCGGTGCTGGACGAACTACACGCAGACCCTACGCGCTACGTCACGCGGTCAGTAGCCAACAATTTGAACGACATCTCGAAGCTCGAACCAAACCTGGTTTACGCGGCGCTTTCACGCTGGCGAGACCAACACCGGCAGGCACCTTCTGAACTGGCCTGGATGACCCGCCATGCATTGCGGACGCTGAAGAAGAGCCACGCGCCTGAAGCCTTGCGGTTTTTGGGTTACAGCCAACGGCCCAAGGTGGTGGTCCGGCGTCAGACGGCTCCGCGGCGCATCGCCGTCGGGGAGACTTTAGACTGGAGTGCGCAATTGCAAAGCGAGGCACGTCAGACGCTCGCGATGACGCTGGAGGTCGACTTTCTCAAGGCCAATGGCAGGCACTCGGCGAAAGTGTTCTCGCTCGCCGACGGAAACTACGCACGCGGCGAAGCCATTTCGCTCTCCAAGCGCATCGCGTTCCGTCCGATGACCACGCGCACGCTCTACCCAGGCGAGCATCGGGTGCGACTGATGGTGAACGGCAAGCCATTTGACGAGTTGCAATTCGAGCTGGTCGAATCCCGCTAGGCTCATCAGAACGGCACAGGTGCGACATGCAGCGCGACGGCAAACTCTTCCAGATGGGCGATTGCGAGATCGACATCATCGTCCACGGCTTTCCCGGCAAGTCGGTGTGTCATGGCTCACTCGGATTCAGCACGATCGCGCTGCTGAAGCGCGACTCGCGCATTGCGCTGGTCGACGTCGGCGCGTTCGGGCAACGCAACCTCCTGCGTGAACAGCTCGCCGCACGGGACCTCCGCCCTGCCGACGTCACGGATCTCTTGTTGACCCACTCACACTACGACCACGCGCTTAACTGGGTACTGTTCCCGCACGCAAGGGTTGTCATCGGCGCTGAGGAACTGGCGTGGTCGCTGACGGTGCCCTGGGGCGAAACGCCGGTCGCCGAACTCTATATGCGGGAACTGGACAACTCCGCGCAGGCCTGCCGTGTCGCGGACGGCGAAGAAGTGTTCCCGGGCATGACCGCACATCTGGCGCCAGGCCACACGCCGGGCTGTCTGTTCTTCAAACTCGACACGGGTACTACCGACATCGTGTTTTCCGGCGATTCGTGCAAGAACCGGGCGGAGCTGGTCTCGCGGTCAGCCGACATGACATTCGACGCGGACGTCAGCCGCGCGTCTATCGATCTCATCTGGGAACACTGGTCCGCGCGGGCCGGGAGCGTACTGATCCCGGGCCACGATCTCCCGATGGTGCTGGACAGGGGCGAACCGCGTTATCTCGGCGAACGGGAAGCAGCCATCCGCGCGTGGTATGGCGACGATCTGAACGAAACGCAGGTCTTCTCTCTGCTGCCAGCCTGAAGTTTCAGCGCTACTGCGCCACCCATCCACCGTCGACCGGCAAGGCCACGCCGTTCATGTAGCTTGCGCGATCTGAGAGCAACCACACGACCGCGTCGGCGATTTCCTCCGGTTGCGCGACGCGGCGCTGCGGGACGGCGCCTATCAGCTGATCGCGGATCTTCTGGCTGGCATCCGTGACCCGCGCGAGCATCGGCGTGTCGATGAACCCGGGGCAGACGGCGTTCACCCGGATCCCGCGGCTCGCGTATTCGAGTGCGAGCGTACGCGTCAGCCCGACGACACCGTGCTTGGCAGCGTTGTAGCTGGCTGCGCCGGGAATGCCGACCAGGCCGGCCACCGAGGCGGTACTGACGATGGCACCGCCGCCGTCCTGTTCCAACATCTGCTTGATCTGGGCTTTCAGGCAGACGAAAACGCCGGTCAGATTGATGCGGATGACGCGCTCCCAGTCGGCGAGATCGAGGTCGACAATCTTGGCTGTGGGTCCCTCGATACCGGCGTTGTTAAACGCGCCATCAAGGCTCCCGAAGCGGCCTGCGATGTCCGCGATCAACGCCGCAACGGCGGTT
>JBCCEJ010000086.1:0-24286 GCA_039030335.1 Pseudomonadota bacterium | reverse complement strand
TGGCCATCAAAGCCCAGCCTAACTGTTGCATATGAGCTCCTTGGTCAACGGACTTCGCGAGCGGCTCCGCCAGCTTCGCCAACCACACATCCGCGATGGTCATTAAAGCACAGTGCCACCGCGACTTGTACGCAAAGCGCGGTGACCGGGAATGCCAGCGGACCGACGTCAACGCAGGCTGCCGGACCGGTCGGGCGAAGGCGGCCGCGACGGTCCGCTCGCGGGCGGCAGGGCTGTTGAGAGCAGCTGCGCATATCGCGCGCAGACAATGCGCAGGCGGTCAGGACCACTCGGGAAGCGGGTCGTTCAACAATTCGCGCAATGCTGCGTTGAACGGCGCGTAGTAAATCTCCAGCCGGTGCTTGTCGTCCGGCTTGAGCGGTAGCAAGTAGCGCCGTCTGTGGTGCTCTGCGAAGCGCAGCTCCGGGTGACTTTCGAGGCCTAGAAACGCGAACATCTCGGCGTATGCCCCACGGAGGTCCTGCTGGACACGTTCGGTGATCCAAACCCCTACGCGATCGTGGTCCCAGACGTTCAACAGGTCGCTCAACGCAGTCACGTACTCGCCTGTGCGCAGTAATGAAGGGAACCGTTCGAGTGCGGTCGCGAAAGAGCTGATGCGCCAGTCCGAAGCCGACGCCGATGGCACCTGATTGAAGTGGTTCCACTGCGAGTAGGCGCGCGCGACCGGATTGCGCAGCAGTACGATGAGGCGTGCGTTAGGGACGGTCTTGTGCATCCGCTCGATGCAGTGAGTCTGCAGATAGTTCGGCGTCTTCTCACCGATCATCGGTGCCGGCTCGGTGAAATGCCGTGCATACCATTGCCAACCCCTGGCCCAGTTGCTTTCTCGGTCGAAGAAATGCAGCTCCCGGCTTCGGGGCCCCCCGCAGTTGAATGCGATATGCGGATGTCGTTCGAGATTGATACGGGTCGAAGTCGTGCCACATTTCTGTGCGCCGACGATGAGAAAGTCCGGCAGTCGCATGAGATTCAGGCTGAATCGGGCGCGAGTTGTCTGGCGCGCTGGCGCAGCGCATCCAGCACCTCATCTTCGAGCAGACCGAGGTTGGGCTCGGCACTGTCCAGAAACCGTTGCAACACGACGGCGGCGTTACTGAGCCAGTCCTCCGCTTCCCGGGCCTGGCTTGCGGGGTCTGCCGTAGTCAGTCGGCGCACCAGCGGGATGGGAATGCGCACGGGAACGTGTCTGACGTGCGCGGGCGCGTCGCCGCCCGGGTCTGTCAGCGACAGCAGCTTCAACGTAAGTTCCAGGCTGAGGGCCGCGTCCAGGGCATCGGTAAAACCACCCGCCTGCAGGAATCGGTCACGCCGGCAAACCAACGTGGGCAGTGAGACCGGCGGGTGTCGCCAGGTGGCCAGCAGGCGGTCGCGGTCGCGCGGCGTCGTGGCACCACAAAGCGTTGCCGACACCTCTGAGGCGGAGCCGATGGCCGCATCACAGACGCTGTAGAGAGCTGCTCCGGAGACATAGGAATTGGCCCGAACCTGTGCCTGCAGGAAATCGGGCTCCCAGATATGCGCGCAATCGAGGAACGCCAGCAACTCGCCCGGTGCGGCGATTGCACCGAGGTTGAACGCGGCCCCTCGCCCAGTGCGACCGGGCAGGCGCAGGTGTTGCCATTGCTCCCGCTCGACACCGGCATCCAGCCATGCTGCCGCGTCGTCATCGGCGCCGTTGTTGACGACGACGACGTTAGTGCGTGCATAGCTCTGCGCTTCGACGCATTCGAGCGCGCGCTGGACGTCTGTCAATGAGCCGTGCGCCTCGATTACGACTCCTACCGTTGCGCCGGACGTACGCTCCAGCCATTCACCTGTCTTACGGCGAGCGACGATGCCCAACGCAACCTTGTGCAGAGCGCGCGGTTTAAGTGCCGCAAACTCCCTCGCCCGGACGTGTTCGTAACCGCGGTTGAGCGCGTCGTGGTATTCCTCCAGCCAGATCTGATGGCGGGTCGTGACGCCGTCCGCGCTGCGGTAGTGGCGCGCCAGGGGTTGGCGCACGTGCACAAACGGCTGGTCCAGTTCGAGCGCCAGTCGGAGCCACAGATAGAAGTCGTGACTGACCGAGTAGTTTGGTTCGAACTGGCCGGCAAAGCGGAACGCGGACTTGCGCATCAGTGTCAACGTCATCGAGTGGACAAATCCCCCCGCGAGCATCCCCTCGCGCTGGTTGTCCGGCACGTGGGTCATGATGACCCGCTCCATGCCCCAAGGCTCCCAGATCTCGACGTAGTCGCAAAAAGCGAGCGCCGCGCTCGGGTTCGCATCCAGGGTTCGCAGCGATGTAGCGAGGAACTCGGGCAGCCATTCGTCGTCACTGTCGAGGAATCCGATGAACGCTCCGCGCGCGGCTGCCACGCCCGCATTGGCAGCGTGCCCGGCGCCACCATTGTGCTCCAATGCGAGCACGCGCACGCGCGGGTCGTGCCCATAGCGCTCGCGAACCAGTGCAGCCGACCCGTCGGTCGAAGCATCGTCGACGAAGAGCAGTTCGAAGTCGGGGTCGGTCTGAGCCAACGCGCTATCCATAGCGCGATGAAGGCAGTGCGCGCGATTGTAGTTGCGCACGACGATACTGGTGCGGGGGACGTCAGACACAGCGGCGGTTGTTCGAGTTCAAGACCAGGTCTGGCGCCGGCTGCCCGGGCGCCGGCGGGCGTTCAACCGCCGCTGCCGACAACGTTCGTGCGTAACTGCTCCAGGACCTGGCGTACCGCTTCGAAGTCCGCATCCTGCGTACGGAGCGTGTTCTCTAGTTCCTGCAGATTCAGACTCGGATTATCGAGGTCGATCTCAAGCACGGTGGTGCCGGCGTTCGTCGTAGAGGACGAAACCGTGATCTGGCCATCCGCTGCGCCTTCGAGCTGGCTTGCGATGGTCGCTACCTCGGAAGGGTCGAGGCGCCCGCTCTCGCTGCTCCCGTCATTGTTGAGCTGCACGAAGTAGCCGGGCTGGTTGATCGTCGACGTACCGCCGCCGTCCGGAGTGACCGTCACCTCATTGCCGTAGAAAAAGGTGATGCGAATGCCAGTCTCGGTAAACTCCACGAACGCGACCGCACCGCGAATACCAATTGTGGCCGTCGGCGTGCGGACCTGTACCGGATTGCGTTTGCTCAACAAGCCGCCGACGAAACGAAACAGCCCTTTCGCCGATGTCAGCACCATCTCACCGACGCTGGGGTCCTTCTTGTCGAATTCGTACTTGTCGATGCGCAAGTCCGAGTTCGGACCGATCGTTATCGAACTCTTGTCGACCATCATGAGGTGCATGCGGCTCCGGCCATCTGTCACGATGCGCTGGTTCGCAAATATCGGATCGCCCACCCGGACTTTCACCGCGCGGCTCTCTCCTGCCCGGATCAGCTGTACGTTGCCGCGCACATACCCGGCAACGCCTTTGCGGCTGCCCTGGTCCTGTGCCTGCGTCTGGCCGGCCATCAGCAACGACAGCGCGCTGGCGGCAACAACGATTTCGCGATGGTCGCTCATGGTTTTGCAGTCACCCCGTTCAGAAGCGGTACGTGGCGCTCAAACTCACGCTGAGATTGTCGCGCACGAAGTTCCGGATGTTTGACGTCACGTTGGTCGCCGAGCCTTCCAGAGACACCGACCACTGCCTGTTCAGGCTGAGCGTTGAGCCGAGCCCAAGCGTATACTCGTGGTCGTTTCGCTTGGTGTTTTGGTCGACGCCCGGATCCGGCGCCGAGAAGCGGACGTCGCGCAGACCGGCATGCAGGTAGCTGCGGAACTGCCCGGTGCCCAGCCCCAGCCAGTCACTGGAGTGTGACTTGATGAGCCTTAGCGAACCACCCCATTCAAAACTGCTGTTGAAGTCCCGGTCAGCCTCACGCTGCACGAGATGAGCGGCGCCCCGAAGGAACAGCGAATCCATCAGCCGGTAGCGAACGCTGCCACTCAGTAAGTTCGTATACCCGTCCCGGTCGCTCGCGTTCGGTCGCAGACCGCTGTTGCGGAAATCGATGCGACGGTGGCGGAACAGACCTTGCGCGAACAGGTCATCGCGAGCTGCATAACGCAGACCGAGTCCCACGCCAAGACTCGTCGAGAGCAGCTCGTCGCCGCGCTCTACAACCCGGGACAGGAGATGCGGAAACAGAGTTATGCCTTTGGCGTCCACGGGGTCTGGTTCAAAGCGCACGCCCGGATTCAATGAGATCGTGAGGTTGTGCAAGGTCTCCTGGTCCGCGAAGCGGTCGACGACCAACGACATCGGCACCTCGATCGCAGCGCCGTTTTGAGTTTGCAAATCGTACCGGTAGAGACCTGATGCCACAGCGTACAGGTCGTAGTCCTGCTGTTCCTGGTTGGCGTCGTTCAACTGCACCACCACGCCGCCCGCCAGCACCCGGTCGTTGCTGGGTGCAGAGTTGGCATTGGTCTGGAACCGCAGGCCCACATTGAGACGCCCGATGAAGGAGTGTCGGGCGACATTGTCGTCCGCTCCATCGATCAACCTCGCCGTGCGTAATTCGAGATCGGGCGGCAGACGCCCCGAATTCAGCGCTTCGACGAGGTGATAGCGAGCCAGCTCGAACGAGCCGAGTCGAAAGTACAGAAAGCCGAGGTCTGCACGTATCTCCGGCAGATCGGAGGAGTACAGCAGAAGACGCTCCAATGCGCCCACGGCAACCTCGTATTCCCCAATACGAGTTGCGATTTCGGCGAAGCGAACGATCGCCTCCAGATCTTCCGGGTTGTCCAGCATGGCCTCGTAGGCCGCGTCGAACTCAGCTACCGACTGCCCGTGTCCGGGCATTGCGAAGCCCAGCGTCAGTAGTGTTATCAAGGCGCATCGCTTGAGCAGGCGATGCCCGGATTTGTTTGCGTTCAACTGACCTCCCCCCGGGAAATGCGAACGGCTGATTGTGTGGCGCCAGGCCCGTGCGGCAGGCCGGCCCCACGCGTATCGACTACCTCCACCTCCATGGATAGTCGACCGCATCCCATATTTAGCCAAGAAGTTGCTGATTATTCAAGAGATTAGACGTTCATCTTCGCTCTTGCCAGAGGTTAGGTCAGACCGTCTGCCGTCTTCTGTGACGAAGTTCGCGTGATCTACACTGCGCTGGCATGCTGGCATCGAGAGGGAGAACGACGATATGAATACGATTTTGGTGCCTTTCCACGACGACGAATATTCGGAATCCGCACTCGGCCTGGCCGAGCTGGTCGCACGGCGTAACGGCGGCCACATCGAGGCCCTGTACGTGCTGCGCCCGCCGCAGATTTTTGCGAGCGAAGGGATCGCGATCCCCGGCGGTTACATCACCGAACTGGCCGATGAAGAACGCTCTCTTGCCGACCGTGCGCGGGCGCGATTCGATAGCGCGGCTGAGCAGCTGGGACTGCAACAGCGGGATCTCGATGGCCCGGCCGAGTCCGCTTCGGCCAGTTGGCGCGAACTCGAGGGGCTGGAGCCGCTCATCGTCGGTGAACATGGCCGGCTGTTTGGACTTATCGTCGTCGGCAGGGCATCCCAGCATGCGGTCGCCGACTGGAATGCCACCTGCGAAGCTGCGATGTTCGATTCCGGTCGCGCCGTGCTGGTGGCGCCGGAAACCCAGCCGGACGGCCTCGGTAAGCGAATTCTCATCGCCTGGAACTGCTCGACCGAAACGGCCCATACCGTGTATGCCGGGCGCGAGTTCCTGCGCGAAGCGAGCGAGGTACAGGTGCTGACCGTAACCGGCGGCACGGTGCCGGGCCCGGCCGGCGAGGAGATGGCCGCGCATCTGCGCCGCGCCGGGGTCGATGCCTCGGCACGCACCGTAGAGCCAGGTAGTCGCAGCGTGGGCGAGACGATACTCGCGGAGTGCGATGCGATGGGCGCCGATATGCTGTTCAAGGGTGCGTACACCCACACACGGCTGCGGCAGATGATCTTCGGAGGCGCGACCCGTTACATCCTGACGCATGCCAAATTGCCGGTGCTGATGGCGCACTAGCAGGGCATCGACCGCAGTCCCCTCGCGTCGTTCAAGCGCGAGGAGAATGGCTACCCGCCGGCCCGGTCCTGCGGCACCGGTGTCGCGCAGTGCCTGGTGAACCGCTGCCTGGCGGGTCTGCTAAATCGACGACCGCGGCGGCGGCAGATCGGAGCGCGGCGGCGCGGTGGCGCCGCGTTCGAGCAGCCACAGGATACCGCCGGGCAGACCGATCGCCACCAGGGTCAGCCCGAACAGTAGCGAGGTTGCAAAAGCGGTCTCGGCGGGCATACCGGTCAGACTGAAAGCGGCGACCATTGCGCCCTCTCGCACGCCCCATCCAGCGACTGAGATGGGGATGGCCGAGACGACCATGATGGGCGGTACCAGCACGAGGCATTGCCACAGCGTGACGTGGGCGTCGAGGCCGAGCGCCAACCACCAGACGACGACCGCCGCGTTCGCGTGTACCAGCACTGAGATCAGCACAACCGCCGGACCGGGATGTATGTTTAACAATACCCGCCGGAGATCAACGCTCAACGCGCGGGCGGGTGTCAGCCACTTGTGCCGCGCGAGCGGTCCAGGCAACAGGTCCAGACAGGCGATCCCGAGCATTGCGATGAACCCGGCGGCGAATGCCGCGCTGACCGAGATAACCGCCCGCCCATCGTTATCGAGTTCGGCGAGCCACGGCAAGCCGGCGACGCTTAGTAGCAGCATCGAGAACAAGGCTACCAGGCGGTCGCACAGAACCCCGTGCGCGGCGTCGCGAAGCGAGACCTTGTCGCGCAGCATCCAGATCCGCATGGCGTCGCCGCCGATCGTCGACGGCAGTGTCTGGTTGAAGAACTGACCGATATAGAAGCTTCGTACCCGCAACGTGAGAGGAAGCGCTACGCCAAGCGCCGTCAGAACCAGGCCCCAGCGCCCCGCCTGCACGATCAGCAGTACCGCAAACCAGCCCACTGAAATTGCCAGGTAACCTGGATCGGCGGCGGCCATGACGCCGGCGACTGCGATCAGGTCGGTGTTGTAGCCAATCCACCCCAACACCGCGACCGATACGGCGATTTTTGCCAGCAATGGCCACATGCGCGCGGGTTCGTCCTCGTTGCTTTGGGGTTCGTAGGCGATCGGATTACCGGTGTCCGTGTGCGCATGTGTCACGTCAGCGACGGTCCGGGCTCATATGGTAACGCTGAGCTGCGCGTTGGCTGCCACTTTTGGCATATGCAGACGCACTCCATCTTAACAGGTTGCTGCGCGTGCCCCCGCGCTGGCGACGGGCCGGCAGCGCTGACGGCGATGACAGCGGGTCGCGGCGCTTGCGTCGCCGCGGGGCGATGTGCCCGACGGTAGCATCGGCCTCCATGGTGCCGTGGCGTGCCGGGCGGCCGGTGGTCAAACCGTACGCTGTGTTCCCGGCTGATGGTTCGATCGCCACGCCTGATCGAGCTCGTACAGTGCCCGGCCCACCATCTCCTCCGTGATCGGGATTTCACGTCCGTGCGCATCGATGATCGCGGCACCGTGGAAATCCCGCCCGACTGAGCTGCCTGAGGCTGGCACCGGAGCCGTGCGCGGCCGCAGAGGGTAGACGTTGGATTCGGCAGTTTGGGGCATGGGTATTCACCTCATTTTATTGTGTCGCACTACTCGCCAGGCGGGTTCTGTGCGCAGTCTTCGCCCTTGCCCGACTATCGGCGCTGAGCCCCGGCGCTTGAGCGCTTCAGCCCGTGCTCCGGTGTGTCATCGCGTCCGGTCGTCACCTTTGAAGCTGGCCTCTGCGGTGACGTGTTCCGGCTTGAACGAGTGCTGTGAAAGACAGTCTGGACAGCAGCCCGAACTCAGACTGTGACGGATTCCACGCCAACGGCCCGCCCACGCGGAACTGCGTCACAGATCCCCGCATCAATGCCCAGGCAGAGCCTTGATCGGGCCCGATATGGTCCTCGGAGCGCCTCGCGGCCGCCGCCTTCTCGCCAGAGTTGCGCGCGACCCTCTGGGTTGCCACCAATTGCAGTGCCAGGGCGTCAAAGTGCCAGACGGAACCGATGTCAGATCAGCGTTCTTCCCACTTCTACGGATGGCGAGCGCTCTCGCCCTGGCCGTCGCCATGGCGGCCCGTGCGGATGCGGCGACGGCCGATTCCGGCTCGGTCACCGTCCCGTGGCAAGAGTTCAGTGAGCTATTCAAAGCGCGGCTGCTCGGTCAGCTCGACGAGCCGATCGCCGCAGCGCCGCCACTGACGGTCATCGAGACCGCGCATGCCGTGCTCCGGGCTTCGAGCGACAAACTGACCGGTACGTTGAGCGTGCGCGGCTCGCATCGAAGCGGCGAGCGCAGACCGCTGGCTCTGGTGCCACCTGGATGGACGGTCCTGGCCGTGGCGCGTGCCGACGGCGCCACCTTGAGCGCCGACGCCGGGGGCCTCATGGTGCGGGCTGCAGCCGACGAACAGCCTTTCGTGGTCGAACTGAAGGTTGCCCTCCCACTCGCCCGTGACCGGCACCGCTGGCGTGCGGTGCTCGACCTGCCCGCCGCGATGGTCCGCAGCGCCGTACTTCAGACCGAGCAGGGTTGGCGGCTCGTCAGCAGCAACGGACTTCAGGTCGACGGGCAGCTGCACGCCCCGCCCGGGCGTGAACTGATCGCTGTACTGGCATCGGAACCCGGCGTCGATGCGGGCACCGCCAGCGCTGAGCTCGACCTCCTGACGACCCTGGAAGTGGCCGGCCAACAGGTGTTGGGGCAAACCTACATCCATGCCCCGGCCGGGTGGCCGGCCCGCTTTTCGCTCCAGGTGGATGGGGCCGTGCGCGCCGTGGACGACCCGCGTTTTGTGGTAAGGGCACGCGGGCCGGACGACTCCGGACTCTCGGTGCTCGAGTTCGTGATCGCTCACGACGCACCCGCGCACGGACCCGGTGAACCCCTGGTCGTACGGCACAGGCACGCCTTGTCTGCGCTTGCCGCACGCTCGATATCGCCGGGCAAGGCTGACGCCGCACGCTATTCCAACGCGCGTGTCGTCCTGCCGAGAGTAATGGGCAACCGCGGCAGTCAGGGCAATCTGGCATTGCGCAAGAAACCTGGTGTCAGCCTCCGACTAGCCGAGCTTCCCGACGTTGTCGGGGCACGGCCTGCGGCCGGCGTAGCTGCCGTCGCGCCTTCTGAGCGTGCCGGGGCCGAACTACCCCCGGCGCTGCGGGAGCTGCTCTCGGAGGACAGTTATGTGCGCACGGCGGCGCGGGCGGTCGCCGTTCGGGCACACTTCTTGCCGCGTGCGCCCGCGCCGCCGGTGGTGCTCGACAGTATCGGCGTCAGTGCCGAGGTGGCGGCTTCAGGCCGCATGCTGATGCGCGTCGAACTGCACCTGCCGCCGGGACGGCCGGCTCGTATCGGCATTCATGCCGACGCTGACGCGCGACCGTGGCGGGTCCAGTTGAACGGTGTCACGGTCCCGCTCTATCACGAAGAGCAGGGCGGTTGGTTCGTCGAACGAGCCGCCAACGCACCGGCGGGGACGCTGGTGGTGAGCTACCTCCGGGAAGCGGAGCCGCTGGCACCGGAAGGCCGTCTCGGCCTGTTGGTTCCCGCATTGGGGCTTGCGGCTCGTCGGCTGGATTTGACCTTGCTGCTACCCGCCGGCCATCGCCTGCTGGCGTTAGATGGTCCATTGCAGTCAGCTCCGGCATACGGCGCGCACAAGGCGCGTCGAGCTGCACGGACAGCGGGTCGCAACGGTTCGGACGCCCGCGCGGCAGCGGCTGCGCCAACGGCGCGTCGTTCGTCCGAAACCGGGCAGCAAGGCCGTTACCGATTCCGTCATGCGTTCTATGACGGACGGGCCCTGCCGGTTGCATTGCACTATCAGCGTTCCCAAGAGCAAGGGGAGCAGCCGTGATTTCGATTGGACGAATGTTTGCCATCGGTCTCGTGTTCATGCTCGGTACGGCCGGATGGATGATCCTCGGCACGGCGAGTGACGAACGTTCGATGGCCACCCGCTACGATCTTGGTCGCTCGGTATCCGCCCTGTGGGGGCAGCCGCTCACGCAGTTGCCTCCAGCCATCACTACGCGGCGGCCGGGCGCGCCAAGTCGCACGCGGGTGGCCCCGAGCCGCGCGAAGCTGTCAGCGGATCTCGAGCTTCAGCACCGTCGTAAGGGGCTACTCTGGTTCGCTACCTACGCCGTGCAGTTTCAGGGTCGCTACGAGATTACGAACCGCGGGCCCGTGCGTCAGCGCTATCAGGTGTCGTTTACGTTGCCTGACCGCGACGCCACCTACGTTGGCGTGCAGGTGCGCGTCGACGATGAGTTGAAGGACGCGCGGCCCCGTGCGGACGGTACGCTGGTCGTCGATGTAATCGTCCCCCCCGCGAGCGCGCGCACGGCGGAGTTCCGTTACCAGACTCGCGGTCTGGATGAGTGGCGCTATCGCCCTGGGCATGGCCGTGTTGCGTTGCCGGAACTCGACGTCGATGTTCAGACGAATTTCAGCGAGGTCGATTTTCCCGATGGTGGACTATCGCCGATGCAAAACGCGCCGTTACCAGCGTCTGACGGAGCGGCCGGCGGCGGCCGACATCTGCGGTGGCACGCGCGCGATCTGCTGACCTCACGCGACATCGCGGTGCGCATGCCACAGCGCCTCAATCCCGGACCAGTCGCCGCCCGCATGAGTTACTTCGCTCCTGTCGGCCTGCTGTTCTTCTTCGTCGCACTGGCCGGTATCACTGTCGTGCGTGCACTGGACATCCACCCGGTGCACTACCTGTTCGTTACGGCCGGCTTTTTCGCCTTTCACCTGCTGTTTGCGTACCTGGTCGATGTGCTGCCCCTGTACGGGGCGTTTGCTGCCGCCGCCGTCGTGTCCCTGACACTGGTGCTGGCTTATCTGCGCGCGGCATTGGGTCGGGGTTTTCCGCTCGCCGCGGGAGGTGGCGCGCAGGCCGTGTACCTGGTGCTGTTCTCCTGGTCGTTTTTCCTGCCAGGTTCGACCGGCCTCACAGTGACCATCGGCGCTGTTGCGACGCTCGCGGTCTTGATGGCGCTGACGGCAAAAACTGACTGGGGGCGGGTATTCAGGCCGAAGCCCGCGGGCGGCGGCTCCGGCGTGGGTTCGAATTCATCGGCCGGGCAAGCGCCCCCGCGCGATGCGGAGCCGCCACTCGAACTCGACGTGGAACTTCCAGATGGGGCGTAGAGGGGCGGCTGTCAGTCCGGCAGCAATGCGGAGACGAACGGCGTCCAGGCCGCGCACAAACCTGCGAACAGTGCTACTTCGACCCACATCATGCGTCGCAGGCGGGCGCGCCGTTCCGAGTCTCCGAGCGCGAATACCCAACTCATCAGGAAGTCGAGCGGTAACAGGAAGAATACCAACACCGCCAGCACGGGGATGACGACGGTGGGAATGATGCGCCAGTCCTCGTAGATCGTCTGACCGAGCGCGAATGGTGCGCACACGATCATGACGAGCGTCGCGCTGAACAGCATCACCCGGAAGGGGCCGGCGGCTGTCACCCAAGTTTGTATCGGCTGGTGTTGCATGGACAGTTGGAGTCAGCGGTGAAGACAAGGTTCGATCGTGCGGGCGGATTATAGAGGTCGGCCAACGCCGCGTGCAGGCACTGGCCGTTATACTGCCTGGCCAAGCCGTAGCCACACGCGGAGCGGTTGTGCGCGATATCTTGCTCATCAACGTAGCCGGCCCGGATCGGCCAGGGCTGACCGTGGCGTTGACGGAGACGCTGGCCCGTCACGACGTGCGGTTGCTGGACATGGGGCAAGCCGTGATTCATGCCGATCTCGCCTGGGGCATGCTGGTTGAGGTACCGCGGAGCGCGAACGACGGCCCGCTTTACAAAGATCTGTTATTTGCCGCTCATGAACTTGGATTGACCCTGCGGATTCGCCCCGTTTCCGACGACGACTACCGCAATTGGGTCGCACGGGGCGAACGGGCGCGCCACATCATCACCCTGCTCGGCAGGGAGATTCACGCCCGGCACATTGCCGGCGTTACCAGCGTTGTGGCTGCCGAGGGGCTCAACATCGACCGCATTCAGCGCTTATCTGGTCGGCCGGATCCCGACACGCCGACTGCCGTCAGACGCAGTGCGGTCGGTCTCGCGGTTAGCGGCGATGTGGAAGACATAGCCAGCGTGCGTCAGCGGCTGTTGCGATTGTCGCAGGCGCTCGGTGTCGACATCGCGATTCAGGCCGACGATGTGTTTCGGCGCAACCGCCGCCTCGTATGTTTCGATATGGACTCGACGCTGATCGCCGCGGAGATGATCGATGAGCTGGCCGCGGCCGCTGGAGTTGGCGAGGCAGTGCAGGCCGTGACCGAGGCCGCAATGGCAGGGGAACTCGATTTCAAGCAAAGCTTCGCCAGGCGCCTGGCGCTGCTTAAAGGCTTGCCCGAAGCAGCGCTGCCCGAGATCGCCGCGCGCATGCCGTTGACAGAGGGTGCGGAGCGCCTGATCCATACGCTGCATTCGCTCGGCTTCACCGTGGCCATTTTGTCCGGCGGATTCCGCTACTTCGCGGAACACCTGAGAGCGCGGCTCAAAATTGACTACGTGTACGCGAATGAGCTCAAGGTGCGCGATGGCAAGCTTACCGGCGAGGTCGTGCCGCCGGTCGTAGATGGCGAGCGCAAAGCTGAGCTGTTGCGCCAGATCGCGGAGCGTGAACGCATTTCTCTCGCGCAGACCATCGCGGTTGGCGATGGTGCGAATGACTTGCCAATGCTGAGCATCGCCGGTCTGGGCGTCGCATTCAACGCCAAGCCGGTGGTTCGTGAACATGCCGAATTGGGAATCTCCAATCTGGGTCTGGACGGATTGCTGTACCTGCTCGGTATGCGCGATCGTGAGCTGGCGATGGCATCGATGTCGGGCCGCTCATCCGGGCAGGCCTAGAGTGGTCCGCTGCGCGTCCCCTCGAAACCGCCTCGCGTGAAACTGATGGGCATGAAGACCGTCAAACCAGAACACTGATGATGGCGAGTGGCCAGGTGAACCGTTGAAAGCAATCCTCTTGATGCCAGTGGCTCTGACGCTCTGTTTGCTCGCTCTGCGCACCGTCATCGCGGCGCCGGTAACCATCGAGACCAGCCCGAACGACAAGCGAACGTACGCTTACCACGAACTGTCCAACGGGCTGCGGGCCATCTTGATCTCGGAACCGGATGCGACCGTCTCCGCCGCCTCCCTCGATGTCAATACCGGCAGTGGTGACGACCCGAAGACTCACCCCGGGCTGGCGCACTTTCTGGAACACATGCTGTTCCTGGGGACAGATCGGTTTCCCGAGGCCGGCGGCTACCAGACGTTTATCGCCCGCAACGGGGGCTCTCAGAACGCCTATACGAGCTACGACCATACGAACTATCATTTCGACATCGAGTCGACCGCGCTTCGGCCGGCGCTGGAGCGTTTTTCGCGGTTCTTCGTGGCGCCCCTGTTGGCGGCGGAATATGTGGAGCGGGAACGCCAGGTCGTCGAGGCCGAGTTTCGCTCGCATCTGAAAAGCGATGCGAGGCGGAGCTACTCCGCTTTCAAACAGTCGTTGCACCCGGATCATCCACTGCGGAAATTCGCTGTCGGCACGGCCGCGACACTCGCCGATCGCGACGGGTCGCCAGTGCGAGCTGCCCTCGTCGAGTTCTACCGGACGCATTACCGGGCAGCCAACATGACGCTCGTCGTGCTCGGCCGTGAACGCATCGATGCCCTGCGCTCAATGGTCGACGAACTGTTCGCCGATGTGCCGCACGGCGCGGCACCTGCGCGGCCTGCGTTGCCACCTTTATTCGCGCCGGGCTCCCTGCCGCGCCGGCTGGACATCGTGCCGGAACGTGAGTACCGCACGGTGTCACTGACCTTCCCCATGCCCGATATGTTGGCCCACTATCGCGCCAAGCCATCCGGTTACGTAGCGCATTTGTTGGGACATGAAGGCCCCGGTTCACTGCTCTCCTGGTTGCGCCGCGAAGGACTTGCCAATTCCCTCAGCGCGGGCTCCGGCCTTGCGCATCCGGGATTCAGTTCATTTCGTGTGCGCGTCGGTTTGACCGTCAAGGGGCTCGCGCAGTTAGAGACGGTCATCGGCCGGGTCTTCACGAAACTCGACCTCATCCGGGCAGAGGGACCGCAGCGTTGGCGGTTCGACGAAGTTGCGTCGATGAACCGGCTGGCGTTCAAATTCCAGGAACCGGCGGCAGCCGGCGCTCTGGCGCAGGGATTGGCACACGCGCTCCACGTTTATCCGGCCGCCGATGTCATACGCGCAGGCTACGCGATGGACGAGTTCTCGCCCGTCTTGATAGACGATGTTCTGGGACGTCTGACGCCCCAGAACATGTTGATGACAGTGACGGCTCCCGAACTTGAGGCGACGGAGGTCACTCCCTATTTTGCGGCGCGCTATCGCCTGACGCCGCTCGACACGGCTGGCATCGAGCGGATTCGCGAACTGCCCGCACCGTCTATCGCCCTGGCGCGCCCCAACGACTTTCTCCCGGAGCAGGTCGAAGTGCTGCGCGACGCGAGCGGCGTGCCACCGAAGCGATTGCTGCAATCCGATGGCCTGACGCTCTGGCATCAGCAGGACACGAGCTTTGCCGTGCCGTTTGCGAGCTACTTCGTCGCATTGCGCACACCATCGGTCAACGCGTCGGTACGCACACAGATGATGACGGCGCTCTTGATCGGCATGCTCAACGAGCAGCTCGATGAAACCACTTATCCGGCAGCCGTCGCTGGCATGGGTGCGCGGCTCTACCAGCATGCACGCGGTATGAGCCTGCGCCTCAATGGTTACTCCGACAAACAGGGGCAACTCGCGCGCGCGGTGCTCGGTGCCATACGCAATCCCGAGTGGGACGAAGGCCGCTATCAGCGGGTACGGGCGAGGCTCGTCAGGCAGCTGCAGAACAGCCGGTTGAGAGCCCCCTACAGTCAGGCGATGGGTGCACTCAGCACACTGTTGTTGAAGCCGCGCTGGCCGATCCGGTTGCGCCGCGCCGCGCTCGATTCGATCGATCTCGATGCCCTGCGCCGCTTCTCGTCGCGCTGGCTGGCCGAGGTCGAAGTCGAAGTGCTTGCGCACGGTAACGTTAGCGCCGCGACCGCGCTGGCGCATACCGACATCGTGCGCGAGACCCTGGCAGGTGCGCAGCGCGATGTCGAAGTCCCGGAGGTCCAGGCACTCAGACTCGAGCGGCCGCTCGCGGCCACGGTGTTCCACTCAGTCGATCACGATGACAATGCCGTGGCGATCTACTACCAGGGGCGTGGGCAAACGCTGCGAGAGCGCGCCGCTACGGCGCTACTCGCCCAACTGCTGTCCACGGATTACTACACCGAGCTGCGAACCAACCAGCAACTTGGATATGTCGTGTTCGCGAGCGCAATGCCGCTCGCCGACGTCGCGGGGCTGGTGCTGGCCGTTCAGTCACCATCGCACGCCGGGGACGACCTGCTGGCGCGAAGCGATCGTTTCGTTAACACCTACGCGGCGATGCTCGCGAGCGTCAGCGAGGCCGATTTCGCGCGGGTGCGCGATAGTCTTCGCGAGCGTTTTCTGGAAGCTGATAAGACCCTTGGCGAACGCTCGGGCCGCTATTGGAGTGAAATCGCGCGCGGCGTGCTGAGCTTTGACGAGCGCGAGCGAATCGCGCATGAACTCGGCGCGCTGACGCTCGCTGATGTGCGCGCGCAGTTCAGGACACTGATAGCGAGTTCGGAACGTTCGCGCCTCGTAGCGTTCGCGGGCCGTGCGGAGCCGGCCACCGTGGCTGGCCACGAGGCGGTCACCGACCGGAGCGTTTTTCGGGCCGCGCGAGAGTTCTTTGCCCCGCGTCCGCGCTGACCCGCCGCCCAGCAAGCTCAATCTGGGCTGCTAAACTTGCAAGATGTGCGTCGTTTCGCATCACCCGCAGCTCGCGGGCAGGTGCCCCGGTGTGGCTGTCTCCCAACCAACCCGGCATCGCGCGTATCAAATCATTACCTCAGGAAGCCCGCATGCAGGACCCGGCTTTGGACTCTGTTGAAAGCTCGCCAAACGCTGAGTCTGCCCGGTTCAGCGAAGCCGGCACCACGCACGCGGCGGTCATCGGACCCGGGCTCGTGGTGCGGGGCGAAGTCGGCGGTACCGAGGATCTGCTGGTAAACGGGCGAGTTGAAGGGTCGATCACCTTGCCGCACAACCGCGTTGTCATCGGTGAGGAAGGCCGGGTGCAAGCCAACGTACATGCTGGAGTGCTGGAGGTTTTCGGGACGGTCGAGGGAGATGTGCGGGCTGACGAGCAGGTGACCCTGCGCGCATCGGGAGATGTCGTCGGCAACATCGCGGCGCCACGCGTCAGCATCGAAGACGGTGCACGTTTCCGGGGCGCTATCGATATGGACGTCAAGGCGGCCCCGAGTGACGTCAGAAAAGGCGTAACAAAACCAGTCATCATGTCGGCCGCTGACCGGTCCTGAACGTTCCCCGGGCGTGCGCGTGTCCGCATCACTGCGGCTTCGCCGCCGTGTATTGGGGCGACCTCCGTATCATTCGACGGCTACGACCGAAGGCGTTCCTTGCTGACGGCGTGGCCGGACGCTGTGGATTTTGCAGCGTAGACCGTGCATAGCTCCCATATCGGTTGAATATTTCTTATTATTTTCAATAGCCTACGCTTAATCTTCGGTACCGAAGGACCTTTGGTCAGAACACGCTCAAGGGCTATACTGGAGACCTCCCGAACTCGCTTCCGACCGACTCGCGGCGACAAGATCACGGCGGAGGGGGCGTGCACTCAGCGGTCACTAAAGCCCAAACGTAACGGGCTTGAAGAGGAGATCCACACATGCGTACCGGTACTTTGAAATGGTTCGATACCGAT
Source organism: Pseudomonadota bacterium (assembly GCA_039030335.1). GTDB lineage: Bacteria > Pseudomonadota > Gammaproteobacteria > HK1 > HK1 > JBCCEJ01. The sequence goes on along the minus strand of JBCCEJ010000086.1, from coordinate 7,404 downwards.
AAGGGCTACGGCTTCATTCTGCCGTCCGACGGCGGCGAAGATATCTTCGTCCGACAAGCGGCATTCGACGCGGCCGGTCTCGGCACGGCCCAGGGCCAGGCACTGTCCTTCAATGTTTCCCGCGCCCCCGATGGTTTGCAGGCGACAGACCTGTCGGCCCGCTGAACAACCCCCACCGGCCGCTTCTCGCGGCCGGCCCGGTGCGCCGCGATGGGATTGGCGAACCGGGCTTCGTCTTCTGCCGGTAGTGCGCCCAATGGGAAGCACGGCCTGGCCGGTTCCCGCGGCTCCACGCGGTCGGCTCAGAAAATATCGATGAGTTCGATCTCGTAGATCAGAGTTTCGTTTGGTCCGACGTCGCCGGCGCCCGCTTCCCCGTAGGCGAGTTCTGGCGGGATGACCACCTCCCAGCGCCCGCCTTTTTGCATGAGAGTCACCGCTTCCTGAAGCCCGGGCCGCATCTCGCGCACCGAGATTTCCGCTGGCTGAGCAGAATCGGCGCGCGAGTCGCCGAACTGGCGGCCTGAGACCAGTCGACCCTTGAAGTGCAGGCGTACGGATTGTCCGATACCCGGTTGTCTGCCAGATCCGGCAGCCAGTTCCTTGTAGAGCACGCCAGAACTGGTGGACCGCACTCCGTCGCGCGTGGCGTAGTCGTCCCGGAACTGTTTGCCGAGGACCAGGTTGTCGGCTTTCTTGGATTCGCGGCGTGCCTCGAGCATTTGCAGAAACTTGCCGCTCCAGAACGTCATTTCAGCCACATCCAGACGGTTTTCACGCCCTTCCAAACGGTCCCGGATGCCGAGCATCATGGCTTCCAGATCGATGTCCGCCAGCGCTTGCGGAAGCTGTTTGCGAATGTTGTTGCCAGTTTGCACGCCGAGCGAATAGCTGAACCCGCGCGCCGGCGTGTTTAGTTCTTGTTGACCATCCTTAGATTCAGCAGTGCTTTGCGCATTTGCGACCGCGCAGCATGCCGCGGTTACCAGCGCGAGCAACCACGGGCTGCCGGTGCGGCGTACGGGCTTTGCATGACTCATGAGTTGTGCTCCTCGATGTGTTGCCTGAGCAACGCGTTGACCTGTTTCGGATTCGCCTTGCCGCCGGATGTTTTCATTACCTGGCCGACGAGAAATCCAAGAATTTTTGCGTTTCCGTTGCGGAAATCTTCAACCTGCGCGGGGTGGTGTTCGAGAACCTCCGCGACGAACGCCTCGATGGCGCTGCTGTCGGTGACTTGCCGCAGACCTTGAGCATCGATGATCGCATCGACGTCGCGCTCGTCGGTCCACATCAGCTCGAACAGCTGTTTCGCGATCTTTCCCGATATCGTGTCGTCGGAGATGCGGGCGACCAGCTGCCCGAGGCGCGTCGCGCTAACCGGAGACTCGGTCACATCCAGTCCGCTTTTGTTGAGCGCTCCGGTCAGTTCGACGTTGACCCAGTTCGCCGTCATCTTGGGATTGCCGGAGACCTTCTCCGCCGCTTCGAAGTAATCAGCGGTGCTGACTGCGGCGGTCAGCTGCGCAGCGTCTTCCTGACTGAGACCGTGCACCTGCTCGAAGCGCGTACGTCGCGCGTCCGGCAACTCGGGGAGTGTGTCGCGCAGCTCGTCCACCAGAGCTTGCGGTACGACCACCGGCAACAGGTCAGGGTCCGGGAAGTAGCGGTAGTCGTGCGCTTCCTCCTTGTCCCGCAAGGGTCGGGTTTCATGGCGGTCGGGGTCGTACAGTCGCGTTTGCTGCACGACCGAACTGCCACTTTCCAACAGATCGATCTGACGCTCGATCTCGTAATTGATGGCGCGTTCGATGAATCGGAAGGAGTTCAGGTTCTTCAGTTCCGTGCGCGTACCGAGCGGCGCGCCGGGGCGACGGACGGAGACGTTCGCGTCGCAACGGAACGAGCCTTCCTGAAGGTTGCCGTCGCAAATATCCAGGTAGCGCACGATCGCATGGACCTTGCGCAGATAGGCAACCGCTTCCCGGGCCGAGGCCATGTCCGGTTCCGACACAATCTCGATCAGCGGTGTCCCGGCGCGATTCAGGTCGATACCACTCATGTGCGTGAACGCGTCGTGGACCGACTTTCCGGCGTCTTCCTCGAGATGCGCGCGCGTTATACCGATGCGCTTCTCGTTGCCGTCATCGCCAACGATATCAATGTGACCGCAACCTACGATCGGACGGTCCAGTTGGCTGATCTGATAGCCCTTGGGCAAGTCCGGATAGAAGTAGTTCTTGCGCGCAAATTCGGCTACCGGGGCGATTTCGGCGTCCACGGCCAGTCCGAATCGAATGGCCATACGTAACGCGTTCCCGTTCAGCACCGGGAGCACGCCTGGCAGACCCAGGTCGACGGCACAAGCCTGCGTGTTGGGCTCCGCGCCGAATGCGGTCGAGGCACCTGAGAACAGTTTACTGACCGTGCTGAGCTGGACGTGCACTTCGAGCCCGATGACAGTCTCCCAACTCATGGCGCTACTCCCGTTGCGCATTCCGGTCTGGCGCGATGCCAGTCGCTCGCGCGTTGAATGGCGTCGGCGACACCGAGCAGCTTCGCTTCGCTGAAGTGTGAGCCGATGAACTGCACGCCGATCGGCAAGCCGCCGGAGGCGAGACCTGCCGGGATGTTGATGGCCGGCAGCCCGGCCAGATTGACCGGGCATGTATAGACATCGCTCAGATACATTTTCACCGGGTCGTCGACCAGCGCGCCGAGTTCGAAGGCCGGTTCCGGCGCGGTTGGTGCGAGGATTACATCGACCTCGGTGAACACGCGCTGGAAGTCTTCGACCATCAGCCGGCGAAGCTGCTGTGCTTTGCCGTAATAGGCGTCGTAGTAGCCCGCCGATAACGCGTAGGTCCCGAGCATGATGCGTCGCTTGACTTCATCGCCGAACCCCTCGGAGCGGGAGCGTTCGTACAGATCTTCAAGCGTCTCGGGGTCTTTGCTCCGGTAGCCGTACCTTACACCGTCGAAGCGCGACAGGTTGGCGGAGGCTTCCGCGAGCGCGATAACGTAGTAGACCGGCACCGTGAGTTCGCTCTCCGCAAGGCTCACATCCAGGATCGTTGCGCCAAGCTGTTCGAGAAGCTGCGCAACGGCGCGCACCCGGGCTTCCACCTCGTTGTTCAAGCCGCTGCCGAAATGCTCGCGGACCAGACCGACACGCAATCCCCTGACCGACTGACCCAGCGCCGCCGCGTAATCTTCGACCGCGACGTCAGCGGAAGTGGAATCGAGCGGGTCCATGCCGGACATGACGCCAAGACCATTGACCAGGTCGGCGGCCGCCGGTGCGAACAGGCCAGCCTGATCGAGACTTGAGGCGAAGGCCACCATGCCATAGCGCGATACGCGCCCGTACGTTGGTTTGAGTCCGGTCAAACCGCAAAACGATGCCGGCTGACGAATGGAACCGCCCGTGTCCGTACCGGTTGCGATCGGCGCCAGGCCAGCGGCAACCGCCGCCGCGGAACCGCCAGATGAACCCCCTGCGACGCGGCTCAAATCCCAGGGGTTACGCACCGCGCCGAAGTGGCTGTGCTCATTCGACGAGCCCATCGCAAACTCGTCCATATTCGTTTTGCCGAGCATGACCACGCCGGCGGCGTGCAGCCGGCTCACAACCGTGGCGTCGTAAGGCGCGACGAAATTCGCGAGCATCTTCGAGCCACAGCTCGTGAGCACGCCGCGCGTACAGAAGAGATCCTTGTGGAGTATCGGTATGCCGTCGAGGATGCTGAGCGTTTGGCCACTGGCGCGCCTCTGATCGCTGGCCGCGGCGGCCGCCAGAGCCTGGTCTGGCGTTGCGGTCACGACGCAGTTCAGCGAGCCGTTCAACGCCTCGATACGGCCGAGGTAGTGTTGACAGAGTTCCGTGGCGCTCAGATCGCGCGCTTCTAACCGTGCCGCGAGGCCGGCGATGCTGGGTTCTTGCATGGACTTCTCGAGAAGGGGTCAGTCGATGACCTTGGGGACCAGGAACAGACCCTCTTCGGCGTGTGGCGCGTTCTCCTGGAACAGTTCCCGGTCGACGGCCTCGGTAACGGCATCCGGGCGCAGGCGCTGGGTGGCGTCGAGTGGATTCGACATCGGCGCAACGCCCTCGGTCTCGCGCGCCTGCATGGTCTCGACCAGAGTGAGAATGTCGTTCAGGTCCTGCCGATAGTGCTCGGCCTGCTGTTCGTCGATCGCCAGGCGGGCCAGGCGGGCGACATGTTTCACTTCATCGATGTCCATGGTGCGGCATAACCTCAGGACGTGGCACCCCTTACGCAGGGTCGGTGGTGCGTGTTCTCGGAGTGTTCGGATAACGCTGTTGGGCCACCTGAGCAGCGAGCTGCTCACCCGACCGTCCCACGGGCCGTATCGCCCTCGCCGGGGTGTTACGTCGGGGCCCCGGCAGGGCATCTCAACCCGATCCGCGAACGGCCGGTGCGGGCTCCGTTTGGAGCACCGGCCGGCGCCACATTCTACGCTCTGACGGGCACGCCGTGGCCAACACTCCGGGCAAATGCCTACAGCCGGTTCCGGCTTTGCTTTCAGACGGTTGACCCTCAATTAGAAAACGCTGTTAATCCAACAGCTTGCGCGGCATAGCTTGCTCGAAACCTTGCGCGGCTGTAGAGTGTGCGCAGCCGCTGGGGGGTGACCTGAGGACGGCCGCGCAGCTACTTTTTGGGGCTGTCGGACACTCAGACTTGCACAATGCATAACCCGTAAAACGCGTTCGGGCCTCGCCAAGTGGGCGACCGGGCGCGTAAGCCCGTTGTGAAACGGCCGCAAAGGGCACGGTCCCAAGCGTCAGCTGCGTTGCGCGGGCGGTCATCCGGCGCACGCCAATATTGTCGGGCGAGGGCAGACTCAGCCATGTTCAAGCGTCTACGCGGGCTTTTTTCGAACGACCTGTCGATCGATCTTGGAACCGCCAACACCCTTATCTTCGCTCGCGCTCAGGGTATCGTGCTGAACGAGCCGTCCGTCGTTGCGATCCGTCAGGAGCGCGGCGCGGGCGGGTCCAAGAGCATCGCTGCGGTCGGGAACGACGCCAAGCTGATGCTCGGCCGCACCCCCGGGCATATCACGGCTATCCGGCCGTTGAAAGATGGCGTCATCGCGGACTTTCGAGTCACCGAAAAGATGCTGCAGTACTTCATCCAGAAGGCGCACGAAAACCGTTTCATGCGGCCCAGCCCGAGGGTGCTCGTGTGTGTGCCGTGTGGGTCGACGCCGGTTGAGCGTCGGGCGATTCGCGAGTCGGCGCAAGGCGCCGGCGCGCGTGAGGTTTACCTGATCGAGGAGCCGATGGCCGCCGCGATCGGCGCGGGGTTGCCGGTCAGTGAAGCCAGCGGTTCGATGGTGCTCGATATCGGCGGCGGTACGACGGAGGTTGCCGTCATCTCGTTGAACGGCATCGTGTATTCGGAATCCGTGCGAATCGGTGGTGATCGCTTCGACGAATCGATCATCAACTACGTGCGACGAAACTACGGCACGCTGATCGGAGAAGCGACGGCGGAGCGTATCAAACACGAGATCGGGTCGGCCTACCCCGGCAATGAAGTCGCCGAGATCGAGGTGCGCGGTCGCAACCTCGCTGAAGGTATCCCGCGCAGCTTCGTACTGAACAGCAACGAGATTCTGGAGTCACTGCAGGAGCCGCTCTCAGGGATCGTCAGCGCGGTCAAGACGGCTTTGGAGCAGACGCCTCCCGAGCTTGGCGCGGATGTCGCAGAGCGCGGTATGGTACTGACCGGCGGTGGTGCACTACTGCAGGATCTCGACCGTTTGCTGATGGAGGAAACCGGTATCCCGGTGGTTATCGCCGACGACCCGCTGACTTGTGTCGCCCGTGGTGGTGGGCGAGCCCTCGAGATGGTCGACGAGAAAGGCGTCGACGTATTCGCGACTGAGTAGCCCCGCGCTGCGCGCGCGAGGAGGATAACGGCATCATCAACGCACCGCGTCCGCTGTTCTTTCGGGGCCCTTCGGTCACCGTCCGGCTGTGCGTCGCCGTCGTCGCGTGCATTGTTTTGATGACCGCCGACCATCGCTATAAACACCTCGCAGACATCCGATCGGTCCTCGCGACCGTCGTCTATCCGGTGCAGAAGGCAGCTCACATGCCGGTCGAGTTCTACGCCTGGGCGCAGGAGTCGCTCGCGAGCCGCCAGGCATTGCTGGAAGTCAACGCCGAGCTTCGCCGTAAAGAACTGCTGTTCGCGTCCCGACTCGAGAAGTTCGCTGAGCTCGAGGCTGAGAATCGCCGTCTGCGCCAGTTGCTGGATTCCTCCACGAAGGTGGCCGATCGCGTTCTGATCGCCGAACTGCTGTCGGTGGACATGGACCCATTCAGCCGCCGGATTCTGCTCGACAAGGGAGCTAATGACGGTGTTCAGGAAGGGCAGTCCCTCATCGATGCGAACGGCATCATGGGGCAGATCGTTCACACCGGTGCGGTCACCAGCCAGGCCCTGCTCATCACCGACCCCAGTCATGCGCTCCCGGCACAGATCAACCGGACCGGACTGCGCTGCATCGCGGTCGGCACGGGATCGTCGGACGTGTTGGAACTCAAACACATTCCGCTGAACGAAGACGTGCGGGTTGGTGACCTCGTCGTCACTTCCGGCCTCGGTGGGCGGTTTCAGCGCGGTTATCCGGTCGGGCGGGTGATCTCGGTGGAACGCGACAGCGCGCAGTCGTTTGCCACGGTCCGTGTCAAGCCCGCCGCTGCTCTGGAACGCAATCGCGAGGTGCTGCTGGTGTGGCCCGGTGACGAGCCGCTGCCTGGTCCTCCTCCTCAGGACAAGCGTCGTCGCGCTTCATGAGCCTGACCCGGCACCACGGCGGCTGGGTCATCTTCGCCAGTTTCCTGATGGCGCTCGTACTGACCGCGTTGAAGCTACCGGAGTGGGCGGTTATCTGGCGCCCTGCGTGGGTTGCGCTGGTGCTGGTTTATTGGTGCATGGCGGTGCCGCATCGAATTGGCGTAGCCGTGGCCGTCGCGGCGGGACTGATACTCGACGTCATGAACGGTACGCTCCTCGGGCAGCATGCGCTTGCGTTGGCGCTGGTAGCGTTCGTCACGCACAAGTTGCACCGACGCGTACGGGTGCTGCCGCTCTGGCAGCAGGGCGTCAGCATTTTCGTCCTGATGCTGGTCTACCAGGGGATGTTGCTCTGGGTCACTGCGCTGCGCGGTACGCCAATCGACTCCACGGCGCTGTGGTCATTGCCGCTGACGAGCATGTTGCTCTGGCCTTGGGTGTTCATCATGCTGCGTGATATGCGGCGCAAATATGCGGTCACCTGAGAGCTGAGTCACCTCAGGTCGGCGACGCGCAAGCTCGAATTCCCCAGAGGATTCACGGATGCTGGTCATCAACGCTCGACCGA
>JBCCEJ010000085.1:0-24343 GCA_039030335.1 Pseudomonadota bacterium | reverse complement strand
TCGACTGTTGGGTCGGTCAGCCTCAGTCGAAACATGAAGTCCTGGTCATACCACATCGCCGTCAGGATGTTGCCGTGGTCGGTTGTCTTCGACAGGCTGGATACCACCTCAGGATAGCCGGAGATCCCGCGGGGAACGGGATATACGGTCGCCACATTCGCTGCTACGCCTGCGAGCGCCAATACGGCACCCAGACCGAGCCCCACCCGCCTTGCAACAAGTGCGATCGCGGCTGCCGCAAAGCCGCCCAAAGCAACAATTCCGAACGTGATATAGCGTTGCTCGTAGATACCCTTATATAGAAGTGCCAACAGCACCACACCGGCCCAGATCAGCCAGAGGCGTGGGAACCCTGGTTCCTCGCCCGCCTCTTTGCGTCGTAAGAACCCGAAGACCAAACCTATGAGGCACAGTGCCAACGTGCCCCATCCAGCCGCAGCGGGCACAGACTCGAGATAGGCCAGAAGGATCCGCAGACTGAATGGTTCAGCAGCGTTCCAGATCACACTATTCGTGATCTCGTACTGAGAAAGCGGTGCTACTACCAGCTTGACCCACGCAGCATTCACGCCGACGTAGAGCACACCAAAAACGATGGAGGTTTTGCTAAAGGCCAACTTCCAGCGCTCGGTAGTAAACAACCATAGATACCACGCGGGCATCAGGGTCGCAGTCGTTACGCGTGAGAGAAACGCGCATTCGGCCAACGCATACGCCAAAACCAGTAGCCACGGTGAGCCGCCGCGCGACCATCGGACGAAACACGTGGTCGCCAACAGAAACATCGCCAGCGCTGGAACTTCGGACATCGTGTCGCGGGACCACACCATCAGTTCCGGTAGACTCACTACCATCATGGCGCCAAGCAGTGCCGGAACGGCCGCGCGTCCCATCTCTCGCTCAGTCCACATGAATGCGACACCAATCAGTGCAAGACAGCTCGCAACAAACACGCGAGCGGTCGTGTAGTCCTCTCCAAATATCACAAAAGACAGTCCCAACATTCCTGGGTAAACAGGTGGGTGATACGGGATCCCGAAACCTGGATACTGCCGGTAATTCTGTTGGGCAAAAGCGAGAGGTTGCGTCCAGTCGCCCGAAAGCAACCAATCGTGAATCATGCTGGCCGCATTACCGTACCGCGCGGCGTCCGGCCATAGAGAACCACACTGTTCAATGCACGGGAGTGCAATTGCAGCGGCCATCACGAACAGCGCGGCTACGGGCCAGACACGATTCATCTCGATTCCTCCGAAAGGGAGATGCTCAGCCAGGTAGAGAGTCCAGGCGAAGACACGGCACTGGCTCTGCGAACCATGCGATGACAACGAACCGACCTGATGTCATTAGTGCAAGCGTGCTTACCAGCGATCGTTGGCGTCAGGTCCCGCTTGACCTTCAGGAACGTCCTTCGGACCCTTCTCCATAGTATTGTCGCATACGCGTTGCGCGACTCAACGGCGCGTGCATTCCGCCCGGTCACCTCGGTGCAAGGGCACTAAGAGCATGCGATAGGCTTATCGCAGCCTTGTCTGCTGCTCTGGTTGCTGTTCACGGCCCGTGTCGCCCTGTCGACATTCACGCTTGGCGAGCCCTATGGCTGTCGTCGAGGCCGTTGGGCGTGTGCCAGCGCCTGCCGGTGGTTAAGATGAACCTGGTCGCCGCGAATTCGAAGTAATACGGAGTGAGTGCATGAGCGGAGAGAACTGTCTGGCCGGACTCAGGATATTGGATCTGACTCAGTTCGAGGCAGGCCCGTCGTGCACCGAGGCACTCGCCTGGCTGGGCGCCGATGTCGTCAAGGTCGAGAATCCCAAGACCGGCGATCCGGGGCGTGGAATTGGCCGGACCGGCTCGGATGTCGATGCCCAGTATTTCCTGCAATACAACTCGTCGAAGCGATCGATCGCACTCAATCTCAAAGACCCGGACGGACTCGCCACACTGAAGCGACTGGCTGCCGAGGCAGACGTGATGATCGAGAACTTCGCGCCGGGTGCCATCGAACGCCTCGGGCTCGGATACGACGCCATCAAGGCTATCAATCCCGCCATCATCTACTGTCAGGTGAAAGGATTTGGCGCTGGCACCGCGTACGAGAACAACCTCGCCTTCGACATGATCGCCCAGGCGGTTGGCGGGCTGATGTCTGTAACCGGCGAGGAGGACGGGCCGCCTTGCAAACCCGGCGCGACCATCGGCGACACCGGCACCGGCATGCTGATGGCCATTTCGATCCTGGGCGCGTACGTGCGGCGCCTGCGCACCGGTGAAGGTGAGCATCTGGAGGTCGCGATGCAAGACGCCGTGTTGCACTACATCCGCAATGCCTTTGCGCACATGGAGCGCTCGGGCGGCGGTGCGGCACCCCGCGCCGGCTCGCGAACGGTCGGGGGCGGCTGGCCGCCGATCGGCGTTTATCCGTGCAAGGGTGGCGGGCCGAACGACTACGTCTATATCTTCACCAGCCCGGCGAACCCGGATCACTGGGACCGGTTACTCGGTGTGATCGGCCGTGAAGACCTCATCGGCGATGAGCGCTTCAACTCCGCGGCGGCCCGCATCGAGCATCGCACCGAGGTGGATGTAATGATCGCCGAGTGGACCCTCCAGCACGACAAACACACGGCAATGGATCTGGTTGGCGCCGCTTCGATTCCTGCCGGTGCGGTACTCGATACCCGCGAGCTGGCGGACGACAAGACGTTTGAAACCCGCAAGATTCGTCAGACGATGCACCACGCCAAAGCAGGCGACTACGTCATGAGCGGCTGGCCGGTACGCTTCGGCGGTGAGCCGCCGGCAATCGGTCCGGCGCCGTTGTTGAACGAGCACGCCGAGGCGGTTGTGTCGGACTGGCTGGGAGAGCGCTGAAGCATTATGCGCGCCTCTGGTCCCTTGTTCCGAACACGAACCCAGCGAGTCCACCCAGGCTAAGCGCTGGAAACGAACTCGCTGGGTGACATACCGAAGCGCTCCCGAAAGCACTGGGAAAAATACGAAGCGCTGGAGAAACCGGACGCATAGGCTACCTCTGCGACGCTGCTCGAACCGATTTGCAAAGCGCTTGCGGCGTGGTCCAGACGCAGCCGCCGAACGAATCCGTTAGGCGATTCGCCCGTGAGCGCCCGCAACTTTCGGCGGAGCTGACGCTCACTCATGGCGCACAAACGGGCCAGCGAATCAATGCGCAGATCCGGGTCCGCGATCCGCTCTTCCACGCCGCGAGTAAGTACTACGAGGAGCTTTTGGTCGCGTGTTTCGAGTGTTGCCAGATCGGCGCTGGTTACCTCTGTGCGTCCGGCACCGCCACCCAGGGCGGGTTCGCGAATGCGCTCCGCAAGTCGCCGTCGTTGCGCGCACAAGTTGTCAATGCGCGCTGACAGGTCGACTCCATCGAATGGCTTCGTGATGTAGTCATCAGCGCCTCTCGCCCAACCCTTATGGCGGCTGGAGGCGTCGGCGCGTGCCGTCAACAGAACGACGACGACGTGACTCGTACGCGGGTCCTGCCGGAGCGCCGTGCAGAGGTCGAATCCGTCCAGGCCTGGCATCATGACATCGCTCACGACGACGCTCGGTACGAGCTCGCGGGCCAGCGCAATGCCCTCTTCGCCGTCTACGGCTTCTACGATCTGATAGTGACCGCCAAGCGAACTGCGGATGTAGGCGCGCATGTCGTCGTTGTCGTCGATGATGACGATCAGCGGGGTATCGGACGCCGCCGGTCGTTCGACCTCGATCGTATCGACTGGCGTTACAGCGACGGTCTGCGCCGGCTCCACACCGGGGTCTGACGGTGCACGCGAAATGTCGGTATCTGGCGCGACTCCTGAGCATGCGCGGTCTACCGCTGGCTTCAGTGTCACGGTGAACTCAGCCCATTCCCCCTTGACGCTGTTCGCGGTCAGGGCGCCGCCCATCAGGGTCATCAGCTCGCGGCAGAGTGCCAGCCCGATGCCGGAGCCTCGGGTGCGCGGCGTATCCTGGTGTTCGATGCGATGAAAGCGGTCGAACACCTGTTCGAGTTCGTCGGGTGCAATGCCGATACCGGTGTCGGTCACCCGGATGGTGGGGCGTGCCTGTGCGTCGGTGAAGATGCTGGCGGTGATCGTATCGCCGGTATCTGAGGCCGCCAGAGCGTTCGCGACCAGATTGACGAGCACTTTTTCCAGATGCACCGGATCCACTTCGGCCATCTGCGCGGTGTCGTCAGATTCGACTAGCAGGCGTACACCGCGCAGCGTGGCGGTGGAGTCGAATAGCGCGATGACGCTGCGCACCAACGGCTCCAGTGGCAGCCTACGCGAGGTCACCGTAACCGCGCCGCCGTCGAGTTCCGCCAGCTCGAGTAGTTCCTCTACGAGGTCCAGCGCCCGTTTAGCATTTCGCGCTGCGGTATCGAGTTGGCTCAGCGCCTCCGCGGGCACCGGCCCGAAGTGTCCACGTCGAACCCCGTTTACTGGTCCCAGAGTGAGCGTTAACGGGGTTCTGAATTCGTGGGAGATATGCGTGAAGAATCGCGCCTTCATCCGATCCACGCGTTCCAGTTCCTGCTTGGTCTGCTCAAGCGCCTCCAGATAATGCTGTCTTTGTTGCTCGAGTGCTTCCCGATCGGTGACATCGTGAAGCTCGACAAGCCTACCGTGCGCGCGGCCATCTCCTCCCGACAACGCGGATTGCCAAACCTCTACGAAGCGCCGCCCCGACTCGTGCTGCAGCGTAATGGCCTGTCGGGCGGGCGGCCCTGGCAGTGAGGATGGGTCGGCCAATTGACCGCGCACGTTTGTGGGTAATGCCTGCAGTCGGTCGATATCAGGGCCAAGCAGTGTCGTTGCAGCCGGGTTCATCTCGACAACGCGGTCGTTGGCATCCAGCACCACCATGCCGGCGCTCATGTTGTGAAACACCGTCGCGCGCGCGATCGGCATCACATCCAGGAGTCGGAAGCGGAACAGGCAGTAAGCGATACAAAGGCACATGACGGTGTGCCCGAGCGGTGTGTAGATGCGCGGATGCACATCCAGCAGGTGCAGGATATTCGTGAGTAACGGCATCACGGCGGCTGCCGTGAGCGGCGCGACGTGCCAACGCTGCGATCGCGCTGAGCGCACGGCCACCATCGCCAACAAAATCGCCGAGGCCAGCAGTAGCGCAAAGCTGTAGAGAGCGTGCAGCTTGAATGCAGGCTTGATGTCCATGACCGGCAGGAACACCGCGCCGCGCTGTTTCACCCCAACTACTTCCAGAAGGGCGGCGTCGTAGCCCCAGACGGCCCAGATGCAGAACACCGCGATTGGCTCGGCGAGCAGCAGCAGCGTCCACTTTCGCAGCCGAACCCGCCGATCGGCGTAGATCTCGAGGCCGAGATAGAAGTAGAAGGCGGGCGCGATGATGAAGACGCACAGGATGATTTGAGAAGCCAGGATGAACTGGACCTCGGAGGTTCCCAGCATCACGAACGCGGCGCCGACGGACCGCATGACCACGAGGCAACAGATGGCGATGAGCGGCGTCGCACCGGGCACCTGCCGGCGCGGCCATGCGTAGATGGCGATGGAAGTCGCCGTCAGGATGGCGAGGACGATCGGCCAGATGTGGTGCGTGTACTGCCATGTAAGCTGCACGGCGATGGGTCCTTCCGGGCGCGGTATCCGGCCCGCGAGCGGGCTCCGTTCAGACGCAGATCGCGAAGGGTGGCGGTTGCCTTGCCTGCACGTCCAGCCGTCTGCGCAGAGGCTTGTCTAACTCGACATACCTTCGGCCGTCAACTTTGGGAGTGCGTGGCACGCGGTGTGTGGTGGCGTAGCTGACTCGCAGCCATTACCCCGAGTGCCGACAAGAGCCACGCTCACTGAACCGCCCCGCCAACCTCTTCGCCGCGCCTCAGCCGGGCACGTGCTTCGCGCCTGTAGTCGCGCGGTGTCACGTGTTTGCGCGCGAGAAACCGCCGGTTGAAGTTGGCGACATTGTTGTAGCCGACATCGTGGCAGATGCTGGTGATGCGGCGGTCACTGGTCGTCAACAGTTCGCAGGCTTTGCTGATCCGGATGCGCGTGAGGAACTCGCTCAGCGTATTACCGGTGGCTTTCCGGAAGAAACGCGAGAAGTAGCTCGGATTCATTCCCGCGAGTTCCGCGACCTGCGCAAGCGTGACGTTCTCGTGGTAGTGGTGCATGACGAAGTTGACCACTTCGTTCACGCGGTCATGCGCCGGATCGTCGGTCTGGTGGTCGAACTGCATGGTCGACAGGGTTGTGCAGTCGTCATACCCCGCAAGCAGATGCAGGAACTCGCAGAAGCGCGCGAAGCGGCTCGGGCCGGATGAATCGCGGATGGCAGTCATGAACGCCGCGCCCTGCTCGCGCAGCCCGTGGAACTCGAGCCCGACCCTGGCGCGCTCGAGCAGTGGCAGGAGTTCGCGCAGTTCGGGCACCTGCCCGGCGACATGCTCCACGGTCCGATGGTCGAACTGGATAACCTGGTCTCTCAGCGGAAAGCGTGTATCCGGATTGTCGACCGTGATCCAGTTGTGGGGCAGCAGGGGACCGGTAAGGACGAGGTGGCCGGGTCGAAACTCGCCAATGTAATCACCTACGAACACCCGGCCTGACGAGGCGGCGATGAAATGCAGCTCATACTCGTTGTGGCAGTGCCAGCGCACCAGCGGGCTCGGGTATCCGTGCTCGAGATAGCGCACGGCGCCGAGCGTGGAATCGACCACCTCGAATTCAGGCCGGTGATGTGAGCCGCTTACAACCGGGCTGCTCGATGGTTGGCGCGTGCCTGCCAATGACCTGCACTCCGTTGGTGCCGCCATGAAAAGATACTTTTGCTATGCCTGCGTGGTTCCGCGCGCTTCAAAGTAATTAACAAATCAGTCGCTTAGACCGATCTGGGCGGTGTGGCGAAGTAAACATAGTACACATAATTGTTTCCTTCGTACTGGAGTGGCGCGCTTCGTCGCACCTAAATTGACCAGGCGAATACCGAATACGCTCTCAGATGGAGACGACACCATGAGAATGTCATCCCTTGCCGCCGGCTGCGCGGCGGCCCTGTCTCTGGCCGTCATGACAGGCACCGCGCAGGCACAGACCACCCTTACCATCGCCACCGTCAATAACGGTGACATGATCCGCATGCAGGGTCTGACCAGCGACTTCACGGCAAAGACAGGCCACCAGGTCAAGTGGGTCACCCTGGAAGAAAATGTACTGCGCCAGCGGGTCACGACTGACATCACGACCAAGGGTGGTGCCTTCGATATCATGACGATCGGCATGTACGAGACGCCGATCTGGGGCAAGAACGGGTGGCTTGTGCCGCTGAATGACTTGAGCGCCGGGTACGACGTCAAGGACATCCTGCCCGCCATGTCAGGCGGCCTCTCCTACAAGGGGACGCTCTTCGCGGCGCCCTTCTATGGCGAATCTTCCATGGTCATGTACCGCACTGACCTGATGGCCAAAGCCGGCATGAAGATGCCCAAAGCGCCGACGTGGGACTTCATCGCCAAGGCCGCCAAAGCGATGACCGACCGCACCAATGACATCAACGGCATCTGCCTGCGCGGAAAAGCTGGCTGGGGTGAGGGCGGTGCTTTCATCACCGCGATGTCGAACTCTTTTGGGGCCCGCTGGTTTGATGAAAAATGGAACGCCCAGTTTGACCAGCCTGAGTGGAAGAACACGCTGACCTTCTTCGTCAACATGATGAAAGAAGCCGGTCCTCCGGGGTATGCCACCAACGGCTTCAACGAGAATCTGTCTCTGTTCCAGCAAGGCAAATGCGGCATGTGGATCGATGCCACGGTCGCGGCCTCCTTCGTGACCAACCCGAAAGATTCGACCGTCGCAGACTCGGTTGGCTTCGCGCTGGCTCCGGATAATGGTCTGGGCAAGCGCTCCAACTGGCTGTGGGCATGGGCACTCGCGATCCCGGCCGGCACCCAGAAAGAGGCTGCAGCCAAGCAGTTCATCGAATGGGCGACCTCGAAGAGCTATATCGAGCTGGTCGCGTCGAAGGAAGGCTGGGCTAACGTACCGCCCGGTGCGCGCACGTCGCTGTACGAAAACCCTGAGTACAAGAAGGTCCCGTTCGCGCAGATGACGCTGGATTCCATCCTGTCGGCAGATCCGAACGACTCGACCGTCAAACCGAGCCCGTACGTGGGCATTCAGTTTGCGGCCATTCCGGAGTTCGCGGGCATCGCGACCGAAGTGAGTCAGGAGTTCTCCGCGGCCTACGCCGGCCAGCAGACGGTCGAGCAGGCGCTTCAGAAGGCCCAGGCCCTGACCAACGACGCGATGGAAGCGGCTGGTTACCGCTAACGTCGTTCAAAATCCGCTACCAGGCGTGCCCCGCAAATCCGGGGCACGATTTGGCAGAGGGTGAGTCGTAAACCGCGCTTGCGGCATCTGGCTCAACTCGACATCCGGCAGTTGAGTAAGGCGCGTTTAGAAGAGACCGGTCATGGCAACGCAACAGTCACGCTCCGCAGCCCGATTGATGATGGCGCCCGCCGTTATCCTGCTGCTCGGCTGGATGCTCGTGCCGCTCACGATGACGCTCTTCTTCTCGTTCAAGAAGTATCTGCCACTGCGAGGGGACTCGCTGTCCGACGGACTGCAATGGGTTGGTTTTACCAACTACGTCAGGTTTGTCAGTTCGAGCTCGTTCTGGCCGAGTGTGCAGACCACGCTGATCATCGTTGGTGGAGTCCTCCTCATCACGGTTTTGCTGGGCGTATTGCTGGCGCTGCTGCTGGATCAGCCGATGTGGGGGCAGGGTGCAGTGCGGATCCTGGTGATATCCCCGTTTTTCGTCATGCCCACGGTCTCCGCGCTGGTTTGGAAGAACATGTTCATGGATCCCGTCAACGGCATCCTTGCACACTTGTGGAGATTCTTCGGCGCGCAACCCGTGCAGTGGCTGAGTCAGGCCAGTCTTGAATCCATCATCATGATCGTCAGCTGGCAATGGCTGCCGTTCGCCACACTCATCCTGCTGACCGCCATTCAGTCGTTGGACAGCGAGCAACTCGAAGCGGCTGAGATGGATGGCGCGCCTGCGCTCAAACGCTTCTGGTTCATCACACTGCCGCATCTGAGCCGTGCCATCACGGTGGTCATCCTCATCCAGACGATCTTCTTGCTGTCGATATTCGCCGAGATCTTTGTCACCACCGCGGGCGCGTTCGGTACCAAGACGCTCACGTACCTGATATTTCAGCGCGTGCTGGAAAGTCAGAACGTCGGCCTCGGGTCGGCCGGTGGTATCTACGCCATCATTCTTGCCAACATCGTCGCCATATTCCTGATGCGCATCGTCGGCAAGAACCTGGACAGGTGAGGCGATAACACATGGCCAGGGCCGTCACGAATTCCCGCAAGACCTTCAATACCATCGCTGCGTGGGGCGTTGGTCTGCTGATTTTCTTCCCGATTCTCTGGACCATTCTGACCAGCTTCAAAACCGAAGCCCAAGCGATCAACGATCCACCGATCTGGTTCTTTTTCGACTGGACACTCGAGAATTACGCCGTAGTGCAGGGCCGCTCAGACTACATGCGCCACCTGTGGAACTCGGTGATACTAGCCGGTGGCTCCACGCTGGTTGGCATCATCATCGCCGTGCCCGCCGCGTGGTCGATGGCGTTCACGCCGTCGAAGCGCACCAAGGATATCTTGTTGTGGATGCTGTCCACGAAGATGCTGCCCGCGGTAGGTGTGCTTTACCCGATCTACCTCATTTTCATCGAACTCGGATTACTCGACAGTCGGGCCGGGCTTGCGATCGTGCTGATGCTCATCAACCTGCCGATCATCGTATGGATGCTCTACACCTACTTCCGCGAGATCCCGGGCGAGATTCTCGAGGCAGCGCGAATGGATGGGGCCAGGTTGAAGGAAGAGATCCTGTACGTATTGACGCCGATGGCCCTGCCCGGCATCGCCTCCACCGTGCTCCTGAACCTCATCCTCGCTTGGAACGAAGCGTTCTGGACCCTGAACCTGACGGCTGCCAATGCCGCGCCGCTGACGGCCTTCATCGCCAGTTATTCGAGCCCTGAGGGGCTCTTCTTCGCCAAACTCAGTGCGGCGTCGACGATGGCCATTGCACCGATTCTGGTGCTCGGTTGGTTCAGCCAAAAGCAGCTTGTGCGTGGCCTCACATTCGGCGCAGTCAAGTAAGCAGATCACTGGAACACACACCATGGGACAGATAGTTCTCAACCGGGTCGAAAAGAGTTTCGGCGACGTTCAGGTCATTCCGCCGCTGGATTTGACCATCGAGAATGGCGAGTTTGCGGTGTTCGTCGGGCCGTCGGGTTGCGGCAAATCCACGTTGCTGCGTCTCATCGCGGGGTTGGAAGATGTGACCGCCGGTTCGATCGAGATCGACGGCACGGAGGCCAGTGATACACCGCCGGCCAAACGCGGACTGGCCATGGTGTTCCAGTCCTATGCCCTCTATCCGCACATGACCGTGCGCAAGAACATTGCCTTCCCATTGCGCATGGCCGGTCTCGATAAGCAGGAACAGGCAAAGCGCGTCGACGCGGCCGCCAGGATCCTCAACCTGACCGAGTATCTCGACCGGCGTCCGGGGCAACTCTCCGGTGGACAGCGCCAGCGAGTTGCGATCGGACGAGCCATCGTGCGCGAACCCTCGGCCTTTCTGTTCGACGAGCCTTTGTCGAACCTGGATGCCGCGTTGCGCGTGGGTATGCGCCTCGAGATAAGCGAACTACACAAGCGGCTGTCCACGACCATGATCTATGTCACTCACGACCAGGTCGAAGCGATGACGATGGCGGACAAGATCGTGGTTCTGAATGCGGGACGCATAGAGCAGGTCGGCAGCCCTCTAGAGCTTTACGCTACCCCGCGCAACCGTTTCGTGGCCGGATTTATCGGGTCTCCGAAGATGAACTTCATCGAAGGCCCGGAAGCCGGGAAGTTCGAAGCAAAGACCATTGGCATCCGCCCGGAGCATCTGTCGCTGTCGTCGGCCGGAGGTGCCTGGAAGGGAACGGTAAACGTGGCCGAGCATCTTGGCTCTGATACTTTTCTCTACGTGACCGTCGACCAGATCGGCCAGGTTACCGCGCGCGTTGACGGGGAGTTCGGCGCCGGTCATGGCGATACGGTCTACCTGACACCGGCCGCCGACAAGATCCACCGGTTCGATCAGGAAGGCCTCGCAGTTACTTGAACCGGTTGGAGGGAAAGTCTGCCGTCGTCACCGGTGCGGCACGCGGTATCGGCGCCGCCATCGCACGCGCGTATGTACGCGAGGGCGCCTGCGTGGCGCTCGCGGACATCGATATTGCTGCCGCAAAAACGACCGCGGATAGCATTGGTGCGGGTGCTATCGCGGTGGCGCTGGATGTGACCAGCCAGGCGTCCATCGAGGCCTGCGTCGAGGAAGTGGAAAGCCGGACGGGCGGCCTGGACATCCTGGTCAACAACGCGGCGCTGTTCGATGCGGCGCCGCTGGTTGAGATCGAGCGCGTGAGCTTCGACCGCCTGTTTTCCACCAACGTCGCTGGTGTGCTGTTCATGATGCAAGCGGCGGCGCGCTCGATGATCGCCCGCGGTAAAGGTGGCCGGATCATCAACATGGCAAGTCAGGCGGGCCGTCGCGGAGAACCACTGGTGGCGGTTTATTGTGCGACCAAAGCCGCAGTCATCAGCCTGACGCAGTCGGCCGGGCTGAATCTCATCGGGCACGGCATCAACGTGAACGCCATCGCCCCGGGCGTCGTCGACGGCGAGCACTGGGACGGCGTAGACGCGTTGTTTGCGAAGTACGAGCACCTGGCGCCCGGTGAGAAGAAGCGCGAGGTCGGCGCCGCGGTGCCCTATGGACGCATGGGCCGTGCTGAGGACATCACCGGCATGGCGGTGTTTCTCGCGAGCAGTGACGCCGACTACATCGTCGCACAGACCTACAACGTCGATGGCGGCAACTGGATGAGCTGACCGGCATCCACGCCGGCCGGACTAGGAAAACTGAACACTCCAATCATGAGATCTCCCGCATCGATTCCATTGCGCGCCGATACGTTGTCTCGCATGAACCTGAGGATCCGCACACCCGGCTACGACCGTGCCAGCGTGCGCGAGGGCATTGTGCACATTGGCGTCGGAGGGTTTTTTCGCGCTCACCAGGCGGTTTACCTCGACGATCTTCTTCACGCCGGCGACGATGATATGCACTGGGGATACTGCGGGGTCGGCCTACTGGCACATGATGCGCGCATCGCCGAGGTGCTCTCCGCGCAGAACTGTCTTTACACGCTGGTGGAGCGCAGCGCCGAAGGCGATCACCTTCGCGTAATCGGTTCTCTGCTGAACCACCTGCATGCACCTGCGGACCCCGAAGCCGTACTGGAGAAACTCGCATCACCATCTACCCGCATCGTATCCATGACCATTACCGAGGGTGGGTATTACGTCAACGAAGGCACGGGTGAGTTCAACGGCGCGCATCCTGATGTCGTTCACGATCTGGCTCACCCGTCGACGCCGAAGTGTTCGTTCGGGTATCTGGCGGAGGCGCTGGACCGGCGCAAACGACGTGGGCTAAAGCCATTCACCCTGATGTCGTGCGACAACGTGCAGCACAACGGAGACGTCGCGCGGCGCATGCTGCACGCCTTTCTCGAGCAACGTGACCGATCGCTGGCCGACTGGCTTGGGGAACATGGCGCTTTTCCAAACAGCATGGTGGACCGGATCACACCCGCTACCACTGACGAGCACCGTGCTCTGCTGGCAAACGAGTTTGGCGTGGCGGACGGTTGGCCGGTAGTCACTGAACCGTTTCTGCAGTGGGTTGTAGAAGACAGTTTTCCTGGCGGGCGCCCGGCGTGGGAGAGAGTTGGGGTTCAGATGACCAGGGATGTCGTGCCGTACGAGAAGATGAAGATGCGTCTTCTGAACGCGAGCCATCAGGCGATGTGCTACATCGGTATGTTGCTCGGCTACGAGTTCGCTCACCAGACGATGGCAGACGAAGGCATCCGTACGCTCGTTCGCAGACTGATGGACGAGGAGGTCTCCCCCCTCATATCAGTGCCTGCGGGAATTGATCTCGAAGCTTATAAGCAGACTCTGATCGAACGGTTTTCCAATCCTGCGATCCGGGATCAGCTCGAACGTATAGGCACAGAGGGTTCCGCGCGTATCCCAGGCTTTGTGCTGCCTTCGATCTCGGACGCAGTGCGCCGCGGCGGCTCGATCAGGCTGCTCTCGTTCACCGTGGCCGCGTGGTTCCGCTACCTTCTAGGCACCGACGAAGAAGGCCGCGCCATGCCGATGAGCGATCCGATGCTGGAGACCCTGCAGGACTCTGCCCGCCGTGGTGGGCCCGATCCCTCCGCATTGCTCGGGCTCGCCGACCTCTTCAGCCCGGAGCTTGCCGGACATTCAACATTCGTCCGGGAAGTGGGCAAAGCCCTGGCGAGTTTCCATGACAAGGGAGCCCGGGCAACACTCGCCGAATACACGGATACCTGAGCGTGTATCTGGGTCTCGATATTGGCACGTCTGCCGTCAAGGCCGTTCTCATCGACGATGACGGGACGATTTGCCAGACAGCCTCGGCCCCGCTCGAAGTCTCACATTCCGCGCCCCTGCACGCCGAGCAGGATCCTGCCGATTGGTGGAACGCGTGCGTCACCGCGACCCGTTCACTCGTCACCGACGGTGCCGCACTGTCAGAAGTTGAATCGATTGGGCTGGCGGGTCAGATGCACGGCGCGACGCTGCTCGACCAGGCGGGTCAGGTGCTTCGGCCGAGTATTCTCTGGAACGACAGCCGCAGTCACGCGGAATGCGCGGAGCTGGAATCCACGCTCGCCGATTACCGTGAGCGTTGCGGCAACCGTGCGATGCCCGGGTTCACGGCCCCGAAGGTATTGTGGGTTCGCAAGCACGAGCCGGACGTGTTCAGGCGCATTGCCAAGGTACTGTTGCCGAAGGACTACATTGCCTGGCGCATGACTGGGGCTTTCTCGTCCGATATGTCGGATGCCGCCGGTACATTGTGGCTTGACCCGGCCCGACGCGAATGGGATGACGAACTGCTTGGCGCATCGGGCCTGAACCGCTCTCACATGCCGACGCTACACGAGGGCTGCGAGGTCGTCGGCGAGCTGACATCGAACGCGGCGTCCGAACTCGGTTTGCCGCGGGTACCGGTCGTGGCAGGCGCCGGGGACAACGCGGGCGGCGCCGTCGGCGCCGGTATTGTGGAGCCCGGGCAGGGGTTCATGTCGCTCGGCACCTCGGGCGTCGTGTTCGTCGTCAGTGCGGCGCACGCGGCCTGCCCCGAGAAGACAGTGCACGCTTTTTGCCATTGTCTGCCTGGGCGCTGGCATCAGATGACCGTCACGCTCTCGGCGGCCAGCTGCCTCGCGTGGTTGTCGGGCGTGCTCGGCACGCCCATTCCGGAATTGCTGCAGCGCGCGGCGGCCGTGCCAGATCTGCACACCCGCGTGATATTTCTGCCTTATCTCGCTGGCGAACGGAGTCCCCACAACGACCCGCACGCGGTCGGACAATTCCACGGACTCGATGCCAACACGGGGTCTGGCGAGCTCACGCTGGCGGTGCTTGAAGGCGTCGCTTACTCGTTTCGCGACGGATTGGACGCGCTGGCCGATGCCGGTACACGGCCCGGCTCGGTATCGCTGCTCGGCGGCGGGGCGCGCGCTCCGCTGTGGCGTCAGGTGCTGGCTGACGCCACCGGCGTTGCTCTGGAATACCGGTCCGGCGGTGACGTCGGGCCTGCGTTCGGCGCGGCGCGCCTCGCGGCCGTTGGTCACGCTGCAGATGACCTCGATGCCGCGCTCGCTCGAGTTTGTCGTTTGCCGGCCATCGAGTCCTGCCATGAGCCGGACACAGCGCGCGCGGTTCGTCATGCGGAGAAGCTTAAAAAGTACCGGGAACTGTACCGTCTCACCCAACATCTGACCTCTCATCTGGAAGGGGAAATGGCGCCATGAGCTATCTGATTTGCGGCGAGGCGCTCTTCGACTGTTTTCTCGACAGTGGGGCCGATGCCGACGCGCTGCGGCTCGACCTGCGCATGGGAGGCTCGCCCTTCAATGTCGCGATCGGTATTGCCAGGCTCGGCGGCCAGGCCGCCCTGCTCGGCGGCATCTCGACCGACATGCTCGGCGAGCGCCTGGTTCGGGCGCTGGAGAGCGAGCGCGTGTCCACCGACTATCTCGTTCGCACCGGCCGCAGGACAACGCTCAGCCTGGTCGGCGTGGATCCGGGGGGACAGCCGAGCTACTCGTTCTACGGTGTCGGGTCCGCCGATCGCCACGTCACGGCAGAAGCCGTGTCACCACCCGGGCCCGAGATTCAAGGGCTTCACTTCGGCTCGTACTCGATGGTGGTCACACCCGTCGCCGATACGTTCGTCGCGCTGGCCGCTTCGGCCGGCGGCCGTTTCGTCTCAATCGACCCGAACGTACGTCCGACGGTGGAACCGGATCTCGACATCTGGCGTTCGCGACTGACCGAGTTCGCCCGTGCCGCCAGCGTGTTGAAGATCAGTTCGGAGGACCTGGAGACTCTGTACCCGGATGCCGACCCTGAGTCCTGGGCCGCGACGTGGATCGACCGTGGCGTTCGTCTCGTCGTGGTGACTGACGGCGGTGACGCCATCAGCGCCTGGACGTCGGATGGCATACACGTCCGGCGCGAGCCGCCCGCAACGGTCGTCGTGGATGCGGTTGGCGCGGGCGACAGCTTCCAGGCAGCGTTGCTCGCGCGCCTTGCGGCAAACGGTGATCCGGCGGTAGCACTCGCTGCCATGACGCAGGACGATCTCGAATCGCTACTCGACTTTTCAGCGCGTGCGGCGGCAATAACGTGTTCGAGGCGAGGCGCTAATCTGCCAAGAAGCCAGGAGATGGTGAGGTGACGGAGCGGATGCTCGGGTGGGGCGCTCGCGGAGCCTTTTCGCAAGCCTCGAACACCCGATGAGCGTGACCGCAAACGCTGACACGCGCGGTCAGCCCGGTTCCGATGGGAACCGCCCATCGGCCAGCCTGCGTCAGCTCCCGGTGTCTCAACCCGGGACGGGACACGGCCTACAGCGTCCTCGTGGGGCCGGATGGACGCCCGCTCTGAATCGCCACGATCCACTGTTGGGAAGAATCCCGCATGAATAACTTTGATCCTGCTCGCACGGCGTTCGTGGTACTTGGAAATCAGCTGTTCCCGCCTGCGGACCTGAATCCGTATCGGGGATGCCGCTTCTTTTTGGCGGAGGACCTGGGGCTTTGCGCGCGGATTCGTTACCACAAGCAGAAGCTGGTGCTCTTCCTGGCGGCGATGCGGGCGTACCGCGACGAACTCCGGGAACAGGGCGAGACGGTTCACTACGAGCAGTTGGATCAGCAAGAGCGTCTCACCGGGCACCGGACCTACGAGACCATGCTCGGCAACTACCTCGACGGCGCCGACGTGACCCATCTCCTGATGTGGGAGGTGGAGGACAAGTTCTTTGAGGTGCGGATCGAGACCTTCGCCAAACAGCGCGGGCTGACGCTCCAGTTCCTGCCCAGTCCGATGTTTCTCACCCCGCGAACGCTATCTGCAAGATGGCTGGACGAGCACAGGCCGTTCATGGCCGAGTTCTACAAGTGGCAACGCCGGCGCCTCGAGATTCTGGTGGATGCGCACGGGAGCCCACGCGGCGGCCGTTGGTCGTTCGACGATGAGAACCGCAAACCGCTCCCGAAGTCCGCACCGATTGCAGAGACGCCCGCCGCTTGCGCGACGCAGCATGTGCGCGAACTGATCCCGTTCGTGAATCGAACATTCTCGGATCACCCCGGTGAATTAACGGTGTCTGGTTGGTGGCTGCCCACGACGCGCCAGCAGGCGCTCGACTGGTTGTGGAAATTCCTCGAGGAGCGCCTCGCCGCATTCGGGCCCTTCGAGGATGCCCTGTCGACACGCGGGCCGGTGTTGTTCCACTCGGCCCTGACGCCAGTGTTGAATCTCGGCTTGATCACACCGAGCGAAGTGCTTGAACGGACGCTGCGATACGCGCACGAACACGACACACCGCTCAATTCCCTGGAGGGCCTGGTGCGCCAGGTGATCGGGTGGCGTGAGTTCATTCGTGCCATCTACCGGTGTTACTCGGAGAAGCAGGATCACGCCAATTTCTTCCAACATCGCCGCACGTTAACGGACCACTGGTACGACGGCACGACCGGACTGCTGCCGCTCGACGACGTCATCGCAAAAGCTCAGCGCTACGGCTGGACGCACCATATCGAGCGCCTCATGGTCGCGGGGAATCTGATGTTGTTGTGCGAGATCGAACCGCGCGAGGCCCATCGCTGGTTCATGGAAATGTTCGTTGACAGCTCGGAGTGGGTCATGGGCCCGAATGTCTACGGCATGAGCCTGTTCTCCGACGGCGGCATCTTTGCGACGAAGCCGTACATTTGCGGCAGTAACTACATCCTGAAGATGAGCGACTACGCGAAGCCTCGCAAGGGCGGATTGTTCGATGAGTCAGATGTCGACTGGGGTGAAGTCTTCGACGGTCTTTACTGGCGCTTCGTCGACAAGAACCGTGACTTCCTCGCGAAGAACGCGCGCATGGGCCGCTCGGTTGGCACCTTCGATCGCATGAACACCACCCGGCGCCAGCGCATACTCACCGCTGCCGACGACTTCATTGCGAAGGTTACGGGGTGAGTACTCGGCCCGTCTTGTCGGGTCGCGAAACACTATCTGTAAGTCACGCACGCTGATTCACGTCGTTGGAGCAGTTCCATCCCTGCCGCGCTGCTCGCCCGACGTTCAACCGCCCAAGCCCTCCGCCCGGCCGTATTCGCCCGATGACACGTTCGAGCAATGGTGCCGGGGCTCAGACCTTGTAGATAGCCAGAAAATCTTGAACGACATGGCGAAGGTGGGCGTGGAGATCGGCCTTCGGCACTGATTTGATCAGGCCGAACTGCAACTGCATGTGGTAGCGGCCAAAGGCCATGTTCAACAATTGCCAGGCCGCGTAGTTCACGTCGAGAGGGCGTAATTCGCCGGCCGCAACCCGCTGCTCCAACAATGCGCCAACTGCAGCCTTCGTACCGCCGGGGCCGGTCTCGAAGAACAGCGCCGCGATCCGCGGGTGTGCACTCGCTTCCGAGGAGATTACCCGGTGCATCGCGACGACATGGGGGTCGAAGATGAGTGCCATGAACCGCTGTGTAACCGCGAACAGCGCGTCGCCGACGGGCGTTGCCGGGTCGATGTCGGCGAGGATCCCGGCGTCGCCGAATCCGTAGTCCGCGATCTTCGACTGGATGCACGCGCGAAACAGTTCGTCTTTGCCGGCGAAGTGCGAATAAACCGTCTGTTTCGAGACGTCCGCTGCTTGTGCGACCGCGTCCATGCTGGCACCCAGACCGCGCTTCAGGAACAGCTCGCTGGCGGCATGCAGGATCGCCGCGCGCTTTTCTTCGCTCTTCGGCCTGCCGGCGCTGCGGCGACCCGCGCCGGGCGCCGCCGCCGGCTGACTTTCGGACAGGTCTTTCGGATTTTGGTCACTCATTTCACAAATTTACCACACTAGACAGTCTAGTATTATGCGCCTATTATCAAACCATACAGTCTAGTTTGACTGGGTTTAGTTCAACCGCCGCCGCTTTCCGGCCCGCGGCGGTTCAGGAGCAACCGAGCTATGCGCGTGCAGTTTATCCGGCCCGCCACCCTGGTCCTCTTCGCTGGTGCTGGCGCGTTTGCGCTGGCTCTAGGCATGCAACCATCCGGCTCCGCCGCGCCGCGTTCGCTGCCCGCGGCTGCGATGCCGGTCGAGATCGTGACCATCGAGCACAGTTCAAGCTTCGAAAGCGCTCGCATATTCACCGGTCAGGTCGAGGCGCGGCGGCGCTCATCGCTTGGTTTCGAGCGCAGCGCAAAGCTCATATCAGTAGCGGTGCGCGAAGGTGCGAACGTCGGTGCTGGCGAGGTTCTGGCAACGCTCGACCAGGCTGCGTTGCGTGCTACCCGATCAGAGCTTGAGGCGGCGCTCGCGGCGGCCCAGGCCGAACTTACTCTTGCTACCGCCACGCGCATTCGCTTCGAGGATTCCGTGGTGCGCGGCGCGGTTACGCGTCAGGCTCTCGACGAAGCCCGCGAGGGGGAGCGGGCCCGTCAGGCGAACGTCGAACTCGCCGAGGCCCGGCTTGCGACCCTTGCCGTCGCATTCGACCAGTCCCGCATCGTCGCGCCGTTCGACGCGGTCGTTGTCGAGCGCCACATGGACGAAGGTCAGGTCGTTGCGACAGGCGCGCCCGTGCTGACCGTCCAGGAGCGGGTTGCGCCCGAGATCCGCATCGGGGTCGCGGCCGACCTGGCAGGCCGGTTCTCCCCCGGCGCCGAGCACAAGCTCAACACCTCAGTTGGTGCGGTAGTCGCAACTGTCAGGGCCGCGCTCCCACTTCGCTCTGCAACTACGCGTACCGTCGATGTGATCTTCGAACTGCGCGACGCGACGATGCCGCTTCGCGATGGCGACCTCGTTGAGATTGCGCTCAGCAGTCCGATCCAGGAATCCGGTATCTGGTTACCGGTTTCCGCGCTGGCGGAGGCGCATCGGGGTCTTTGGCAGGTCTATGCGCTAGCGCGCACGAAGACAGGTGGGTTCGTTACCGAGGCGCGCGCTGTCGAAGTCCTTCATCTGAGCGGTGACCGCGTCTACGTGCGTGGCGCGCTCGCGAACGGTGAGCGCGTGGTCCGCGCGGGACTTCATCGCGTTGTGGCGGGCCAGTCCGTAGCGCCCGCCACGCATCGGGTCGCATCCCGATGAGTGCCGCCAATGTTCCCGGGGGCCCAGTGGCCGGGCGACTGCTCGACAACCGTGTGGCGCTGGTGCTCGTGCTGGCGCTCATCGCCCTCGCCGGTATGGCGGCCTGGTCGAACCTCCCGCGCATTGAAGACCCGCGGATCACGACCCGCAATGCAACGGTCCTGACCGCACTTCCCGGCGCCGACGCCGCGCGCATCGAAGCGCTCGTCGCGAAGCCGCTGGAAGACGCGATACGCGAGGTGGCCGAGGTCAAGACCATCGAGTCCACCTCGCGCGCGGGGATGTCGCTCATCAGTGTTGAACTGGATGACACCGTCACAAAAGCCAACAACCGCGAAGTGTTCTCGCGGATTCGCGACAAACTGACAGACGCCGTCGTCGAGTTGCCGCCCGAGGCAACCACGCCCAGCCTGGATGATCAGCGCGGCGCGGTGGCGTTCTCGATCGTCGCGGCGCTCACGTGGGACGGCCCTGGCGCACCACCCCTCGGAATGCTGACCCGGCTTGGCGATGAACTGGGCGACCGGCTCCGCGCGCTTGGTGGAACCGAGCAGGTTGTTGCATTCGGCCAGGCGAGCGAGGAGATCCGCGTTACGGTGGATCCCGCCGAGCTTGCGGCGCTGGGTTTGCGCGTCACCGATGTCTCCGCGGCGCTGTCAGACGCCGACCCGAAACTCTCCGCCGGTGCGCTTCGCACCGGGTCTCGCACCATGCAACTCGAAGTTGCCGGTCAGTTCGATGCGCCTGACCGGATCGCGCGTGTGCCATTGCGGGTAGAAGGCCGCGGCAAGGTCACGATCGGCGACATCGCGAAGGTAGAGCGGGTTTGGCGCGACCCGCCTGCGGATATGGCCTTCGCGGACGGCAAGCGGGCCGTTCTGATCGGGGTCCGGGCACGTGAGGCCGTGCATCTCGATAAATGGACGCGATCAGCACGGCAGGTCGTCAATGCGTTTGGCGAGACGCTGGGAAGCGGAGTCAGCGTCTCGGTGCGTTTCGATCAAAGTGAGTACACGACGGCGCGTCTTCGCGACCTCGGCGGCAACCTCGCCGCCGGCGCCGGTGTCGTGATGCTGGTGGTGTTCATCATGATGGGTTGGCGTTCCGCGTTGGTGGTCGCGGCGGCGCTTCCATTGTCGACGGCCATTGCGCTGTTCGGCCTGGATATCGTGGGTCAGCAGATTCACCAGATGTCGATCTTCGGCATGATCATCGCCATCGGGCTGCTGATCGACAACGCCATCGTCATGACCGAGGAAGTGTCTGCGCAACTCCGTAGCGGACATCGGGCAGCCGCTGCGGTAGAGCGGGCCGTGCGCCACCTGGCAGCGCCTCTCACGGCGTCCACGTTCACGACCATTCTGGGTTTTATGCCGATCTTCTTGTTGCCCGGCAACGTCGGTGATTTCGTGCGGCCCATCGCAGTTGCCGTCATCCTTGCGTTGCTCGCCTCATTGCTGGTCGCGATGACGCTGATCCCGACCCTCGCGGCCATCGTGTTGAAGCCTGTGCAAGGTGGTGCGCGCGCTGGCTGGTGGCGCGACGGGCTGCACGCCCCGCGTCTCTCGGGCGCGTACAAGCGCCTGCTGACCGGCGCGCTCAGCCGACCCGTCGTTACGCTGAGCCTTTGTCTCGCTCTCCCGTTTGCCGGGTTTGGCATGGCCGGGTCACTCGGTAATCAGTTCTTTCCAGCCGCCGATCGCGACCAGTTCGAAGTGCAGCTCTGGATGGCTCCCGGGACAGCCGTCGAACGCACCGCCGCCACCGCGCTGGAAGTTGAGCAATGGATGCGCGCTGACGAGGCGGTGCGAGCCGTGACCTGGGTGGCGGGGGCCAGTTCACCGCCCGTCTATTACAACCAACTCCGTAACCAGGACGGCAACGCCGCTTATGCGCGCGCCACCGTACTCGCCGAGAGTCCGGCGGCGGCAAAACGCCTGGTGGCGGCACTTCAGGCACCACTCACCGAGGAGTTTCCGTCGGCGCGTATCGTCGTGCGGGCCTTCGGCCAGGGGCCACCCATTCCGGCGCCGGTCAGCCTGCGCGTGGTCGGTCCCGACACGGCTACGTTGAATGCGCTCGGCGAGCGGGTGCGCGGCATCCTTCATCAGATTCCGGAGATCACGCATACGGCGGCCAGCATCCAGGGCGGTGCGCCCAAGGTATGGCTCGACATCGACGAAGCCGAGGCACGCCTCGCCGGGTTGCGTCTGCGAGATGTTGCGCGCCAGTTCGCTGCGGCGACCGAGGGTGCCGTCGGCGGCAGCGTGTTGGAAGATCTGGAGAATCTGCCGGTGCGCGTGCGCTACGCCGGTGATGACCGCGCGTCTGCGACTGACCTGACGTCGATGCGTCTGGTGGCCCCGGGTCAACCGGGCACGTGGCTGCCTGCAGACGCGATCGGCCGCCTGGAACTCAAACCAGAGCCTGCCAGCATCACGCGGCGCGACGGTGAACGCCTGAACACCGTGCGGGCCTGGATCCATCCCGATGCGCTTCCGATCGAAGTTGCCAGCGCGGTGACGCGGGCGATGCGCGACGCCGACTTTGCACTGCCGGCCGGTTACCGGCTCGAAATGGCCGGGGACAGCGAGGAGCAGGGTGAAGCGGTGGCCCTGCTGCTCGCTTACGCGCCCTTGCTCGGTGCGCTGATGTTCGCCGCACTGGTGCTCACCTTCCGGAGCTTCGCAATCGGCACCCTGATCGCTTTCGTCGCGGCGCTGTCAGCCGGGCTCGGGTTGTTGTCACTATGGATTGGCGGCTACCCGCTAGGCTTCAACCCGATGCTCGGGACGGCCGGGCTCGTGGGAGTCGCCGTCAACGCGAGCATTGTGGTGCTGGCCGCGATCCGGGCCGACGCCGCGGCGCGCCATGGAGATATCGCGGCGATCGTGGCGCGCACCCGGGGCGCAACGCGGCATATCGTGTCGACGACGCTCACGACCATCGGCGGCTTTGCGCCTCTGGTGCTGCTCAGCGGCGGTGATTTCTGGCCTCCGCTCGCGGTGGTGATCGCTGGCGGCGTGGGTTTCAGCATCATCCTCGGGTTGATGCTGACGCCGACAGCTTACGTCGTTCTCTGCCGGCTGGGGCTCGCGGGTGTTGAGCGCCCGGCAACATCGGATAGCGGCACGGATATCCCGGACTTACACAAAGACGTAGTGCCGGCATGAATCACGGCACGTCGGCGCTGACCTTGCCGTTGGCAAGGTCTTCGGCGGCGGCATCTTGATTCCTTGCCGATGGATCTCCGTAGCCCCCGCCGCCGGCGGTCTTCAACAACAGTCGCTCGCCTTTGTGCGCGGTGGTCAGCAGTTTCGAACGCACCGTTTCGGTTTCGCCGTTCGCCCGGAAGATCTGGGATTCCGCCAGCGCCCCGTCACGGCCGCCGTGTGCACCCCGGGCCGGGTGCACGTGCCGTTCGCCGCGGTGCGTCAGCGTGACGTCATCGACCAGAAATTCGAATTCGCGTACGACTCCAAGGCCCCCGCGATACTGGCCTTCACCTCCCGAGTCCGCGCGTAGCGCGAGCTGTCGGATCCGGATCGGTGCTTCCAGCTCCAACGCTTCTACTGGCAGGTTCATACAGTTGCTGGCATCCGTTTCGATAACGTCCACACCGTCGAACCCGGGGCCGGCGCCGCTGCCGCCCGCATTGAATTCGCCGACGATAAAAGGGCGCCCATCGGGATGTCGGCCGGCGAACATCAGCACGGTCAGCTGACTGGATCCGTCAGCCGGTACGCGCTCCGGCAACGCGCCTTGCAATGCGCTGACGATACAACCCGAGATGCGCTTCAATGTCGCGGTGCGCGAGTTGACCGGCGCCGGTTCGATCGGGTTGACGAGCGTTCCTTCAGGCAGCGTCAGGGTAACGGTGCGGAAGCAGCCGCCGTTGGTCGGTATGTCCGGGCCGGTCAGGGCACGCACGGCGTAATAGGCGGCCGCCTGAGAACCCGAGCGCACCGCATTGAACGGTCCGCGCGTCTGGGGGCCGGTGCCCGTGAAGTCGCAATGCAGCGTGCCATCACCCACCGTCACGGCCAGTTCAATGCGCACCGGGTCATCGAGGTCGATGCCGTCGTTGTCGAGGAAGTCGACGTAGCTGTACGTACCCGCGGGTATCTCGGCGAGCGCCTGGCGGGTCATTTGTTCCGAGCGATCGAGCAACTCCTCGAACATGTCGGTCAGCGCGTCCGTGCCGTGCTTTTCAGCCAGTGCCTGCAGGCGCTCGGCGCCGATCGAGCAGGCCGCGATCTGGGCGTTGAGATCGCCCATGAACATGTCCGTGACCCGTACGTTCAGTTTCAGCATCGCGAGCAGCGTTTGGTCGAACTGGTCGCCGCTGCGCAATTTGAGCGGCGGGATACGGATACCTTCCTGATAGATCTCGGTCGCATTCGGCGGCACCGAGCCCGGCGCCATGCCGCCGACATCCTGGTGGTGGGTCATGGCGGCGGTGTACGCGAACGGCACACCGTCGTGG
>JBCCEJ010000084.1:0-25255 GCA_039030335.1 Pseudomonadota bacterium | reverse complement strand
GAGGCCGTAGCCGCGAGGTTGCGGTAAATCCGGGTGGTACCGCGAAATTTCGCCCCGGACTGGTTGTCGCTCTAGTGAGCAGCAACGGGTCCGGGGTTTTGTTTTTTTGGAGTGATATCAAGGTGGCATTCAGCGAAGTCAACGCCCGCTACGACGGCCCTGCTATCGAGACTGACGTACTCGCGTTCTGGAAGAACCGCGACATTTTCGAGCGGACTCTCGCGATGTCCGAAGGACGCCCGCTGTTCACATTTTGTGAAGGCCCGCCAACGGCCAACGGGCGGCCGGGTATCCATCACGTGCTCGCCCGAACGTTCAAAGACGTGTATCCGCGCTACCGCACGATGCGGGGGTATCACGTGCCCCGCAAAGCAGGTTGGGACACACACGGCCTCCCGGTCGAACACGAGGTTGAGAAGGAACTCGGAATCTTCGACAAACAACGGATCGAAGAAGAAGTCGGTGTCGCAGAATTTACGCGGCGGTGCCGCGAGTCGGTCATGCGTTACATCGGCGACTGGGAGAAGATGACCGAACGGATGGGCTTCTGGGTGAACATGGAGGAGGCCTACTACACGCTCAACAACAGTTACATCGAATCGGTGTGGCACCTGCTGAAGACCATGTGGGACAAAGGTCTCATCTACCAGGGCTATAAGGTTGTGCCCTACGATCCCCGGATTGGCGCAACGCTGTCGTCCGCAGAAGTCTCCCTCGGTTACAAGGAGGTCGAGGACCCATCGGTATTCGTGCGCTTTCAGGCCAGCGACGAACCCGGCGTCAGCTTCCTGGTATGGACGACCACGCCATGGACCCTGCCATCCAATCTCGCCCTGGCCGTCGGTGCGGATATCGACTACGTGTACGCGGAGAGCGGCGGCGAGACGCTGGTCGTCGCCGAGAGCCTTCTCGAGCATGTGTTCCGTGGCGCCGACTACCAGATCGTCAAGCGGTTGAAAGGCGCTCAGATGGTAGGGCGCCGTTATGAACGCCTGCTGGACTACCTTCCCGTCGAGGCGTCCGATGCAGCCAGCTGCTGGCGCGTGCTGGATGCTGATTTTGTGAGCACCGAAGACGGTACCGGCATCGTGCACTGTGCGGCTGCCTACGGCGAAGACGATCTCAAGCTTTGCCAGGCGAACGGCATGCCCGTCGTGCACGGCGTCGGACTCGACGGTTACTTCCTGCCGGAAGTGACGCCCGTGGCGGGCAAGTTCTTCAAGGATGCCGATCCCATCCTGATCGAGCTGTTGACGGAACGCGGCGCGATGTTTCGCGCTGAACGGTACCTGCACAACTATCCGTTTGGATGGCGCACCGGCGACCCGCTCATCTACTACGCAAAGCAGGCGTGGTACATCCGCACGAGCCAGTTTCGCGATCGGCTCGTGGAACTCAACAAGACCATCAATTGGGTGCCGGAGAACATCCGCGACGGGCGCTTCGGTAACTGGTTGGAGAACAACATCGATTGGGCGCTGTCACGGGAGCGCTTCTGGGGGACGCCGTTCCCGGTCTGGACTGACGGTGAAGGCGACTTTCGTTGCATCGGTTCAGTTGCCGAGTTGGAGAACCTTACCGGCCGCAGCCTTTCGGAACTCGATCTGCACCGGCCTGCAGTCGACGACATTACGTTCGTCGACCCGGACAACGGGCGCACCTACCGTCGCCTGCCGGAAGTGATCGACTGCTGGTTCGACTCGGGCGCGATGAGCTACGCGCAGTGGCACTACCCGTTCGAGAACAAGGAGATCTTCGAAAACCACTTTCCCGCGGACTATATCTGCGAGGCGATCGATCAGACCCGGGGGTGGTTCTACACCCTGCACGCCATCGCGACACTGGTCTCTGACGATGTCGCGTTCAAGAACTGCGTCTGCCTCAGCCACATCGTTGATGGCGAAGGCAAAAAGATGTCGAAATCGCAGGGCAACATCGTCAACCCGTACGATGTGTTCGACAGTGTCGGCGCGGACGCATTGCGCTGGCACTTTCTCGCCCGTGTCGCCCCGGACGGCCAGAAGCGCATCTCCGTCGACATCATCGCTGAGGTCGCGGCGAGCTTTCTGAATACACTTTGGAATACCTATGCATTCTTCGTGCTCTACGCGCGCCTGGACGACGTGGACCTGGCGCGCGACGTCCCCGTGGACGAACGTCCGCAGATCGACCGTTGGGTTCTCGCTCTGCTGCATCAGACGATCGCGACGACCACCGATGCGATGGACGCGTTCGATGCGCGCCGCGCCGGGGACGCCATTGAGTCGTTTGTCGACCAGCTGAGCAACTGGTACGTGCGCCGTAATCGGCGGCGGTTCTGGAAAGCAGTGCAAGGCGACGACAAACAGGCCGCATACCTGACGCTGTATGAGTGCCTCTGCGGCGTGCAACAGCTGATCGCACCATTCATGCCGTTCGTAGCCGAGCAGATGTATCAGAATCTCGTCATGAATCAGGGCCGCGAGGCGCCCGAGAGTGTGCACATGTCTGCGTGGCCGGAATCTGAACGCGCGCTCATCGATACGCAGCTGCTGGCCGACTTCGACGCAGTGCAGAAAGTCGTGGGACTCGGGCGTTCGGCGCGCGAGGCCGAGACACTGCGTGTACGTCAGCCATTGGCGCGAGTGCTGGTTCGCGTGCCCGGCAAGGCTGAAGCCGACAGCATCATGCGGCTCACAGACCAGATCATGGAAGAGCTGAACATCAAGGAAGTGGTGACGCTGGCCCAGGACGACGGACTGCTCAGCTACCGCATCAAGCCGAACCTGCCGCGAGTCGGTAAACGTTACGGCAAACTCATTCCCAAGATTCGTGCTGCGCTCGAAAGCGCTGATACCGAAGCGATCGCGCGTCAGGTCGCGGCAGGTCAGGTTGTCACGATGGAAATCGAGGGGCAGACGCTAGAATTCGAGCCGGAGGACCTGTTGGTCGAATCAGAGTCGGCCGCCGGGTACGCCTGTGCTGAAGACCTTGGCTATCTGGTGGCACTCGACACCACCCTGACGCCGGAACTCGAGCGCGAAGGTCTTGCGCGCGAGATCGTCCGGACCATTCAGGACAGCCGCAAACAGGCTGGCCTCAATATCGACGACCGCATCGAGCTTCACCTTGGTGGTTCTCCGGCTGTCCTGGATGCTGTTGCGACGCATCGCGAGTTCATCGCAAATGAGGTGCTCGCGACGGGTTGGGCGGACGCGAACGATGGCGCAGCCCATCGTGTTGAGAGGAATCTGGGTGACGAACAGCTGCGGGTGCAGTTTAGCGTCGCGTGACCGGGAGGTAGTTTCGCGCGTCCCTTGCGGTCCCGAGGCGCGGCTGCCAGGGAACGAGACTCTTCAGAACGATAGTGACGCACGGAAATTGCCCGCCAGCAGCGCCGTCAAACCTTCCCGGTAGTAGAGACGGCCGGGCGGAAAGTCGTAGCACGCAGCCGCGCCAAGTGCGGTCTCGCGATCCCGGCGCACCGCGTATTCGCCGGGCAGCAACTCGGCGCCATCACTGCTCAACATCAGGGCCAGTAACGTGCGCATGATTTCAGCCGGACGCCCGGAACGAAGGTTTGGATGGCCGGCGAAGGTGTCTGTTCGATGTGCCTCCAGTGCGCTCGGTCGCACGATCGCAACTGCCGAATGCATGAGCGGCAGCGGACGTACACCGAGCTCACGCTCGGCGTCGTCCGCGTCCAGCACGTAGCGACTACGGTAGTCGAGCGCGACCGCACTCGGGTAGCGTGTGTCTTCCGCCCGTGCCATCAAGGCCGCGGGCGCATCCAGGAAGAGCACGCCGGGCGACAGCAACAGAACTGACTTGCCGGCGTTCGCCCAGGTCACATCCGCCAGAAATCTCGTGTGCGAACCGGTCGAGCGTAAAGCCAGGAGCGCAGGGTAGTTGGCCAGGGCCACGGCGGCCTCGGCGTCGGCCGCCTGTCGCAGAAGTAACCGGGCGTGCGGGCATTGATAGGCCAGGGCACCGGCGGCCTCGTCATCCAATGACCCATCATCGTGCAGACACAGTCGATAGCTGCAGCGGGCCGCATGGTAGAACGAACGCAACGTCCAAAGTGCGTGCAGCCATGACTGCCGGCCGACCTGCAGATGCACCTCAACGCGCGCGTCAACGGTTCCCTCCAGGGGGCCGGCCTCGAGCAGACGCGGCATGACCCGTCTGCGTAACCAGCTGCCGCGCAACCCGATTCGCCAGGGTGCGCTATCGCTCGACATCAGTCACTGCCGGGCCGCGCGACGCACTGACAATCTGAAGCCGCCTGCCGGCCCGCTGCAACTGACACATCACGTCGAGCGCTAGCCGGCTGAATGCTCGAACCAGAGGCCATGCTCGCGCAACGTGCGCGCGGCATCGAGGAGCCGACCATCGCGCCCGGGCGCGGCGATGAGTTGCAGGCCGATCGGCAGACCGGATGCGGTTGAGCCGGCAGGAACCGTCAGCGCCGGCGCACCCGCGAGATTGGCCGCGAGCAGGTAGTCAGCCTGATGTGGCACCATCTCAGCGCCGAGTCTGGTTGGCGGAACGGGTGATGCCAGCGTAATGACAATGTCGACGGTCTCGAGTGCGGCGGCGATACGAACGCCCGCTTCACGTCGACTGGCAATAGCAGCGTCCCATCGTTCATCACTGACGCCATCGCCAAATTCGAGCATCGCGTTCAACGCCGTGCTCATGTGAGCACGGGCATCCGCGTCCCACTCGCGGCTAAGCCGCGCTTCGATACTCAATAGCGCGGCACGGCGCAGCGGCGTTGGATGCAATTCACCAACCACCAGCGCGCGCGGCGCAAGCAACGACTGGGTCATTTCCCAGAGCGAGGCGAGTTCGGCCGCGGGCGGGGTGCCGTGCAGTTCGGGTAAGACCCAGAATGATACCGGCTCGGGATCGCGCTCCCCGTGCCCGAGATGGCTCATGAGCAGATCCATATCGGCGAGCGTACGCACGAGCGGACCGGCCGTATCGAGCTCGTCGTCGAGCAGGTGCATGCCGCCAAGTCCGAGCACGCCGGGTGTGGGTTTCCAACCGAATACGCCGCAGCTCGCCGCCGGCAGCCGCACCGACCCCATGGTGTCGGAACCGAGCGCCATAGGGCACATGAAGTCTGCTACCGACGCACCCGATCCACCAGAGGAACCGCCGGCACTGTAAGCTGGATCCAGCGGGTTGCGGGTGGCGCCGAAATGGGGATTTTCGGTGGTTGTGCCAAGCGCCGCCTCATGCATGTTCAGCTTGCCGAGCGCGACCATGCCTGCGCCGGCCCAGGGTGTGACCGCTTCGGCATCCGTAACGGCTGCGCCGCCTCTGCAGATACCGTTCGACGTCGGCATGCCGTTCACGTCGATATTGTCCTTTACCGCGTACGGGACACCATCGAGCAACGACCGCGCACTCCCGCTTCGCCGTCGTCGGTCGGCGGCGCGCGCGGCCTTCAGTGCCCCTACTTCATCCACCCACACGAAAGCATTGATTTCAGCATTGCGTTGGCGAATCCGCGCAAGACAGTCGCTAGTGAGTTCTTCGGCGGAACAGCTGCCATCAGACAATGCGGCGGCTGCTGCGCTCAGGCTCAGCAAGTGCCATCGGGCGCTGGCCGGGTCGATCGAGGTTGTCATCTGGCAAGACCGCCCGAGGTTAACGCCGGTCGACCAGACGGCGTGGCTTTTGCCGGCTGTTCACTTCCGTGAGCACCGCAGTCTCACCCGGCCCGCAGAGCTGAACAGGCATGCGCACTCCGAGCTCGGAAGCGATCTGTTGAGCCAGAGCGTCCGACCGGCCCGCGTCGCGAGCGCCGCGCCATTCGACCAGAACCGTCAGCTCTTCACGCGATCCGTCGCGCTCCAGCACACAGACATACTCACCGTTGGCTTGCTCGTGTTGATCGATGATGGCGCCAATAGCGGTGGGATACACGTTGATGCCGCGCAGCTTGACCATGTTGTCGCTGCGGCCCGAGAAGCCGCGCGTACGGCGAAACGCACCCGTGGCCGGCGGCTGCAACGCACTCAGGTCCTGGGTGTTGAAGCGCACGATCGGGTAGATGCCATCTTTGAACAGGACGGTCACACATTGGTTGCCGATTTCGCCATCGTCGAGGGGCGCATCGGTTTCGGGGTCCAGAATTTCGAGTATGTGCGCATCTTCGAAAACGGTCAGGCCATCGCTTCCAGGTAATTCAGCCGCGATGATCCCCGTGTCGCCTACTCCGTACCAGTCGTACACGGGCACGTCTCCCCAGGCTGCCGACAGTGCCGCACGTCGCTCAGCGGGAATGTGCCCGCTCAGCATACGTACCTGCAGGTCCCGACGGACGTCCAGGCCAAGCTCACCAGCGACCTCGGCGAGGCGCAGCAGGTAGTCGGCGAAACCGACGAGGACGGTGACGCCAAAGCGTTGCATCAACCGAAGCTGCTGACGGGACTCCATGTCCGCGCCGGTCCCGGGAGTCAGAAGCAGCGCGCGCGTGAAGTGTGTGATCGCCTCTCGAATATAGTGACCGCCGTTGACCATGCCGAAGCCGTAGACGGAGTGAACGACATCGTCGTCGGTGAGCCCGTGCGCCCGATACGCACGCGCCAGCAGCGCGTTTTGCACTTCCCGGTCAAACGCCCCGAACAGTAACGGTTGCGGATCGCCAGTCGTGCCACTGGTCGTATGAAAGACCACTGGTCGGCGGCCGCCATCCGGGGAATCGTCCATACCATGGAAATCACCAAACGGCGGGAACGCCTGCACACTCGCCATCAGGTCGGCCTTCGAGTACGGAGGCACGTGATGCAGATCCTCCAGCGTCTGGACCGCGCCGGGTTCGAGGCCGGCCTCACGCCAGCGGCGAGCATAGAAAGGTACTTGCCAGGCCCGCGACATAACACGGCCCAGCCGTTGTTCCTGGAGTGCACGAAGTGCGTCCGCACTCAGCGTACGAATGCGCGACTCGAAGTCTTCGCCAACCGGGTACTCGGCCAGTATGCGGCGCGGATCGGCTTCGACCAGATACCCGGACATCGGCGCGCGGTGCTGCCGCGCTACTGCACAGCTTCGTAGATTTGCACGATCTTGGCGTCAGCCTTGCGCACGCCGAACTCAAATGTACCCGCGCTCATACGCTTGCGAATCTTGACCGTATCGCCGCTGTATCCGGTCACTTCTCCGACGTGTTCACGCCCGTCTTTCGTCACGATTCTTACCCGGGCACCCATGCTGCCCGGCAGAAAGTCGAAATCGGTATCCTGGAACTCGTACCGGGTGCGTTCCGGCGGCTTGGGTTTCTCGGCCTTCGCAGGCTCGGGTTCAGGCTCTGGCTCCGCGACAACCACCCCACCACCAGCGACCGCCGCCTGCCCTTGCCCGGATTCCAGACGCTCCATCTCGGCGGCCATATCCTGCATGAACATGGCACTGATGGTCGTCCAGAAAATCGCGAGTACAGCCACGATAATTCCCCACGGAATCAGTTGCAGCAGACACCCGAGCTTCGCATCTTCCCAGTATTTGATCGCGAAGATGATCCCGACCGGAATCACCAGGAAAAAGATGCCCAGACCCCACCACACGCTCCGCTTGAAACCCGCGATCAACATCAGCAACCATCCGATGACCGACACAACCCACAGCACCGTCAATACGACGTTCAGCAATGTTTCCATGGCAGTTTGTCTTCCTCGTGGAGCACCAGCGGGCGGCCCCGATGGCCGCGTGCAGTTTACTCAGGCGCGTGCAGCAACTTTAGCAGTTCCGCCGCGTCCGTAACTGTCTCCAGCGCATCGACCTGTTCGAGGACGGCGTCCGCGGTCGCACCGGCATCAGCAAACGAGTGACGTGCCCGTCCGACATTGCGACGAAACTTGGTGGTCCACGCGGCGCGCTGCATGGGATTGTCCGGGTTGCCGTAAACCGTATCCACGTAGCGGCGCAGGCGCCTGCCGTCCTCGAGTACGACCTCTATGGAGATCGGGGTGAGTGCGTTCGGATCGGGGTTCTCGTCTGGTTCGATGGATACACGTGCGGCGAGCGAAGCAACGTCGTCCCTAGTGCGCCCCTCGTCGGTAAAGTCTTCTGGCTGCAGGTCGCCGTTGCGCAATACGACAGCCGTCACATAAGCCCCGCAAAGCCGCGCGTAGTTCGCATTCATGCCCGGTTCGGGCAGACGACCGATAAGCCGGTGGGTAAGCGGCGGCACTCTTGCGTGCACCGAATCGATCTGCGCCACGACGAACCCGTGCTCGCGCTGCAAAGCCATACACGCGTCGATGATACCGTGCGTGGCGCGGCCACTTGGGAACGGCTTGTGCGCCACCTCGCAAATGCGCCACCTCGCGCCGAGACTGTCGAGCACGGGTGCCATGTCGTAATCGCCTTCGAACAGCTTGAAATAACCGAAAGGCCCGGCCAGTGCATCGTGTGGGCCATGCACGCCGGCTTCGGCCATTCGCACGCTTCGCCACGCGTTGCGGGCGTTGAACCCGACCTGCATTGCGAGCAGCGGGGAGCCTTCGATATGGGCTTGCATCGTTCCGCAGAGTTGGCCGAGCGCGATGCCGGCAGCATGACGGGCGCGCTCGGCCGACAGCCCGTATAGCCGCGACAGTGCCAGCGTCGCCCCGAAACAACCAGCGGTTGCCGGCCGAAAGAAACTGAGTGGGGCCTTACTCGCGATGCCCAGTCCGGCCGCGACGTCCACCGCGAGCGCGACGGTCGCCTGCAGTTCAAGGCCGGAGACCCGTATCCCGTGCGAGGACAGATCTTCGAGACCCGCCGAGACGGCGCCCAGGATGACAGCCATCGGGTGAACCACTGCGCCTTCGTGGACGCAGTCATACTCGGCATTGTGGATCTGAAAGGCATTCATGAACGCGGCATCCGCCGGCGCGAGGCGGGCACGCGTCCCGAATACTCCCGCAGTGGCAGGCCCACGCTCGGCCAGATACATATCGAGCAGACGCGCAGCGTCGGGATCCGCGCTGCCATTCACGCCGACGCCGAGACTGTCGAGCAGAAACATGCGGGTCGATTGAGCGGCCGGCTCCGGGATAGCACGGGCGTCGGTGTCGATCACATGCCGCAGGAGTTGGCGGAGAGCATCTGCGTCTCTGGATTCGCTTGAAGTCATGTGTCACCCGCCGCTGCCGGAACCACCGATATGTAGTGGCGCGCAATTTGCTCTCGGGTGGCAACCCACACGTCTGGGCGGCCGCTGATGCGTTGCAGGAACTGTTCGAAGTACCCGATGCGCCCAGGCCTGCCGATGATGCGCAGATGCACTCCCAACGACATCATCCGCGGCTCGTCACGGCTTTCGCGCAACAGCCATGCAAACGTGTCGAGCGCGTACTCAAGCCAGGCACGCGGGGTCAGTGACGGTGCCGTCCACATCTTCATGTCATTGCTGTCCAACGCGTAGGGCATGACCAGCATCGGCGGGTCGACCGTCTCGTCCCAGAACGGCAAGTCATCCGAGTAGTCGTCCATGTGGTAGGTGAAACCGGCTTGCGCCAGCAACTCGCGCGTGCGCTCCGTGTGCATATACCTCGACAGCCACCCGACCGGCGGGCGCCCCACGGTCGCTTCGATCGAGCGTACGGCGGCTTCGATGAACTGTCGCTCGGCCTGCTCGTCCATCCGGTCCTGCGCAAGCCAGCGCCAGCCATGACTGCAAGCCTCGTGTCCGCCATCGGCGATCGCGCGGGCCAGTTCTGGCGCCCGTTCGAGACTCAGGGCGGCTGCCGTGAAGGTGGCCGGTACGCGGTATTTTTCGAGCAGTCGCAACACCCTCGGCGCGCCGGCTCGAATGCCGTATCGATAGTTGCTCTCATTACCAAAATTGCGCACTGCGCGACGCAGTACTATCCCGAGTTCGTCGACCGGATCCGGCCCACGATCCCCGTCGGCGATGGTCTGTTCGGAACCTTCTTCGACATTGACGACTACCGACATCGCCAGTCGAGCGCCACCGGGCCAGCAAAATTCGGCGGAACGGCTCATTGGTACTTGGCTCCAGTTGCGACTGACGATAGCGCGAAGAGGGCGGCGAACGCCTCGGGCTCAGCACGCGGCATGGGGTTTGCGCAGCTCTTCCAAACGCCCGACGATATCACGCCACGCGGCGGCAGCCGCGGCGTTCAACTCTACCGAGGTCTCTACCACCCAGACGTCATCGCGCCATCGCGGATCGACTTTGACGGCATCCTTCTCCGTCAGGAGGAGCGGGAGATCGCCGGCGAAATCAAGATCGTTGGAAACGATGTCGGCATGGTCGGGAAGCGCGCAACCACGCACTACGCAGCCCGCCGCCACCAACGTCGAGAAAAACGCTTCGGGATGGGCGATCGCGGTCAGGGCCGCAACCTGCTGTCCGTCGAATATGTCTACAGGTTTCGACTCACCGCCGTTGAGCGCCCGTAGTTGCCGCGCGCGCAGCAGAAATCCTGGACCGCGCTGCGGGTCAGCAACGGAGATGCCCGTCCTTTCGACGTGTTTGAACCATACGGCATCGGCGCGCGACAGCCGGGTCCGGGACTCGCGTAACGGTCCGGCCGGCAGCAGCCAGCCATTGCCAAACTCACGCTCGGCGTCGACTACGACGATCTCGACATCCCGATGTAAGCCATAGTGCTGCAGACCATCATCGCTTATCACTACATCACAGTTGGCCGAATCCATCAGCAGTCGAGCCGCGGCCGCGCGGCGCTGCCCTACGGCAACGGGCAAGCCGGTCGCACGCTTTAGCATGAGCGCCTCGTCACCGACCGAGGCCGGTGCACTCTCCGCCTGCACCAACACCGGCTGCTCGCGAGTGCTTCCACCGTACCCGCGACTGACAATTCCCGGGCGCCAGCCAGCCGCCGCGAGTTCCTGTGCGAGTGCGCTGACCAACGGCGACTTACCGCTGCCGCCAACCGTCAGATTACCAACGACGACCACCGGAATCGGAAGCCGGGCCACGCTCAGCGCACCCGCGGCATAGGCCGCGCGGCGTACCGCGCTCACCGCGGCGAACAGGCCGGCAACCGGGGCCAGCAACCACAGGCGCCAGTCCCCGTTGCCGTACCACAGTGGTTCCAGATAACGACCCGCGCGCGGCCCCAACACGACCGCGGGTCAGTTGCGGCCCTGAGCCGCGTCGGCCGGGCGGGCGCTGGTCGTAAACCGGAGCCGGGCAAGACCCAGCTGCTGCGCGGCATCCATAACCTGCACCACCGCCTGATGCTGTGCGGCCCCATCCGCGTGGATGACGACGGGCACGTCATCGCGCTCCGCAAGTTCTCCACGCATCGCGGACATCAGCGTCTGGAGCTGCGTATTGATGAGCAACTGACCGTTCACGAAGTAGCGCCCCTGCGCGTCGATGCTGACGGTCAGGGAATCATCGCCGGGGTCGGCCGGATCGCCGCTCGCCTGTGGAAGTTCGATACCCAGTTCGGCATCGCGATCGAAGGTAGTGGACACCATGAAGAAGATGAGCAGCAAGAACACGACGTCGATGAGAGGCGTCAGGTTGATGTCCATCGGTTCCCGGCGACCGCGTCGGAGTCGCATGGCTACTGACCCGACTGGCGCTGTCCGTGCAGCACTTCGACCATCTTCAGTGACTCCTGCTCCATCATGATTACAAGGTCATCGACCCGCCTTTGAAAATGGCGGTAGAACAGCAGGCTCGGAATCGCGACGGCGATACCGGCCGCCGTAGTAATGAGCGCCTGAGAGATTCCGTCCGCCAGTACCTCAGGGTTTCCGACACCCTGGACAGTAATGACCGTGAAGACTTTGATCATGCCGATGACGGTACCCAACAGGCCGATGAGCGGTGTGATCGACGCGACCGTACCGAGCGCGTTCAGATAGCGTTCGAGATCGTGGACGACGTGACGGCCGACTTCCTCGATCGCCTCTTTCATGATGTCGCGCGGGGAATTCCGATTGGCGAGTCCGGCGGCCAGCAGACGTCCGAGGGGCGAACCGCTTTGCACCTGGCGGATACGTGTTTCATCCAGCTCGTTTGCGCGCGCCCACTCCCACACCTGCATCACGAGGCCATCTGGCGCGATGCGTCCCGCCCGCAACGTCCAGAATCGCTCTACAACGATCGCCATCGCCACGACGGAGCAGAGCAGGATCGGCACCATGAGCCAGCCGCCGGCTTTGATCAGTTCCAGCACAGTGTGTCCCCCAACATCGTGCTACCGCAGCCAAGCTACTACCGGCCCTCAGCCTCGCGCGACCAACCTCCCCGCGCGCGAGTCACATGCCAGTAACGTTGCAGCGAAGGCGCGCTCGTTTGTACCGAGATTCCACCAGGGCCGCTGCGGATGCGAATGGCTCCGTCCGTGGCCGTATTGTACAGACTTGCGCCAATTCGCCCGAATCGCCTTAGCACTGAGGCATGAGGTTGGCCAAAGCGGTTCATCCACCCGGCTGAAAACACCACCAACTCGGGGTGCACCGCAAACACGAAACCCGGGCTGGACGAACTCCCGCTGCCATGATGAGGTGCGATGAGGATATCAGCGTCAAGGCGAACGGCGCCTGAAAGCAGGCGCTTCTCGGCCGAACTCTCGATATCGCCGGGCAACAGCATTGTCACTTCGTCGCCCGTCACCCTGAGTACGCAAGACCGGTTGTTGCGCGAACCGC
This sequence comes from Pseudomonadota bacterium, assembly GCA_039030335.1. Taxonomy (GTDB): domain Bacteria; phylum Pseudomonadota; class Gammaproteobacteria; order HK1; family HK1; genus JBCCEJ01. The sequence continues at coordinate 12,622 of JBCCEJ010000084.1, read as the reverse complement.
GCGAACGTGGTCGCGGATGCAGAATCTCGAACTCGACGCCATCCCAGGTCCAGCGCTGCGGAGCGTTGCACGGTTCGAACTGCATAGCGCCGCCCGGGCTCGCATAGACGCCGGCATCGCCGATGCGTCGGGTTGGGCGAAGGGCGCGAACGATCGCGCCAGTACCGCCTGCGTGGTCCTGATCCGGGTGGGACACCAGCAGAACGTCGAGTCGACGCATACCGGCGGCGGCCATCGCTGGAATGACCGTGCCAGCCGCAACGCTCCAGCGAGCGCCGCCAGCACCGGTATCGTAGAGCAAGGTGTGGTGAGTCGTGCGCACACCGACGGCCAGGCCTTGCCCGACGTCGTAGACATTCACTTCGAACTGCCCGCGCGGGATGTGAGTGTGCGGCGACAACTGACTGCCGAAGACCGCCGGCAGCCAGAGCGCGAAGCCGATCCAGCGCCCTGGCAAACGGCTCAGCACGACGGCACTGCCGAGCCACGCCAACCCGAGGCTCGCCAGGTCGAGCGGAGCCTGATTCTCGAACACCCACCCGGGTGCTGCGAGCCATTCGAGAAAACCCCAAAGCCAGTCGATCAGGGTACCGGCAATGTGTAACAACCAGCCGCCCGGAACCTGCGCCACGGCCGCCACAACAGTCCCGAACAGCGCGGTGGGAACCACGAACAGACCCACGATCGGAACTGCCGCGAGGTTCGCGACCCACCCGAGCAGCGGCACCGTGCCAAACCACATGAGAGTCAGCGGTCCAAGCCCAACCGAAGCGGCGAACTGAGCGTGCAGCAGCCCGACGGCAAAGCCGGTACGCCGTTGCTGCAACGCGAGTGCGAGCATGCCGACCGCACCGAAGGACAGCCAGAACCCCGCATCAGCGACGGCCGCAGGGTCGTAGAGCAATACTGCGACGGCCGCGAGGCTCAGTAGTTCAGCCGCGCCGGTGCGCGACCTGAGCGACGTCACCAACAACCAGACGCAGAGCATTACCAGGGCCCGCTGAGCCGGGATGCCGAAACCCGATAGCAAAGCGTAGACCGTGGCGACCAGCGTACCCGTCACGGCCGCGGCGATCGGCGCAGTGAGGCGGCTCTGCAAGTTTCCGGTGCGCCGCCACCCGAACATCACCAGCGCATGGACGCCACCAGCCGCGAGCCCGATGTGGAGTCCCGAGATAGCGAGCAGATGCGCGGTTCCGGTATGCAGCATGATTTCGCGCTCGGTGCCCGAAACACCATCGCGCAAACCGAGGACCAGTGCGCGTATCAGCTGGCCGCGCGGAACCGATTCGAGCACCGGTGACAGGCGCGCATCGAGCCAGCCGCGGCTGTAGGCGAGAGCCCCTCGCGCGCGCGTCGCGACCCCGTCGGTACAGCGGGCCGGTACTGCTTTGGCCGAGCGCACATATCCAGCACCGTGTACGCCCCGGCGGAGCAATCCGCGCGCCCGGTCCCGACCGCCGGGATTGAAGTAAGCCCGCACCGGACGCAAACGCGCCGTCAGGCGCACACAGTCACCTGGTATCAGCTCCGCACCACCGCCGTACCATCGGAGCCGGACCGTCATGCCCGTGTCGACCGCCACGCCGGCGCGCAAGATGCGCCCCACCCGCAAGTCGAACGACCGGTGCGCATTAAAAGAGCGCACGATCGAGGTGACGCGGCCCACGACCACCTGGTCGCCGGTGAACCGCCACGCTTGAGACAACTGCGCCAGTTCGGCCTGCGCGTGCAGCGTCGCCCAGAGGATGCCAAACCAGAATGCACCCTGAATTCGAGCAGATGATACGAGTAGCGCGACCGCGAGCGGCAACGCCAGCCACTGCACCCACATCGCGTCCGGCAGCTGTTCAAGTTGCTGCACGACCAGGCACCCGCAACCAAATCCGAGGCAGAAACGGAGCATTTCACCGACTGGCCGATGCAGAGTCGGAATGACGCGACGGCGTTAGCATCACAGGCGGCCGACGAGGCACGCCTGATGACGGCAACGAGCCCCGCGGCAGGCGCTGGCTTCGCAGCCCGACGCCCGTCTGAAGGAGTCTCGGACCATTCATGCTCGCAGCATACGAACCGCGGGCGAGGCCTCATGTAGGCCCGGAGCGGAGCAGCAGTAGGACTGCGCAGCGCTGGGTTTTGTCCGGCTATGCCGGGGGCAGCGTGGGTCAGGTTTGGTCGCGCGGTTTCAGCGTGCCGTCGATCAGCTCGAACACGCGGTCCATGCGCGACGCGAGTTGGATATCGTGCGTCACGGCGACCAGTGCCGTCCTGGCTTCTTCATTCAACTCGAGTAGCAATGCAAAAACCTCGTCAGCAATGCGCCGGTCCAGATTGCCGGTAGGCTCATCTGCCAGCAAACAACGAGGTTTACCCACCATGGCCCGGGCGATAGCGGCGCGCTGCCTCTCTCCGCCGGACAGTTCGCCAGGCTTGTGGCTCAGACGATCGCCAAGACCGACGCGCGCCAGGATCGACTGCGCCACTTCCCTGGCTGGCCCGGGCGCCTGACCACCGATCAGCAGCGGCATCGCGACATTCTCAAGCGCGCTGAACTCGGGTAACAAATGATGGAACTGATAGATGAAGCCAAGTTCCCGGTTTCGCAGAGCGCTGCGCTCGCGCTCCACCAGCGAAGCGAGATCCCGACCGCCAATCCGGACTTCGCCAGAGGAGGGCTGATCGAGCCCACCTAGTATGTGCAGCAGTGTGCTCTTACCGGATCCGGAGGCCCCGATAATGGCGATTCGTGCGCCCGCTTGTACTTCCAGCGTAACGCCATTGAGTACATCGACACTGAGACCGCCCTCGGTGTAACTCTTGCGTACATCGCTGCAGGTCAGAGCCTGTTCATGCGCTGGCAGGTCATTCATAACGAAGCGCCTGTGCCGGGTGAGTCCGCGATGCGCGCCACGCAGGGTAAAGCGTTGCAATAACCGTCAGCACGAAGGCCACGGCACTTACCATGTAGACATCGGGCCACCGCAGATCGGATGGCACCTGCGTGATGTAGTAGATGTCTGCGGGCAGGAACTGCACGCCGAAGAACGCCTCGATCGCCGGCACCAGCGTCTCCACGTTCAACGCGAGCGCGATACCGCCGCAGGCGCCAAGCAAGGCACCGAAAACGCCTATGATGAACCCCTGCACCACAAAAACCGCCATCACGCTGGCAGGTGGCATGCCCAGAGTGCGCAGTATGGCAATGTCTGCCTGCTTGTCCGTGACCACCATGATCAGCGTCGACACGATGTTGAAGGCGGCCACCGCCACGATCAGGCTGAGAATGACGAACATCACCGTCTTCTCGGTCTTGAGCGCGCGAAAGAAATTGGCGTGGTGGCGCGTCCAGTCAGAGACGTAGTAAAGACCGCTGAATTTCCGTGCCACCTCCCGGCTTACGGTCTGCGCCGCATAGAGATCGTCCATTTTCAAACGAATGCCGCTAACGCGGTCGCCAAGGCGAAACAGCCGCGCCGCGTCGCGGATGTGGACGATGCCGAGCGAGGTGTCGTATTGACCGTGGTCGACACGAAATATGCCGACCACGGTGAACCGGCGCAGTCTCGGGAGAACTCCGGCCGGCGTGATCTTCGCCTGCGGTGCGACGACGGTGATCTTGGTGCCGAGCTTCGCGCGGATGAGGTTCGCGAGCCCGCGTCCGATCAGAATGTTGTAGGCACCCGGTTTCAGATCCTCGAAAGTGCCTTCCTCCATGAATTCGTGCACCTCCGACACCTGTGGTTCCTCGGCTGGGTCGATCCCGCGCAGCGCCACCCCGCGCACCCCGGTGCCTCGTGTCACCATCGCCTGTCCGTCAACGTAGGGCGCTACACCGACTACCCGCGGATGCTCCGCAGCCACGCGCGCCTGGTCACGCCATTTGGTCAACGTGCGGTCGACGCCAGTGATGGTCGCGTGCGATGCCATCCCCAGAATGCGCGTGCGCAGTTCACGCTCGAATCCATTCATGACGGACAAGACCGTGATAAGCGCCGTAACGCCGAGCGCGATGCCGAGCATGGAGGTCAGGCTGATGAACGAGATGAACCGGCTGCGACGTTTCGCCCGTACGTACCTGAGCCCGATGCAGAGTTCCAGAGGTTTGAACATCAGCGATATTCCAATAGAGCCAAATGGCGCTGGAGCGGCGCGATCATGACGGACTCATGAAACATGGCGCCATAGCAGAGCGACGTCCGCCACACCCGAAACAGGGAGCCCCAGGGCAGGCGGCTTGCGTTTCATGCTGGACAGCGGCCCGGGTACAGGTGGAACGGGCAAGTCTTCAACGGGTCACCCGGTCGCGCAGATAGACTGGAGCCACCTCTGCAGGCGGCACGGTTTCACCGCGTCGCCACTTCGGTATGGCCAGCGTTATCACGTCCCGCGCTTCGGGAAGGGCCGGGTCGTCGCTCAGTTCGATACGTGCCAATTCTCCGGGCTGCAGGCGGTCGAGGTAGCGTGACCATCCGGCGCCGGCTGCAAACCATTTGTTCGACAGCGTCGGCAGGGAGATGTCGGCAAGGTCGGCCACCCGCTGCTCCCCGGCCACCCTGAGGTCTGTGCCATCGTGCACGAATGCACCGAAGTACACCTCATCCATCCTCGCATCGAAAGCGATGGCGACATGCGGCGCGGCATGGCGCCGCTGGACACCGAGCGCGGCGACGGCGAGCGAAGAAACCTGGACGAGCGGCAGGTCTGCCGCGTATGCCAGGCCTTGCGCCGCCGCGGCCGCGATGCGCACACCGGTGAACGACCCCGGACCGGCTCCGAGGGCAATAGCGTCCAGAGCCGTCACGGTCAAGCCGGCCGAGGCCAGCAGTTCATCGACCAGATAGAGCAGTCGATCAGCATGCTTACGAGGCTCGACTATGTGTCGGGACAGCAACTCGTCATCCACCTGGAGCGCAATCGAACAGGCGTCCGTCGCAGTTTCGAGCGCTAGCACCCTGGTCATACCGTCTCAGCCTTCAGCTGCGTCGCCTCGGCGGCGGCGGCGGTGCGCGAACGCAGGAACTCAGCGGCTTCTTCGCCGTCTTGTGTGATCGGCATCGTTGGCAGGCTGCGCAGAAACACCCGACCGTACCCGCGGTTCACCAGTCGCGGATCTCCGAGCACCAGTACGCCATAATCCGATTGTGACCGGATCAGTCGACCCGCTCCCTGCTTCAGGTTGATCACGGCGAGCGGCACCTGGTAGTCGCGAAATGGCTCGCGGCCCGCCTCGCGCATCGCCCGGACACGGGCTTCCAATACCGGATCGTCCGGCGCGGCGAACGGGAGTTTGTCGATCACCACGCAGACCAACGCGTGGCCGCGCACGTCGACACCTTCCCAGAAGCTCGCCGTACCGAGCAGTACGCCATTCCCGCTGTCGACGAACTGCTCGAGCAAAACCGCTTTCGGTGCGCTGCCCTGGATCAGCAGCGGAAATGCCACCCGGGCACTCAACCACGCGGCCGCACGCTGCAGCGCCCGGTGACTGGTGAACAGCAGGAACGTGCGGCCACCGCCTGCCCGCAGCAGCGGCAGAACTTCCTCCAGTAACCGCTCGGTGTAGCGCTGTTCGCGCGGCTCGGGCAAGCCCACCGGCAGGTAACACAGCGCCTGGTGCATGTAATCGAACGGGCTCTGCCAGACATGGGTTGCCTCAGGCGTAAGGCCCATGCGCTCGGCGAAGTGCCCGAACGAACCGTCGACCGCGAGCGTCGCTGAGGTAAAGATCCAGGCTGCGGGATGCGTGCGCAGGTAGTCGCTGAAAATGCGCGCGACTTCGAGCGGCGCTACGCGCCAGGCGAATCCGCGCCCGCGCAGTTCCACCCAGCGTACTTCGTCTTCGTTGCCGTCGGTCGTCAGCGACAGCAGCCGACGTGCGAACTCCGTCGCACGCCGAAGGCAGCTCGCAACCTCGCCGCCGCCATCGGCCGCGGGTTCCAACGTATCGGCAAGCGCCGACACGGCCGCGGCAACGTTGACGACAGCGTCCGCCAGGTGCCCCCCGAGACGCAGTTCATCCCAGAGAATTTGCCCAGAGCCTGTCGATCCGGACGGCAGCGCGACGCGCAGCACGGACAACGACCCACGCAGATCGCCGGCGGCCCGCTGCGCGGACCGAAGATCTCCGCCGGCCACCCGCAGGGCGCGCTCAGCGTCGTCGGCGAGTTCCCGGAGCTGTCCGGCGGATACCGTCCACCCGAAAAAGCGCGTCGCCACATCCGGCAATTGATGCGCCTCGTCGAAGATCACGGCCCTGGCGTCCGGGAGCACTTCCCCAAATCCGTCTTCGCGAAGGGAGACATCGGCAAAGAACAGATGATGGTTGACGACCACGATGTCCGCGTCCATTGCCGCACGGCGGGCGTTCAGCACATGACAGCGCGAGACCTCCGGGCATTCGTAGCCGAGGCAATTGTCGACCGTCGACGTGATCATCGGCTTCAGCGGGTCATCTTCGGCCAGATGTGAGAGCTCCGCGAGATCGCCCTGCTCCGTGAGCGTCGCCCACCGGGTGATGCCAGCGAGTCGACGCGCGAACTCGGGGTCGAGCGCAGCTGACGCCTCGGTTTTGCGCAACCGATGCATACACACGTAATTTGCGCGGCCTTTGAGAAGCACGACTTTGACCGGCTGGCCAAGTGCGGTGCGCACCATCGGCAGGTCCTTGCCGAACAGCTGGTCCTGCAGATTGCGCGTGCCCGTCGAAATGATCACCCGCACGCCCGACTGCAACGCCGGCACCAGGTAGGCGAGTGTTTTACCCGTTCCGGTGCCCGCCTCGCACAGCAGTTGATACTGCCCCTCGATGGCGGCAGCAACGGCGGCAGCCATCGCCTGCTGCTGCGGACGCGGTTCGAAGCCGTCGATCGCGCGGGCGACGACGCCGTCTTCGGCCAAGGCGGGAAATTCGCTCAATGACGTCTGTGCGCGGGCGAGCCGTCGCGGTGGCAGGACCAGGCAGGGCGCGCTGAGCACCAGGCAGGCTGACGCATCGCCGCCCCCGCCTCATCAGTTAGTGCATTGTAACAGTGAGGCGCCTGCCTTCGCGCGCACGCTGAAGAAGCGCCAGGCATCGTCGTGATGCGGCGCACCCGTATGACCCGACGCCACTGCGCTCCACCACCCGGACAGAGCGGCCTGCATCCGGCGCGGCGGCGTTTTCCCCGCACCAATTCGTAGATCTCGCTTACCTGGCGCACGCGTCTGCACTGCCCTTAACGGTTGTCTCCAGCGGAGGCCTTGACCTCGGGGTGCGTACCGGAAACCGCCGCCGCCGCGAGCAACTGCCGCTGACCGGTCCTGACACGTCCCTGCAACGCGAGCGTCGTCCACCAGACACGTCCATCAGCCGGGATACGCAGCACGCGCAGCGGGCCATAGACAAAAACATCGATGCGACCGTCCACCTCGGCCCGCCGCCCATCGCATAGCGATAAGGCGCGCAGGCCGCCCGCACCAACCCAGAAACCTGAAATCACCTCGAGACGACGCAGGATGACGGACCAGTGGAGCACACAGGCGAGCATCGCCAGGCAGATCGCCGAAGGACTGAGGTGTGCGAGCGCGATGCTGGCCATCACCACCAGATGCATGGCATGCGTCAACGGCTGATTCACGGCACCAACGGCATCGTGTGCTAACAAACGCGCCGATCCGCTGTCCAATCCTTGCATGCTCGCACTCAATCAGTCGATGTCCGGTAGACTATGGCCATGACCCGGACGTATCCAGAACTTCGGCTGACGATCAGAAGGCCGCTCAGAACGCTGAACCATGCGTGCGGGCACTGCACGGTCAAGTCCAACATAAACGCTTTCAAGGTGGCCGCATCCAGCTGTTCATCAACTCGCAGTACATCGCATCGTGTACGGCGGCGGAAGGGTTTACTGCCTGCCTGCGACGTCAACCTGCATACGATGCGACGCCGTCCTACAAACGGCCCAGCTTTGCCCCAAGAAATACAGACAACGAGCACAGAACGTACAAACCATGACGACAAAGCGAGAGCCCCAGCCCGAGTTGCCCGACGATGTTCCATCCCCTTCCGATGCTGTCGCACCACAGACGGCGGCAGGCGCGCCGGATGGTAGGGCGCCCCAGTCGGCCGCCACAGAACAGCCTGTCGAGATCGGTGGGCCCGAAGGGCCCGAACCGACACGCTACGGTGATTGGGAACGCAAGGGTCGCTGTATCGACTTCTGATCGACGCGTCATCGCGACTGCCGGGGTCACTCGCCTGAGGCGTCCGATGTTCGCGAGCGCAGCTACGCAATCCCACGGCCGGAGCGCATCGCCCAGGCCGACCAGACCTTTCTTGTATAATCGAAGTGTTATGTCGCAGCGGCGGCACTCGTAACGGAGCTCAGTCAGGATGCAACCTGTTGAACGCCCTTTATCTCCACATCTGCAGATCTACCGCCTGCCGATGCTGGCGCTCTTGTCGATCACCCATCGCGCCACCGGTGTCGCCCTCTCGGCAGCAACCGTACTGCTGGTCTACTGGCTGATGGCACTTGCGGCAGGTCCAGAAAGTTATGCGACCGCTCAGAGCATTTTCGGCTCTGTTCCCGGACTGCTCGTCCTGTTCGGTTTGTCCTGGGCTCTGTTCTACCACCTGTGCAATGGCATTCGGCACCTCGCGTGGGACATCGGCTACGGGCTGGAGGTCGAGACCGCTGACGCAACGGGCTGGATGGTCGTCATCGCATCCGTGGTCATGACGCTGGTTACATGGACTCTGGCCTTCATGATGGGAGGTTTCGCATGAGTATGCGCTCTCCTCTTGCTCATGTTCGGGGGCTCGGGTCAGCTAAGGAGGGCACTCATCATTTCTGGTGGCAGCGCGTAACGGCGATAGCGCTGGTGCCACTTACGATCTGGTTCGTCGCCATCGTCATCGCGGTGATTGGGGCTGACTACGAAACGGCGCGCGCAACGATTGCGCACCCGGTGTCGGCGGCCATGATGCTGGCTTTTATTGCGGCGACCTTCCATCACGCTCAATCGGGCCTTCAGGTCGTCATCGAAGACTACATCCACATCGAGTGGTTGAAGATTACGCTGCTGCTGACCGTCAAATTCCTGGCCGTGATATTCGGCCTGCTGTCGGCACTGGCCGTTGTTCGTATTGCGGTGGGAGGCTGAGAAAGACCATGGGTGACGCATACAACATCATCGACCACAAGTACGACGTCGTCGTGGTTGGCGCCGGCGGCGCTGGCCTCCGGGCAACTTTTGGTCTCGCATCGGAGGGGCTGCGCACGGCTTGTCTGTCCAAGGTCTTTCCGACGCGATCTCACACGGTTGCCGCTCAGGGCGGCATGAGCGCGTCTCTTGGCAACATGGGTGAAGACGACTGGCGCTGGCACATGTACGACACCGTCAAAGGCTCGGACTGGCTGGGCGACCAGGACGCCATCGAATACATGTGTCGCGAGGCGGTGCCCGCGGTAATCGAACTCGAGCACTACGGCGTGCCGTTCTCGCGTACGGCCGAAGGCCGCATCTACCAGCGACCGTTCGGCGGCATGTCAACGCACTACGGCGAGGGCACTGCGCACCGTACGTGCGCGGCGGCGGACCGCACCGGTCACGCCATCTTGCATACGCTCTACCAGCAAAGTCTCAAGCACCAGGCCGAATTCTTCATCGAGTATTTCGCCCTCGACCTCATCATGGACGAGGAAGGGGCGTGCCACGGGGTGCTGGCCTGGGACATGTCCGACGGTACCATCCATCGCTTTCGCGCGAATGCCACGGTGTTGGCAACAGGCGGCTATGGCCGGGCCTACTTCTCAGCAACCTCCGCCCACACGTGCACCGGCGACGGCAGTGCAATGGCGTTGCGGGCCGGCGTGCCGCTGCAGGACATGGAATTCGTGCAGTTCCATCCAACCGGTATCTACGGGTCGGGGTGTCTGATCACGGAGGGATCGCGGGGCGAAGGCGGTTATCTGACGAATTCCGACGGCGAACGTTTCATGGAACGCTACGCCCCTTCGGCGAAGGATCTCGCATCGCGCGACGTGGTGAGCCGGGCCATGACCATCGAGATACGCGAAGGTCGCGGCGTCGGGTCAAACGCAGACCATATACACCTGAATCTCCAGCATCTTGGGCCTGAAGTCATCGCTGAACGCCTGCCTGGGATCGCCGAAACCGCCGAAATCTTCGCCGGCGTCGACATGACCAAGGAGCCCGTGCCAGTGCTTCCGACCGTCCACTACAACATGGGCGGTATCCCGGCGAACTATAACGGCGAGGTGGTAACCCTGAAGGACGGCAATCCGGATTATCCGGTTCCTGGTCTCTACGCTATCGGCGAAGCAGCGTGCGTGTCGGTACATGGCGCCAACCGCCTCGGGTCGAACTCTCTGCTGGACCTCGTTGTATTCGGCCGCGCCACTGCCAAGCATCTCGTGACCAAGTTAAAGCCGGGCTCGAACCCGCACGACATAATCGCCTCGGAAGATGACCGCGCTCTATCGCATCTGGATCGTCTGCGTTTCGCAGCCGGAGACTCCTCGACGGCCGAAATACGTCTCAAGATGCAGCAGGTCATGCAGTCCAACGCGGCCGTTTTCAGGACTGGCGACATCCTCGAAGAGGGCTGTCATCTCATCAGCGAGGTATGGGATTCGATGGTCGGACTGCACGTAAGCGACAAGTCGCTTATCTGGAATACCGACCTCGCCGAAACGCTCGAACTGGATAATCTTCTGCGCCAGGCCGTTCTGACGATGGAATCAGCCAATCACCGTAAAGAGTCACGCGGTGGTCATGCCCGCGAAGACTATCCGGACCGCGACGACGACAACTGGATGAAACACACCCTCGCGTGGTTGAACGACAAGGGCAAGGTGAAGTTCGACTATCGACCGGTACACATGTACACGATGACCAACGACGTAGGGGTATTTCCGCCAAAGGCGCGCGTCTACTGACGCGCATGCCGGCCCGACCGCGAGACGCCGCATGGGTTTCGCGAAGAGGCGCCGCTAACAAAGGCATCCAGGCTGTACTCGACAGGCAAGCATTCAAAAGTTCAGGAGTATACAGATGGCGGAGTTCAGGCTACCGGCCAACTCAATCGTCAATAAGCGAGGCAAGACTTTTCCCGTAACCAACGGGGCAACCAATGTCCGGAGCGTGAAAGTCTATCGATTCGACCCGGACTCCGGAGAGAACCCACGTATCGACAGTTACCAGGTCGATATGGATGACTGCGGGCCGATGGTTCTCGACGTTCTGATCAAAATCAAGAACGAGATCGACCCGACTTTGACGTTCCGGCGCTCATGCCGCGAGGGGATCTGTGGGTCGTGCGCAATGAACATCGACGGCACCAACACTCTCGCCTGCACCAAGTCTACCGAGAGCATCCGAGGCGACATCAAGATCCATCCGTTGCCGCACATGCCCGTGATCAAAGATCTGGTGCCGGACCTTACCCACTTCTACGCGCAATACGCATCGATTCAGCCATGGATGCAGACGCAGTCGCCAGCACCTGCGCGGGAACGACCGCAGTCGCCAGAAGAGCGGGCGAAGCTCGATGGGCTCTACGAGTGCATCCTGTGCGCGTGTTGCTCGACCAGTTGCCCAAGTTACTGGTGGAACAGCGACCGATATCTAGGGCCGGCGATTCTGCTACAGGCGTACCGATGGATCATCGACAGTCGCGACGAATTCACCGGCGAACGACTCGACAATCTGGAAGACCCGTTCCGGCTCTACCGGTGCCACACGATCATGAACTGCGCCAAAGTCTGTCCTAAAGGGCTCAACCCGGCTAAAGCCATCGCCGAGATCAAAAAGATGATGGTAGAGCGTACGCTCTGATTCTGAACGCGAGGAGTGCATGGGCGATCGACTTTTATGGCGCTGCAGACGCGGTATGCGCGAATTGGACGTATTGGTCGAGGGCTATTACCTCGACCGCTACGAACAGCTTGAGAGCGGCGGCCAGGCGGACTTCCGCAAACTGCTGGAGCAGTCGGACCCGGAACTCTTAGGCTGGCTACTCGGACGAAGCGAACCGCCAGCGGATCTGGCCGCGCTTATCGAAGATATGCGGCAGTTCAAACGCCAGAATCGCGAGACCGGCGTGCCCGCCGGTAGTTGACGGCGATGGACGTTATCGGCCAGGAGGGCCGCCCCGTTCTGCCGCTCCCAGAGTTCGGTATTCTGATCGCCAGCGGGCGGGACAACGCCAAGTTTCTGCAGGCACAACTCACCAACGACATAGACAAGCTGTCGCAAGATCGCACGATGATGGCAGCGTGGTGCGATCCGAAGGGGCGGACCCTTGCGTTGTTCACGCTCTGCCGCATAGGCGACGACATCGCGCTGGTCGCGCCGCGAACCGTCATCGAACAACACCTGCCTCGCCTGCGCATGTACGTGCTGCGCGCCAAGGTCACTCTGGTACCGTCAACTGACCGCGTCGTCTGCGGTGTGGTTGGACCGTCAGGCGCGGCCTTGCTACGTCAGCACTTGCCACAGCCACCGGCATCAGGCGCAGCGGTGCACCTCGATGAGACGACGGTCCTCGGGCTGCTGGGCGATCAGCGATGGTTGCTCATTTGCAGTAGAGATGCTCCGCCAGCGTGGATCAGCGCCT
>JBCCEJ010000083.1:0-26015 GCA_039030335.1 Pseudomonadota bacterium | reverse complement strand
GGTGCGCAACAGCGGGCTGGAGCCGCTGCATGATCCCGCCAACGACGATCGCCGTTTTGCACTCCGCGCCAGGGTGCGGTCCATGGCCGGCCAGCGGCCGCGGAGCACGGGCATTATCTCCGCACGCAGGAAGCTCCGGTCGAAACGGCGATCGTCGTTGGCGGGATCATGCAGCGGCTCCAGCCCGCTGTTGCGCACCATCTCCGCCAGTTCGCGCCGATCGGCGTCGAGTAGCGGACGAACCAGCCACCCATCACGAAACCGCCGATACGCAGCCATGGCTCCCAAACCCTCGACGCCGGCTCCGCGCATCAGGCGCAACAACACGGTCTCAGCCTGATCCTGTTGATGGTGCGCCGTCAACACCGCCCCGCCGGGCTCCAGCAAGCTGCCGAGCGCGTCGTAGCGAACGGTGCGAGCGCCAGCTTCGATGCCATTGGCGGAGGATACCGAAACGCGAACCGCGTGAAACGGAAACCCAACCTTTGCGGACAGTAGTTCAGCCGCAGCCGCCCAGTCGCGGGACGCCTCGTGCAAACCGTGGTCGATGTGCACGAGCGTGATCTTTGGGGCCGGTTCCGCACGGGCGAATCGGCGCAGAAGGAGCGCCAGCGCCAACGAATCGGTACCGCCGCTGAACGCCACGAGCCACGGCGCATCGGGACCGCCCCGGGCGTGCTGGGCACGCAGCGCAGACCAGACTGACTCAATAAAGCTGACGCTCAAGGCCCATCGTCTGCAACAGTTTCGAAGAGATCTCTTCGACCGAGACCGAGGTCGTATCGAGATAGGGAACCCGGTGTTTGCGAAACAGCCGCTCTGTCTCCTCGACTTCCATCTGACATTGCGTGAGCGAAGCGTAACGGCTGTTTGGTCGCCGCTCCGAACGTATCTGGCAAAGCTGTTCGGGCTCGATCGTCAGACCAAACAGGCGAAGGCGGTGCGGGCGCAGCGCATTCGGCAGACCGTCGCTCTCCAGGTCGTCGACGGTAATCGGATAGTTCGCCGCTTTGATTCCGAACTGCATCGCCAGATAAATACAAGTGGGCGTTTTGCCGGAACGCGACACGCCGGTCAGGATCACATCCGCGTTTTCGTACTGGCGAATGGTCATGCCGTCATCGTGTTGCAGGGCAAAATTCACGGCCTCCATCCGGGTGTGATATTGCTGCTGATCCGCAATGGCGTGGGCCCGGCGCAACGCGTGCGCCGACTGCCGCCCCAACTCATGCTCCAGCGGCTCAAGAAAAGCGCCGAAGAGGTCCATGACCATCGCATTGCTGCCGAGCAGCCGCTCGCGCGCGGCGCGGTCGATGAGCGTACTGAAAACGATTGGCCGCGGGCCCCGGTCGGCCGCCGCGTTGATCTGCTGCAGGGCCTCTTCAACCCGTTCGGGCGAATCGACGAAGGGCAATGGCGTCTGGCTGAACTGCTCGATATCGAACTGCGCCACCAGCGCATGACCGAGGGTCTCGGCGGTGATTCCGGTCCCGTCAGAGACGAAAAATACGGCGCGTCTTACAGAGTTCATCGCAAGGACCCGAAATCACGGCAACACCACGGGCGGCGCGGGCGGCCAGCCCCACTTGAACATAGCAAGTCCAACGCGATGTGTTAATGCCGCCGTAGCAACACAGTCTTCATGCCGGCAACACCGGGCGCGTCGGCAGCGGTACAATCTGGGGCCCGCCGGGCGCTGGCCCCACCCGGCCGGCGGCGTCAACCTGGAGACCAAGCGTGAGCGAGCAAGTGATCTGGTTCAAGGAACTCGGCATGAATGATGTCGAGCGTGTGGGCGGCAAGAACGCGTCGCTCGGCGAGATGATCGCCAATCTCACAGCCTCCGGCGTGCACGTTCCCAATGGCTTCGCGACGACGGCGGATGCCTACCGAGCCTTCCTGATGCACGACGGTCTCGACCAGCAGATCAACGCCGACCTGGATGCGCTCGATGTTGACGACCTCACCGCGCTCGCGCGCACGGGCGCCAGTATCCGGGCGCGCATCGCCGATGCCCCGCTGCCGGATGGTCTGCGAGACGCCGTCGCGACTGCCTGGCGAGACCTCGGCGGGGCCGAGGATCCGACCGTTGCCGTGGCGGTGCGCTCGTCCGCGACCGCCGAAGATCTGCCCGACGCATCGTTTGCCGGTCAACAGGAGACCTTTCTGAACGTTCGCGGCCTGGACGCCGTCATGGCCGCGATCAAGGACGTGTTCGCGTCGCTCTACAATGACCGGGCTATCGCGTACCGGGTCCATCAGGGGTTCGACCACCGGCAGGTGGCTCTGTCAGCCGGCGTGCAGCGCATGGTCAGAAGCGATACCGGCGCGAGCGGCGTCATGTTCACGCTTGATACTGAATCGGGATTTGATGACGCGTCTTCATCACGGCCGCCTGGGGTCTCGGGGAGACCGTTGTGCAGGGCAGTGTCAATCCCGATGAGTTCTACGCGTACAAGCCGAACGTCGCGGCTGGACGCCCAGCGATAGTGCGCCGCAATCTGGGCTCGAAGACCATGCGTATGGTCTTTGCTGAAGACGCGAGCGCGCACGACAAGGCGACGCGCGTGGAACCCGTCCCGGAGGCCGATCAAAAACGCTTTTGCCTGACCGACGAAGACGTGCAGACGCTCGCGCGCTACGCGATGGTCATCGAACAGCACTACGCAAGACCGATGGACATCGAGTGGGGGAAAGACGGTGTCAGCGGCGAAATCTTCATCCTGCAGGCACGCCCGGAGACCGTCAAAAGCCGGGCCGGTACGCAAATGGAGCGATATCAGCTCGAACGCAGGGGAGAGGTTGTCGTCGAAGGCCGCAGCATCGGGCAACGCATCGGCTCTGGAACCGCACGCGTCCTGAAAGGGATCGAGGAGATCGACCACATCCAACCTGGCGACGTGCTGGTCACGGACATCACCGATCCGGATTGGGAGCCAATCATGAAGCGGGCTTCGGCGATCGTCACGAACCGTGGTGGAAGGACCTGCCACGCCGCGATCATCGCTCGGGAAATGGGCATTCCCGCAGTCGTCGGCACGGCTGACGCTACCGCGCTCATCAGCGACGGAATGGCGGTTACGGTATCGTGCGCCGAGGGCGATACAGGCTACGTCTACAACGAACTCATCGACTTTTCGATCGACCGGATAGAACTCGACGACATGCCGGAATGCCCGGTGAAGATAACGATGAACGTCGGCAATCCCGACCGCGCATTCGAGTTCTCCAGCATCCCGAACCGGGGCGTTGGTCTAGCGCGCCTCGAGTTCATCATCAACCGCATGATCGGCGTGCATCCCAAAGCTCTGCTCGAGTACGACCAGCTACCCGACCGGGTGAAGGCACAGGTCGACCGTCATATGACGGGATACGAAAGCCCGCGGGAATTCTACGTCGCGCGCCTGACTGAGGGCGTCGCGACCATCGCCGCCGCGTTCGCGCCGGAACCCGTGATCGTGCGTCTGTCGGACTTCAAGTCGAACGAATACCGGGCGCTCATCGGTGGCGACATCTACGAGCCGGACGAAGAGAATCCGATGCTCGGCTTCCGTGGCGCCTCGCGGTACCTCGACGCATCCTTCAGCGAGTGTTTTGCGATGGAGTGCGAAGCCATGCGCCGGGTGCGCGAGACCATGGGGCTCACCAACGTCTGGCTCATGGTGCCGTTTGTACGCACGCCCGGCGAAGCCCAGTCCGTCGTTGAACTGCTCGCCTCGCACGGGCTGGAGCGAGGGCGTGACGGGCTCAAGCTGATGATGATGTGCGAATTGCCGTCGAACGCCATCCTGGCTGATGACTTCCTACAATATTTCGATGGATTCTCGATCGGGTCCAATGATCTGACTCAGCTGACGCTCGGCCTGGACCGCGATTCCGGCCTCGTCGCCGAACGGTTTGATGAGCGCGACCCGGCTGTGAAAGTCATGCTTGCTCAGGCCATCGCCGCTTGCAACAAGGCGGGGAAGTACGTCGGCATCTGCGGGCAAGGGCCATCCGACCATCCCGATCTCGCGGCGTGGCTGCTCGACCAGGGTATCGAGAGCCTGTCGTTGAATCCTGATACGGTTTTGCAAACCTGGCTGTATCTCGCGGGGGAACGTGCATAGTGTCCGACGCAACTGCAGAAATCGAAGGTCTACGCCAGGAGATCGCCTCGCTCGGCGCCGAACTCGAGAAGTTTCACCGGTTCATGAACAGTTTGCATACGCTGGCCGGATCGCTGCGCCCGACCGCCGACGAGGCCGAACTCCACGGTCTGCTGTCGAAAGTGCTTGCGAATGCCTGCGAGGTGATCGGTGCCGCGGACGGTTCCGTACTGGTGTTGGATGAGGAGAAGGACGAACTGGTATTCGTGCTGAGCTGCGGCGATGTGCCAGCTGGAAATCTGGCTTGGAAGCGCATGCCGGCCGATCAGGGAGTTGCTGGATGGGTCGTCAAGAATCGCAAGGCGACCGTGGTCAACAACGCACAAGCCGATGACCGCTTCTACGCGCAGATCGACACGGAAGTCGCGTTTCGTACCCGCTCGATACTCGCTGCGCCGATAGTCGGTGACGGCCGCGTCCTCGGGGCCATTGAAATCCTGAACAAATCAGAAGAACGTCTGTTCAACATGGACGACGAGAAGATGCTGAGTCTCCTCTGTCGTTTCGCCGGCGAGCTGTTACAGACGCTGACGCGCAAATCGCTCGCCAACGCGAGAATCCGGATTCCGCAGGTGGCCCGCAACGAGGGCCACCAGCCCGTCTGAGCGGCCTGCCGGTTAAAGCGGACGGACCAGCGGGGTCCCGTCCCGGCAGGAAGCCTCAGGCCGACTCATTGAAGTGACCGTAGCTGCGCATTCTCTCGGCGCGCCTCGCGAGCAACGCTTCGGGCGACAGGTGCCTGAGCTGCTTCAACGACTCGCTGAGGCTCCGCTTCAGGGTATCTGCCGCCATCCCGGCATCGCGGTGAGCACCCCCAAGAGGCTCCGGCACGATTTCATCGACCAGGCCAAGTTCGTGCAGACGATCCGATGTGATGCCCATCGCGGCAGCTGCCGTCTCGGCACGTTCGGCACTCTTCCAGAGGATCGAGGCGCAGCCCTCCGGCGATATCACCGCGTAGGTGGCGTACTGCATCATCTGGACGTGGTCACCAACTCCGATCGCGAGCGCACCGCCGGACCCACCTTCCCCGATCACGGTGCAGAGAATTGGCGTGCGCAAGCCCGCCATGATCATCAGATTCCGGGCGATGGCTTCACTTTGCCCCCGCTCCTCGGCATCTACGCCGGGATAGGCTCCCGGCGTATCGATAAAGGTAAGCAGCGGCAACGAAAACCGTTCTGCCATCTCCATCAGACGTAATGCCTTGCGGTAACCCTCGGGCCGCGGCATCGCGAAGTTACGGCGGATCTTCTCCGCCGTGTCGCGGCCCTTCTGGTGGCCGACGATCACGACCGGCTCGCCGTCGAGTCGGGCCAGTCCGCCGACGATCGCGCCATCGTCGGCGAACGCGCGGTCACCGTGCAGTTCTTCGAAGTCGGTAAACATGTGCTCGATGTAATCGAGGGTGTACGGCCGCTGCGGGTGCCTCGCGAGCTGCGCTACATCCCATGCCGACAGGCTGCTGAAGATCGACTCGGTGAGTTCCCGGCTCTTGTCCCGCAGCCGCCCGATCTCATCGCTGATATTGACGTCGGCTGCCTCAGCCGCGGTATCGGACAGCTCCTCGATGCGCGCTTCCAGTTCCGCGATCGGCCGTTCGAACTCCAGGTGATTGAGTGTCGATACCGTGCTTGCCATCAGCATGTCCTCAGTTAGGCCATAGTCACCGTCGAACTCAGGGCGACGGCGCAACCGTCAACGCCATCGCCGGGCGGCCGGTTCGCGCAGTCTCAATCCATCAGCGCGGGCCCGCGTCACAGACCCTACTGGCCCGAATCTTCTCGCGCTTTCAGGATGAGCGCGGTCTTGATGTCGTGCAGCCCGCGCTCCAGACCTACCGGATACTCGTGCGGATAGGTCAGGCGCTTGATCGACGGATGCAGTCGAGCCAGATCATATTTGACTTGCGCTCTCGCTGCATCCAGATCGTTGACTCCTTCTGCGACGCCGTCTTCCCCGAACAGGGGCTTCAGCAGGTCTTCTGACGTCAAATGCGCCCCAAGCCGGCGCCTGCGCGTGTGATCTATGGGATCTACTATAGTGGCGTTGCCTTCCGGCGCATTCAACAAATCGTACACACAATCGGCCACCATACGCGCGCCGTCATAGTAGCGGCGCACCTGAAGTAACCCCGGCGTCGAGATTTTGACCGCCTGTTCTGACAGCTTGATGCGGTATTGCCAGTCGCGGTCGTCGCGTATCGCCGTAATCTTGTAGACCCCGCCCAACGACCCGTCCGGATGCCCGGTTACCAGTTTCGTTCCAACGCCCCATGCGGCGATCGTCGCCCCCTGCTTCTTGAGACTCTCGATAATCTCCTCATCGAGGTCATTGCTCGCAAAGATCACGGTATCGGTAAATCCTGCCTCATCGAGCAGGCGCCTCGCCTCGATGCTGAGATAAGCGAGGTCGCCCGAATCCAGCCGAATGCCGACCAGTGGGAATCCCCGCTCGCGCAGTTGATGCCCTACCGATATCGCGTGCCGCACGCCATCGAGCGTGTTGTACGTATCGACCAGAAAAACGCAGTTGTTGGGCAGCGCATCCGCGTAGGCACTGAAAGCTTCGGTTTCCGACTCGAAGCTCATCACCCAACTGTGGGCGTGAGTCCCACGCACGGGGATATCGAAGAGTTTCCCGGCCAGCACGTTCGACGTACCCATCGCGCCGCCGACGTAGGCGGCCCGGCTCGCGGCCAGCGCTCCATCCACACCGTGGGCGCGCCGAAGCCCGAACTCGAGCACCGGTTCGCCGTTGGCCGCTTC
Source organism: Pseudomonadota bacterium (assembly GCA_039030335.1). Lineage (GTDB taxonomy): Bacteria > Pseudomonadota > Gammaproteobacteria > HK1 > HK1 > JBCCEJ01. Next base: position 19,099 of record JBCCEJ010000083.1, on the reverse strand, counting down.
GCAGATGCGGGCAGCCTTCGTGGCAGCCAGTGTCTGGAAGTTGATGATGTTCAGAATCGGCGTCTCGAGTACCTGTGCCTGCCAGATCGGCCCCTGAACGCGCAGCACCGGCTCGTGAGGGAACACGACCGTTCCCTCAGCGACCGCATCGACCTGACAGCGAATCTCGGAGTCTTCCAGAAAACGCAGGAAAGGCTCGTCAAACAGTGCGCGGCCGTCGGCCCCGGTGAGGCCAGCCAGATAATCGAGGTCCGAGCGGTCGAGACTATAGCGCTCCAGGTACTCGGCGACCGTGCTGAGACCGCAGGCAACGGTATAGCCGCCGGCGAATGGCTGAGTGCGGAACGAATGGCTGAATACGGCCTGGCGTTCGGCCATGCCGGATTTCCAGTAGCCGTACGCCATCGTCAACTGATAGAGGTCGGTCAGCAGCGATAGTGAATCCGCGTACAGCGCGCGGTGTGCAGAAGCGGTCACAGATTTCCCTCGGACAATCCCGGATTCACGCGCGCACGGCGCCTCTCGGGGCAACGACAAGGCGAACTCAGAGTTGCCTCAGTTGCGCTTTCAAACCTTTTGCGGCGCTCCAAAGCCCCCCTTCGGCGCCATCGATGTAGTGTACGTGCTCGTGATTTTCGATGTTGGGCGCGACGCAGGTCATGATCGCAGCAGATGCACGATGTACACCGAACACAATCTGTCCCTGATCGTGCAGGTCGGCAAGCATCGCTTCGACCTCATCGCACTGCACCTGTGTACAGTCGATGATGAGGCGCAGCATGCCGCTAACCTTGCGAAAGTCCGAGTTGATGGTCAACTCCTGCTGATACAAAGACGGATCGAATCCTCCAACTTTGCGATTTAATGCAAATACGACCCGCGCGAACAGGTGAATGGGTATCACTTTCAACCAATTGAGCCAGCGTGGGCCCGGCAAACTCTTGACCTCTTTCAGTATGCCTTCAAGGCGCACCCGGAAACTCAGGTTGGTGAGCTTGACCGGGCTCGCCTGTACCTGATTGAGCTCGACGATCGAATTGATCCGGTCGAGCACTTCCCGGTAGATCGAATCGGCATCCTGGTTACGGTCCGGACGCGCGCCAATGATCAAACAGAGCATGTGTCCATTCTCGGAAGGCATCGGTGCCCACCGGCACGACAAGCTGTCGAGATCCGGCATCGACGGCGCGGCGGGGCGCGGGCCCACGTCGAAACGGGTTTCGCCGTCGCCGTCTTTCACCAGCTTGTCGGCGAGGTCGAACCCTGCGCCGCGGAACATCGCCATGGCGTTACCCGGGCTGAACTCCATCTTTGCAACCTGGATCGTCTCACCACGGCGCGCGATCTCACTGATCGGCACGGCGCCGACGCGCAGTTCGAGACCGAACGCGGTCATTCCCCATCGTTGCGTTGCAAGCAACGCGTCAAGTGTCGCGTCGAGTGCCTCCTCGGGCACTACCAGCGTGGCGCCGTCACCACCAAAGGCCGATGGCACGACGTGCTCGGAAACCGCGTTCGTAACCGCGACAATGCACGCGGCCCCGAGGTAATTGACCTCGGCGTACTTACCAGCTTCAACCGCCTTGGTGCTGCCCGTGATATCAGCGACAACGATCGTCCAGTCCGGCGGGAAGTCGACGTAGTAGTCGGGGTCGAAGGCCTCTTCGACAAAGCTGTGGAACGGTTCAAGGTCTCTGAAAAAATAAGGATCGGACACGGCCACTTGACCTCGCAGTTTCGTCCTTTTCAGTACCGCACGGCCACCTCGCCGAGGCCGTTCACGTTGCGCAGGCGCTCCAACAGTTCCTCGCGCGGACTGACGCGCCAGCCGTCGCCGCAAGGCAGCAGCGCCTCCGCATCCTGGCGGGCGTAGGCGATATAGAGTCGGGCTGCACCATCCCGATACGGGTCCAGCGTGTCCCGCAGGGCCGCCAGCGTCGCCTCAGCGTCGCAGCCGCCGTCGCGAACCGGAAGTTGCACGATGACGGCACGCGCAAAACGCAGACGGGCTTCTTCGATGTCGTAGATATCATCGGCGGTCATGGCGCTGCCGCCCGTGAACTCATCAACGCTGACGACGCCTTCCGCGATCAGCACGCGGTCTTTGGCGAGATATTGCTGTACGCGTTGGAACACATCGGAATACAAAACCACCTCGACGCGCGCTGACCCATCGTCCAGCGTCACGGCAGCCATGCGACCTCTGCGGCTGTTCATCACACGCATCGCGACAACCAACCCGGCCGCGCGTTGCGAACGTTTCGGATCGGGCTGCAGTTGCGACAGCCGCGACTTCACAAGCTCACCTAGTTCTTCGCGGTAGCGGTTGACGGGATGCCCCGTCAGATACAGTCCCAGGGTTTCCTTCTCACCTTGCAACCGCTGGTCTTCGCGCCATTCGTCCGCCTCGAGATAGGCAACCGGTGCCGCCGGCGTCGCCGCCGTACCACCGAACATGTCGTCCTGACCGGCAACGGCATCGCGTGCGTGTTGCTCCGCGCGCGCCAGCGCGTGCGCAAGTGAGGCCATGCACTCGGCCCTGCCAGGCGCGATGGCGTCCAGGCTGCCCGACTTGATAAGAGCTTCGAGCACCCGCTTGTTGATCTTGCGCCCGTCGATACGGACGCAAAGGTCAAACAGGTCGGTAAATGGTCCGTGCTGCTCCCGCTCCTCGACCAGCGCTTCGATGGCAGCCTGTCCAACGCCCTTGACAGCACCCAGCCCGTAACGAATACGGCCGTCGTCTTCGGCCGTGAACTTCCAGTTGCACTGATTGATGTCAGGCGGTGAGACGCGCAGGCGCTGTGCGCGGCATTCGTCTATGAGCGTCACCACCTTGTCGGTGCTGTCCATATCCGCGGACAACACGGCGGCCATGAAGTGCGCCGGGAAGTAGCTCTTCAACCAGGCCGTCTGATACGACACCAGGGCGTAGGCCGCCGAGTGAGAGCGGTTGAAGCCGTATCCCGCGAACTTCTCCATCAAGTCGAAGATGTACGAGGCCACCGCCTCGTCGACCCCGCGTGCGACCGAGCCATCGATGAAAATGCTGCGCTGCTTGGCCATCTCCTCAGGCTTCTTTTTGCCCATGGCCCGACGCAACAGATCGGCCCCGCCAAGACTGTAGCCGGCGAGTACCTGCGCGATCTGCATGACCTGTTCCTGGTACAGGATCACACCGTAGGTAGGCTTGAGAATCGGCTCGAGATCGGGATGCGGGTACTCGACAGCCGCCCGACCGTGCTTGCGGTCGATAAAGTCGTCTACCATGCCGGACTGCAGCGGACCCGGCCGGAACAGCGCCACCAACGCCACGATATCTTCGAAGCAGTCGGGCTTCAGTTTGCGAATGAGCTCGCGCATGCCTCGCGATTCGAGCTGAAAAATGGCGGTCGTCGCGGCCGACATCACAAGTTCGAACGTGCGCGCATCGTCTGTCGCAATAGTATCGATGTCGACCGCCGCGTCGCCGGTGCGCTCGCGCTCGGCATTGATCGACTTCAGGGCCCAGTCGATGATCGTCAGTGTGCGTAAGCCGAGAAAGTCGAATTTGACGAGCCCGGCGGCCTCGACGTCGTCTTTGTCGAACTGCGTCACGGGCGACCCGCCGGCCTGCTCGAAGTAGAGCGGCGAGAAATCACTCATGGCAGACGGTGCGATGACAACGCCGCCGGCGTGCCTGCCAGGATTGCGCGCCACTCCTTCGAGACTCCGCGCCAGATCGATGAGCGCGCGCACCTCTTCGTCAGTGTTGTACCGTTCGCGAAGGGCTTCCTCTTCGGCCAGAGCCTTGTCGAGGGTCATGCCGACCTCGAACGGGATCAGCTTGGCGATCTGGTCGACAAAACCGTAGGGGTGCCCCAGTACCCGGCCGACATCGCGCACCACCGCTTTGGCGGCCATCGTGCCGAACGTGATGATTTGAGCAACCTTGTCGGCGCCGTACCGCTGCGCGACGTAGTCGATGACCCGATCGCGGCCTTCCATGCAGAAATCGACGTCGAAGTCAGGCATCGATACGCGTTCTGGATTCAGGAATCGCTCGAACAGCAGGTCGTAGCCGATGGGGTCCAGATCGGTGATACCGAGCGCGTAGGCAACCAGCGAGCCCGCTCCGGAACCTCGTCCCGGCCCGACGGGTACTCCGTTATCGCGCGCCCATTGGATGAAATCGGCGACGATAAGAAAGTAGCCGGGGAAGCCCATTTGGACGATGACGCCGAGTTCCATCGACAGGCGTTCGTCATACTCCACGCGCGCAGCGCCAAGTTCGCCCGCATCGTATCCGCCAAACAAGACCTGAAGCCGGCGCTCCAGCCCCTCGCGTGAGATCTGTTCGAACCAGCTCTCGGTGGTGAAACCGTCAGGGACCGGAAAGTCGGGGAGGAAGGTCTCACCCAGACGTACTTCGGCGCTGCAGCGCCGGGCGATCTCGACGCTGTTCTGGAGCGCTTCGGGCAAGTCTTCGAACAGCGCCCGCATTTCGGCTGGCGAACGCAGGTACTGTTGTTCGGTGTAACGGCGCGGCCGACGGGGGTCGGCGAGCGTCCGCCCTTCGTAGATACACACACGCGCTTCGTGCGCAGCAAAGTCCGCACGGGTCAGAAACCTTACGTCGTTCGTCGCGACGAGCGGCAGTTCGGCCTTCAGCGCGAGTTCGTAGGCCGCGTCGAGATACTGCGCCTCGCCCATTCGCCCGGTCCGTTGGACCGTCAGATAGAAACGATCGCGAAAGTGCGTTTGCCAGTAGCGCGCCCGCTCGTAGGCGAGTTCAGCGCGGTCACTCAACAGGAGCTGCCCGACTTCACCGCCCGTGCCGCCGGACAGTACGATCAGACCGGCGTTTTGCCGCTCGAGCCAGTCACGGCTTACCGTGGGTGTACCGCCACGCTGGCCGTCACGAAACCCGAGCGTCAGCAACTCGCAGAGGTTGCGGTAACCCGAGTTGTTCTGAGCGAGCACTGTCAGGCGCGTCGGCTCATCACCCGCAAAATGGTCGGCGAGCCAGAGGTCAGCGCCGATGATCGGCTTGACGCCCGCCGCTGTCGCCGCCCGGTAGAACTTCACCAGAGAATAAAGATTGCACTGCTCAGTCAGCGCAACCGCGGGCATTCCTGCTTCGGCAACCGCTCCGACGAGTGGTTTGATGCGAGCGACACCATCGACCAGGGAATGGTCGGTGTGCACTCCGAGATGTACAAAACTGCCCGTCATCTTGCCCTGCCTGATCGTGTGTTGTGGCTGTGCTCTGCCAGAGCGCCTGCGCACACGTGAAGCCGTCTGCCTGTGCCCTGAGTCCGAGGTGTGCCCGGGTCTTTGCCTGTACAGACCGGGCCCACTGTCGGCGCGTTACAGCTCTGCGGCATGAGCAACCTTCTGGTGCGGACTAGTCGTCCGCGGTACGCCGCCCCAAAGCCTCGACCGCGCGGCGCACGGGGCCGAAAGTGCGGCGATGGGCGGGCGTTGGCCCCAGTCGCGCCAGAGCGTGCATATGCGCCCTGGTTGGATATCCTTTGTGCCCCGCAAAGCCATACTCCGGATAGGCCTCATGCAGCGCGATCAGTTGCCTGTCGCGCGTGACCTTCGCGAGAATCGAAGCGGCACTGATGCACGGCTCTACCATATCTCCCTTTACGATCGCGCGCACGGGATACGGCACCTGCGGGCAACGGTTGCCGTCCACCAGAACCTGCGACGGTGCCAGGTCCAGGCCCAGCACCGCCCTGCGCATGGCGAGCATCGTCGCCTGCAGAATATTGAGTTCGTCGATCTCGGCGACACTCGCCTCGGCAACACTGAAGGCCGCCGACTTTGCCCTGATGGCCTCGAACAGCTCATCACGGACACCGGCGGTCAGCTGTTTGGAGTCGGCCAGCCCATCGATCGCCGCAGCCGGGTCCAGAATCACCGCCGCCGCCACAACGGGACCGGCGAGAGGCCCGCGCCCCGCCTCATCGACGCCGGCTATGGCGTGCATCTTTGAAACTCCTCGATGACGGCATTGGCGGCGCGTTCGTCAGCCCCAAGGCGCAGCTGCTGATGGATCTCGTTGAACCGGTCTGTCACTCGGCTCCGATAGTCAGCATCGTCGAGCCACGCGAGCAGATCCTCGCCCAGCCGCTCCGGGGTGGCATCGTGCTGCAGGCGCTCCGGCACGAGGTTTGCGTTGGCCAACAGATTGGGGAGGCCAACATGAGGTACGTGCAGCAGTCGCTTCATGATGTGGTACGTCACCGGATGCACCCGATACGTGATGACCATCGGACGTTTCGATAACAGTGCCTCCAGTGTGGCGGTCCCGGAGGCCAGCAACGCGACGTCGCACGCCGCCAGGGCGGCTCTGGCGTTACCGTCGATCAGAGTGACCATGTCGGTCAACCGGGCTGCGCTGATACGCGTATGCAAAAGCGCGTGCAGCGTCGGCGTGGCCGCGGGCAGCACAAATCGCACGTCGGGACGGCGCGTTTCCATCCAGCGCGCGGTCTGCAGCATGAGTTCGCTCAGCTGGGTAACTTCCGCGCGGCGGCTGCCGGGCAGCAACGCGATGACCGTACCGTGCTCGGCTACACCGAGCTGGCGGCGCGCTGCGACCTGGTCAGGTTGAAGCGCGATCAGGTCAGCCAGCGGATGGCCAACGTGCGTCACTGGAATGCCGGCCGCATCGTAGAACTCCGCCTCAAACGGAAACAAGGTCAGCATGCGGTCCACGGCGCGTCGGATCCCTCGAATCCGATAGCGCCGCCACGCCCACACCGACGGACTGACGTAGTGAACCGTACGCACGCCGTGTTCGCGCAGCTGACGTGCGAGGCCCAGATTGAAATCCGGTGCATCTATGCCGACAAATACACGTGGCCGCGCCTTGCGCCAGCGTGCGGCCAGCCTCCTTCGGTCGCGCATCAGGCCGAGGTAGCGCCCGGCGACTTCCGCGAAGCCCATGACCGAGAGGCGCTCGAGAGGGTAAACGCTACGACAGCCAGCCGCTTGCATCGCGGGCCCGGCAATTCCCTCGATGCGCAGGTCGGGGCGCCGCTTACGCAGCGCTCGGATCAGTCCGCCCCCCAGAAGGTCGCCGGATGCTTCGCCCGCTGCGACCACGATGTCGGGCGGTGCCGAGTCAGATGTGCAAGGCACAGTGCCCAACCCGAACAACCGGCGCTCAGCGCACGATGCCGCGCTTTGAGCCCTTCAGAAACGCGGTCAGCAAGCCGACCTCCGGAACGCTCTGTGCCTGCTCATCGAGCACGTCCAGAGCTTCACTCAACGTCAGGCCCTGCTTGTACACGGTCTTGTAGGCCCGCTTCAGCGCGCGGACCTTCCCGGCATCGTAGCCGCGGCGTTTGAGGCCTTCGGCGTTGATGCCGTGCGCGCTCGCCGAGTTGCCGGCGATGGTGACGAAAGGGGGCACGTCCTTGAGAACCACGGTGCCCATGGCCGAGTTGACGTGTGCGCCGATCTGACAGAACTGATGCACGACCGTGAACGCCCCCAGCACGGCCCAGTCGCCAACCTCAACGTGGCCGGCTAGCGTCGTACCGTTCGCCATGATGGTGTCGGAACCGACCTGGCAGTCGTGCGCCAGATGCACGTACGCCATGACCCAGTTGTCGTCGCCTAATCGCGTTACCCCGCCGCCCTGAACGGTGCCACGATTGAACGTACAGTACTCCCGTATGACGTTCCGGTCGCCAATTTCGAGCCACGTGCGCTCATCAGCGTATTTCTTGTCCTGGGGGTCATCGCCGAGTGAATTGAACTGGTAAATGCGGTTGTCGGTGCCGATGCGGGTTGGACCGTTTATCACACAGTGCGCGCCGATCCGCGTATTGGCGCCGATGTCCACGTCCGGACCAATGATCGAATAAGCCCCGATACTCACACCCGGTGCCAGGGTCGCCTCGGCATCTACCCGCGCGGTCGGATCCACGGAGATACTGGCTGGTGCGTTTCGGGCAGCCATTGTCAGTCTTCAACCTGCCGAAGCGCGCCCATGATCTCTGCTTCGGCCGCGGCCTGACCATCGACGGTCGCCAGGGCCGAGGCCTTGATGACCCCGCGCGCGTTGCGGCGTTGGGTGATCTCCACGATGAGCTGGTCGCCCGGCATCACGGGCCGACGGAACCTCGCCTTGTCGATGCCGACAAAATAGTAGATGGACCCCTCGCCGATAGCATCCTGCGGAACGCCATCCAGTGCCAGCAGCCCGGTTGCCTGCGCCATCGCTTCCAGTATCAGCACACCGGGCATCACGGGCCGTCCGGGAAAATGCCCCTGAAAGAACGGTTCGTTGATCGTGACGTTCTTCAGCGCCCTGAGCCGGTCGCCTGGTACATGCTCCAGGACCCGGTCCAGGAGAAGAAACGGGTAACGATGGGGCAGAAACTTCAGAATTTCGCCAATTTCCATGATCGACATGATGGTGCTTTAGTTCTCTTCTCCGGCACTGTCTTCCAGGCGCCTGACCCGTTTCGCGAGTTCGTCCAGGTGTTTGACGCGTGCCATGTTCCGCCGCCAGTCACGATTGCTCTGTAGCGGCAATGTCGACGAATACACGCCCGCCTCGCGAATGGAGTTTGGCACGTTGGTGCCGCCGGTAAGGTGCACGTCGTCCGCGATCTCCAGGTGGCCGCTGACCGCGGACGTCCCGCCGATCGTGCAGCGCGCGCCGATCCGGGCGCTGCCCGCAATAGCGACACAGCCAGCGATGGCCGTGTGTTGGCCGATCTGGACGTTGTGACCGATCTGTACGTGGTTGTCGATCTTGACGCCGTCTTCGATGCGGGTGTCATCAAGGGCACCGCGGTCGATGCAGGTGTTCGCACCGATGTCGACGTCGTTGCCGATGATGACATTACCGAGTTGCGGGATGTTTACCCACACACCGTCATCATTCGCGATACCGAATCCCTGGGCGCCGAGCACCACCCCGGGATGAATGGTCACGCGATCGCCCACCTGCACGTCGTACAGCATCGTCACGCGCGCTATCAGCCTGGTGTCGGCGCCGATACGACAGCGGTGCCCGACGACGCAGGCCGGCCCCACGACCGCGCGCGCGCCGACGCGAACATCTGCTTCGATCACGGCCAGCGGACCCACGGTGGCGTCTGCGGCGATCTCGGCTGAGGGATCCACGACAGCGCTCGGATGCACACCCGGGGACGCCGGTGCGGCCGGGTTGAGCCAACCGGCCACGCGGGCGTAACCGAGATAAGGATTATCGAGCACCAACGTCGGTACCGGGCTCAACTCGACATCAGCTGCTGTGAGCAGAACGGCACCAGCGCGGGTAGCGTCCAATTGCGCGCGATAACGGCGGTTGGTGTAGAAGCTGATAGCGAACGCGTCAGCACGTTCCAGGGTGTCTACCCGGCGGATGACCTGGGCGCCATCGCCGCGCAGTTCCGCTCCGAGGCGCTCCGCCAGCTCTTGTAGAGTTGTCTGCACGCGTCGGTGCTCCCGCGCCCGGGAGGCGCGCGGTCAGCGCCCCTGCTTGAAGCGCGTCTTGAGTCGCCCCAACACCCGGTCGGTGATATCCAGCTTGCGCTCGTCGGCAAAGACGACCACACCTCGAATGAGCACCAGATCGTACTTTTCGGCCGACGCGAGTTTCTGGGTCTCGTCGATGACAACCCGCTGTAATTTCTGCAGTTCTTCGTTATTTCGAACGGCGCGGTCTTCGTTGAACTCACTGAGCTCGCGCTGAAATTCGCGGCGCATCCGGCGCAGTTCCTGGTTGGCTTTGGCGAGTTGGGACTCACTCATCGTGGCGCGTCGTTTGACCAGCGACTCCTCGCGCTTGCGTATGCCCTTCTGCTTGGAGATCAGGTCCCGGTCACGCTTGCGGAACTCCTTGTCGATCTTCTTGCGGGCCGCGTCCGCGTGCGGCGACTGACTCGCCGCGCGCTGCAGGTCCACTATGGCGACCTTGAGTCCGGGTCCGGCGCTCACGTGCGCTGACGCAAACGCGGCGATCAGCGCAAGAACACTGGCAATTACTGGGAGCCTGAAATTCATACCTGCCTCAAAAGCTGGTGCCAAAGGTGAACTGGAACGGCTCCGTCTCATCAACGTCCTCAGTCTTGATCGGCACGGCATAACTGAATGTCATGGCGCCAAATGGCGAGAGCCAGATAGCACTCAAACCGGTAGAGAAACGCAGGTCGCCCAGATCGACGTCGGAATTATCTCCGAATACGGTGCCGCCATCCACGAATGATGACAGCCGCACGGAGTCGACGTTCTTGACGAATGGAATGGGCAGAATCAACTCCGCTGACCCCACCAGTTTCAGATTGCCGCCGAACGGCTCATTGCGCGAATCGCGGGGCCCAAGCGTATTGGCCTCGAACCCACGCACCGATCGTATGCCGCCTGCGAGAAAGTTCTCGTACAAAGGCAGATCTTCGGTGTCTCCGTAGCCGTCCCCGTAGCCAACTTCACCTTCGAGCTTGAAGGTGTAGTCCGAGAACAGGGGCACGAAGTGCTGATGACTCAGCGATGCCTTGTAATAGTTCAAATCGCCGCCTGGCACCGCGACTTCACCGCTGATTCGAGTCATCGAGCCGCTGTCGGGTAAAACGCGCCGATTGCGCGTGTCGCGCGCGAAGCTGGCGGTGAGCGCGAGCGTCGTGAATTCGTCACCCTCACGGTTGCGGAACGCCAGCACTTCCTGCGACGCATTGCCGCCGGGCTTGAAATTCGTACGCTTCGCGACCAACCCGAAATTCACGAAATCGAATTCGGTCACCGGAACACCCAATGTGGCGCCGCCGCGCAGCTCGTCGAGGGTGTAAGACGCGAGGTTGGCGTCTTCGGCGTCCGACTCGCGGTACGCCGCATCGAAGCCAAGGCTTATGCCGTCATCCGTCCAGTACGGATTGGTGAACGACACGCCGTAGGCGCGGTTCGCATCACTGTTATTGAACGTGAACGCTACACGGTTGCCAGTGCCGAGGAAGTTCTCCTGAGACACTTCCGAACTCAGGACGAAACCCTGACTCTGGGAGAATCCGATGCCTGCAACGAAGTTTCCGGACGGCTGCTCCTCGACCGTGATGTCGACATCGACCTGATCCTGGGTACCGGCGACGGCGGGCGTCTCGACGTTGATCGACTTGAAGAATCCAAGACGCTCCAGCCGCACCCGCGAGCGCTCCACCTTTGACGTATTGATCCACGCCCCCTCGAGTTGACGCATCTCGCGGCGCAGCACTTCGTCCCGTGTCTTCGAGTTGCCCTTGAAGTTGACGCGGCGTACGTAGACGCGTTTGCCGGGATCGACGAAAAACGTGAGCTTGACGGTCTTGTCGTCGTTGTTGATGTCGGGCGCAGAGTTGATGTTGGCGAACGCGTAGCCGTCCTCCCCGAGGCGCCCGGCGAGCGCAGCGGTCGTCTCGGACACTTGCTTGCGCGAGAAGATGTCGCCACGTGCGACCGTCACGAGGTTCACGAGATCCTGCTCGGGAACCACCAGATCGCCGGCCAGTTCGACCTCACGCACCGTGAAACGCTCCCCTTCGGTAACGTTGACGGTGATGTAGACGTCCTGTTTGTCAGGCGTGATCGACACCTGCGTCGAATCGATGTCGAAATTGATGTAGCCGCGGTCCAGGTAGTACGAACGCAGCGTCTCCAGATCGGCCGACAAGCGCTCTTTGGAGTACTGATCCCGACGCGAGAGCCAGGTCGTCCATCCGGTCGTGGTCAGCTCAAATTCATCGGTCAGCTCGTCATCATCGAACACCGAATTGCCGACGATGTTGATCTTCCGGATGGAAGCGATCTTTCCTTCAGAAATGTCGAAGTTGACCCCTACCCGATTGCGTTCCAGCGGCGTGACGGTGCTTTCGATGCGCACCCCGTAACGCCCCTGGGCGAAATACGCCCGCTGCATTTCCTGTTCGACGCGCTCGTAGATCGATCGGTTGAAGACATCGCCTTCGGCGAACCCGATCTGCTTCAGCGTCTCGGTGAGGCGCTCGCTCTCGAGATTGTCGTTGCCGTTGAACGTGATGCTGGAGATGGACGGGCGCTCGACGACCTGCACGACCAGGATGTCGCCGTCGCGCTCCACGCGCACATCCTTGAAGAAGCCCGTCTCGAAGAGCTTGCGGATGGCCTCACCAGCCGTGCGCTCGTCGGCGGCGTCGCCAACCTTGACCGGCAGATAATTGAAGACGGTTCCGGCCGATATGCGTCGCAGTCCCTCGATGCGGATGTCCTGGACGACGAAGTCCGATGCTGCGACCGTGCCAGACAGGCATACGAGCAATACGCACAATGCCCTGAAAGCATTTCTCATCGTGTCTTGCGCTTTTTTTGCCAGCGTCAGTACGTGCCGACGCCGTTGTTTAGATGCCCTGAAACGAGCGCGGGCCGACTACAGCCCCCAGACCCGCATGACATCATTGTAGAACGCCAGCCCCATCAAGCCAACGAGCAGCACCAAACCGACGTGTTGGGCCACGTACTGCGCTTGCTCTGAGGGCGGACTTCCCTTCACTGCCTCTACAGCAAAGTAGAGCAAATGCCCCCCGTCAAGTATCGGCACCGGTAACAGATTCAGAATCCCGAGACTGATGCTGACAATCGCCAGGAACTCGAAAAACCGCGCAGGTCCGCTGCGCGCGGAGTTCCCGGCGTACTGTGCAATGCTGATCGGCCCGCTCAGATTCTCGACTGAGACCTCCAGTCGGAGCATTTTCCAGAACATACGGACCGTCAAGGCGCTGATCTCCCACGTCTTGTTCAGCGCTTTGCCAAACGCTTCGGCCGGACCGTAGCGCTCCGTCACGAAATAGGACTCGACGAGGGCCTGGTTGTGCTGCCGGCTCGCCCCGATGAATCCGTATGTCTCGGACCGGTCACCAGCGTCTCGCTGCCGAGCGTCTGGCGTCACCAGGAGGACCAGCTCCCGACCGTCCCGGTCCACGATGACCTCGAGCGTCTGTTCCGGGGCACTCTGTACTACGCTTACCCAGTGCCGCCAGTTTCGGATCGCTGCCCCATCTGCAGACTTCACCGTATCGCCGGACTCTAGGCCTGCCCGCTCCGCGGCCCCACCTGGGGTCAGCGCATCGATGATCGCCGGGTGAGCAGGCCGCGCCGGCTCCATCCCGAGCGTGCGGAAGAACCCCCCCTGGGTCAGATCGTCGAGCACGACACCGTCCAGGTCGAGGGCCAGTTCCCGGGCGGAAGCGCCATCTCGCTTGACATCGAGCATCACGGTGGGCTCGATCAGCATGCCGCCGAGCACCCGCTGGATCACCGCCACCCAGGTATGCGACTCCACCCCGGCCACGGCGGTGACCTGATGGCCGGCGACCAGTCCGGACCGCGCGGCCACAGAACCGGGCTCAACGGCTCCGATCTCAGCACGCAACCCGCTAACCCCGATGACGAATACAAGCCAGTAGGCCGCGATGGCGAACAGGAAGTTAGCAGCCGGTCCTGCCGCAACTACCGCGGAGCGCGCCAGCAGGGATTTGCGGTTGAACGCCTGGTCGAGCTCAGCGAGCGGTACATCACCTTCACGTTCGTCGAGCATCTTCACGTAACCGCCTAGCGGGATGGCAGCGATAACGTATTCGGTGCCGTCAGCCCCGACCCGACGCCACAAGGCGCGCCCGAAGCCGACGGAAAACCGCAGTACGCGCACGCCGCAGCGCCGGGCCACCCAGAAGTGGCCGAACTCGTGCACCGTGACGAGCACACCGATCGCGACGATAAAGCTTGCGATTGTGAAGAGCAGACTCATGACCGAAACGTGACCTCTCGCTCTGGTTCGGTTGCTATGCCACTTCGACGCGGCGGCCCGTCATGCCGGGGCTCGCGCCAGCGCTCCGACGTGCTCACGAGCCCGCTCACGCGCCAGCGCATCAACCGCGAGCACCGCCTCTATCGTCGATGGCGCAGTTGTGCATGCGGCCTCCAGTCCCTGTTCGACGACGCGTGCAATGTGTGGGAATCGCAGATTGCCGTTCAGGAAGCTTTCGACCGCAACTTCATTGGCCGCGTTCAATATGGTGCTCGCATCCCCGCCGGCGCGCGCGGCCTCAATGCACAGACGTAAACACGGGAAGCGCGCAAAGTCCGGGGCTTCAAATTGAAGCTGCCCGAGAGAAAAGAAGTCGAGAGACCCCACGCCGGATTCGGCGCGCTCGGGCCACGCGAGCGCGTGTGCGATGGGCGTGCGCATATCTGGATGACCCAGTTCGGCGAGCACCGAGCCGTCTACATACTCGACCATCGAATGGATGACGCTTTGCGGGTGGACGACTACCTGCACCTCGTCGACCCCGATGCCGAACAGCCAGCACGCCTCGATGACTTCGAGCCCTTTGTTCATCATCGTCGCGGAGTCAACCGAGATCTTGCGACCCATGACCCAGTTCGGGTGCGCACAGGCCTCGTCCGGTGTGACGCCGTGCAGCGAATCCGGAGCACGCGTGCGAAACGGCCCTCCCGAACCGGTCAGCAACACTTTGCGGATCTGAGCGAGCGCCCGATCGGTGCCAGGCGGCGGCATGCACTGGAAGATCGCGTTGTGTTCGCTATCGATAGGCAGCAATTCGACGTCGTGCGCGTGTACCGCCTGCATAAACAGCGCACCGGACATCACAAGCGCTTCTTTGTTCGCTAACAGAACGCGTTTGCCGGCCCGCGCTGCCGCAAGCGTGGGCAGCAACCCGGCCGCCCCCACGATGCCGGCCATGACCTGAGCGGCGGCTGGGTGACAAGCCACGCTTTCTGCGGCGTCGGGGCCGCCAATGACTTGCACTTCGGGTGCGCTTAGCCGCAATTGCGCGGCCAGGCGCTCGGCGGCATTCGGATCCGCCATGGCCGCCAAAGCCGGGCGCCAGACTTCACACTGCTCGGCCATCCGCGCGACGTTGCTCCTGGCTGACAGCGCGACGACGCGAAACTGCCCCGGATTGCGGCTCACGACGTCCAGAGTGTTAACCCCGATCGTGCCGGTCGAGCCAAGTATGGCGATCCCCTGCATATCCACTACATTCCGATTCCATAGAGCACGGCCCATCTAACCCCGGACGCGCCTGAAAGCCGAAGCGACCCCATATCGGAAGACGCTTAGAACCCAACCGCCACGGTGCCGAGCCAGAACACGGGCGCGGCCGCCGTCAGGCTGTCCACCCGGTCCAGCACGCCGCCGTGGCCGGGCAACAAAGAGCCGCTGTCCTTCACGTCGGATTCCCGCTTGAACACGCTCTCCGTCAAATCTCCCAGTATCGAGACTGCGACAGTGAGCAGCGCGACCACCATGAACAGCGCGAGAGCCTGGTCCACAAACGCAAGTGCATAACCGAAAGCGGCCATCAGGGCGACGACGGTGCCTCCGGCAACACCTTCCCATGACTTGCCAGGGCTGACGCGGCTCGCCAGCTTGCGCCGTCCGTACGCGCGTCCTGCGAAGTAAGCGCCGATATCGGCCGACCACACCAGGACCATCAGCATCAGCACCAGAGCCGCGCCGCCGCCCCGTTGATGCAGCTGAACCAGCGCCAACCAGGACGGTACCAGCAGTATCCACCCGGTCAATGCCCACGACACCGTCCCGCGACGGGCGTATTCACCGCCACGCTGCAACCGGATGACCTGGGCGAGGGCCCAACACCACCAAAGCACCGCGCTCCCGACGACGATCAGCGCAATTGCGCTTTGCAGAAAGGTCGTCGCCATCAACAGCAAGCCCGTGGCGACCAGATAAGCCGCACGGATGCCGCGATGTTGCCAACCTGCCAGATGGGTCCACTCCCACGCCGCGGCCAGCACGAGCAAGCCGAACAGAGCGCCGACCCAGGGCCACGGAAGGAGCAGGATCACGCCGACTACGATGGGGATCAGAATGACGGCCGTTGCGACGCGCTGCCCGAGGTTGGACATGCCGTTTAACCCTTACTGTGGGCCACCTGGTCGCCTGTGCGCCCGAAGCGGCGTTCGCGTGAAGAGAACGCGACGAAGGCCGCGTCCAGCGCCGTGCGGTCGAAATCAGGCCAGAGCGTCTCGGTGAAATAGAGCTCGGTATAGGCGAGTTGCCAGAGCAGGAAGTTGCTGATGCGGGTTTCTCCGCCCGTTCGGATGAACAGGTCCGGCTCCGGTAGTCCCGACAGGCACACGGCCTGAGCGAAACGGGTCTCGTCGACGTCGTCTGGTGTGAGCGTTCCATCAGCGACCTGCTGGGCAAGATGGCGCGCGGCCTGCACGATGTCCCAGCGACCCCCGTAGTTGGCCGCGACGACCAGCTGCATGCCGGTGTTGTCGGCGGTCAGGGCTTCAGCTTCCGCAATCTGTTCTTGAAGGTGATGGTTGAAGGCGGCGCGTTCGCCGGCCACGTGAAGTCGGATGTTGTTGCTGTGCAGCCTGCGCATCTCCTGCTGGAGCGCGCTGACGAACAGGTTCATGAGCAGTCCGACCTCCTCAGCCGGGCGCCGCCAGTTCTCTGAGCTGAATGCGAACAGCGTGAGGACTTCGACGCCACGTTCGGCGCACGCCTGAACGGTCTCCCGCACGGCGTTGACGCCCGCCCGATGACCATTGAATCGTGGGGATCGACGCCGCTCGGCCCAACGGCCGTTACCGTCCATCACGATCGCAACGTGCCTTGGGATGCGCCCATCCTCGTCAGGAGTGCCCGGCGCTCGACCGGGCTGTTCGACAGCCGACACCAGTGCTCAGACCTCCATCAGGTCCGCTTCCTTGGCCTTGAGGATATCGTCGACCTCTGCCACGAATTTATCTGTGAGCTTCTGCACATCGTCACCAGCGCGGCGTTCGTCGTCTTCGGTGATTTCCTTCTCCTTCACCAACTCCTTGAAATTCGAATTGGCGTCGCGGCGAATGTTGCGGATGGCGACCCGCGCCTGTTCAGCCTCCTGACGCACGACCCGCGTCATCTCTTTACGTCGCTCTTCCGTGAGCGCTGGCAGCGGTACGCGGATGACCTCGCCGGCGGTAACCGGATTGAGTCCCAGATTGGCATTCATGATGGCCTTCTCGAGGTCGGGCACCATCTTCTTTTCCCAAGGCTGCACGACGAGCGAGCGGGCGTCTCCGACCGACACGCTGGCCACCTGGCTAATCGGGACGTCGGAGCCATAATACGAAACGGTGACATGGTCCAGAAGACTGGGGCTCGCCCGCCCGGTGCGCAGCTTGGAGAGTTCGAGCTGAAATGCGTCGATGCTCTTCTTCATGCGTGTAGAAGCATCTTTCTGGATGTCGTCGATCATGGTGTCATGCCCTCCGTCTCAACCGCTATCGTCCGAACTGCAGTCCGAACAGGCCTGTCACCCGTCCAGAATATCGCGCCGCAGGAGCCGGATCAGCTGGCGCGTTCCACCAGAGTGCCCACCGGATGCCCGAGGACCGCCTGCTTCAGCGCGTCAGGACGGCCCATGTCCAGCACCCGCATGCGCATACCGTGGTCTCTGCAGAGCACCACGGCCGTCTGGTCCATGACGTTGAGGCCGCGCCTCAACACCTCGTCATAGTCTAGCCGTTCGTAACGCTCGGCGGCCGGGTTGGTCACAGGGTCTTCCGTATATACACCGTCGACCTTGGTCGCTTTGATCATCAGCTCGGCGCCGATCTCGATGGCGCGCAGGCTGGCAGCCGAGTCGGTAGTGAAGAAAGGATTGCCGGTGCCGGCCGCGAACACGACGATGCGGCGCTTTTCCAGATGCCGGATGGCACGCCGCCGCAGGTAATTTTCACAAACCGCCTCGATCTCCAGCGCGGACATGACGCGTACGTACAGGCCGCGTTGCTCGAGCGCATCCTGCATCGCGAGCGCATTGATAACGGTGCCGAGCATGCCGATATGGTCACCCGTTACGCGTTCCATCCCGCCCTGCGCCAGACCGGCGCCCCTGAAGATGTTACCGGCACCGATCACGAGGGCTACCTCGACGCCGAGCGCGTGCAGGTCGACGAGTTCGTCCGCAACGCGATCCAGAACCTCGGGGTCGATCCCGTAGGCCTCGTTACCAAGCAGCGCCTCCCCACTCAGCTTGACCAGGACGCGCTTGTACGCGGGCTCTTCACTCACCAGTCAGTTCTCCAGCCGCGCACCGGTCGAATCGAGGCCAACGGGAATCAGGCACCTTTGGCCTGTGCCATGACCTCTTCCGCGAAGTTCTCCACTTTCTTCTCGATCCCCTCGCCCACCTCGAGGCGCTGGAACGCGTCGACGGCGGCGCCGTTGGCACCCAGATACTTCTGCACGGACTGGTCAGGATCTTTGACGAACGGCTGACCGAGCAGCGTGATCTCACCCACGAACTTACGCACGCGCCCGGTGACCATCTTCTCGACGATCTCGGCCGGCTTGCCGCTCTCGGCGGCCTGGGCGGCGAAGATAGCGCGCTCGGTGTCGAGCGTCTCGGCCGGAATATCCGCTTCGGCAACGCACACCGGGCGACTTGCGGCAACGTGCATGGCGACGTCCTTGGCGACTTCCGCGGTGCCGGCAGACAGGCCGACCAGCACGCCGATGCGGCCGCCGTGGAGGTAAGCGCCGACCTGCCCGGCCGCGGACAGTGCTGTAAATCGCCGAACCGACATGTTCTCGCCGATCTTCGCGATAAGCTCGCGTCGGCGCTCTTCAACGGTCTCGCCGCTGTCGCCATCCATCGGCAACGCCAACAGCGCATCGACATCGGCCGGCGCATCCGCGAGCGCTCGCGCGGCCACGGCATTCGCAAAGTCCTTGAACTCATCCTGCTTGGCGACGAAGTCGGTCTCGCAGTTCACCTCGACGAGCACAGCTCTACGCTGGTCGTCGGCCATGGCCATTGCGATCAGACCCTCAGCGGCTACCCGCCCCGCTTTCTTGTCAGCCTTCGCGGCGCCCGACTTGCGCATCGCTTCGATGGCGGCATCGATGTCGCCATCGGAAGCCACCAACGCCTTCTTGCATTCCATCATGCCAGCGCCGGTACGTTCCCTCAGCTCTTTTACCATGGCTGCGGAAATCTGCATGGTTTGTATCTCCAGAATTGCTGCTCGGTTACCGCCCCTGCCAGCATCGTGGCGGAGCGGCGCAAGAACCAGCGCGAGCCGGGAATGGCTCGCGCGT